>JAMCRJ010000055.1 GCA_023381645.1 Gammaproteobacteria bacterium
GAATTGCGTCCTGTCAGGAACAGGTGAGATGCACGCTTTGCGTTTCGGGGTGGAAAAAAGGCTGGTCAGCCTTTTGATTTGGTGGAGCCAGGCGGGATCGAACCGCCGACCTCTTGAATGCCATTCAGTATTTCTCATCATAGCCATATATTTATCAATAAGTTGCGCCGCTTGCCAAAGCCATAACCTACCTCAATCTACTACACTGGCGCCTCGGTCGTTGCTGGCTCTGACACAAATTTGTCACACCCCAACACAGAAGCCAAGGGCCATGGATCTGCGCCGGCACGCTACCAACAGACCTGCGAAAAAACCCCAGGTCCGAAGACGTGGGGTTGGGATAGTCAGGTATATTGGGTATGGCTAAATTCCGGCCTGTACCAGCTCCAGCACCCCATCATTATTGATCCGGTAACTGCCATTGCCGTACGGGTCACGCAAGGCGGCAACAATCTCGCCGGCTGGCATGGACACCGTTCCATCTGGGAAATTGTCCAGAATGTCCAGCCAGGTGAGATCCACCTGGTCCTGCTCGCCAACAACATCCAGCGTGGGGGCTATGCCCAGCAGGCAGGCCGCTCGGAGCCTGTGTGTGCCTTCCAGGGCAAAATAGGTGTCACCACAGTCCACCACACGAATGATCGGCGTCCCCAGTTCTCGCATCTCCTCCGTCACCTTTTCCAGGTGCTCTTTGCTTTTAACGCCATGAATGCTCATTAGATAGCGATGCATCACGTCCTCCTGTATCGAATCTTTGCCGAATGCCGATCGCAGACAGGTTTTCGAACAAAGAAAAACCCTAAAGCCGAAGCAATAGGGTTGGGTGGGAGAATATTGAAACCGTATGGGTTACATACGGATCAACTTAGGGGATCGGTATCAAATGATACCGAGCCGATACAGCGATGGCCGGATGCTGCCATAAATGGCAACACCAGACACAACGCAGAAGATGACGACGAGCGCCATGTGAACCTCCTTGAGAATCTTGCCGTCAGGAGATATCAGACAGTTTTCCGATCACGCCGATGGACAGGTTTCCGCACGGGCCGGTGCCAAGAAGAAGAAATCCATCAAGTTACGACATCAAACCAAGATATCTCAGGCGATGGTTAAGATAGACGGGCGGCTGCACCCCGAAAATCGAAGCGAAGCGCTCTTTCCAAAAATGCTCCTGTTCATAACTAGATTGTTCCTGGGCTTCGCCCTGGAATTTCTCCATGACCAAACGACAGGCTTCAATCGGCAGCAGCAAATCGTCCGCAAAGGAACAGGCCTCCATTTCCACTGCAGCCAAAAAATGCTTGGCCGCTTCATTGTATTCCCTTCTCCGCTCCACGATGATGTAATCCGCACCGGGTTGGCAATGTAGGGCGTAGTGCCCCAAAACATGCGCCACCAGATAACGGTTTTCCAGCCGGTATGGGTTGTCGATGGGGTTCAGGCGTAGGGTCTTTTTGTTGCCAACGATTTCCAGCTTGGCCACGATCTCCCCGTCAAGATCGCCATCGAAACAGAGGCGGATGCCGCAATCGTCGAGAATTTCCAACAGGTTCACCGGCACAAAGGCTTCGGCAGGGGCGATTTCAGACCCCAGAGAGTTCAGGAATTGTTCAGCTTTGTTCATGGTGCTTCTCCTATCAAAAAAAGCGGCGAGTGCCGCGATAATTTCCAGAGAGCAGTACCAGACAGGTTTCCGCACAGCGCGGGGCTGCGGATGCCACAAAGAAAAACCCCGGTGCAAGATGCACTGGGGTTGGAGGGATCGAAAGGACTACCAGTACCAAGATTCGGCTGGCTGGATGGATCGACTGGCGGCCACGGCTGCAGAAAGCATCAATTCTGAACTAGGGCAAAGAAGATAATGGATCGTGCGCCCCTTCTGAAGATGTGAAGACCCGAAATCATCATTGGCCTCGATAATCTTTATGATTTTCAATGCCAAATCTCGTTCTAATGTGGTCGAATCGCTTACCAGATAGTCGCCCTCCAGGATGCTGGAAAACCCATCGTCGCAATATTGGTTATATTGATTGAGCGCCGCCCGCTTACGAACGTCTGAAAACGCAATAACCTGTGATTGAAATTGCTTAAAGACCAGCGCTTTCGGGCTAGACTTGCCAGCGAGCGTTGGCTCGGTACGCCGGACATATCCAAAAATACGCCGATCCGCGTGTTGTGCGACCATGACCATGATTCGAGCGGTGCCCATGATTAAAACCCCCAGTCTGTGGTCGGCATGGTCCTGATCCGGAAAATGTCTTCTCCAGACAGAGCCACATTGGGCATCAAAACGTCAGCGTCAGGAACCGCGTCCAGGTCTCCGGAACGAAGCAAGACGGCTTCGATATCATGAGGGAAAACAATCGCGTCTCCATGCTTCAGCAGTGTCTCACAGATTTTTTCCGCGACTGCTTTTGGCGGCAACACCCCGGATGCAGAGGCCGGGCGGGGCCGGTATACCAGCTCCAGAACCTTGGAAAACCTGCTCGCGTCGGACCTGGAGAGCTTTTCCTGGAGCGCCGTGATGGCCAACTTGGGAGAGCACTCGTTCGTCCCGACAATCCGTGAATCCAATATGCAATGAAAAACCGCTGCGAGGTCTTGTCGCATGTCGATGACGTGCCCCGCATATATTTCCTCTGCCGTATCACTGATTTGACGGGCAATGCGTATCGTATAGCTTTTCAACATGGTTTTTTCTCCTCGAAATGGGCGTGGACAGGCCACGGATGAATTTCCAGGGATGGGTACCGGACAGAAAACCGGACAGCGATCAAAGAAAAACCCCGGTGCAGGATGCACTGGGGTTGGAGGGGTCGGACTAGAAGGCCCAGGGGCTATCAGGTTTCATCCCCATCCGCGTTGCTGGATCTGGTTCTGGCACGTCTTCCGTGGTCTCCTCCTCGTCTTCCTCCTCCTCAGTGTCCATCCCAAAGGTGTTCCGGGCATGGAATGTCCAATCTATGTCCGTATCGGAAACCAATTCGCCGGCACTGTATTCCCGTGTGCCAGCAAAGCCACCGCCTTCATCCAGAAAGTGGTGCTCAAACTCCGCGCCGGGATACATCGCGGCCAGAGCGTCGATGGCCTCGCTTCCCGGGGACCAGGCCGTAGAATACGTGGCCTCGATGAAGGGCTCTGCCGGATCATTGATGCATCCCCAATAGGCGTTCCATTTGGTGCCCCAGTTCTTTTTGGCCCAATCGTACCAGGACCTTGCGTAATGGTTCTCCAGGTTGCGAACACCCTGAAAACCAGCCGCAATGACATCCGGGCACCAATCCAGCCCAATGGCAATGGCTGTAGGAATATCCAGATCCTCCGGCAGGGGATCGTCCGGATGATCCTTTGCCAGACGAATAAGGTGATCAAATTTTCCATTGAGGATATCCATTCCCCAAGCAATGCCTGAGCCCTCTACTGTATCGGCCAGATCTTTGGGCATCGGGATTATGGTGTCGAAATCAAGACACGGTTCTGTTTTGCCCTCTGGAACCCGGAAGTGCTTCGCCCGGATTTCGTCCAGAAGCGGCTTGGGCCCGGTGATGTTCAGAATATTGCTGGTGTGGTTCGGCATGGTGTTACTCCTTTCGAAAATGGGCGGAATGCCCGATAATTTCCGAAAGGGGGTAGCAGACAGGTTTCCGCACAGCACGGAGCCAGGCGGACCATCCGGCTAGACGGAGCGGCCGGGGGATTGCGGAGAGTGTTAATCGATTCAGGAAAAACCCCGCTACACATTGCACCGGGGCTTTTGGTAGATCTGCAGGCTTAGTGCGTGGTGTCCGGACCATCGTCAAGCTCGTCGGGAAACCAGAAACGGCGATCTTGTTTCTCGCGCTCATTCGACACCATCCCGACCCGCGCCAGATACTCCACATCATTCAGAATCAAATGATGATTGATATCAAACTGATACTGCTTCAGCAGCACCCGACGCGCGCCCAGCACAGCCTGGAACTGATTTAAGCCATTGGACTTGTGGGCTTTCACGGACGCGGCGTACAGGTGCAACAGCGAGGCCAACTCTTCCGGGGTCCTGGTGGTATCCGGCGGAACCGGCGCGGTCTGCTCCCTGAGCCCACGGTACCGGCGCTCGCATTCGATAAAATATTCGCGGGCTTCGTGTCCCCTCCGTGACCGCTCGATCATCGACAGGTGCTTGGCCATGTCGAGGGTCAGGGCGTATTCCGTGGTCTTCTGTGCCCGCGATTTTGCGCTCGCCAAAACGGGCGAGCGCAAACCTTCAAGGCGGATGTAATCATTCCCCTCCACAAAGCCCCACTGCTTGATCCGGTTTTTGATCCAGTTCGTAAAGTCACGCCCGACCTCCAGAAATGTATGCAGGTCACGGGCGTTCACGGTCTTTTCGCTGCGGCGACCAACCGCTTTCTCGGTAATTACCAAGGGATTACGTTCCATCGCACACCTCCTCAGAATGAAAACAGGTATATTAAAGCGCTTATTCAGGACCATCCGCAACTGTCGGTTTTCCCGACACTTTCGGGCCATCCGGAATCTCCAGCAACCCTTCATGATTTGTCAGCGACCGCGACAGATCCGACCACTGCCCCAGTATCCGCTCCCGCTTCCGCATCAAGTCGGCAATCTCCCGCAAGCTTTCCTGCACCACCGGCGCACCTTCGGCCCACCCGCCGGATCGCTTGGCCCTTCTGGATAATCCGTTGAGCGGCAAGACCGTATAAAACCAGCGGGACTGACCGGAAAAATGCCGCATCAACCAGATCACCACATCCGGCTGCACCGCCCCCAGATACCGCCCAGACATGGGCCGCCACACTAGCCCCAAACGGCCACTCCAACGCGGCTGGTGGCGATCAAGCCGCTCCCGTTCCTGGTCCAGGCGGGTGTCGATGTGGCCTAAAAGACGGATGGTCCGGGCTCTTTGCAGGGCGAAATATTGAAGCAGCGCGGCGTCGGAGCCGGGTGGCAAGGGGGGTTGCTGTGTGGAATACCGAACCGGGGCTTCGGGCGCCCCCTCTTCCGTTGACCATTTTTCATCAAGATCAGGCATGAATGCTCCTCGAAAATCCGTCCGCAGGACGTGATATCGCCCGCTTAGGGCGTGAAAAACAAACAAGGGGCCGCGATCAGCGACCCTTGTGCGTAGTATGATATTATAAGGTTGGTCGGGCAACCAAGCGAAAACCATAAACACTTTAACGTCCCATACAGGGCTAAATTGTCCTAAAAAAGCCCATACAGGTCTCATAGTGGAGTATGTAACACCATAAAGTTCTCTACAGCACCATTCAGGGCTGTACAGTTTTTTTAAGCACTAATAGGGGCCAATGCATCCCAAAAAGAGCCAAAAAGGTTGGTTCGGAGCCATAAAGAGCGTTGTGCCGCTTGACGGGGTGGTCACCGTCTCCCATAATCACGCATGTTCATAGTATATTAAGGAGCCTCAAATGACGTGCCTGGGAATGGATGTGGGTCACTCTTCGGTAAAGCTGTCCTGGAGAGGTCCTGACGGCAAGGTGGTCAAGCTGATGATCCCATCGGTGGTGATCCCCGCCATGCGGATTACGGACAAGACGGCGGCGGACACGGCGCTGGATGATACGGTGGACGTGGCCGGCAATACCTACTTCATCGGCAACACGGCCTTGCATGAGGTGGGCAATCTGCGAGTTTCCGGTCTGCACGACCGCTGGTTGGACATGAAGGAATTCCGTGCGCTTGTCCAGGGCGCCATCGACAAGGTAACGCGGAACGCCGGCAAGATAGAGCGTATCGTGACCGGCCTGCCCGCCTCCACCTTCCATGAACAGCAACTCAAGATGCGGAACATCGTCAGCGCTTGTCTGGATACGCAAATCCGGGTCTTGCCGGAGCCGAACGGCATTTACCTGCAACACATGATTGGTCTGGAGGGCGGCGTTCGCAAGGATCGCGTGGTCAACGCCGGTATTGTGGCCATCGGCCGGTACACCACCGACTTTATGGCGTTGCTGGATGGAAGGTGGGTAGAGGGCGTGGCGGGATCCTGCAGCGGTATGAGCCGGGCTGCCAACCTGTTGCTGAAGCAATTGAAGAACGAAGGACTCGACGTGGATTATCTGGATGCCGACGATGCATTATGGAAAAGGGAAATCCGGAACTATGGCAGAACCGTGGATGTGAGCCGGGACGCCGATCGTGCCCTCTCCATCCTGGGATCGGAAATCTTCGATAGCGCATCCGCGCGGTTTGGTGACGTGGGGCGCAAGCTGGAGAAGATCTTTGTCGGCGGCGGCGGCGCTGATTTGCTGATCGGCGAGCTCACGGAATACTGGCCACAGGCGGAATTGGTGGAAGACCCCCGCTTTGCCGTGGCGGAGGGGTTCCGGCGCCTTGGGGAGTCGCTGTAATGCCGCCCAAGGCTGCCCTTCGTTCTGGCAAGGAGATCGTGGATGGATCTTAAGAGGGTGTCGTTTTACTTGTATGCGGAAGACGAGGATTTGGGCCAATGGCTTTCTCGGATGCCCAATCGATTGAAATCGTCCTTTGTGAAGGCCGCTTTGCGTTATGTCATGAACAACGGCCTGGAAAAGCAGATCTCCATGGACGCCATTATGATGGCCTCGCCAGTTCCACGGGCACGTCGAAAATCAAGCGGGTCCGCTGATGGGATGCCGCCTGAGACGCCACAACCGCGCTGGGCGGTGCCTGCGGAAGCGCCATCGCGCTCAGAAAGAACGGAAGAGCCGGATCGTAAACAGATGACCACGTCGCAGGCTTTGCCACCAGCGCGTGCGCCGGCGCCCACTACGCCACAGGAGATGTTCGCACCACGGTCTCAAAATCGGCATGGCTGGAAGGGACCGATGCTGCAAATCGGGGAATCGCTGGATCTGGCTCTCTGGGAAACCATGCCAGAGGAAGAGAAGATTGCCTTTACCTTGGCGCATATGCCAGACGAGGCGTCGCAGGAAATACGGGATCGCGCTATCAAGACATTATCGCCAAGGGCCAGGGACATGCGGGAACTGGAAGAAATGTGCGCGCTCATGATCGCCACGGGGCAGTGATCACTAAAGGAGACCAAGGGGATGATCGTCGTGTCGTCGGAACATATTTACGGAGAAACCATCGTTACCAGTTTGGGCACGGTGAGCGGGACCGCCATTTGTTCCCGCTCCCAGGCGGGTAATTTTCTCGGGAAACTCAGGGCCATCGCCGGCGGGCGCATGTCCGGGTATGAAAAGATCATGCGGGAAGCCCGGGACGCGGCCATTGCGGAAATGATCGCGGACGCGAAAAAGAACGGTGCCGATGCCATTGTCGCCTTTCGTATTGCGAACGGTGGAATGACGGTTGGCGACGACGATGAGTTTGTTGAAGTGTTGGCTTATGGAACGGCGGTGCAGATCAAAAAAACTGTCTAAAGAAGCGGTTTGGCATAAGAAGTTGCGAACCTTTTGTTTTTTCACTAATCTAATGTTCGGGCATACGAAATTGATTGGTGAGGTGTGTTATGGAAACCATCAAAAGGTTGACCTTTTCGTGGGTGCGATTGCCGTTTGAAAGCGGGAAACACCTGATGGCGCAGAATCTGAACAAAAGCGACTGGGTGGCAACCCGCGTGGGAGCCTGTACACCATTCGCCCTGATCACATCAAACGACCAGCTACAGATCAATGCGCGAGTAAATGGCTTGTACTGGGTACATTTTGATGGGGCAGACATGCTTTTGGATCAGGCGTGGATGCCATCGCGGATCGAAACCAAAGGGATGAAATATCGGTTTGTGGATAGCCTCGTATCTTTGGTTCGCGCACAGTTTCCGGAAGCGCAAATGATCTATTTGCGGGCACACGGGGAGAAAGGCGCTGGACTGGATCGCGACGCGAGCCAGGAAGACCGGCTGGCTTGGGCGAAAGCCCGTGTGCAGACTTTAGCGGTGTTCGCCCATCACACGGCTGAAAAAGCGCCAGAAAAAACGGTGACAGTGAAAAGGAAAGCCGTGGCACCTGCGAGCCTGGTTGGTTTACACAAGTTGACGGAGCGCGTTGCAGCTTTTTGACAAAGAAAAACCCCGGTGCAAAAGCACTGGGGTTGGGGTGGTCATACCGTAGGTTTATCGGCCCGGTGTTTCTGAGCCTCTTTCTTTTCGTGCAGGGATGATTTGGCCGAGATGATTGCCAATGGCAACCCAACGACCAGGATCAGGGCAATTGAGATGAGTTGCCAAGTCACGAGATTCACGACACGTACTCAATTTGCCAAGTTGGGTGATAAGTTCTCACTCGTCTTTCTTCGCCCATACGCACTCGCAGATAACCATTGCGAGTGCCGACGATGATGCCATCACAACTCATAGATAAATTTCCGTCAGGCGTGAACCTAACCCTTGCACCTCTTTTGGCCGGTACCCCATACTGCTGGCGGATGTACTTCATGCCCATAACACTCTCCTTTTGAATCTATGCCTCATAGGCCATAACGATCCAGGAAATTGCCTTGCAAGACAGGATAAACCCAATCGCAGCAAGGAATCCAGATGCATGGCCTTCCTTATAATACAGGGCCGCCGCCGCAGCGAGCTGCGTAAAACCTCCGGCGTAGGCCAATCGGTTGAAAGTTTTGATAATATCCTCACGGACACGTTTGTTGAAATACAGCATGCGGCACGCTCCTTATAGTTTTCAATACCAGTCAGGAGTAGCCGACAGGATTCCGTCCAGACAGGATTCCTTCCGAACCGCAGAAAACCCCGGTGCAAAATGCGCTGGGGTTGGGAGTGATCGCGCTAGAATGCCCAAGAGTCCTTCGGAATGATCCGTCGGCCTATGAGATGATTTGACCGGACGGAATTTGCAGCATCGCTGTCCTTGCCAGCGACAAATTTCCAACTAGCATCCGCGCCTTTCGATAATGGAAGTGGTGTGGCCCGAAGCTCGTCCAGGTTAAATCGGGTTGAGCTATCAAGATCCGTCCATCCAAAAGTGCCAGACCACCATCCAGATTGGGTTTCTGATCCCCGTGACTCGCTTTCCGATCGGATCGCATAATGCCCATGGATGCTGCTGTAATGGACGCAATGCATCCTGCAGCCAGGATAGGCAGCATTCGCCAATTGAACTGCTCTCACGGCATCTTCAGCATCAGCAACGAAACCCAGTGTTTCACGTTTATGAGTGAGGATAACGGTGTATTTATGTGTCATGACGTTTCTCCTGTGAAATGAGCATGCCTGTAAAATTCCAGGAAGAAGTAACGGACAGGAATCCGACCAAACCAAATAAGAAAAACCCCAACGCAAAGTGCATTGGGGTTGGGGTGGATCAAAGGCTATCGGCCATTTCCGGATGCGATCTTCTCGCAGGCAAAGCAGAGCACGACATACGCCACGAAAACAACACTGGAAAACTCGCCCCAAAAGGTCATCTCTGTTCTCCTGTGCTGCTTATCTTAATTCATGGGCAAACACTTCTGCTTGGCTGCCCGCTTGGTTGGCGATGAGTAAAATCTCGCCATTAATCTCCCGGATCGTGTAATATCCAGAGGATGCACCGTTATCTGGATCTTCCCAGAACACCTCATCCCCGACATTGAACCCACAAGGCTCTTCTGGTTCCAGATTTTCATGGGTCTCCTCCATGAGAAACGACCATGCGTGGTCCCGTGTGGCGAAAAGCGACGGGCATTTCTCCACCAGGGCTTCCGTAGCGGCATACTCATCGGAATCTTGGCGGTTTCCAGCCAGGTAACCAGACCGGATGTGCCGAGCGACAGCGATCTGAGATGCGGCACAGGCACGAACAAACTGCCATACAGCGTCTCCGCCAACGCTGAGCGGCAGGCGGCTCTCCATGCATTCCATAACTTCGTACAGCGACTCCCCGCCATCTTCTGTCCAACCATCTTCGTCGGACCAAAAGCCGGCGCCATCTACTGCTGCCTCACTTGCGGAATAAATCCGAAGCCATCCTGAATCTCCTGACTCGAAGACGGTATTCACCCGGCACCCGGGGTAGGCGTTTTCAGCCTGCTCCCGAGCGTGGGCTTCGTCGTCTGCTTGGTTGCAGCAGAAAATCTGCGCGACATCCTGATCGGGGATTCTATCTACGATGACGGTGTATTTTTGATCCATGACTACTCTCCTTTCGAATGGGCGAAATTGCCTGAATTACCGCAGGAGAGTGGCGGACAGTTTTCCGGACGCGGCCGGCTGGCTGGAAAAGCCCCGATGCAGAATGCATGGGGCTGAGGGATCAGATCAGAAAGCCCAGTCAGGGCTTGCAGCCTGGAGACCAGAAACAGATTTACGCAGCTTTTTTGCCGCCAGTTTCTCCGCCGCTTCGGCTTTTGCTGCCGCTTCGAGCCGCTGCTGGTTCATCTCATCGCGGAAAAAGCCCCCATACACTACATTCTCCGCTTTCCTGCTAATCGAAAACTCAACGATTTGCTGTGCAGACAACCTGCTACCCGGACCTCCATACCGAAGGTCTTTTATCAAGATCGTCACGAAAATGTCAGGATGCATGCTGGGGGAAAGACAGACTGTAGGGATTACCTGATCCAGCCCCATTCTTTCCAGCCGTCGCGCATACCCGTAGGCATTTCTTGTGTGCTTGAAGAGCACTTTCTTGCGCGTAGACCTTATATCTGCGGAAAAGCGGTAAGCTTCCCCGCCAGAATCGTAGGAGCCCCGCAAAATGTCTTTCTCCATATCCCAGAAGAGAAAAAGTTTCATTGTTGCCTCCATTTCTCAGAAAGCCCACTCTGGACTGGATCGGCGTAAGCCTGTAATGGCCTTCTGTAGCCTTTCAGCCGCCAAAACGCTGGCCTTGCTCCCTAGAATGGTAAGCAAATCAGCGAAAGCATACGGCTTTAGATCACCGCCCTCGGGAAGTGACACCACTAACCTTCGCATTTCCATGCCAATCTGCTTCTCCGTGAGATCGGTCTCAATCGTCATCACAGCTCCGCGCAGGATGCCTAGATAATCGGCGCTCAACTTTTCGTTGTACAACCTGTCCACTTCGTCTAATGGCCTTGGAGCCACAACAACAAGGTGTCGTGTCAGCAGGTCCCCAAACAGTGTTGTAGCTTTGATTTCTGTGGGGACCGTCTGAGAATCAAAACGCCGGATATAACCAAAAAGGTTTCGCCCGGCACCGTTTCCATCTCGCGTCATCACGATTCCATAAAACATCGCCTTCTCCTGAATGATAAAATTCCATGCAGGAGTATCGGACAGGAATCCGTCCGGGCGGTGATAAGGCCAGCAATGAATGCCAACGGCAAATGACAGGGGCCCGCCTCGATCGGGGCAATAGAAAAACCCCAATGCATATTGCATTGGGGTTGGGGGGGGGTCAATCCAGACCAAGGACCTTCACAGCGTCTCGCGCTGCTTCGATCATAGACGAAAAGCTCATGTCACAAGCGTTTTTGCCATCGCCAGAAATCCAGTCCCACATGCCAGCAATTTCAGGCTCTTGAACTTGAACGAGGCTAACCCCGTTATGATGACAAAGTTCTATGGGATCCAGGATCGTGCTCAAACCATCGGTCCTGATGAACGTAACGCCGGGCTGGGCGCGCAGAAACTCAGGTGAATGATCTTTACCCGTAACCCATACGGCAGAAATGATCTTGTCCCATGTCCAGCTATCATCGATACCTTCCTCAGCTTGAAATTGCTCCATATTCTGGTTGATACGGACATAACGGATTGGGATGCCCACCACATCAGCAAGGGCGTGCGCCAAATTATCCATGTTCGATACGGATCCATCTTCCTCAAAATCCGGGTCAACGGTGGCGACTTTTGTCCCGTTCACTACAAGTGCGATATCGTCCAACCCCTCCAGCTCTGCAATATCAATCGTTTGGATGTTCATGGGTAAAGCTCCTTTCAGAAAAACCGGCGATATGCCGTGGATTCATTCCGTGAGGAGGTAGCAGACAGGAATCCGTCCGCTGGACGGCGCGGCCAGCGGATGCCAAATGCCAATGGCAAATGCCCAGGGCTCCGTAGGGCTCCAGGCGAAGAAAAACCCCAAGGCCGAAGCCATGGGGTTGGGGGGGTCAGCTTATATGCGTTTCTGGGCGTCCAGGACGGCCCTGGCTGCATCCGCCGTGGTGAATGCCATCCCAGCACGATAAAGCTGCTGCGCGTCATGCTGGCTCAATCCTGAGCCAATACACCAGCGGTCCACTTCAGATCGGACGATACAGAAAAAAGCGTCCCCCAAGTCGAAGGTTGGTGGCGAATAGTGACGTCGGATGGCTGCCACAACATCAGCAGGCTTACAAACTTCACATTCCCAAGAATCCCAGAACGCTTTTTCGCGCATGTACTGGTCTTGTGGGATATCCCAAACCAGCCGTGAGCCGCAAGACATGCAGGTTGGGTTAAAATATGACGAATTTCTCATGCGTCTTCTCCTTTGCAAAGGGTTTCCAGATACTCCGTTACCGCCATCGTGAGGTCTGGGATGTCCGTTGGTGAAATGGCTACTGGCGAAATAAATGCCGCCACTCGCCCCTTGCCCGCCATAAAGAATCTCACGCCAGGGAATAAGCGCTCGCCTTCGTCTATTTGTTTGTCGGAAAAACGATCGCGCGGCTGCAAACGCTTGCTCCATACCGTTCCTGGCATGGAAAACAGCGTGTTTTCCCCATCTTCGATGCCGTGGATGGTGTACAGGCGGGTTGTGGAGACATGCTTTCCATCCAGCGCCGACAAAACATGGTCACGGAAGACTTGTGCTTTCTGGTTGAGCCAGTTCCGGTAATCGCTTTCCGTGATTTCCTCCAAGGGAGGAGTGAGCGGCTGAAATGGCGCGATATAATCCCTGCACCACTTTCCAATTTCAGCGGCGGTGAGGTGATTGTCCACCAGATCGATGATGTCCTGAGCCGGCACACGATCACTTCCCTCCAAAACGCCATGTTCCTCAGTCATTCCGTTGTCGCGGAACCGGAAATAGATCGTTTCCGCCTTGTACTCGAAATACTCCGCGCTGCTGGAGTCGTAGGGGATCCCCATGGCGGAGAGATTGGCGACAATACTCACTTCGCCGTTTTCGCACTCGTCCTCCGCGTAAAAATAGACTTTGCTGTTGGGTTCCAGCTCAAGTCGGGTGCCATCCTCCTGAGAGAATTCGGGCAAGAACTTCAGTGCCCACTCCGGAAACCGCACATCTCCGTAAAATGAATCAGACATCGTACTTCTCCTTTCGCAAAATCGGCAGGATTGCCGGGATCATTTCCGGTTGTGGGTACCGGACAGGATTCCGCCCAGACGAAGGGCGGGGGCGACTGGCGGATGCCAAATGCCAATGGCAAACGCCAAAGTCCATGCCGTGCTCCAGGCAAAAGAAAAACCCCGATGCAAAACGCATTGGGGTTGGGGGGATCTGGCTAGAAAGCCCAGGTGTCTTGTGGCTCGACGGTAACCGGAATCATGGGGATGTCATTCAGAAACGCCATGCATAGCTCAAGCTTGTCACCGCCATACTTCAGCGCATCCTTGAGAGCCGCCAAAGCCATTAAAAGATCGTGATTGGTATTGACGCACCGATCACGATAATTCTTCCAAAGATGCTGCTCCAGTTCGGCGATCTGGTCAGCGGCCCCGTTCATTAAAAGGCATTCCCGGCCCTCTGCCCAATAGAAATGAATCACCGATGCGTCCTCTTCCGGGTTTTCCGGAAAGGCGGATCCACCAAGACAGGTCTCCTCCGCATGCTCAATATAAATTTTCACCTTATACTCCTTTGGCCGGGTGACGGCCCTCGTAAAAAATAACCGCGTCCGGATTGACACCGGTCAATAGATTCAGCCACCACTCATTCCCACGCAGGGCTTCGTGACGGTCGCGTACTCCATCATTGCCGGATACATGCACCTCGATGCACCGGGAGTGCCCAAGAAGGCTTTCCACCAGGTCTGCAGGTGGTTCTCCTTCGGCCTGGCGAACGATGTTCAGGTGCGACAGGTCAACGACGAAGTACACGCTATGCTCCAGCAGTTCGGCGTAGCCATCCCAGGTGGACACCGTGTTCCCTGGACGTAACGACGGATACAGACCCTCGATAGCCACTGGAACACCCGCTTGTTTGGAGAGGGCATTGGCCATCATGATTTGATCCATGATGGGCATTCCATTGCTGGCCGCATGAATGCTGTACGGCTCCCCGAGAAAGCGGAGCATGCCCACCAGGCGGGCCATATATTCCGGGAAACGATGTGCCGTTCCCAGATCGTAGCTGCACGGTTCCTCCAGAATCCTGGCGTTGGCGTGCAGGCGGAACCGCGTGTCGGGATACGCTGCCTGAAGGGCCGCCACACGGGATTCATCCAGTATTCCGCCGCCGAAGTTCTGCGGGCAGAGTTGGACATGGCCCAGATGGATCTCGCCCAAAACCGGGTCAGAAAGACCTGCTCGCGCCAGATCCATAAATTCTTCCGGCGTATGGCAAGGAAAACTGCTTCCTCCGGAGAGGTGCATCTGTATGTCCATTAGTCATCTCCGAAGCTGTGGCTGGTCAGGCTGGTGTCCACCACGTAATCGTAGTGGTCCCAATCCATGGTCGGGACGCCGTCATCCAGATCGAGGCTGATTTCCCCGTATCCCCCTTCGTTGTTTTCCCACCCTTCGTGATCTCCGTCCAACAAATCGTACAACTGATTCTGGATATCGCTGGCCACTTCTTTGGGCAGGGAAAGGTCATTTCCTTGTCCATCCGCGAACGACATGGTGAAGCTGTCCATGGAGTCGCCGCTCCCGTGGTACTCCGCACGAAGGCTACAGGCGCCCGTCGCGCGCATGGCGGTGATGATGCGGGTGAAGTCTTTTTCCTGCATGGCATTTCTCCTTCAAAAAGAGGGCTGGGTGCCCGATAATTTCCAGAGAGGTATCGCAGACAGAAATCCGGACAGCGGACGAAGAAAAACCCCGGTGCAAGTTGCACTGGGGTTGGTGGATTATCTAGGTTGGACCAACGCTTTCGCCAAATGCGCCATCCGGGTATTCCCAATGATCCAGGAATACAGGCTCGGAATAGCGCTTGCGCATGGCGATATCACGCCACTTGCTAGAAACCATGGGGTACGGTTGGCCCTGATTCGCACGGTCCATTACCGATTGGGTACGATGGATGGTGACGCCGAAGATCTCCTCGTACTGAGCAATGGCACGAAGACCATCGGGATCAATGGCGCGGATGGAAGCCCATTGATTCGGGCTGCCAAAGATGCACTTCATACAGGACACCCGGCCAAAACCAAGCCAGTAGGCTGGGTGCGGGTTTACCTTGTGGCGCCGGATAATGTCCCATACTTCGGCCTCCGCCCATGCGTGGACGGGGCGCCAATGGTCCACATGCCGCAGCGCCTTGCCCGCCCTTCGATCGGCCTTGTGGGCCTCGAAAGTGGCGTACTTGGCACGCCCGGGGGATTCCTCCGCGCGCTCGCCAGTGACTACCAAGGTGCGTTTCCCAGCAAAGCGCGGGTCGTTACGGATAGCGGCCGCAGCGACGTCGATCTTGAGATATACCGCCACCAGCGTACCGCAAGGTTCCCAGAAACCTGGGGGAACTTTTGCCGGGTGCCCTGGGGCCCGAGCCCGCCGATGGTGTGCAGGCCATCGGGCGCCTCAAAGTGGATGGGAGCGGTGGGCGAGCGATCCCGCAACATCTCCCGTTCAAAACCGCCTTCCTTCCAGGAAAAGAAAATCGGGAGGCAGAAGTGGGCGGCGATGGTAGAGCAATAATCCTCGGTCACCGGCCAGTCCATAAGTGCGCCGTCGGCACCGTCAATCCGATGATGCCAAAGTTCCAGACGTTTTCTGCTTACGCCCAGTTCCAGCAAGTGAAGCAGGCACGCCATGGAGTCTTTGCCGCCCGAGAAGGCAACAAGAATGTGATCGTAGCTGTCGAGATCCGGCGCGTTCGATCTGGCGAGGCATTCGCCATCATATAAAGGTGATTCCTGACAAAGGTGGTTCATAAGGTTTCTCCGGTCGAAATGGGCGGTGTTTCTGTGAATTTCCATGGAGAGGTACCGGACAGAAATCCGCACAGCGACAAAGAAAAACCCCGGTGCAGGATGCACTGGGGTTGAGGGAGATCAGGAGTGCCTAAAGCTGAGCTATGACCGATGGAGATGCCGACGCAAACAGAAAATCAGGGATTTTCGCATCGGCAGCTTGGCCAGACACGCTCCAGCGGTTGAGCAACATTTCCATAGATCGATCGGTTGGCCAACACCTGAAAATGGCGTGGATACGGATAATCGCCACCTCCATCACCATCAGCGGGTTATCACACGGCGATGGGCAATCCTTCGACGGATCCACCACCATGCTCCAATAGCTGCCGTCGGCCTTTCTGATCCTGTTTCCCCAAATATCCAAAGCGGCATCATAGGAATGGGTTTCCATAACCAAATTATTGCCCGTGTCGTGGAAAATGATATGGTTGCTAATGCCGCTGGCGAGGCCCCAGAGCGTTGTGGGACACTGCATAATGGAAAGACGAAATGCCTGCATGATACCTCTCCTGTCGAATGCGGCGACGCCGCGATAATTTCCAAACGGGAGTACCAGACAGGTTTCCGAGCACACAGACGAAGAAAAACCCTCGATGCAGGATGCATGAGGGTTGGGTGTGATCCGGTCAGAAGGACCAGCGCGCTTGCGGTTCTATGCGATGGCAAGCCGCATCGATTTTATCCATATTGTCCAGAGAAACTGGCTCTTTCAGTGTCATGTTTTCCAGAGACTGAATGATTTTTCGACGCGTGAATGAAGGCAAATGAACATCGCTTGGTATGAATACAGCCGGGTGGCCAGGCTCGAAGAGTAAGGCTGACCCATCGTCTGGCACAGCAGGATCACCGGTCACCCCAAAGAAAACGTAAGGGAATTCACGTTCTAAAACGTCCAGTTGCCGCGTGTTGAACCACGAATTGTGGCGCTTGCTATCATCCTGACGAGACTCGATAAGATGACCAGTCACACCAAAAATATTGCAGAATCCGGGGCGAACGTGGTCAAAAGCATAGCAAGTTGTTTTTCGATATACGTTTGTGATGTTCGCACGGAAAATGCGTGGTTTGCAGGAGCGCCAATCCTGATATTCCTGCTCTGGGAAATCCCGTATGTTCGGTTTTAGCGGAAGCGTGTCATTATCAATGTCCAGGCAAAGCTTCCGGATGGTTTCGAGTGGACGCTCTCCATCCAGCAGCTTGATCAGCTCCCCAACGTCGAGGAGCCTATCACTTTCGCAAACGTGCAGCGCCTCCGTGCTTCCGTCCTTGCGAGGCCGGTTATATACAAGATAAGCAGGATCCCCATCAAGCGCTTCACAGTGGTGGTCGTAAGGAATACCAAACCGCTCCAGCGTTTCAAGAAGATCTGGTATACCGTTTTCTGATTCATTATCAACAAAGGTGATTACCTTGTCGTCCATGGTTAAAGAAAATCTGCTTGTTCCATTCTGGTATGGCGTGTTTGGCAGATATTTATTGGCCCAGCGCGGGTATATTACAGACGTTTTCACTTTGCTCATGGTATTGCTCCTTTAGAAAACCCAACTTGGTCCGCAGATGCCAGCGACAGCCTCCATACACGCTTTCCACGATGTATCTGGATTGTGATACACAATCATCCCCGCGCTACAAAGCCAAACCTCCAGGTCGTGGGCCGCGCTCACTGGGTTCACTGCGTCAATAAGCTGCACGGCGATCATCTCGGTCAGTGTCAAAATGGGCAATTCAGACACCGGGGTACCATTGTTTGGATAGAAATCCAGCGCGACCACTTCCTGATAGCCCCGGGTGCCATCATCAAGAACACGCTTTTGATATGTTGCATTTGCCTCGTCAACCGTATGCTCTTTTGGATTAACGACACGGTCCTTTTTCGTGCAAAAGAAAGTTGCCGCGCTATCCTCTGATGGACGAACTACCTGCCCATAAAAGTTTTCGCCGTTACGGCCGATTCGTATTTGTAACATCGCGCACCTCCTGTGCGAATCCATTCCGGATGGAGGTAACAGACAGGATTCCGGACAGCGGACGAAGAAAAACCCCAAAGCCGAAGCCATGGGGTTGGGGGGATCAAGATTATCCGAGCTTCATAATGGAGCGAAGCCCGGACTTCTCCCCTTCGGATAGCCCATCGGCAAATCCGAAACACACGGCCTCCCAGAGGGGTTCGTTCGTGGCACTAAAAATGCCACTCTTGACCAGCTCGGAAATTCGAACCAGTCCCCGGGTGGAGATCGGCGCGGATAGTTCGCCACCAATGAAAGCCGCGCGGCTCTCCTGTGCGGTTTTCAACAGGATCTCCCGAATTTCATCCGGAAGAGCCGTGCCGAATTTTCCGACCAGGATATCGTTCTCCTCCTCCTGAGTTGGGTATCCAACCTCAAGAAACAGGAATCGGTCGAGAACGGCCGCATCCTGTACGTTGCGGGCCCGGTGGGTACCCGTTTCGTCGCCACGGCCACGGGTGTTGCCCGTGAACGCGATGCGGAAATCCTTGTGCGGGTGAATGACCTCACCCGTTTCAGGAATCACCAGGGGGGATCCCTCCAGAACCCGGTTGAGCGTGATCGTGATGGAAGGCGGCAATGCGTCGCCCTCGTCGAACACGATCATCTCTCCGTTGCGCATGGCGCGCACCAGGGGCCCAGGGATGAAGCGGGTGCTTCCATTCTCTAGGCCCATGTACCCCACAATATCCGCGCGCTCTGTGCGGACATTGCAGGACAGAGTGGTGCAGATCCATCCCAGCCGTGCGGCCATCTGCTCCGCGAGGCTGGTCTTGCCGGATCCCGAAGGCCCTGCGAGGTAGATGCTGCGCCCGGCCTTCCCGTCCATCCAGATCAGCGCCTTGCGGAGCAAGGGCAGCCGGAACACGTAATTACTGATGATCTCGGGAACGCCGGGATCGGTGAGACCCTTGGCCGGGAACTGCTTGCCGGCCAGAGCGGGGATGCCAAAGGTTACGCCAAGATCTATTGTAGGTGTTGCCGTTGCCATGGTGTTTCTCCTATCAAAAATGCGGCTGCGCCGCGATCATTTCCGAAGGGGAGTACCAGACAGGAATCCGCACACGTTGGCGGTGGGCGACGGGCGAAGAAAAACCCCAGGTCCGAAGACATGGGGTTGGGGGTATCAGTTAGGCATTCAGATTTTCCTGGCGCCGTCATATTGATCGGCGGCCATGTCGAGCAACAAGGCACGCGCTACGGTCGTAGCGTCCTGTCGCATCGCGGCGGCCAAGCGCCGCAAGGATGCTGTGGTGGGCAAATAATCATCCAAAAGCACGTCCAATGTGCTTGATGCGGTTTCGATATGGGCATAACGACCCAGTTCGGTGTGTTGGATGCGGATATTCATTGGGTTTCTCCTGACAGGCAAGCGGCTGGATGCCGCGATCATTTCCAAACGGGAGTACCAGACAGGAATCCGCACGGGCTGCGCCCAATAGAAAAACCCCGGTGCAAGATGCATCGGGGTTGTGGGGCTGGCGTCTTCAGGTTTTGATCAGACGCTACCATCTGGCGCCAATAACGCCCTGGAAGCGACTGTGGAATCCATGGCCTGATCCACCGTGTTGCGATCGAGGTGTGGCGCGTATAACGCTATGAAGGTGTATAGATACCCGCGTAAATAGGTTCCCTGCCTCAAGGCCAGGTAGGTGGTGCTGGGATCGAACAGGTGACTCGCATCGATCACCTCCAGTTTTGTGTCCCGTACAGGGTCATAAGCCATTTTGGCGACGATGCCTATCCCTAACCCCAGCTCCACATACGCTTTGATGACATCGGAGTCTATGGCGGAAAGCACGATGTTGGGGGACAGGCTGTGATTGGCGAAAGTCTTGTCGATCAGGGAGCGCCCAGCAAAGGCCTGGTCGTAGGTTACTATGGGATAGGCGGCGACTGCGTCCAGCGTCAGTGGCCGGCTTTGCAGCAGCGGATGGCCGGTGGCTGTGATAACGACGCGATTCCACTGATAGCAGGGCAAGGCGACAAGGCCCGCGTAGGAATTCAACGACTCCGTTGCGATCGCCACGTCTGCCTCCCCCGCCGCAAGCATCTCCGCGATCTGGGTAGGATTGCCCTGGCGCAGGCGCAACTGAACCCCTGGGTAGCGTTCCGTAAAGGTCTTTATCACCTTGGGCAGGCTGTATCTGGCCTGGGTATGGGTGGTGGCGATCACAAATTCCCCGCGATCGCCCTGAGAAAACTCCTGACCTACTTTTCGGATATTCTCGATATCGCCGACTACCCGCTGTGCAAAAGTGAATATCTGCTCACCCGCCGGGGTCATTCCGATGATGCGCTTCCCTTTGCGCACGAAAAGCGCCACATTGATCTCCTCTTCCAGGAGTTGGATCTGTTTGCTCACCCCCGGTTGTGAGGTATACAGGCTATCGGCGGCGGCCGACGCATTGAAGTTCTGGCGCACCACCGCGCAGATGAAACGAAGCTGTTGCAGGTTCATGGTCTGCTGCTCACCCAAGCCGGTTGGCCTGTATGGCGATAGGTCAGCAGTTGCATCAGGTTCTCTCTATATCAATGGCGTAACGCTTGATTTTGTTGGCCAGGCCTACCCGGGAAAGGCCAAGCGCCTTGGCGGCACGACTTTGGTTGCCGTGGAAACGTTTCAGTGCGGAGATGACCATGCCGCGTTCCAGACTTTCCGTATGTTCCTTTAATGTGCCACCTTCCGTTTGGCTTGGATTCGAGTCGGCATCCTTGGAAAACGGTTGTCTGGGTAAGTTGTGGATGGGTTGGCGATGCTCGCGGGAGATTTCACGGTATTCCATCGCCCGCTTCAGGCTCAGTGCCACCAGATCCGGGAACAGCGGCTTGCGCAGGTATTCGTAGACAGCGGCCACATGCAGGGCGTCGGCAAACTCGCTGGAGTCCGTACCCAGGCCACACAGAAATCTTATCGCCGTCGGTTGCCGGGTGCGGAAGTCGAAGAGGCACTGGGCGCCCGACATATCCTCCAGTTGCGCGTCGCAGATGATGGCATCCACATGATGTGTACCGGCGAGGCGCAGCGCCTCGGCGCCACTGGAGACGATGATGCATTCATAGTGTATGGACAGCGCCCAGCTCAGGTTGCGGGCTTCCTGCTCGTCCGTCAGGGCCAACAAAATGGCTGGAACCGCACGCTGGCTTGCTTCCATATGTATCTCTGCGCGAAAAGGAAGTATGCAGTTAGTGTACTAACTTCCTTTGCATTGACGCAAGATGAAGGCTCCGGCGCGCGCTCTGCATCCCCGCCATGAATAGCGAGGTTTCCGCGCACACTGGATAAACGTCCGGTAATAAAGAAAACCCCAGGTCCGGAGACGTGGGGTTGGGGGATCGTTAAACAGATTTTGGTTGATCGTCATCAGCCATGGAAACCGGCCCGCGAGGCGGCTCCGTCGCCGGTCGCGGTTTCCACCAGTCTGGAGCCACTTTTAATTGGCACCTGGCACAAGGGCAGGGATGGTCGTCCTCCGGCTGTCCCCGCCACCCAACGGCATATTTCATGATATACTTAGTGTTGTGGCCTGTTTCATCAAAAACATCCACTATGTCCTGCAGCCTGGACAAGGGGTGCATGCCACACACTTCTTCTTTTTGCCCATCGGGATGGGTAAAAATTAACGACCCGATGCGTGTCTTGTAAACAGGCTTTCCGTTGGCGATAAATCGTGTTTTCATCATATCTCTCCTGACAGGTAAGCGGCTGAATGCCGCGATCATTTCCGAATGGGAATACCAGACAGGAATCCGGCCAAAGAAAAACCCCGGTGCGGAATGCACTGGGGCTGGGTGGATCAGCGTGATAAATCAGGCCTTGATTTGTATCATTATCGGTTTTTTAGCAGGTAGCACAGGTCGTCCATGACCAGCGCCGACGGATCTTGATTAGAGAGAGCCCCTGCATCAACCAGCTCTTGTGGAGTAGGCATATCGTGGTTCACCTTCTCAGGGAATAAGCTGTCATACATGCGATTAATGGCCATGTGGACAGCCTTATTTTGGGATACGCCCATGTGGTCGGCGATTTGCTTGAGCGCTACTTGCGTGGCTCCCGTGACGGTTCTCTCTTCTTCGAACCGTACAGTCATTGCGGTTTTCATTGGAAGAAACTCCTTTCGTTCTTGTTTGGTTGATGTCATCATGATACCACAATGCAACCGCGTCAACCAGGGCTGTAGGCCGCTCGCATGGCACCCTTTAGTGCATTAACCATCAACGGGTTAGTAAGATCCAGTTTCCCAACAGGGACACACAACCTGGCTGGAAATTGCGCGGTTACCCGAAAATCGAACCGTGTTGGCTTGTAAAGCCCTGCAAAAGTAAGGTCCTTTGGCAGGTGCAAGACCATCTCGTTGTCGGGATGGCCGCTTACAGAAACCTTCTTCGAAGAGCCATAAACCACGGTAACCAGATCTCCCCCAAACCCCTTTTCCACCCGGGATACAATGCCGTAGTGTGGCTTTGTAGTTCCATCATGCATCGGAAATGGGACCTTCACGATGTCCCCGGCATTAAATTCCATGACACACCTCCTTTGAGGCCAGAAATACCGAATCAAGATGGCAGACAGGATTCCGTTCAGTCGTCACCTTCTGCCAAAATAGAAAAACCCCGGTGCAGAATGCACTGGGGTTGGGATAAATCAGGAAGCCAGATCGAAACCCGGCTTCTTTTTCTCAAACGGACAAGCGAAAGGCGTCAATCAACGCCTTTCCCGCCTGATTTGCGGGAGCTTGGCCAGCGCGATCACCAGCAAACTGCGTAATCGCAAGTCCGGCATCGCCCAGCAGCACGTACCTCACATCCACTCCGTCGTTCAACAGGGCTTTGTCCGTGGCCTGGGTGGCTACGACATCTGCATCACCATCGGTGAGAACGATCAAGATCCTGCGCTCCTGGTCACAATACACCAGGTCCGAGCCAGCCAGATTCATGGCTTGCGCCAGGCAGGTTCCGCTCAGACAGGACAATTCCCACTTCTCGTTCTGCCGTAACGGCGCAGAAGAAAAGTCACGACCTTTGCTGTACGTGCTCCCAAACCAGGAGATCGAGTATTCGATTCCCAAGGAGCTGAACAGCTTGGACAATGCCATCGCCGCAGCAGAAACAGCGTGAGCAGGAGCGCCTAGCGTTTTGGTGTCTCCCATGCTGCCGGAAAGATCCAACAGCACTTTGACGGCCATGGTGCGGGTATCCCCTTCCAGACGACGGGCAAATACCTGACCCGTGGTGGCGTGGCGATGCAGGGCCGTAGGCACGATGCCCGATGTGCCGGTTCGAGAGGTGAAAACCTCTTCCTGAGCTTGCGCCCAGAGTTTGGCTTCCAGCGGCCCCGCGATTTGACGATAGAGCATGTCAGCCGACGTTTTCACCTTGAACGCGTCGGAAACACGATGACGCGGTTCCGACTCAGTGATGTTCTCGTTCTGGTGTCCTGCGGCGATCTTCTGCAGGACTTGCTCGGCCATATCGGCGATATCGGACTTGTCGATATCGTCCTCTCCAGACGCAACCGCCTGCCGACAATTTTCGGCCTGGTCTGGAGTAAGATTACAACCTTTGCCTGGCCCGCTGGGCTGGGCATTGGATCCATCGCGTTGGTCACCGTCGCTCTGACCCTGGCTGTCGCCCTGATCCTGGTCTTGACCTTGATTCTGGCCGTCACCATCGCCTTGGCTTTCGTTCTGACCTTGGCTATTGCACTGGCCCTGATCCTTATCAGATCCATTGCCGTGGCCTTCGCCTTGACCCTCGCCGTTCTGACCCTGGCTGTCGCCTTGGCCGTCACTTTGATCCTGTTCGTCCTGTCCACCACCTTGACCATCACTTTGGTCTTGATCGCTGCCATCACCTGGATTCGAGTCGTCTTCACTCTGACCTTTATCCTGGCTATTACCTTGGCCTTGGTCGCCGCCTTGATCCTGGCTTTGCTCAGGCTGGGACTGGTCTGCGGCTTCATGCAACAGGTCGGAAATGGCCTGTGCCGCAATCCAGGGGCCTTCCGGACCATGGCAGGTTTTGGCTATCACGGCTTTGTCCGCAATGGCCAACACCCGATCCCAAAGATCGGAACTAAAAGCCTGTCGGGCAGCCGCTTCCCAATTGGTCGCGGCAGTGTCCAGCGTGTGCTGCCCCAGAAAGTGTGCGCGGTAGCGATACAACACCGCGAACGTCGCCAGAGTCCCAGGCGTGGTATCGTCCTTTGGAGCGTCCGGAAACCACTCAGCGCGGATACCGTAGTCAATGAGGTTGGCCAACAGCTTTGGGGCTCCCCGATACTGCTTGCCACCCAAGTTTTCAATCCGAGCATCCTCCAGGCTGTTTTGTAGCCCCTTGATAAAAGGGGTTCTGTTGACACCATCTGGCGGAGAGCCGTCATACGCCCCTTTCAGGAAGGTGTGTCGAATATGAAATGCTTCGTGAGCTACCAGCCCCAAAAACAAGTCCTCTTGTTCCTGGGGCCCAGCCATCGGCAATACGGGTAACACCACCCGCTTGCCATCGGTGTAAGCTGTGGAGGCGAATGGATCCACGGATACGGTAACCCCCAATCGCCGGCCCAGTGCTGCAGCCGCGATCCGCAACCCTTTCATCATTGTGCTCATGGTGTTTCTCCTGTCGAATGCGGCGACGCCGCGATAATTTCCGGAGAGGAATACCAGACAGGAATCCGCACACTGCGGAAGTTGATTGATGGCAAAGAAAAACCCCGGTGCAGGATGCACTGGGGTTGGGTGGGTCGGGTCAGAAAGACCAGGTACTCTGAGGCACGATGGACCGCACGGCTTCCGATAATTTGGCATCCTTGCTGTCGATGCTGTCCGCATACTCTGCCACGGTGCTCATTTCGCGCATACTTTTCAGGAGGCCGGACACAGCCGATCCCCCGCCGTGTCTGTGAAAACAGTCATAGACTTGATCCAAAATCTCATCCATGGCACTTGCCAGGGTGATGGATTCATCCACTTCGACTTGATCCTGCCATTTCAAAGGGCACTTCTTGGCTTTCTCTGCCATTTGGCCCATGGCGGTCTTTGTCGAAAGCGTTCGCTTGATGACGCGACTAGCGCCTATGACAGCTCCATACAGGAACATGGCTTTATCAAAAACGGTCAGGCATATCCAGACCTTATTTCGTGGTCCAACATCCTGAAAGATATAGATTTCGCCTTTCATCGTTTCTCTCCTTGCGGTTTAGAAGGCCCACTTGGGGGATTGCGCCTCTGTCTTTTCAATCGCGCGGTTAATCGCTTTGTTTTGCAGGTCCGCCGGATAGGTGTTGTGTTCCTTGGCGAGTCGGACGAGCTCTTCCACCAGGCTGTTGGCGTCGATTTTCCCCTCAAGATGCTGCCGTAAGGTGTGCATAGTGTCCTGCCCAAGCTCATAATAAGCAGGATTTAACGGCACGAAGTCGCAGAGATATTCGTCGGTTTCTGTATTTTTGGCGTAAACGATTCTGTGCCCGGACTGGTAATCAGTGCCATTAGGATCTTCCGCCTCGAACTGCAGGTCACCGTTATCGACAAGCGCGCTCATCTTTCGCTTGATGTGCTCCAAATTAAATTCTGGAGCTTCCATTTCGACATTGGCATAACTGGCCACGTCGCAGCCCACGCAAACCTTGATTTTCATGGCTGACCTCCTTCTTCTTCGTAGCGAAAAAACACGCCGGCCATCAGCGGTTCGCAGGCCTTGATATCGGCGTAGATCTCCGGGCTGGCCTGGAGATACACCAGCCTGCCGGCGGCGTTCATGAGACCGACTTCTTTCCAACGGCCAGGGGTTTTCCGGTAGTCGTCTCTGGGGGAAGCGATGTTTCCATGGGCGGCTACAATGCGGCATTGGCCACCCAGATCCGTTGTCGCTGGAACAATATAAATGATCGTCATGGTGTTTCTCCTGTCGAAATGCAGCATGTGCTGCGATGAATTCCGAACAGGAGTTGCAGACAGAAATTCGGACGGCAGCCAAAGAAAAACCCCAGGTCCGAAGACTTGGGGTTGGGGTGGGTCGGCCTAAAAGGCCCAGGGGACGTTGGCTGAAATGGATTCCAGCGCTGCTTCAAGTCTGGAATGATCCGGCGGTTGAGGAATGGACGGTTGAGGAATGGGCCGCAACGGGGTGATCCGCCTCTCGCTGAGCAAAGCATCGATAGCCCAGCCATTGCCACCATTCATTACGAAATGGTCAGCGACCTCTTGCATAACGGCGTCCATGGCCTCTTCCAAGGAGGGATACACCTGGTCGTCGATCAGGATCGAGCGATTCCAACGGTTTGGATACTTGTGCATCTTGGCCGCCAGCCTATTCTGCCCTTCTTGTGGGGTTACAGCATACGTGCTCCTGCCACGTATTGATCCTGCCACACCGCCGAACATGATCCGGGCGTGTTCTCCCGCAACCAGCAGCACCCAGATTTTCATCTGAGGACTGTTAGGATCTTGAAGTACGTCAATCTCTGCAGTCAGCATTACGCACCTCCGGGCTCCGCGAGTGCGAACATCTTTTCTGCATAGTCAGAACCCGTGATAGGGCTTTCTTTGTAGACCAGAACATCGTCTCCGTTCGGATCCTCCACTATGTCCTCCGGAGTGTTGGTGCCTTCCACATCGAAGTCTGCGATAACCACCTGCAGACCAGCAGCTTCCGCCTCTGCATCCAGGTACGTAGCCTGAATTAGTCCACCATCCACTGTAATCAGCACTTTCATGGCGCTACTCCTTTTAGTTGAAATGGGCGAGATGCCCGCGAACTACCGAACATGGGTGGCAGACAGAAATCCGCACGGGCGCTGGCAAGAAAAACCCCAAAGCCGAAGCAATGGGGTTGGTGGGATCAGGCAAAGCTCACGGAGTGTCGGGTACCACAGCCCAAACATTACCGCTAGGCGTGGCGTAAAGCACCCCTATAAAACTTAAATCATGGGGAATACGGTAGTGCTTCATCAGTCCTTTTTTATACCGGATTGGCAGGCTGGACAGCGTCCGTGTTTGTCCTTTGCTTACTAACAGCCAATAAAACTCGCGTTTTGTGTATGGCATGCCGTCCAGACGAAACGCGCATGTCCTTTCCTTTTTCTCCATAGCGGCTCTTTCGGATTTGGTAGACATCAAACTGGCTCCTGTTCAAAATGCGGCGGGTACCGCGATAAATTCCGAAGGGGCGTTGCAGACAGAATTCCGCACGCAACTCAAAGAAAAACCCCGGTGCAAGATGCACTGGGGTTGGATGGATCAACCTAGAAGGCCCATTCGACGGGTTTTGCCGTGGATTCTTCAACGGCTATCACCTTGACGGACTCGCGGATAGATCCTTCCTTGCGGTACAGTTCACCTTCCCTGGTATCGATGCCGAGATCCTGCAGGAAGAGCTTCCAGTCAACCTGACCCTTTGACGACGATTTGGACACCTCCACCCCGCACCCCTGGATACGCCCAAGGTCTGGCAGATACTCCAGCAGCGCCGCTTTGACCGTGGCCTGTTCCGCGCTGAGAGCCGCCATCTGAGCATCCAGAGAACGGAACTTGGCCGCCAGCGCCGCGAAGCCATCCGGCATCTCCTCGTCAATGGCGTCCTCGTACCGTCGGAAATCCCGATTGGCAACCGCCTCCCAGAATCCCCGCTCGACGCGGATCAGCCCTTCGATATAGGCCAAATCCGGAAATACCTCGATCAGATGCGGCTCTGGACTGATCTCCGGCCGATAGACGGCGAAGATGCATCGGGCAGCGCCGGACACCGCAAGCTGGTGTTGCACTTGCGGCCAGTAATGCTCTGGCACCTGGTCGCTCTCCACAACGGATTGGTAACCCAGTTCACCAGGGCACTTGATCTCCAGGATGGTTTCTCCATTTTCGGAGACACCATCAAAGGATGTCAGCATCCAGGGGTGTTGGTCGTGCTCGCCACACATGGGAACGAAGAACTCCCCCAGCATGTCGTTCACGGCATCCCTGGCGTATGGCTCCAGGTCATGGCCGCGTTGCATGATGGCCGCCTGGAACTCGTTGATGGGTTCCCGCTCCGCTCCCAGCTTCTCCGCCCAGAGCGTGCGCGGTTTCTTGAAAGGGCTGACGCCCATGATGATCGGGGCGTCGGATCCGCCCAGACCGCTTTGACGCCACTCCAGCCAGGCGTCGGTGTTCTGGTCCATATCATCGATCAGTTTCATGGTTCCTCCTTAGCTCGCCAGCGCGAGCATGGTTTTCATGGCTGTTCCTGTGGGCTGCTCGCGCCACGGGGTGTGCGAGACCAACACCATGTCGTTAACCTTGAAGCCCAGGCCGATCGGGTCCCCGTAAGGATCCATTCGGTCTGGGAGCGTAATAAACACTTCACCAGGCAGCACCGAGTTGGTTTCGACGGCGATGATGATGGTCGCCACCAACGTTTGAATCCCGGGTATCTTTTCGAGGAGGTGCATACCCTCCCGCAGATCTCCGGCACGAATTTTCTCGTAGCGATGGACGAGGCCGTCGCTACCCACTTTTTCCTGAATCATGGATTTCCCCTTTTCGAAATGGGCTGGTGCCCGATAATTTCCGGGGAGAAGTACCAGACAGGAATCCGCACACCGTAGAAGTCGGTTGTGGGAATAGAAAAACCCCGGTGCAAGTTGCACTGGGGTTGGGATGGATCAGCCTAGAAGGCCCAGGGAATGTCGGCCACGGTGTGAAGTCTAGCGATAACTTGCCTTTCCCGCTCTCGCAAGGAAAGCTCCTCGTCTGGAAATATCCCATACGCGGCGTTCTGGTCAAAGGATCGCAAGGTTTTGCGAACTACGCTTTCCGCATTTTCTGCGTATTTTGGCGGTTCCTTACCCAAGCTGTCAGCAATCAAGCGCAACACGGTGCCGCTTAATGCTTTTGTCTCTATTCGTACAGCGGGTACAATTTGCCGCCAGCCGTTTGGGAACATGGATTCCAGTTTGCCGGTTATGTGCTGAGTGGTAACGGATGGACTGCATTTCATTATGCAGCCAATGTTCCCCCAGTATTCGACCTGTAAGGAAGGGGTCTCACAATGCATCCATAGCCTCTTGAAATCGCAAGACATACAGATATAAAGCAACATCATGCTTAATCCCTCCCGTCCATGGCCGCCAGAGCGTGCGGATAATGGCGCGCGATCACTCGGTTGCACTGATCCAACAATGGCAGAGCTTTGTCATGGAAAACAATATGTCCGGTCCCCTTTTTGTAGACCTTCATGTGG
This sequence comes from Gammaproteobacteria bacterium, assembly GCA_023381645.1. Next base: position 29,238 of record JAMCRJ010000055.1, read on the forward strand.
AAATATTCCGTTTCCACTTCGCTGCGGACCCGCATGGGTCCTTCGGTCATCGCATGGTACATGCCATTCCGGTGCTCTGGAATGGGCTTGCCGTCATAGACGGAAAGAATCCGGATCAGGTCGTCCAGAACGTCTGCCGTATTCGAGCTGACGCTCCCATAGGAGTCGATGACGTGAGAAACGATGATCTTGCGTCCAATACGCAATGGGTTATTCGTCCGGTAATCCCAGGACAGGCGGCGAAACAAATCAATGATGCCCTCCTCCATCATGTTTGCACGCCTCTCATACAGATCGGCGAATGTTGCCTTGATGGCATCCATCTCGAAGGGTGGGGTTGCCGCCCGGCTGATTTGCCCGTCCAGATCTTCTTGCCGTCGCGCGGACATAAAGGCACGAATGCCAGACTGGTCCAACAGTGAGCGCCAGAATCTGGCGTCCACCTGCTTCATGGCGGAATCGGTAGATTCCCCAGGATTGGACAAGGTGAAGTAATACCCTCTGCCGCTGGACATGAAGCTTTCCAACACGGAATATTGCTCCATGGAAGCGGTTTTCTCCAGACTCATAGATTCGTTCAGGAGCACGAAGGCCCCCATTACTTTCTCCCGGATGGTTTCCCGCGCTTCGATCATGGCAGGGACGGATGTGGTCAAAATCAGGTCTGCGTTCATGGTGCCTCTCCTATCAAAAAAAGCGGCGGATGCCGCGATGAATGCCGGAGAGAAGTACCAGACAGGTTTCCGGACAAAGAAAAACCCCAAGGCCTAAGCCGTGGGGTTGGGGGGGGTCCTATGTCAGCCTTGAATTTCCAATGATGCAGACTCTGGCGCCATGCCCATTTCCTTCAGGTAGACGAGGAGTCCGTCGGTGTCGCGGGGGTGTTTGATGAAGCCATCCCGCACGAAGCTCAGTTCACCGTCCTCGTCCTCCTCGTTGGACATGGTCAGGATGGTATTTCCATCCATGTCGTCCACATGAGCCTTGAAAACCCCGCGCTCATCCAGATCAACGGTCATGAGCAAGTGTGTGTTGCGATATTCGCTCGCCTCCTTGTCCTCAATGCGTATCCAGCAGGATACCCAGGCACCGCCAGTGGTGTCGGCAATAACCACATCATCATCCAGCGCCATAGTGTCAAAGCTCTCATCCGCACGCGCTTTGGCCGCGAGCGCGTACGTGTTCGTGTCCACAGGCACCCCAAATACATGGACGCAATCCGTAAACTTGAGACCCTGTTCACGCATTGCCAACAGTTGTTTTCTCAGCTCTTCCTGACTCATTATGCAACTCCTTTCGTTTACAGCATTCTTCCTGCCATGCCAACGCCAGTTTGTAGCGTACATCTTCCGGCATGACAACCCGAATACCTATGAGTGATGTGGCCGAAATGTCGGCCGTTTCTTTCTGCTTGGGCAACCTCCCGCAAACTGTGCGAGTTAATTCCGGAAAGAGATAGCAGACAGAAATCCGGACAGGTACCGGCCAAAGAAAAACCCCAAAGCCGAAGCAATGGGGTTGGGGTGGGTCGGGGAAGCCAATATTATCCGCGTTTCACATCGATGATGGCACCATCACCATACTCCAGGGTGGCGATTTGTCCGCGTTCCAGCGACAGGTTAGTCCATCGCCGGATCGCTTCGTCCCGGGAGAGACGCAACCAACGATAAATGCCTTCCACGCGGATGTATCGCGCCCGCAGGGTGTCAGGCACCTCGTTGGCGTGATCGCACCAAGCGTTGATACGGATGTGCGCCATGTCTTTCTTGCTGAGCATTCCCATGGGCTTCTCCTAAAAAATTCCGTTGGCGAACAGTCGCGCTATTCCCTGAAGGAACTTGTCACGCGGCCCGCAAATTTTGGATATGGCCTCAGCAAGATGAAACGTGCTGGTTTTCATGCCCATATCCTCAAGGCAAAACCGAAAGAGGAATGTGTCACGCCCACCGCTGGCAAGAAAATCCCGATATTCGTTTTCCCACTTTTCGGAGAATCCGGATCCGCTATATACAAAGGCAGAGCCACCAGCGCGATAAATAACATAAAATTCTTTCTTTGTGGATACATACACAACAATTGGAATCTGTATCCCTGGTTTTTCCAGCACACGTATCGTGACCTCTTCGTGATCGCTCATAACACCGCTCCTATCAAAATGGGCCAATCGCCCGTAAATTACCGATGACAGATCGCGGACAGAAATCCGGACAGAGGCCAAAGAAAAACCCCAGGTCCGAAGACATGGGGTTGGGTGGTGGGTCAGGTTAAAAAGCCCAGGGCTGAACGGGATGAATCTCCGGAAGCGCGATGGGCATGGTCTGTTCAGGTAGGGCATCCCCTTTGCGCTGGCTCAATTCTTTAGGCATGAAATTGCCGTAGATCGGGATTCCACGCTCGGCGAGCTTCTGGCGAACCAGTTGCTCGGCGGTTTCGATGAATAACGGTTGATACATCCGCAATCCAGACAGGGCATGCAGAACGACAATATTTGGACTTCCTGTATCGTACATGGTGACCACTGGGACGATTTGTCTCCATCCGGCTTGCACCTTGGACACCGCACGGTCGGAAACTATTCCACCACACGGACCAAAATAGCACCCCTTGCTTCCCTGCCTTGTGCCTGCCCAAAAGATATAATCGCCACCTGAAGATTCGTAACAGCCAAAAGCCTTTTTCAGGTCCGGTGACAGCAAAAAATACAAACTGTAAATATCTTCTCTCATGTGTTCTCCTTTTAGAACGCCCAAGACGCCTGCGGTTGAATATTGGGGATGGTAGTCAGGGTTGGCGTGAAGGGTTCATGATTGATGAACTCTCCATAGACACACGGGCCCTTGGCATATCTTCGCAGCGTATCTTCTGCCACCTGCTGCCCGGAAAGCCTGGAAAGCGGTTGGGCGTGCAGGAGATCGGTCACAATCCGTTTACAGAGATCTCTCGCGCTAACGCCATCTTTGGTGCCGAGCACAACTACTGGAATTAGTTGCTCCAGCTCGCCAATCCGCATGCGTCGCAAAACGCGTCGATAAATATTCGTTTTGATTGCTTTCACTTTGAAAGCAATCTTGCCAGGGTTCAGGTTGGTATAGAATGTATTTTGTTCCGTTTCGGTTTCGTAGGCACCCCAAACCAACCAATTGTGGAGATCAAGAAAAACAAAGAGTCTCATTTTCATAGCGCAACCCTCAAAAAATCCACGATGGACCTGCGGACCGCAAACCTGAAACGGCTTTATTCAGGTTCTCGGCGGCCAAAAGGCTGGCCTTGTCGCCAATGTTTTTCAGTAGATCATCGAAAGCGTACGGCTTCAGATCGCCGCCATCGGGGATAGACTCAACCAGCTTTCGCATCTTGGTTTCGATTTGCTTCTCCGTGAGGTCCGTGTTGATCGTTCGACTTATGCCACGCAGAATACTGTGGTAATCGGCGTCCAGCTTGTCGTTGTACAAACTGTTCACTACGCTCGCTGGCTTGGGGCTGCTGAGTATGAATGTCCTGGTCAATAAGCAACCGAACATTGCCCTCATCTTGGTTTCCACCGGAACTTCCTGCTTCTCATGCCGCCGGATATAACCAAAAAGGTTTGTTCCAGCGCCGTCCCCATCACGCAACATCACAATTTCGTAAAACATGCCATTTCTCCTGTCGAATGCGGCGGTACCGCGATCATTTCCGAAAGGGAGTACCAGACAGGAATCCGGACGCTGGGCGGCGCGGCCGGCGGATGCCAAATGCCAACGGCAAATGCCAAAGTCCATGCCTAGCTCCAGACGAAGAAAAACCCCAGAGCCGAAGCCATGGGGTTGGTGAGATCAGAAGGCCCAGGCCGAAACCGGAACCGGATCAGGGGAGACAACAGGCGACTCATCATCAACCGGCGATTCGTCTTCCATCATATCCAGCAAGGGTGCTGGCACGGATACCCGGCATTCGCCACGATCACCGATTGCCAAGATCTCAGCCGGATCAGCCGCTGAGCGGATAACGCCGCTGACCACCATGGACGCGGCACCTTGTCCGTCCGTGCCAATAGAAGACTCCGCCTGGCTAATCACCTGGTCCAGTGCAGTGACCAATCCACGGAAACGTCCGTCCACGAAGGACAGGGCTTCCGCTTTTACCCGGATGCCTTTAAGAACGAATATCCCAGGCACCCCCTTAACCTTCCCGACACGCTTTTCGGCAAGCCAGGCACGGCAGGACTGAGACATCTCCTTGGCGATACGGATGGCCAGGGGAGACCCCTTTAAGGCCTCCTCCACCTGGGGATCGGTGAGATCCACGGGCGGACAGATCCAGGAAAAGCTGATGTCTTCCATCAAATTTTCCTTAGTCGGAGCGGAGGCGCGAATGACATCCTCCCACTCCGGCGCATCTTTGATCTGAGCCTTGATATATCCATCCAGGCCATTGATCAATTCGACCTTGGCCTTCTCGAAGCCATCCTTGAGCTCATCCAGGCGGGTGTTCATGGCGTCGGCCAGCGCCTCATCCACAAAGAACCCGCCGAAAAAACGGGTCCCTTTGGCGAGGAGCACAGATTCCACCGCCTTTCGTGCCGCATGAAACGGCCGCAAGGGCTCCCGTGGAATGACCTGGATAGTTCCGGCAGACGCCAGAACCTTTTCCAGATCACGACCATCATTGGCGGCCAGAATTTTCCGGGGGAGGCTACGCGTTCCCGAGATACAATGAATCTCGGGGAGAAAGACGATTCCTTTCATAGCACACCTCCAACAGTTTCTGGGGTCATGATGGAACGGGCGAACTCAATGGCCGCTCCCCACGCTTTGGGCAGATCTCCTTCCTTGCCCGGGGTGAACATGGCGGCGTTCCAGATCTGCCCATTGTTGAGGGCGACGCGCACATGCACGCCGGCCTCGTCCTCAAAAATCGTTGTGCGGCCAGAGGCCGTGTTGATTACGGATTTCATGATGCTTCTCCTTAAAAGGCGGCGGATGCCGCGATAAATGCCGGAGAGAAGTACCAGACAGGTTTCCGCACACGTTGGTGGCGGACCTGGGACAAGGAAAAGCCCCAGGTCCGAAGACTTGGGGCTGGATAGATCAATTCTTGCGGCTCCCCTGGATAGGAAGATCTTAAGGAAATTACACGGATTGCCGTTTTTTACCCCGTCACCCATCGCTCATGCCGCACTTCCTCTACCCATGTCTCCAGCCGCTGGCGCGCGTTCCCACACCAGAGGCAGGACCGCTCGTTGCCATGCACCGACCAGCGCGTCTCATCCCCAATGAAAGACATCCTATGCTCCGGGTCGATGGCGCAACGCCCGATGCGCATGTAGTCCGTCCAGAACTGCGGGACTTCATGCAGGTCGCAGATGCTTCCTGGTACATGCGCCCACGCTTGCTCCCGTGCGCCATAACAGAGTATCCCCATAAGCCTGGCGCCGTGCAGCCAGCCATCATCCAGCAATCCAACCCACAGAGTATTGTCCCCGTCGCGAAAAACTCGCCAGGTTTTCGCCCGGGTGGATCCATGTTTTCTCAGAAAACGGTACAGATTCGGGCTAAACTGCAGCCCGTTGCTGGGGTTGATGGCAGCCAGGTCGAGGCCGTTTTCGGTTACACACATCTCTCTTGTGTTCATAATAATCTCCTTGTCGATTGGGTTGATTGCTCGGGAATTACCGTGGGGAAGTAATGGACAGGATTCCGCACACGTTGGCGGGGCTCCGGCCAAAGAAAAACCCCAGGTCCGGAGACTTGGGGTTGGGGAGGGTCTGCAGTAGAGGCTAGTGTTTCTTGCCGTGGCGGTCAAAACAAACGATTGCTGCACCGATGGCAATAAATATCAGCCCATCAAAAAGCCCAGCTACCTGTAATCCCCTTGGCCACCTCACAGGCTGACCGAAAAGCGGCTTGATGTGGCGCACACTCCTTGTGCCGCATCTCTGCCCACGCGATGGTCGATGAGAGTTCATCCTGCATCTTTATTCGACCACGTTTGCCGTCCACTGCGACGAAAATGGCCGAAGCCAGATCCCGCTCCTCTCTGGAACCAGGGGTAACCCACATGGTTCGCATGCTGCTTTGCAGGATTTGGATGTAATCCGGTATGGACAAATCCGCGATGCCGGTTTGCCTGGACCAGGTGTACACGCTGAGATCCTTTTGGTGGTCGTACTCGAAAACTACCTTGAGCACCCGCTTTTTGGAAGGGTATAGACCCCCCGCGAACAGCTCGATGTAAGACATGCGGCACCTCCTACGCTGCCAGGTCCGGGGTTTCCAGCCATTCGGCGAGACGCTTCACGGCGGGCGGAATGTCGGCGTCCTTCACCTTGAGATGCCGCAAGCCGGCGTACTCCCAGGGTGTTACATCGCCGCTCCCAGTCCAAGTACCGTCGGCGGTACAGGTCACGCAGTTATAATATTTACCATGCTGCGCACTGAAGTCTGGCGTGCAAATCAGGTAAGCGAACCGGCCCCAGGACTTCTTCATCAACACTTTGCTTTTCATGGCACTTCTCCTGTCGAATGCGGCGAATGCCGCGATCATTTCCGAAGGGGAGTACCGGACAGGTTTCCGCCCACGTTGGCGGGCGCAGGACAAAGAAAAACCCCAGGTCCGAAGACATGGGGTTGGGTGGGTCGGTTAGTTACGCTGCGGCAGCAGTGCTCTTGGCGGCAGATTCCTTGGCGGTAGCCGCCTTACGCGCTTCGATCACTTCCAGAACCTGCTTCAGCTCTTCGGGGCGATCCTTGAAGGCCTCGCGCATTGCGGTTTCAGCGACCGTGAGCCGGTCTGGCGCTGTCATGGAGATGCGCTTTTTGGCGCTCTCAATGGTCATCGGTGGGCGCGCCTGAGATACATTGGCGGGCGTCCCACGCGAAGCGGCCTGGCCGTCATCATCTTCCGGGGCGAGGCCCAGGAGGCCCATAATCGCATACCGGCGGGCGTAGGTGAGCGCCGAGCCGTACCCCTGGGGATCCGCCTTGACCAACGGAATGCTGGTTGTGGTTTCAAAGGATTCCCCACTTTCGGCATGGATCAGGACGGTCCGGACGGAGGCGATGTGTACCTTTCCGTTTTCGTCCCGCTCTCCCGTGTCCACGGCGGGCTGAAGCAGGACGACGCCAGCGTCCAGCAAGGGCTGGCTGATGGCATCCAGTACGCTCCCAAGGGACGCGTACTTGACCTTCAGGTGTGGATTATTAGCGTCTTTGAGCACGGCGCCAAATGCCTTCTGGGCAGACAGAACTGCGGTCATCAGCTTCGATACGTTTTCCATGATGCTTCTCCTTGCAAAGAACGGCGGTATGCCGTGGATTCGTTCCGGAGAGAGATAGCAGACAGAATTCCGGACACTTCTGGCTGAATAGACGATTTGATATACTATATAAATATACAGTATGCAGAGATGTTGGTCAACTTGGTGAACGGCGGGCGTCTGACAAAAGAAAAACCCTCGATGCAGAATGCATGAGGGTTGGGATGGTCTGGCTAGAAAGCCCAGGGCGCGGTTGGTGCCGGAAGCCGGATATCTTCCCAGCGCCAAGGCCGGATGAAAAGCTGGTGATCCAGTATCCTTCTCTTTTCCTTGCACTGCCGGAGATACGCTATGGGGTCTTGCCCGCAACGCGCAATGATTTGGGCCCCGTTCAGCAATTCTTCGACTACATCGTGGGCAAATTGGTGAGTGGAGCGTAAGGGAAAAGGGGCGAAGTCCAGTGTGGCATAGCCCCCTGAGACGACTTTGTCATCGACTTTTTTGGTAGCCTCTTGAGCGGAGCTTTTCTCGCTGATATTTAGGGGCCCGTCGTACAAGCCACACCAGAAGGTAACCGCGTTTCCATTGTGGCCAGGTGTCGCGGATCCATAAAGACTACCGGCCTTGTCCTCCTTACGGACAAGCCGGATGACATATAACGTATCTGACACGGTATTCCTCCTGTCGAAATGCAGTAGGCGCTGCGATGAATTCCGAACAGGAGTTGCGGACAGGATTCCGGACGCGGGCAAAGAAAAACCCCAAAGCCGAAGCGATGGGGTTGGGTGGAATCGGATTAGAACTTGACGCGACGGGTCAGATGAGGAACGTCATAAGTCGTTAACCCGTTGAAACTAAACGGGATATCATCGTCCGGAAAATCTTCCGCCGGAGGGGGAGTATTCCCTCCACGCGAAGAAGCGTGAGCCGGTTCATTGGCAGGAGCACTTTCACCCTCTTTCTTCGGACCGATGAGCTGAAGACGATCACCGATGATCTCGGTGGTGTAGCGCTCCTGCCCTTCCTTGTCGGTCCACTTGCGCGTCTGCAGGCGGCCTTCCACGTAAGCCATGCTGCCCTTGCGCAGATACTCGCCGGCGATTTCTGCGATACGGCCAAACATCGAAATACGATGCCATTCGGTGCGTTCCTGCTTATTGCCGTCCTTGTCCTTGAAAGACTCGGAGGTGGCAAGGCTGAAATTCGCAATAGCTTTGCCGTCCTGCGTGTAGCGCATTTCCGGATCGCGACCGAGGTGACCAAGAACAATTACCTTGTTGACAGATGCCATGATACTTCTCCTTTCAAAAAACGGCAGAATTGCCGTGGATCATTTCCGCTGACAGATAGCAGACAGTTTTCCGTACAGACAGTTTTCCGCACGGCACCCGTGTTTCCGCGCTCCAGAATGCATCGACATCCACCCGTTTCTATTCTGGAGCGCGAAACATTTGGCATTCTATCATAGATAGTATATTTTAATAGCTATGACGACACACACCTGGATTTTCACGCAAACATCGGGCATGGCCTGGGCCTTGGCCAGGACCATGGGACACGTTATGGCTTCACGGCAGGATATGCTGGTCCTGGATGGCGCCCTGATCTTCTGGGTACCGGAAGCCATCAACCGGCACGCGCACCCGCCCGAGTATCAGCGCGACTGGAAACGCTACCGATGGGGACAGCTTCCGCTGATGCCCGACATGAAGACGATGCGCACGCCCGCCGGGAAACACTTGCTGGAGTGCCTAAAAACCACCCTCTTCACCAATGGCGGCGCACCGGAGAAGATCATTTTGGCCCCAGCCCCGGATGCCGCAGGGTTCTGGTTGATGAAGCAGATCCTCGATCTGCTCGGCCTCCTGAAAATCGGGCCGGAGTGCGAAATCTGGGTAGCCAACCTGGACCACTTTCACGTAAAGGTCATGCATCCCGCGCACCTGAAGCCGTGGCGATCCGAACGGCTGGTGGAGGCGGAGCAATGCCGGGTGCATGGGGACTGGCTGCTGGGCATCAACCTGACCCGCATGCTGACGCTGGCCAATCCGGAACAGGCCGGCATTGGCTGCGGTCGCGTCAGCACGCCGCTGCTACAACTGATCGAGGACGGTCCTTATGTGGAGCCAACTATGGGCGATGGCAAGGATTTCGCCACGATCCAGGGCTGGTTTGTCAGCCGTGACTGGCCGGCCGGCGCGGTAGTGCTGGCCCTGCAATGGTTATATGAGCACGGCATGGTTTCCTACCCCTTTGGCCGGTCGGCGATAGTTCCACATGAGTCCAGCCGGCAGACACCTGATTTTTATCGGCGGCTTCCTTCGATCTACCCCAGCGCGTTGCACGCGCAGATCGTGCAGTTTTTGCTCGGCACGTTGCAGGACAAGTCCAGGGGCCCTGGACGCCTGGAACAGAGGCGATTGGGCGGGTTGTATCGCCGGATGGGGCAGCCCATCGGTGCGGATGCCGGGATCGGCAGTGTCCCCGCCATCGGGTCACCCAAATCCCGGCACAAGGCCCTGGGGCGGTTGATGGAGCAAAAGCTGGTGGATTCCAACACCGTCACGCTTACCGCCCTGGGCCGGCAACACCTGGAGGCGACTCCACCGGTTTTGCGGGATCCTCGCCTGATTTCCGCCTGGGAACACAGCCTACACAGGGTGTTTCTGGGCGAAATAGCACCGATGGCATTTTATCGGGAAGTACAGCAGTTCTTGTTGGCCAGCATGGAATATGTCCGCAGTCGCGGCGCGTTTTTGACAGGAGGAATACGATGATTGAGATGCAAAACAGCGCAAACTATGCCTTTGAAGGTGGAATGAAGAATATCGCCTACATCACGGGATATGCCCGGAAGGTCACCGACGCTGAAGGCGTCAAACGGTACTATATCCAGCAGCACAACGATACGAGTCGGATGGTCCCCGTGGAGGCGGGCAAGAACGGCCTGGTTCAGCGACATTTTCAGGATCGTCTGGAAACCAAGGTGTACGGCCGCATCCGGGGCCGCGTCATCGAGCACCAGGGTGAAAAGATCCATGACGCCTACGTAATCCCCATCGGCATCACCCGTCCCAGTATTCTGGAAATGCCAGAACAACAGGTGTGGCACGCAGGCGTTTTTAACCGGGACCGTTCCAAGGTGGAACAGGATGATTTTCAGCCATTTGGATCCAGCGAAGGTTCCAGGAAGGCGAGGGGCCGTGGCGCTGCCAATACGGTACTGCTGTCAGGCATCGTCAATAAGGTCTCGGCGCTTACCAATGGCGAAGGACTGTTGAGCGGCGTGGAAATCGAGCTGCGCCAACACAAAAATCTGGATACGGTGATTCCGGTTCGCATGATGAAAGCAAGTATCGCTGGGTCCATGCAGCGGAACCTTCGCATGGGCATGCCTGTATACATTGTTGGGGCTCTTCGTATGCGGGACCTGAAGGAAACCAGTCCCGATGGGGTCATCTCCAACAGCGGAAAACGGGTCGGCTACGTCTGGTGCCCCAATATCCTGCGCGCAATCGAGGGCGCGGATATCCTAGCCCTTCCCACTTGGGTGAACGCCATTCTGGAACGCTATGGCTTAATGCACCCCTCAGTGGAAGAGCCTTCGGCAGAGGTAAGAGCGGCAGACGAAGCAGAAGCCGCCTTCGATCCGGAAGATGCCAGGACCGAAGAGGAGGCGTTGCGGGCTGCTGGGTTGCTGGTCTGATCCAGAAAAAGCAAAACCCCGGAATTGCTTCCGGGGTTGCCGAATCAGCACCGCAGCACTGACCCTTATATACGTCACCGGCAACGGCCGGGCACATCTTGAATAGTACCCAAAGCCATGAGCGTGGTCAACCGAAGTGATTTGCCAGGATGGCAATCACGTCTTCCGGCTGCCCTGCGAATTCTATTTCCGGAATATCCAGCAAAGCATCCTCCTGATCGTTCCATGGGATGCCGAAACGACGCATAGTGTCAATCATGATGCCGGATGGCCGCCAATAAATGGCCACATCCGGCATCTCCCCCTGCCTGTCCAACAAGGTTTCCAGCATGCGCTGAGGAACGCAATCGATATACACGCGCGGGCGGTAATTGGGTGGGAAAGCATAGCCCTCCATGTTCAATATGCCATTGATCGGTGGCCTATCCGGCCATAGCCCATAAGGTTTCCCGAAGTGTTTGCTAATACCGGATTGCAACAGCACCAGATTCCAGATCTCCGCATCATCGCGGTGCGTCGGAAGGGACAGCGTGGTGCGCAGATCGAACGGCCGCGAGAAAAGGTCGGCAACCGCTCTGGAAAACGCCAGCACCCAGGGGCCCTCCATCCACTGTCCGTTTTTCTGGTAAATCAAGGTCCCAATGGGATTGATCAAGATGTCCGGTGTTCGCCATGAGGACATCGTGCTGTAAAATTCCCGCGCAACCAGCTTCTTTTGTGCATTACCCATGATGTTCCCCTGTCTTTCCAGTGATGATTGTGCTGGCCTGAACCAGCCCTTTGGCGCCACCGTAGCCACCCTGTATCCAGCGCACCAGAGTGCGCTCGGAAACACCCAGGGCGGCCTGTATCCAGCGCCTGGCGGGAATGCCGGATAGCCCGGTGCGCCGCTCAACCAGCTTGAATATCCGTTCCCAGGTCCATCCCCCATGTTCCTGCAGCAGAGCTTCCAGATTGGAACGCGAAAACTCATCCGGTTCAGTTAATCCGCGCTCAAAGCACCGAAACTGGCGCATGCTGATGCCCAGCATTTTCGCTAGGCGTTCCTTGCTGTACGGGAGCGCTTTCACCGCCATGGCGAAGTCTGTGGTGTTCTGCGGATCGGGAAGTTTTTGAAGCATCGGTGAAGGCTGGTGGAGTTGAACGCGAAGCGCGCCTTCCGTACAGGATTCGGTCAGGATATTTTTGACAAAAGGCGCCAGCCGAGCCTGGGCGGATCGGCGTTTTTCCTCCAGGATATTTGATTCTTCCTGAAGAATCAGCCCGTCGATTAAATCGGCACCAATATCGGCCATCTCATCTATCCAGCTATCCGGATCTTCCGCGTTGCCGCTGAGACGGTATCGGCTGTTGCTACGCAGAAAATCCAGCCACTCGTATCGGGTGATGCTCCAGACCGGCATATGCAGCGGCGCATCCAGCAACGGGGATAAGGGCTCCGGGAACCCATCCCGCTGATAGGAGATGATCCGCATGAGCACGTCCTGGCCAACGTCCGAAAGATCTGAGTCGTGCAAGTGCCCACCAGAGCGTTTGTCCAGGCTTTTCAAAAACCGCAAGACCATGGGATACAGCACTTCCGCGCTGGCGTTCTGGATGTTCTGATGTTCACTCATCGTCGGTTCCTGGCATGGGTATGGCTTGTCTGAGTTCATCAATCCCGTTGATAGGGGCGGCAATAAAGCTGTTTTCAATGTCCAGATCTAGGATTCCATCTACCAAAATCACACGGAAGGCCAAAAGCATGCGCAACTCTGAAATATGCGCGTTCCAGATGTCGCCTGGCTGTTTGCTACTTTTTCGCAAGATTTGCGTGAAGATTTGATAGCTGGCCCTATCCATGCCGCTAGATAATGGAAAGTTGAAAATGGTGGCCAGGGAAACCCTGATGATGGTCTTCGGGTTTAGGCGCAATGAGGTGCTAATGCGATCACGCCGTGTTTCATCAATCCAGATCAGAGCGCTGATCAGGCGCACCCTCTCCGAATCGTCTAGTTTGACGCCGATGACTACTTTCGCGATATTCGGGAACTGGACTAAACAATCCTGAGTTCGGCGTAGTAAGTGTTGCGCTCTTTTATTCGGGGTCATGGCCTCTCGGTCTTGCAGCTTGGTTTTTTGTTCCGCATTACTGGAGATCACCTTTGCCCGGTCCAGCTTTGCCTTTTTTTCCGCCTTCTGCGCATCTGTTACGGATGGCTTGCTGGAAGATGTTTCCCGGGTGGATAGGGATATGTTGGCCGTTCTGGCATCGGTGCTTTGGGCGGGCGCCGCAGATGTTTCCGCCTCATTCGGTTCTGGCGCTGCCGGTGCTTCTGTCGTGTCGGCAAAGGGGTCATCCTCGTCCGGGTACCCTGTGGCCATATCCGGGCCGGAGGCCTCCTGCTCGTCTTCTGTTTCCTCTTCTTCCACGGGAGACGATGGCTGGCAGGGGGACGCTTCATCCTCCGCTTCTGTGTGCTCACCTGCCCTGTCATCACTGGTGTCGGGTGTCGCGTCCGCTGTCTGCAAATCTGCCGATGGCGCGCCTGTCGGCTGCAAGCCTATCGGCTGCGAGTCTACCGGCCACAAGCCTGCCGGCTGCAAGCCTTCTGACGCGATTTCAGAGTCCGCTGTTTCCGGCGTCGTGTCGGGGCCTCGCGCCGACGTTTTCTTGGGCGCGAATTGTGGCCAGAAAAGGCCCTGCACCGACAACTCCGCCGGATAGTTTTCCAGTGCCAGCAAGGGCGCAAACACGCTCTCGGGCGGAATGCGGACCACGTAGTGCGGAATCTTCGTGTCCGTATGCTCCGTGGCGTCGCCATCCGCATTTTTCTTGGTGGACTCAAACCGGAGCCGCACAGCGGCGCCTTCGGGCTTATCAACGTTGACCTTACCGATGGTCTTTATTAGCAAGCCCATGGCATCCAGTCTGGACGCGATGATCTGGATGATTTTCCCCGGGTTGCCGTTGTTGGGTGTGGCATAGTCATGCCGGGTGATGCTGAGGTGATCGCAAATCCGCTCCCGGATTTTAGGCTCGATCAGATACAGAATGGGTCCCTTTTTGTACGCCAGGCGCCGGGCGGGAGACGGGCTGTTGATGCGCGATTCGTCTTCCAGCAGGAACAGGAACGCGTCCCATATCTGGGCGTCCAGGCTCTGCTCCTCCAGCTCATCCTCTTCCAGGTAGTCCTGGGCAACCTCTTCGGCCCGTCCCTCCAGTCCGCCGGCGATCAGATCCGCCCGGTGGATGTCTCCCATGAGCTGCTTGATGGCGGGATCTGGCGTCAGCAGCTCACGCTTGAACCCGGAAAGGGGGAATGCGCCGGGATGGTGATAATAGCGAATGCTCTGCGTCAACAAATGCTGCAGGAAGGTGTCCGGGTTACCCTGCTCATCCCGCAAATCCCAAAGGGCGGGCAGAAGGCCCAGAATGCGGCTGCCGACCATGTCATGAAGGCCGACCACCGTGATGACACCCTCCTTGTCGCGCCGGAAACAGGCGATCTTGCCAATGTCGTGGCAGATCCCCGCAAGAATGGCGATCTCCAGAGGGTAGGGTTCGGTGCGCATGGGGCGGCCCACTTCTGTCGGCAACCCGGTCACACGGGCTTGGCTTTGTTCCAGCGCGATGCGGGCATCGTCGCGCCATACCCATGCCAGCGCGGCGGAAACGCGCAGGCTATGCTCCAGCAGACTGGCGTTGCCGTGCTCGCCGGGCCGGGGGGACGCCGGCAGATCGGCGGCCTTCAGAATATGGAAAACCGACCAGAACAATCGTGCGGCGGGGGTATTCTCTTTGGCGAAAGAAGAGACTGCCTCGATATCCAGCTTCGCTAACGGTCGCGGTGCGGTGGTGTTTTCTTTGGCGAGGGCGGCGGCCGCCTTGATATCCAGCTTCTCTTTTTTCTTCCATGCGGACAGAATGTTCTCCATCTCCTGGTCCTGCTTGGTATGGTCATACCCTTCCGGCAGTTCTGGCTGCGGCAACACGCCAATCGTGGTTATCGCTCCGCGATACATCTCCGGACGCAGGCCGATGGCGACCGTAAAAATGTCGGCGGACCGAATCAACAGGGCGAGCCCGGCGCTGGCCAGCAGAAATGCGGCCACCCAAGCCAGGCGCCCCAGCGTGTGGAACAAGAGGATGACCAGCAGCGCGTAATCCTGAAAGAGATTGTGACGATAGACAAAAATCAGGGTGCCCACCGTCATCCAGAATGTGGTGACGATGACGAGCGAAGATACCAGCCGGCGATGCGGAGCTGCGATCACTTAGAAAATCCAGGGCAAGGGACTGTTGGTGTAGCGGGCCACACGCGGGTCTATCGGTGGCACACGCACCCATTCGCCCCGCTCGACGGTCGCCAGCAGGTCCTGCAAATCCTCTGGCCCAGTGCCGGCCAGCTCCGCATATTTTCTGGCACGGCTTTCCAGAATGGAAAAATAGGGATCCTCACGGGAAAGCCCGATGTCGCCCCGGTACGGATCCGCCCTACTCTCCCCTTCGTCGGGGATCAGAAGAAAGCCGTCCAGAAACCGCCGCGCGTTCCAGGTGACAAATCCATCATCGAACAGCGTAATGGTGACATACGGCTCCGCTGCTTCGTGTGGGCCGGGGTCACGCACCTTCGTCACCACTCCAAGGGTGCCAGTTTTGATATGCCGGACGGTTTGCGCCATCCATGCCTTGCGGCAATCTTCCGTATCCATATTCACCTCCATAAGCGAATCCATGATCGCTGGTCGATGCGTCCATCCGGACGCACGGGGCTGTGCCCTACGCAATAATAGTAGTGTCCAGAGAAGTCGCCGACGATGATGCCTTTGTGGGACAGCTTTTCCAGGACATCCAGAAGAATCCCTTCGGGAGGCGCGCCATGATGGCCAATCAGTTGGGAAACCGGCATGCCGGGCCATTGCCAAAGCCGCCGACAAACCCAAATGCCATAGTCGCCAGCGCAGCCGTAAGCCATGTTGACCACGGCGGTGGGCACCGGCAGAACAAAGCCCTGGATTTCGTTGCTGAAAACGACTTGGCGCTTCCAGAATTCCAGATGGGTCCGCAGTCGAATCATCCAGCTTTCCGCGTGCAACACGGCACAGCAGTCATCAAAGCGCGGTTGCTCGTTTTCGGCGTTGGCATCCAGGCAGAACATCCATTGTATGGACTCCGCCTTTTCCTTCCCGGCGCGGCGCGTCTTCTGTCCATCGGAAAAAATATTGTCCACATGGCCGCGTATATACAGAAAGGCGGCAACCCCGGTATCCCCCGCCGTGTCATGAATCTCTTCCAAATAATAACGTGCCTCCCGGCTTACTCTTCGTCCTGCAGGTCCGGGAAGATTTTTTTGTGAGAAGAAAAGAGATTGATCAGGAATATCTTGTGACTCTCCACGATCACAATCGTCATCTTGCTCATCCGCCGAAAGATTAAGACCACCATCGCCGAAAAGACCGGAATCACAAGCGTCCCAAAAAATCCTTTCAACAGATCTCTGGTCGCCGGCATCCAAAGCAGTACGAACAGTAGCACCAGCACCAGCATCCCCAGAAACAGACCGTGCGGGCCCATCCCCCAAAGAAGAGGATGGGCTACATGGTGCGAGATCGCCGGTGCGGTGACCGCGTGCATGGATGCCGCTGGTGTCGCTGCCCCGGACGGGGGTAACGGCGCCGGCTGGGGTGCCGCCGGCGTGAAGTTCGGTGCCGGGGGTGGCGCGATGCTGGTCTGTGCGGGAGCCTGTATCGGGGCCACCGGTGGCGGTGGCATGGTGTATATGGAGGCGGTCATCGGTTTTCTCCTGGGCAGGTCGCGTCACTTTTTGTCCCCCTTTTCCTTCTTGACCGTTTGGGCATTGATGTATTCCTGATCCGCCTTGAGCACCTGGTCCAGGCGTTGATAAATGCCGTAGTCCCGTGTGTAAGGACGTGGTCGCCGGGGGTTTTCCGGAGCAAAGATGCGGGGTGATCCTGCCCATTTCTTGAACCGGCTGGAAAAGTCGATCATCGGGACGATCAAATGGTGCCGGGTTTTCCCGGACCAGTAGACCACGCACTCACCTTTGCCGAGCTGCTTTAGGTCATCGGGAGACACCCGATACATCTCCTGGTGCCGCGCGCCTTCGCTGGTGCCAGTTCCGGCTCCGGCGCTGGCCGTGCCCTCGATGTCGGATGAGGATCCAGAAGCAGAGTCCTGAGAGCTCTCCGTCAAGGTGCGCAACACCCCGAGTTTCATGCCGATCAGGTCCGCAGCCCATTCGGCGGTTTCCTGGTCACCTTGCTGGAACAGCAGTTTGGTGGCGCAGTTGCCGGCCAACTTCGGAAACAGGGTTAAGGCGACGGCGTCCAGATTGGCTTTGGTCTGCGGGCTCAGCATCAGGCGCTGGCGCGCGGATCGCGCCTGCTCGAACAACCGGTCCCAATTTTCCGAAAGGAACGAGCCGGGTTCGTCACCAAAGAACAATGTGGGCGGATTGGGCCGCAGCCGGACGGGCAATGCCTGGATCCAGGAAACCGCCGTACGGTAGTCGCCGACGAACATTTTGGCGAAATCCGCCGCCGTTTCTTCCTTGCCCATGGTGGGCAATGGCAGATAGATCACCTTGTTTTGCATGATGCAGTCGAACAGGTTCACATCGGGCCGCGTCGTATTGGCTACCTTGCCGAAGTTCCCGGAACCCATCAGGCCCATGCGGCCGCCGATGCCGCCGAACAGCTCCTTGACCTTGTTCACATCAATGATGCTGCCGCCGGAGCCGTTCCGGTTGGCCACCCTGAACCGGTTGATGAAGAGATTGACCACTCGGCCTTCTTCGGTGCCCCGGATGCCGGGCAGATTGGGCAGTTTTTCCAGTTCCGTTGGGCTGAGCAAAAGAAGGGAAATATCCGCCGGCGTAAAGGCGTATCCGCCTCGTTGCAACGCGGCGACCAGGGCGGATACGGCCTGCATGCCGGAGTTCCGGTAAAAGTCCGCGCCGGCGCTGTTCTGCGCTTTGGGCACGGCCGACATGATTCGCGAGGCGATTTCGTCCGGATCGCCGATCAAGATCGGGTTGTATTTGGCGCTGAATGAAGGGTCTCCCGGGTGGATCACCACGAGATCATCTTCCCGCCCGCACCACTTCAGCATGTACCATAGGGATTCGATATTGGTGGAGTCGATTTTTCCATCGGCGAAAATGACACCACCGCCCTTCTGGATTTGCTGGAACATCATGAGGCTGGCGGCAACCGTTTTGCCGACGCCCGACATTCCGGTGATGAAGACGTGATCGTTCGGTGGATTGGCCGGGTCGTTACCGGGCCGCGCGTCGCCCAGCGTGGGCAGGTAGTACGGCAATCCGGTGTCGGTCATGTATCCCAGCAGCAGGGCGTCCTCCAGATACCGGTCTTCATGATTTGCCGAGAGAGCGCCTGGGTGAGATACCAGTTTGTCATTGGTCTGCACCCGTCCCTGCTGGTCCCGTGGCAGATAGGCCCGCGCGGAATGCATCCACCGCTTGTGGAAGCGTTCCGCCATGTAGAGCCCAGAGAATCCCGCCAGTGCTCCAGTAGCCAGTTTCCAGTCAGCTCCGCCCTGCGTGATGTATGGCCCGCAGGCGGCGATGGCCGCCGCCAAGGCGCTCAGCGCCAGAGTGTCCTCATGCCCGCCCAGCTTTAGATCTTCCGCACTCATGCCGGGGCTTTGACCTCGCGGTTGATCTCGAGTGTTTCCAGCCCCAGGTGTTCGCGCCGGCTTCGCAGCATTTCGTAGGCGACGTCACTGGCCTTTGCGCTAATCATGCACGCCGCGCGGTCAGCGTTCTGCGCCAAGGCCACCGCCACCTGAATGGCCACCTGATCGTAAAATTCGGCCTCGCCCATTTCGTCCTCCTGGGTCGTCCAAAAAAGAGAGCTTCCTCTATAGCTAATTAATATACTATATTAAGGCCATCTGTCCAACTGGGGATGTGTAGTATATTATGAGCGATGAAAGCATGAAGGATACCCTACCACCGAAGAGGAAGAAGCCCGTGCGCCGTGTTTACCGCTATCGCGCCTATCTGGACCCATCACAAGAACCGGAAGCGCGCGCCGCCGCCATGAAGGTGATGGATATTTATCTCCAATCCTGTCAAACCCCCGATGTTCAGGAAGCGCGCAAGTCCGTCAATCAGGATTTGCGTTATCTCTGGACCCCTACCCGGCAAATGGTGGGATCATGGACCAAGGGAGTCTACCGGCGCAAATCCTACAAAGCCGGCGGTGAGCAGGAAAAGCCCCGCTTTCGCAAGCGCCCATGGCGCAGTGGGATATTGGGCGGCTTCTTTTTGACGACTCCGAAAGAAATCCCCTGGGAAGAAATTCTGGAACGTGATGAGAAATATCGCGCCCAGGTCAAAATCATCGAAGACGGCCCCCATCCGGTCGCGGAAATGGTGATGCCTTTATACTCGGACAAGGATAAGCCCCGACTGCGGTTCCGGTTCATCCTGCACCGCCCGATCCCGAAAGAAGGACTGCTGCAGCGTTGTTATCTGATCTGCACCCCGCGCGTGGTGAATGGAAAAATACTAGGCTACACTTGGTACTTCGGAATATCGGTACGCCTGCCGGACCCTGATCTGCGTGTGGTCAAGCGTACCGGGATCCTCACTCCGTACTGGAAACTGGAGCCCAACGGCAGTCTGCTGGTGGCAAGCCTGAAGATCGTCCATCAAAACGGCAAGACGGAAACCCGCGCTTATCATCTGCCGCCCGGGGCGATTCGCCGTGGTCGGCGCGCTTATGGGCTATCCATTGCTGGGCAGGATAATGTGGTGTATCGCAAATTCAACCGCTGGCGGGCGGACATCTACCGGAAAATCGCCGTAGACATTTTTCAACGTGTGGACTTTTTACGCGTTAAGCCTATTCAGACCGGGGTAAAGGTTCCAGGAACCAACCCCAGGCATCGCCGTTATGCGAGCTTGTCGATACTCTACCAGTTCTTGCGCTATCGCGCGGGAAGGATTGGCGCGGCACTGGAGATCGTGAAACCCGATGTCTGACTGGCGAAAATGGGTCTCCGTAGGGCAACGCTGGGTATCAAATGCCGCGCCGAGCGGACAGTCGGATCCCTGGTCGGATCCGGTTCGGATGCCTGTTCCAAAATCCGTCCGCCCTTTGTACATCAGAGGTTGGGAAAGCCTGGGTATCGGACTGGGATTGGGATTGTTCGCCCTGACGTTGGGCTATCTGGTCCTGTTCGGGTTCTGATCTGCGTTTAGCGATCGACGGCAAAGAATCCGATCCCCGCAGTCGCCAAGGAAACAGGGATCAGAAAGGCCACCAATGGCCAGCAATCGACATCGAAGGCCAGCATCATGCCGTACAGCATCGCCACAGTGGCGATGCTGCCGACGATGCGTTGTGGAATCGGCGTGATTAGGGTTTCGCCTTGGCTGCAACGGGCGCCGGATGGCTCGCCGGTGCTTTTGCAGGTGTGAAGTGAGTGGCGGCCAACAACGCCAGGGTGAGCGCGATAAAGGTAGCAGCCCCGATCAGGGCCAGTCGCTTGGGTGAATCCGTCAACTTGTGAACTTTCCATTCCATGATGTATCTCCTTATATTAGCATGGACTGGGCGACCAGTTCGCCCAGATCCGTAGCAATGGCCTGCGCCATTTGGTAATCATCCAAAATGCACCGAAGCCGTTCGATGCTTTCCGGACTGCCGGAGACGAGAATGCCTTCCGGTCCAGCTTCCGTAGGGAATGCCAGCACCTCTTCCCCGCGACATTCTGCCGCCGCGCGGAATGCATTTCTTCTCGAAACCGTCATTTTTCCCGTATCTCCCTAGCAAACTTGCTTGACGAGCCAAAGTAAGATAGTATATTTAACACATCGTAGCAAGTAAACACCACAAGGAGGGCAAAATGCCGGAATCTACTGTAACCAGGGTCAAGCGTCCCATTGAGGAGCGCATTGCGGAAGTCGAGGGACGTCTTGACGCCCTGGACGCGAAGCGCAAAGCAATGATTATGCGGCGGGATGATCTCAAGGCTCAAAAAGAAGGGAGAACGGTTATGGGGACCAAGGAAGAACGCCAGGCGTTTGTGCGCGCTTTTGACAAAAACCGTGGCTTCGGCCTGACCTATGCCCAGGCGCTGGCCGTATTGGACCAGTATTACCGGGAAGAGATCGAGGGTCGCGAAGGGATTCTGGCCTTTATGCCGGGCGAATTAGACGATTTCCAGGTGCGCGGGCAGGAAATCCTTGCTCCCTTCCTTCCTCACCGCCAGGAAACCACCGACGAAGGCCGCGCGTTGGCGGACTCCGGTACGCCCTTGATCGCCACGGGCGGAAACGAGGCGCCGACGTTTCCGGATGACGATGTTCCGCCCTTTCCTGTCGATCCCGCCGACCCTGGGTTTACGGAAATCCCAGAGGACGGGTTTTGACGTCATGGAACCGGAAACCATCGGCGCCCTGATTCACCCGGTTAGCGGAGCAAGAACGCCGGTGTTGGCGCTGTTGAGCGGCGACCAGATTCGTGCGCGTGGAAAATGCGTTGATTTTGACACCCATCTTCGAAGTGCGGTTCGTGGTGGGTACACGCTGGAATCCAATGACCATGATCTTTTGGGCGCATGGGAAAAGCAGCGTCAAGCCGTAGATGCTGAACATTCCAGGATTCAGCAGGAATTACAGGAATTGGCGGATCTGCATCCGGAAGGATTGAAAAAGTGAGCGATTTGCCTTCCGACATACTGGATATCGCCGCCGGCCTTGCGGAGCGGGAGCGGGCCTGGCGAGTTTCGGTGGCGCGGCAAGCCATGCAGGCCAGCGAAAAACCAGACGAGGACGTGTCGGGCAACCGATATTGCCTCGACTGTGCCGACGTGATCCCGCCAGAACGAGTTCAGGCAGTACAAGCGGTGCGTTGTGTCGTGTGCGCCGGCATCCGCGAGAAAAAAGCGGGCATCTGTCGGCAAAGGGGCGGAATCCGCCAATATCTGACCGGGGATGATCCGGTTCAACAAGGAGGTTGTTATGAGTGAAGTCAGTGGGAAAAAGGATCTGGCCAAAAGTTTGGTGGACGCGGGCCTGGCGCCAACGGTCCGCAAGGCGGAGGACATCGTGCAGCATCTGGTGGAATCCATTGTGGAACTGGTATCGGAAGGCCACAAGGTCCGTATTCAACAGTTTGGCACTTTCCAGCAGATACATCGTGCCGCCCGCATGGGACGCAATCCGCAAACGGGCGCCGAGTTGGAAATACCCGAGCGCAAGGTGCTGACGTTCAAAGCCAGCAAGTCGGCCGCGTAAGGCTCAAGGCCGGGGCAACCCGGCTCAACAGGGGGCCAGAATGGACAGTGAACTGGAAAAGATGCTGATGGACGAGCACCGCCGGCGCGAGGCGCGCAAACGGCGCTATGCCCTATTTGAACGGGTGCAGGCCTCCGGCCTGGTGAGGCAGGAATCATGTACGAAAAACCAAAAATAGCGGTGGATGTAGACGGAATTTTCACGGATTTCGATGCGCACTGGCAGCAATGCGCCGAGTGGGTGCTGGGCCGAAGCGTCCCACGGGCCAGTGAAGCGCATAGCTTGCGGGAGCGGTACGGATTAAATCTGCTGGAATATAACCAGGTATGGCGGGCATATCACGCGGATGAATGGCATCGCCTTCCGGTGTACCCACATGCGGCAGACCTGATCCGCGCACTAGAAGACCTGGGTGGTGAGGTATGGGCGGTGACCAGTGTGGATCCCCGACACCAGATAGCGCGGGAGCATTCGCTGATGGGCTTAGTTCAGCCAAGACGAATTGTCTGCGTTGGCGAGATGGGCCGGGAATGCGTCACGCCCTTCGCAGCCAAAGCGTCGGTGTTGCGGCGCCTTGGCGCGGTGGCCTTTTTGGATGACCACCCGGCCAATGTCAACGCGGCCATCGGGGTGACGGATTTGGCCGTCTTGCTGGATCGCGGTTATCAGGGGTTGGAGGCACCGGAATACGGTGCGACGGTCATTGATGACATCATGGATTTCCCAGTGCTGGTGGGCACCTTTCTGCACCGCACGCGAGGCGCTGCCTGATGCGCACTGTCGGCCAATGGGCAGCGGCCGGGTTGGTCAGACAAACCGGCGAGCGCTCAATGCTGGAATGGCGGCTGAGGTATTGGCGAAGCCTGCTGGATCCAAAGCTGCGCCAGTTGCCGGACCCGATCTTGCGGAATCAGATGGAAGAGATACAAGCGGCGCTTCGAGATGCTTTGCATCTGTTGAGCAGCAAAACCGTTAACGAAAGCATGGGAGATTAAAAACGATGAACTCAGCATCCCTCATTTTGCGGGCCCGCGCCTATGTGCGCTCAGTTCCTGGATATGCGAAGCGCGGCGATTTGCGGCGCCTGGAACGATTGGCGGATCGGCTGGAAAAGATCCTCACCGAACAGCGGAGATTGTCCCACTGCAATGGGCTAATGCGGGCGTCATCATGAATAGCTTCCGCGAAATCCGTCATTTCCATCTGTTCTGCGGCTTGGGCGGCGGGGCCGCCGGCTTCAATCGCGGACAGGCCCGTGTCGGCTCCATGCGGGCCCGTTTCCGCTGTCTAGGCGGCATAGATTCGGACGCGCGGGCCATCGCCGATTTCTCGCGCATCTCCGGCGTGCCGGGTACTGTCCTCGATCTCTTCGACCGGGATCAGTACCGCGCCTTTCATGGCGATGAGCCGCCTGCGGGATGGTGCGAGGCGACGCCGGA
Organism: Gammaproteobacteria bacterium; assembly: GCA_023381645.1. Next base: position 52,893 of record JAMCRJ010000055.1, read on the forward strand.
GGACATCCACAAAGCGGCTGGCAATGAGCGCCCACATATCGTCTTTACCAGCCCGCCGTGCAAGGCATTCTCCGGGCTGCTTTCCGAAGGCAAGAGCAAGACCGAGAAATACCAAGCCCTCAACCGGCTGACCGTGCGCGGCATCTGGCTGACCCTGGAGGCCTGGAAGGAGGATCTGCCGGAGTTCGTGATTCTGGAAAACGTGCCCCGGATCCAGAACCGGGGCCGACACTTGCTGGATCAGATTGGCGGGTTGCTGTGTCGCTACGGCTACGCGGTCGCCGAGACCACCCACGACTGCGGCGAGCTGGGCGGCCTCGCCCAATCCCGCAAGCGGTTCCTGCTGGTGGCCCGGCATATGGAGAAGGTGCCGCCCTTCCTCTATGAGCCGGAAAAGCGCCCCTTGCTGGCCGTGGGCGACCTTCTCGGCCGGATGCCCATGCCTGGAGATCCCGTCGGCGGCGCCATGCACCGAGTCCCTTCTCTGCAATGGAAGACCTGGGTGCGTCTGGCCTTCGTGGAGGCTGGCGGCGATTGGCGATCACTCAACAAACTAGCGGTCCAGGATGGAACCCTCAAGGATTATTTGATTCTGCCGGAGCGCCGCGCCCACTACCTGGGCGTCAATGCCTGGAATGCTCCGAGCGGGACCATTTCGGGGCGCGGCGGTGTCACTAATGGGCGTTACGCTGTGGCCGACCCACGTTTCTGCGGATCCGCTGAGTATGGCCAGTACGGTGTCCGGGATTGGGAAGACAGCATCGGTGCTATCAGCGGGCAATCCGCGCCAGGCGGTGGCCGGTACGCGGTCGCCGACCCGCGACCAGGCTACAAGAGCACTACGCACCAGAACATATATCGCATCGTCCCATGGGACAGCGTGAGCAAAACCGTCGTGGGCGCATCCCATGTGGCTGGTGGTGCCCTCGCTGTAGCTGATCCCCGCACGGGCCTGACCCGTACCAAAGGCGATAATTATCTCACGGCGGCCCATTACGGTGTTGTGCCGTGGACGGTTGCCTGCGGGGCGGTATCGGCGGCAGCCGGGCATGATAACGGCAAGTGGAGCGTGGCGGATCCACGCGCTTCCTGTTTTTCGACCGGGAATGAGACAAACGAGGCTGACGAAATGCCCGCTCAGAGCGCCAAACTGGTGGCCACCATCCGCGCCCTGGACGGCACCTGGCATCGGCCGTTTACCACCCTGGAGCTGGCTGTCCTGCAAGGGCTGGTGGACCCCGAAGAGCATCTGGAGTTGGAAGGCCTCAGCGATTCGACCTGGCGTGAACATATTGGAAACGCGGTTCCCCCGCCAGCGGCGGAGGCCATCGCCGGGGTGATGGGGCAAACCCTGCTCCTGGCATGGGCCGGGGAAACTTTCACGCTCAATGCCATGCCCATCTGGGTGCGGCCGGTAGCTGTGGCGTTGAGCGCAAACCAATTGTAAGAGGGTATTTATGACCGTCTATGTGGATAACGAGCAAATACCGTGGCGTGGAAAGTTGTGGTGCCACATGGTCGCTGATACGTTGCCGGAATTACACGATTTCGCTGAAAAACTAGGGCTTCGCAGATCATGGTTTCAAGATCGCGGCCAATACTGGCATTACGATATAACGGTGAGCAAAAGGACTATGGCATTGTCCATCGGCGCAGTCCCAGGAGATAAACGGGCTATCGTTACTTGCGCCAAAAAACTCAAGTTGGGATCGATACATGAATAACACAACCGTGCTGACATTTGAGGGCAAACCGCTGAATCCTGCCACAAAGGATTGGATCAATCAGATGGCGGACGCCATCCGTCGGCGTTGCGGTGATCGGCCCGTCATGAGGATGTACGCCTATCGGCACTGCGTCACAGAATATCTGGCGATGGACTTCGATCCGACGACGGCGCCGAAGGATAAAATCCATGGAGGATTTTCTATTACAATGAGCGTTTGCCGTGCGGACACACCCAGTTTGCAATTGCCAGAAGCCGGTGTCTTTGAGATTGTCCCTGGCGTAACGAACTGGGTGGACGCCATGACCCTTGCTAATTCGCTTTGCCAGTCTCTTGGGGCTCTGGTGAAGTTTAATTATGGGTGATTCTTGGATTTATGGGGGATAAGCATGTCTGATCAGTTATTCGAGCCGTGTAACATCTTGGGTTGGAGTGGTAATGGCCTTTTGGTCTGTCGATTGGTCGCTGCGGCAGCATTTCCACCGGCGCTTTTCTTATCGTGGTTGACTAATCTTGGTTTTCCCGGGTGGCCAGCCGCTATAGCGGTCTCATTTTGGATGATCATGACATTTATCAGTGTTACATGGGGTTTTATCCCTGCGGCGGAAATCACTCAGTTGGGAAATGACCGCTACCTCATTCAAGCGCTTCCCAGCAAAACGTACCAACAGGAGAATCCTCATGCGTGATGTGGATGACATTGAACGCAGTCTTGCGCGATTGAGATTCGGAACGCGCATAATAGGCTTCATTGTCTTTGGTCTATTTTCCGTGTCCGCGCTTGAATTCGTATGCGTCGTACACGAACTACATGAAGGCAATCAGCTTCGGAAGTCCGCTCCTGGGGTCGTTGGGTTTCCGAATCATGTGGTTGCCTTATCAAGATTGAAAATGTGCGGCGGATGCGGACTTTTCCCAACAAGATGAACCGACAGGAGAATAATCATGCGTAAAATTCAGATAGTTCTTACAAAAGGCGCCATGGAGCAGGCATTTAATGATGTGACAAACAACATCATGATTCTGCTCGCGCAAGCGATCTTTGCCTTGCCGCTGGCGTTCATGGTTATGATCGGGTTGGTGATCATTACCTTGCCCATGGTGCTGCACGGCATAGGGCAGGACACCTATGCACAAATCATGGCATCCATCCATCATCATCCATATCCACCATTTGGCAAGGTGGCGGACAACATTGCCATACTCGTTCGCGGGTTTTTTCTGTTTTCATGGGCCATTGCCTGGTTTGCTCGCCTCATCATGACATATCTTCAATGGGTCAGAAAATCAGATACAAACCCAGGCATGGCGTTACGCGCTTTAACGTCATCCACCATTCAGGAGAATCCTCATGCGTAAAACTCAGGTTTTTCTTTTGATCGGCGTTCTGGCCCTGGCGGGTTGCGCCAACAACCCCTATGCCAGCAACGGTACTACAGCCGACACGGGCGGCGGGGCGCTTCTGGGAGCGCTGGCCGGGGCCGTGATTGGCAACCAGACTGGATCACCCCTGGCCGGTGCCGCCATCGGCGCTGGCGTGGGTGGACTGGCTGGGTATGCCGTGGGGCACAACAGGAGCCAGCCACAATACCAGCAGCCACAATCCGGTTATTACGCGCCACCGGCTAATAACCCGCCGTGTCCTGCGGGATACGTCTGCACACCAAACAACTGATTTTATGGCTCGCATCACGCTGAACGACCTGGCGCCGGATGTTCGTGCGCGCATCATGGCGCAATACGGAATGACCGGCGCCAGGAAAAAAAATGGAAAGAGTGGGCAAGCGGCCACCTCCCTCTCCCCTTACGCTGACCGGCTGGGCGAAGAACTGGATAGGCTGTTCCCGGGACGAGTGGTGCGCGAATATCGGCCCGTACCAGGCCGGCGGTTTCGTATCGACTTTGCATTTCCCGCAGAAAAAGTGGGCATCGAGTTCGACGGCTATCGCCATCACGGCTTTTCTTATGCCGGGTTTCGTGGCGGTGCCGCGCGGCAGAACATCCTGGTTGGCCACCATTGGTGGATATTGCGGTACACGCTCAAAGATGTGCGTGATCATCTGGATGAGGTGATCACGCAAGTTCGCACGCTGTTGGAAAACAAAAAAGGAGAGTCACCATGCTAAACGATTGGATGAAAAAGAATTACCCGCTGCAGCACTTGCACGTCACGGTGCAGGGGCGCCAGGACAATACCTTGGCTGACTTGGCGGCTGCTTTGCGCATGGCTGCCGACGAGTTGGAGCGCGGCGCAAGTTTTGCTGAGGATTTCGATGATGATTGGGGATACCGTTATCATGTCGAGCTCTCGCAGGACACGATTTGCCGGTTAAACAGCTCACACTTCACCGGGCCGAGAATTGAGCGAGAACCGTCAGAATCTGCTCGGCGTGCTGCAAATTCCATTGGGGGCACCTCTTGAGGCGGCGGATTGCCCAGCGGCGACTCCAGGGGTCCAGGCCATGTCGAACCCTGTAATCTGTTCAGCCAACCGATTCCGCTGGGCCGAGACACGCATTGCGCGGATGGCTGGCTGGCCGATATTGGTTGGTTTATGGATCATGATCGCGCTGCGGTTTCCGACTGTGCATTTTGCTGGCGGATTCTTCCAAAATTTGTGGGGCATGGTGGCCAACCAGGATTTTGGCGGATGGATTGAGCTGGCCTTTTGGCCCCTCATCGCTTGCTTTGCGTTTTGTGGCGACGGCATAGAAACCGGCTGGTTGACACCGCTGAACAAGGGGCCGGATTGGTCCGGCCCCTTGCATTGGTACGCCGTATCCACGGTGGCGTTGATTTTCTGGGTTGCGATAGACGGCGCGACGCGCACGACAATGCCCTACTGGATACTCGGGACCACGCTGAGCTTGATCCTGTTTTTCGAGGTGCTGGAGCGGATCATTCCGCAAGGCTTTCCCCAACCCGGTGTGCCGCCCAAGCCCGACATGGAGCGCGACCCCAGCGGCTATGGTGGCCTGCTGCTGGTCTCGCCGTGGACCAACCTGTTGCGCGGGCAACGCCAAGACCTCTGGCCTCAATACATCGAAGAAGCTCACGCGGCCGGGCGGGATGATTTGGCCAACGCGATTCAGGCCATGCTCGAACGATCTGGACAACAAACAGAAAAGCCATAGAAAAGGAACCCATCTTGGATTCAGATTTTTTGCAGATCATGTTTGGGGATGGCGAATCCATCAACGCCATTCTGGCCATTTTTCCCTCTGGCCAGGAGCGCATTCTGAATGCGGCTCAGGAAGCCCTGTCGCGTCCCGACCAGGAGAATTTCCCTGTCGTGATCCACGGCGAAGAACCGCTCACCCTGAAAATCACATTGCCCAGGGCCGCCTTGTTATCCATTGCCAGCCAGATTCTTTCACCAAAAACGACCAAAAGGATTCAGTGATTTCCATGTTGGAAAAGACAAAACCGTGGTTTGCGTTCTTGATGCTCCTGCTTTGGGCCGGGCTCGCAACGCTTTCCATGATGGAAATACATGGCAGTGGTATATTGCCGTCGCTGGCATGGGTTACCTTGTTGTTTTCATTGGCAGGGCTCGTCTATCAATTATTTTCCATGTTGCATCTGGCCAATAAATGCAGATGATTTATTTCCATGATGGAAAATCATAGCACAATGTTTTATATGGGTTTTATTGTTGACATTGGTTCTTTCGTCGCGTAGATTTAGTGCATGAACAACGCAAAACAAGGACGGCACATGCGCATCAAGATTGAGGTATTCGCGGATCTGGTTGATGTGGGTCTTACATCAGAAGATATCCTGGTAAAAGCAACGGCGGATCGCATACAAAACGCCATTAGCATGGGATTGCTGGATGCTGGAGCACCCTATTCCGTATGCGGCTCATCGGTTACGGTCAACGCGCTGGAAACGGCAGACTGCGGAGGTTGCCAATGAGCCTCGTACACAAGCTGGAGGAAGCTAATGCCGCCTACCGCGCCGGCGCTCCGATCATGAGCGACGCCGAGTACGATGCGCTGGTGGAACGTCTTCGCCGTGAGCAGCCCGACCATCCCTATCTGCAGGCCGTGGAACCCGAACCAGAAAACATCTTTGGCGGCGCCAAGGTGCGTCATCACGCGCCGATGTTGTCTACGGAGAAGGCCTATACGGAAGGTGACCTGATTCGATATTTCAGCGCGGTGACCCGTCAGGCGGCCCGGTTGGGCATGGATGAGGTCATCTATGCGATGACAGCAAAGCTGGACGGCCTGGCCGGCAGCCGGGACCGTGCGCATGGCGTGGATCTGGCGACGCGCGGGAACGGGTTGCAGGGGGAGGATATCGGCAAGGCGTTTGCGCGAGGACTGAAGATTGTCGGCGCGGATGTGGACGGCCCCGGTGAGATCGTCATGCCAAAGGACTTTTTCGAGGAGCATCTGGTTCCGTTGGGCTTTAAGCATCCACGAAATTTCATGGTGGGTTTTGTGGGGGCCGACACGGAAAAGGATCACCACCGCATGGTAAAAGAATCCGGTATGGCGCACTTCGTTCCTTATGCCAATCTGCCCCGTTTCTATGCCGATAAGGACACCATTCTGCGAGACATCGCGCACATCTCGGAAGACATACGCAAGAATACCCCGTATGACACCGACGGTATCGTCATCGAAGTGGAAGAACCGGAGCTGCGCGCCGCGTTGGGCAGCACCAATCACCACCACCGTTGGCAGATCGCCTACAAAACCAAAGGCGAAACGGCAGAAACGACGGTTACTGGCGTGGTCTGGCAGACGGGGCGCACGGGCCGCATCACCCCGGTGATCGAGATCGAGCCGGTGGAATTGTCCGGGGCGACCATTCGTCGCGCCACCGCCCACAACTTCCAGAAGGCGCGGAAGGACGGGCTTGGCGTGGGGTCGCGGGTCACCATGATCCGTTCCGGCGAAGTGATTCCCTTCATCATGGACGTGCTGTCCCCTGCCCCGCTGGACGTGCCCACGGCTTGTCCCTGCTGCAACGGACCCGTGGAAGAGGACGGCGAATACCTCACTTGCGTCAACCCGCATTGCGAAGCCCAGGCGGAAGGCGCAATCAGCCATTTTTTTAAGATCATGGGTACGGCGGATGGATTTGGCCCCAAAGCCGTGGAGAAGATCGTGGCGGCGGGCATTACCGATATATTGGCCGTGCTGAACATGACCCGCGCCGACTTCGAAGGCATGGGTTTCGGTCCTGGGCAAGCGGAAAATCTGGAGCGGGAGATGGAACGCTGCATGAGTACGCCCGTTGAGGATTGGCGATTCCTGGCCGCATTTGGCATCCGATATCTGGGGCGCGGGGACAGCAAGGCTTTGCTGCGCGCGATTGGGGGGCTGGATGCGCTCAATGGCATCACGCCTGCGCAGATCATGGCGATAGATGGATTTGCCGAGAAGACAGCTCTCTGCATCGCTTATGACCTGACGTGGCGATGGATGGAGATCGAGGCGGTTAGGGATCGGATGCGGGTGCCATTGATTTCCTCAGTGGCGGCGGGCGCCGTTGAACCACTTCCGTTCTCTGGCATGAACCTGGTGTTCACTGGCACCTTCAGCAAAGATCGGGAGGTGTTGGAAACCCAGGCGGAAGCGTTGGGCGCCAAGGTGCAATCGAGCGTCAATGGCAAGACTTCGGTTCTGGTGATTGGAGAAAAGCCAGGGGCGTCCAAGACCAGCAAAGCTGCAGCGCTGGGCACTCCGGTCTGGACGGAAACGGAATATTTACTCCGCATCGGGGGGTAACCATGCGCCTAATTCACCAACGCCCATATCCGTCGTGCAGAATCGCCCGGGAGCCCATCGTTGACCTGGATTCCGGCGCCGCGATCGCGGAAGAAATCCTTTGTCGAGAGGATCCATTCCCGGATGACGCGTCGGCATGGAGATCATTTTATCGACGGCTGTTCGCTTGTGACCAGGAAACGGCGGACGGAGTGGTTACGGCTTTCAACCTGGATACGCGCCATGTGCTGGACCAGGAAATCTGGCAAGGCACGGAGCGCTTTCTCGGCGAGCGCGACGCCCGCCGATGGGCAATCGAATGGACTGAGCACGACTCTGGAGACCATCTGCAGGCCGCGAAAAAGCTACGCAGCCTGCATCGGCGAACGGGCGTTGGCATCTCCATCGACGATGTTGGAGCGGGTTTCGATGGCCACGCCAGGCTATCGGCGGTGAGCCGCGCTCAATGGATCAAGATAGACGGCGGGCTTTTCCAGGCCGCGCGCACGGATGGCCCCTCTCGCGCCGTGGTCCAAGGCATTTGCGACATGGCCAAGGATATTGGGGCAAGAAGCGTCATCGAGTGGATCGAAACCAAAGAAGATTTGGAGTTGGCCAGGAATTTGGCCGCCGACTGCGGGCAGGGATACCTGTTCACTTTCGCGGCGGCGAAGATGATGGGATTGAGAAACCGCGCAAGTCGCGTTTAACTAAAAGGAGAAAATCGTGCATATTTTAGCAGAAAGCGAACGCGCTTGGCTTATTGACGCGCTTCGGGAAGCCGATAGAGAAAATGTTGGTCTGGATCCGCGCTGCGAAGAATCGGACGCACACCTGATCTTTGAGGCGTTGCATGTCTTGGCAGGTCAACCACTCCCCCTAAGCCCTGATGGGCTATAAGCGGAGCTTGTGAGGAAACTTGTAGGCTCTTGGTTGACCAGGCTCAGTCCCGCGTTCCGGGACTACGTTGGTGAGGTCATGACACCCTGGAATGCGTGTGCCAGTTCCAGGCTCTGTCGGCAAGGATTAAACAGCGATTCGGGAGTATGAGCCGTGTCCTTGCCGTAAAAAGCCTTATCAACATTGCCGAGGCGCACTTTACCGGCCCGTCAACGGGCCGAGATTGCAAGGAGTAGTGATGCAAAATCGTGTATTTGTTGTTGACAAAAATCGCAACCCCCTTATGCCCTGTCATCCGGCGCGGGCGCGGGAGCTGTTGCGAAAGGGAAAGGCGGCGGTGTTTCGCCGCTATCCTTTCACTATCATCTTGAGAGAGCGGGAAGGCGGTGCTGTACAGCCAACTCGCCTCAAGCTGGACCCCGGCAGCAAGACGACCGGCATGGCGCTGGTTGCGGAGTTTGCCCGCCGTCGCAAGATGGTCGTCTGGGCCGGGGAGTTACAACATCGTGGCGCTGCCATCCGTAAAGCTCTGGCGGACAGGCGAGCACACCGGCGCTTTCGCCGGGGTCGTTTGCGCTACCGTGCGCCCCGGTTTCTGAACCGCACTCGCACCAAAGGTTGGCTTGCGCCATCCCTGCAGCATCGGGTTGATACGACGATGGCCTGGGTGCGGAGACTGTTGCGCTGGGCGCCTCTTGCGGCCATTTCGCAGGAGTTGGTGCGGTTCGACATCCAGACCATGCAGAAACCTGAAATCTCTGGTGTCGAGTACCAGCGCGGCGAGCTTTTTGGCTACGAGGTGCGGGAGTATCTGTTGGAGAAGTGGAACCGCAAGTGTGCCTACTGCGATGCCGAGCATGTGCCGCTCGAAATCGAGCATATTCATCCCCGCTCCAAAGGCGGCAGCGACCGGGTGAGCAATCTCGCCATCGCCTGTCACGACTGTAACCAGCGCAAAGGAAACCTGCCGGTAGATGTGTTCTTGGCGAAAGCACCGGAACGCCTACGACGGATTCTGGCCCAGGCAAAGGCGTCATTGAAAGACGCTGCCGCCGTCAACAGCACGCGCTGGGCGTTGTTCGAGCGATTGAAAGCTACTGGCCTCAATGTCGAAGTCGGCACCGGAGGTAGGACGAAGTACAACCGAACCCTACAGCAGTATCCGAAGGCACACTGGATTGACGCCGTCTGTGTTGGAGAATCGGGCGAGAACGTGCGTCTCGATTTAGAGCACAGGCCACTGGCGATGCAGGCGGCTGGGCATGGTGAGCGGCAACGGGCACGGTTGAATCGCTTTGGATTTCCGCGTGGGCACAAACCGCAAGCGCGGTCCTTTCGAGGATTTCGGACGGGTGACGTGGTGCGTTGTGCCAAGCCCAAAGGGAAGCCTTTCACGGGACGGGTAGCTATCCGCTTCCGTCCGTCGTTCGTGGTTTCGGGTGCAAACCAAAAAGTGGAATCGCACCCGAAGTATCTTTGTATCCTGCAAAAAGGAGACGGCTATGTTTATGCGTAAAGGAGGCGGCGCTTCCGCTCCAGCCGAGCCACAGGCTCCGGCTGGAGCGGAAGCGCCGGAAGTGTGATGGTGTGCAATCTGGTTGCTCTTTTTGGGGACCAGCACCCAGCGATGGATGCACGGCAGAAGTTTGTTTACCACCTGGAGTCTAGGTCGGATCTCTTGGACGTGGCCTGGCATCGCCATCAAGACCCTGCCTATGCACCCGTTTATAAGGGCGGAATCGTGGTTAAACTGCCAACGCGGAGGCGTCGATGAGCATCTTCTCCGACCTTGCGCCCAAGTCCGTTCACGGCTGGCGCTTGTGGTACCATTTGCAAAAGTTTTGATCGATAAGGAATCTTCCATGACCGCCACCACCATCCACGACATTCTTGCGCAGTTCCGCCAGTACGCCACCGACGAGCGCGGCAAGGGGGATTCCTTCGAGCGGCTGATGGCGGCCTACCTGAGACTTGATCCCCTGTTCGCGGATCGCTTCTCCGGGGTTTGGCTCTGGAAAGACTGGCCGCAACGTGAGGAGCAAGGTTTCAGCGCCAAGGATCTGGGCATTGACCTGGTGGCCGAGGAGCGCGATGGGAGTGGCTTCTGCGCCATCCAGTGCAAGTTCTACGCGGAAGACCAATACCTGCCCATGGCCGATCTGGGCACCTTCTTCACCCTCTCCGGCAAGGGCGGCTTCACCAGCCGCCTCATCATTTCCACGACAGACAAGTGGAGCCAAAACGCCGAGGACGCCCTCCAGGATCAGCAGATCCCCGTTTCCCGCCTGCGGGTGCAGGATCTCGACGACAGCCCCATCGACTGGTCCGCCTTCAACGTGGACCGACCCGAAGATCTGCGCCGCAAGACCGCCAAGCAGATCCGCCCCCATCAGCAGGAAGCCCATGATGCCGTACTGGGTGGCTTTCAGGTCCATGACCGGGGCAAGCTCATCATGGCCTGCGGGACGGGCAAAACGTACACCTCTCTGGCAATCATGGAAGCCATGGTGCAAGCGGGCGGTCATGTCCTGTTCCTGGTGCCGTCGCTGGCCCTCCTATCCCAGACGCTTCGAGAATGGACCGCCGAAGCGCATACGCCGCTGCGTTGCTACGCCGTGTGCTCCGATACCAAAGTGGGCAAGGACGAAGAGGATATCCGCGTCCATGACCTCGCCTATCCCGCCACGACCGACACCAAGAAACTCGCCGCGCATCTGAAACGCACGGCGGATGACGGCCGCATTACCGTGATCTTCTCCACCTATCAGTCCATCGACGTGGTGCAGGCCGCCCAGCAAGCCGGGTGTCCGGACTTCGATCTCGTGATCTGCGACGAGGCCCACCGCACGGCGGGCGTGACCGCCGTTGGGGAGGAAGACTCCAATTTCGTGCGCGTGCATGATGGCGAATACATCCGCGCCAAAAAGCGCCTTTACATGACGGCCACCCCCAAGATCTACAAGGAGGACGCGAGCCAAAAGGCGGAGGAAAAGGGCCACCTGGTCTATTCCATGAGCAACGAGGCCCACTATGGTCCGGTGTTCCATCGCCTAAGCTTCGCGGAGGCCGTGGGCCGGGATCTTCTCTCCGACTACAAGGTGTTGATCCTCGCCGTGGATGAAGAAACCATCCTCAAGGATCTGGAGGACCGCATTGCCGATTCCAGCGATGAACTGAAACTGGACGATGCCGTGAAGATCGTCGGCTGCTGGAACGGCCTGGCCAAGCGCGCCGCCACCAGCAATGCCGTGGACTTCAGCGGGGACCCCCTGCCGATGAAAACCGCCGTGGCCTTCGCCGGCAACATCAAGGCGTCCAAGCTCATCGCCAAAGAGTTCGAGGCCATCGTGCAGCAACTCCAGATGGCCGATGACGGGCTGCCCCTGCTGGAAGCGCATCATGTGGACGGGACGATGGATGTGCTCAAGCGCAATCATGAGTTGGATTGGTTGCGAGAGAACATCGGCAATTCGGAGAATGTCTGCCGCATCCTCAGCAACGCCCGCTGCCTCTCCGAGGGCGTGGACGTGCCGGCCCTGGACGCGGTGATCTTCCTCAACCCCCGTGATTCCGTGGTGGATGTGGTGCAGTCCGTGGGCCGAGTCATGCGCAAGGCCCCAGGCAAGAAATACGGCTATGTGATCCTGCCCATCGGGATTCCGTCCGACAAGGAACCGGAAAAAGCCCTCGACGACAACAAGAAATACCGCGTCGTCTGGCAGGTGCTCAATGCCCTGCGCGCCCACGACGACCGCCTGGACAAAGAGTTTGCCACCATCGACCTGAACCGGAAGAAGGATGGCAAGATCAACGTCATTGGCGTCGGTGGCGGATCTCTGCCCCAGGACGACAAGAGCAAAAAGCCGGAGCAGATCGGCTTCGTACTCAACTTTCCCGAGCTGGACCGCTGGAAGGACGCCATCTTTGCCAAGGTGGTGCAGAAGTGTGGTGACCGCCGCTACTGGGAGGACTGGGCCCGGGACGTGGCGCAGATCGCCGAGCGGCACAAAATGCGCATCGAGGCATTGCTGAAACACCCAACCCCAGAACACCAGGCGGCTTTCGACGCATTCCTGAATGGATTGCGGGAGAACATCAACCCCGGCATCAGCCGTGACGAAGCCGTGGAAATGCTGGCACAGCATGTGGTTACTCGGCCGGTTTTCGACGCGCTGTTTTCTGGCTACGCCTTCACCAGCCACAACCCTGTTTCGCGGGCCATGCAGGGAATGCTCGACGTGCTGGAGGGGCAGGCGCTGGAGAAGGAATCGGAGTCCCTTCAGTCCTTCTATGCCAGCGTGCGCGACCGGGTATCCGGGCTGGACAACCCGGAAGCCCGCCAAAAGGTCATTGTCGAACTGTACGACAAGTTTTTTCGTACTGCCTTCCCGCGCATGGCGGAACGTCTGGGCCTCGTCTATACCCCGGTTGAGATCGTGGATTTCATCGTCAAGAGCGCCGATGTCGCACTCCGTCAGGAGTTTGGTGTGGGGCTTGCCGATGAGCATGTCCATATCCTGGACCCTTTCACCGGCACCGGCACCTTCCTGGTGCGCCTGATCCAGAACGGCCTGATTCCACCCGACCGGCTGCCCTTCAAGTATGCCCACGAGATGCACGCCAATGAACTCGTGCTGTTGGCCTACTACATCGCCGCCGTCAACATCGAGGCTGCCTATCATGACCTGTCCGGCCAGGATTATACGCCATTTCCAGGAATCGTGCTGACCGACACCTTCCTGATGGGAGAGCAGAAGGGGCAAGCGAAGACGGAGATGTTTTCCCAGGAAAACAGCGAGCGGGCCGAACGGCAGAACCGGGCCGACATTCGCTGCATTTTGGGAAACCCCCCATATAGCGTTGGGCAGGGCGATGCCAACGACAACAACCAGAACCAGAAGTACGAAGCGTTGGACGCGAGTATTCGGGACACCTATGTCGCCCACTCCACAGCCACGCTCAAAAACAGCCTCTACGATAGCTACATTCGCGCCTTTCGCTGGGCCTCAAACCGCATCAAGGATCAGGGCGTGATCTGCTTTGTGAGTAATGGCGGCTGGATTGAAGGAAACACGATGGACGGCTTCCGCAAATCCCTAGCCGAGGAGTTCACGAGCGTTTATGTGTTCAATCTACGGGGGAATTTTCGGAAATTCGATAAACGTGAAGGGGGCAATATCTTCGGACAAGGTAGTGGAGCAACTATTGCCATCTCCCTGCTGGTGAAGAACCCCGCCAAAGCTGGGCAGTGCGCGATCCACTACCGCGATATTGGGGATTACCTCAGCCGAGAGGATAAGCTGTCTATCATCAGCGAGATGGGAAGCGTTGAGAACGTGCCATGGGAACGGATTAGCCCCAATCAGAATCAGGACTGGATAAATCAGCGAAGTGAGGATTTTGGCAGCTTTATGGCCATGGTGGATAAGCTTGGTGAGCAAAAGCAGACGCTATTTTCCATCTATTCCAACGGCGTAAAAACCAACCGGGATGCATGGGTATATAACCTTAGCGGTATTAAACTTGCGGAGCATGTCGAAAGAACACTAAGCTACTATAATTATCAAGCAAAATTGCGCGTTGATTCGCTTGATGATGGTAACAAGATTAGCTGGACAAGGCAACTTAGAAAGCAATGCCTATCTGGATTAACACATAGCTTTAACAAATTGGCAATAAGGATATCTGTTTACCGCCCATTTTCAAAACAATGGATCTATTTTGACAGGTCTTTAATAGAAGTTGTAGGAAAATGGGAGTTATTTATGCCAACGGCTCACCACCAAAACCTTGCTATTTCGATACCTGGACCTGGCGAGAGCAATCCTTTTTCATGTTTAGTTACGGATTGCATTCCCAATCTACACGTTATCCATGGTGGCCAGTGCTTTCCCCTATACCACTACGAAAAAGCCCATGCCCCATCCGGTCAGAACGCGGGTCTCTTTGATGAACCCGCCGATCCTAACGCGGATGCAGACGGCTACACGCGCAAGGACGCCATCACCGATACGGCCTTGACCGACTACCGCGCCCATTACCAAGACATCGCCATCGGCAAGGAAGATATTTTCTACTATGTCTACGGTATCCTACACTCCCCAGAGTATCGGGAACGCTACGCCAATGACCTTAAGAAAATGCTGCCCCGGATTCCCTTTGCGCCGGACTTCTGGGCTTTCAGCAAAGCCGGGCGAGAACTGGCTTATTGGCACCTGAATTATGAAAGCGTAGAGCCCTATGCAGGGCTGGAGATCATCATCAAAGATTCCGCAAGGAACCTGCCGCCGTATTCCCTCTACCGTGTTGAAAAGATGGCCTTTGCTAGCCTGGGCGGTCGAGAGAAGGACAAAAGCACCATCCAGTACAACGGCTATATCACCATCAAGGGCATCCCGCTGGAAGCCTACGACTATGTGGTGAATGGCAAGCCGGCCATTGCCTGGATCATGGAACGGTATCAGGTGACAACCGATAAGGATAGCGGCATCAAAAACGATCCAAACGACTGGTGCCGGGAGCATGATGACCCTGCATACATCTTCAATTTGGTGCAGCGGGTGGTGCGGGTGAGCGTAGAGACGCAGAAAATTGTGGAACGTCTTGGTTCTATTGGGGGTGATGAGTGAAGCTACTACACACGGCCGACTGGCAAATCGGCAGAACCTACGCCTTCTTTGAGCCGGATGACGCCGCCGCGCTTTCCGAAGCCCGCACCACCGCCGTCGAGCGCATCGCCGCCCTGGCCACGGAGGAGCGCGTGGACCTGGTGGTGGTGGCCGGCGACGTGTTCGATGCACAGACCGTGACCGATCGAACCATTCGCCGCCTCTTCCTCGCCATGCAGGGCTTTGCCGGGCCATGGTGTTTGCTCCCCGGCAACCATGACGCGGCGTTGGCGGAAAGCGTGTGGACCCGTGCGCATCGCCTGGGCCTGATCACTCCGAACATCCATTTGCTGCTGAGTCCGGCTCCGATCCTCTTGCCCGACCAGGGCGTGGCCATCCTGCCCGCTCCGTTAACCCAGCGGCAGACCAACGACGATCTCAGCGCCGCTTTGGACGCCATGGAGACACCACCAGGGCTCCTGCGTATTGGGGTGGCGCATGGGGCAGTTCAAGGCGTTCTGCCGGAAGGTATCGACTCCTCCAACCCCATTGCGCCAGACCGCGCGGAAACCGCCCGGTTGGATTATCTTGCGCTGGGTGACTGGCATGGCTGCAAGGAGATCAACGCCCGCACCTGGTATTCCGGCACGCCGGAACCGGAACGCTATGTGGACAATGATCCGGGGCAGGTTTTGTTGGTCGAAATCGCCGCTCCCGGCATGGCTCCACAGGTGACGCAGCACCCGGTTGGCCAGTACCAATGGGTACGGTGGGAGCGGGAATTTCAGGTCGTAGAGGACGTGGAGGCTTTGGATGAATGGCTTTCCACTTTGGATAGCCGCTTCGTGGTGCGTCTGGATCTGTCTGGAGTCTTGGATATTACCGCCCGCCAGCACTTGTTGGAGAACCTGGCCGCCGCATCTGCCCGGGTTCGAGCGTTGGAATATGACCTGGCAGAGATCCGCTTGCAGCCCACGGATGCCGACATTGCGAACATGCAGGCCGATGGATACTTGTCCGACGTCATTGGCGAGCTGCGGGATCGCTCGGTCGTGCCAGACCAGAAAGAGGCCGCCACGGAAGCCCTGGTCATCCTCGCCGATATTTTGCAGAACCAACAGGGGGCCGCGTGATGCAGATAGAACGATTGGAGATGGAGCAGGTTCGCCGTTTTCGTGAACCGCTGATTCTGGAGAATCTGGGACCAGGCCTAAACCTCTTTACCGGCCCAAATGAAGTTGGCAAAAGCAGCATCGTCCGGGCCATACGGGCAGCATTCCTGGAGCGGTACCGATCCTCCAAGGTGGAGGATCTGGGCACCTGGGGCGTACACAACGTCGCTCCAGCAGTAAAAATCCATTTTCGCTGGAACGGTCAAGCCTGCATTCTCGAAAAGCAGTTCCTGGGAAAAAAGACGTGCTCCCTCAAAATGGGCGATGAAACACTAACTGGCGAGGACGCCGAAGATCGTCTCGCGCAACTATTGGGCTTCACCCTGGCCGCCAAGGGCGGTATCCGCGATGAGCAACTGGGTGTACCCGGGGTGCTCTGGATTGAGCAAGGCCGTGGCCATGAACTGGAAGACGCAGTGCGGGCGTCCGTCGATCACCTGCGCTCTGCCCTGCCCCAGTCCATGGAAGCATTGGGCAGCCGGCACGGAGACGCGGTGGCCGGCACGGTGACCAGGCAGTTGAGCGAACTCCTGACGGCTGGTGGCAAACCACGCGGGGACTACAGCGCGCTTCTCAGTGCCATTGCCGTCTTGCAAAACGACATGGCGGAAACACGCGGGCGGATAGCGAGCTACCGCGAGCAGGTGGATGAGCTAGGCCTTTTGCGCGCCGCTCATCACCAGGATATTCAAAATAAGCCATGGGCACAGCTCCGCGCACAGGCGGAAGCGGTGCAGCACCGCCTGAAAACCGCCCTGGAATGCGCGGCGCAACTGAAGACCTTGGAAAACGAACTGGGGCGGCTTCGCAGCCAGGCCGAACTGTTGGCCAACCATCAGAAGCAGCACAAGATGGCCGAAGAGGAGGCCGCAAGAATTGCCCTGGAGCTGGAACGCTGCAAAACGACAGCAGAAGCCGTTGACGCCCGCATAGAGGGGTTGCGTGAAGCGGATCGTGTGGCGAAAGCGGCATGGGAAATGGCCCGTGAGCAGGAGCAGCGCGCCCGGCAGATGCAGGAAATCCATGCGCAGCAACAGGAAGCCGTGGATCTTCGAGCAAGCCTGGGTGAGAAGCAGGCCCGGCTGGATCAGGCACAAGCCTGTGAGTCTCGTCTGGTCGCTGCAGATGCCTGGTTGAAGAGCCAGAACCTCAGCGCTGAGGGCATGACGGCATTGCGGGAGCTGGAACAGCAGATCCGCGAAAACCAGATCCGCCTCGAACGATCGGCCACCAAGATGCATTATCGACTGGATCCCGGTATCCAGATCCATATTGGATCGGCAGCCATCGACGGTGAAGGCGAGTGGTCTATCTCCAAGCCTGTACAGATTCACATCCCCAAGATCGGCACTCTGGAGCTTTCCCCGGGCGAAGAAGCGTTATCCGACCTGGATCAGCGCCAGGAGTCGTTGCAACATGAGTTGGCGATGAAGCTCGCGGAATCTCACGTCAAATCCATGCCCGAAGCGGAACGCTTGTGGGCCGCCATCCAGCGAGAACAGGCGCAGATCGAACAGGATCGTTTCATGGTGAAGTCTCTAGCCCCTGAAGGGACAGAGGCGCTGGTCAGGCTGATCACGGCAGGTCGTGAACGGCTGGGCTACCTGGAACAGTTGCTTTCCAGCACTACCCTGCCGACCGAGATGGTTTCGCTCGATGAGGCGCGGGAAAACCGAGAGATGGCGGAGCAACACTGGCGGCTGCAAACAGAATTGCTGCATGCGGCGGAAACGGAACAGGCCGGCTTGGTGACAGAGATACAGCTACTGCAGGCGAATCATGCGAAGCAGCAAGCGTTGATTGGCGAGACCGCACCACTTTTCCCACAATGGGTGGAGAGCAGCAAGCTTCTTGATGCCCAACAGGGTGACAATCTCCTGCAGCAAAATCGCCTGCGCGAACAACTCTCCCGCGAAGATCCGGACATGCTGCAACAGGACGCGGACCGCTACACAAAAAGCGCGGAGATCGCGGAAACACGGCACCGGGAACGTGCGGAGCGTATGGGCCGGCTGGAAGCGCAACTGGAGACCAGCGGCGCGCAAGGGCTGGAGGAGCGTCTGGCAGAGCAGGAAACCGACCTGGCGGCCAAGGAACGACGGGCGCGGCACCTCAAAATCCGGGTCGATGGCCTCTTGCTTCTCTCTGGACTCATTGAAGGGCACCGGGATGCGCTCTTGCAGAAGCTCCAGGCGCCGTTACAGGCCCGGGTGGATCACTATCTGCGGCTTTGGTCTCCAGGCGCCCGCCTCCAATTGGGCACGGATCTGGAGCCTGTGGAGATCCACCGCGAGCGCGGGTTGTTGGGTGTGGAATCAGCCTCTTTCTCGGCGCTCAGCTTTGGTGCCAGGGAACAAGTTGCCCTGCTGATGCGGCTGGCCTATGCCGACGTGCTCAAAGAAGCCGGCCGCCCTACGCTCATCATCCTGGATGACGTGCTGGCACACAGCGATATCATGCGTCTGGACGCGATGAAACGCATCCTGAATGACGCCGCCAAACGGCACCAGATCCTGCTGCTGACCTGCCATGAAGAGGACTGGGCGGATATGGGTGTGCCAGCACGGGTGGTTGGGTATAAATGAAAAGTCGTATAAAGATGCAAGATGGAACTGGATAGCGACAACATGGCTTGATAAAAGATGCAACATGGAACGAACAACTTCATGAATGCGCGTAACATTATCTCCAACTTTTTACAAAATACGCTTCACTTCCAGCAATTGTTTTGCTAACATTTTCTCTGGCAAAAATGCAACCGCAAAACGAAGAGGGTTTTCAAGATGAAGAAAGCACATGCGCTCCTGGGCGCCCTAATCACCGCCGGCCTCGCTGGCTGCGCGACCACACCGAACATGCACTATTCCGGCGTCACGCCGCAGGCTAGTGTCCAGCACAAGAATGTTGCTCTAGTGACCAATGTTACGAACGGAACTTTCAAGACCACTGGATGCGTCATGGAATTAACACATAAGTGCCGCGAGCTGACCTTTTCCAAGAAAGCGCTTACGTCGAACTACGACAAACTGGAGAGCAGCGCTTTGCAGCAATCTGGGGCCATGGCCACATTGGTCAAAACCGTCCCTTCTAGCGGGTGGGCTGTCGAGACGGATATCAGCACACTTGCCCCGAATAAGTACGAGGCCATAGTGCATTACGATCTGGGAAAAACCTTGGGCATGGGGCTTATTCCCGTTGTCGGTCTTTTCACTCCGCACTATTACACGATGGACGTGAACTTGGTGGACGATATCACCATCTATCATAATGGAGAGTCCGTCTGGAACCAGAGTATTCCCGTGGATATAAAAAAACACATCAGCGGCTCCCGATTCAAGATCGGTGGTACACACAGCGATGCCGCCTACAAGGTCTATCGAGAAGCGCAAACAAAGGCGGTCACGGCCATGATGTTAGGCTTGAGTCAGGCGGCAGAGAAACAGGATTCCGCAAGTTAGATTGCCTTGTGTTTCTGGATAAAAGGGCGCCATTGCGGCGCCCTTTTCCTTGGCGTGTCCTTGGTTAGAAACTATAACCCAGGCCCACATTGCCCTGCAGCAGATTCAAGTTGGCGCCGCCATTCGTGTAGTCGTCGTACTTGAATCCCGCCAGCGCGTACCAGGGGCCCGAGATCTGGTAGTTGGCCTGCAGGCCGACTTGAACCACGTTGGATGACCCGCTCGTGCTGGTCACCGAGGTGGTCAATCCATTGCCGCGCAGCGTGTCGGTAGCGCTTACGCCGGCCAGGTAGGCCACGTCACCGGTGAACACCAAAGGCCCCATGCCGTAACCGGCTTCCAGGCCACCACCAATGGCGTTATTCGTGAGGTGCAGCGAGGCGTTCTGCACCTGGCCGGCGTTGAAGTTGATGCCGAAACGGCTGTACTGGTAGGCCAGATAAGGGCCGACACGGAAATTCTGGGAGAACGGGAACAGATATCCAGCCTTGACGTTGATACCGGTCATGCCGCCGCCGGTGGTCTGGTAGGGGCTCTCGATCAGCGTATCGAAATCGTGATGGTAATCGGCCGAGAGCATCCAGCCCTGGTTGGTCATGAACGATCCTTTGACGCCGATGCCACCCGCGCTGTTGCCGCCGGAATTGCTGATGCCGGAGAGGTTGCCGTAAACGGCGGCACTGTTCATGACGCCGGACAAATCGGATGCCATCGCCATGCCGGATGCCGTCAGACCAGCGGCGAGGGCGGCAAGGATGAGGGGGTTTTTCGCGAACATAGGGTATTCCTCATGGGTATGGCGGAAGTGCCAACAGCGAGAATTTTATAGCCGCAGCCCTATGTTGTCAACACGCAACAATAAAAATTCCATCATGGAACGATGAAGTTTTTACCGATGCATCATGGAGTTGCAAAAATAATGGTTGCGCCAACTGAGATAGTATATTATTATTGCTTAACCCAAGTGGACCAAGGATGTAGCGATGAGCAATCACACAAAGGGCCCATGGCACCGCAACGTATCGCCAGCCACCAAGTACCCTACGATCTTTGCGGGGCGTAATACGCACGTTGCTCGGGTGGTCACAGACGGCGGGCTAACGCCAGAGGAAGTCGAAGCGAATTGCGATTTGATTGCGGCGGCTCCAGAACTGCTGAATGCGCTTGAAGCCATGCTGGAAATCTATGGTGGGGCCTACGACAACGAATGTCGGCGCAAGGACGAGCAAGAGCAGCGCACCATTGCGAAGGCGATCCGGGTGGTAGAGAAAGCGAACGGGCTTCTGTAGGGGTGGCGTGGTGAAAATCATGGACAAGGAACTCAAGGAAACGGTTGACGTGTACGACCGGAATTGCCTCAAAAAAATCCTGTTACTGGCCGCGTCCGAACCCTGGCTCTTTTACGCAGGGGCGTGGTTATACCAGCACCAGCGATAAAGGATGGGTCTGCGGGACTCGCCATGCGCACGGATGCCCTTTTGGCGTCGAATAAATGGATAGGAGACATTATGGACGAATCGGTCGTGCGTCACCTGATCAACACCATGAACCAACAGGATTCGCAAGAGAAGCTGCATGGGCTGGATGTCATCATTCAGGAATTACACCAGGATTTAGGTAACGCAATGCGTTTACGGCAAGCCTGTCTGGACCGACTGGCGGAATGCGCGCCCTTGTACATTGAAGTGGATGCCGCGCATTGGGATGACATCTCCCCCTTGCCGGGTGGCCTGACATGACTAAGTTCATCAAGGCACCCTGGACGGCAGATCAAATCGAAACGCTGAACCGTTTGCAGCGCGGGGAGTTGTACGGTCATCCCTATACGTGCCCGCATCGTGGGGAAGTCCCACATCATGATAACGGCCATGACACCGGCTGTCTGTTGGCCACCAAAGACGGGTGGCTATGCCCGGATTGTGGATACACCCAGAATTGGGCGCACGCATCCAGTCTGGATGCCACGTCCACGGCGGAGATGATGCAGATGTTCAGTCTTGCAAAGGCGGAGAGTGACTTATGACCAGCGTATCACCAAATGCGAACCCCTGCCGGGGTGCGAACCCCTTGCCGGGTGCAACCCTGATTTTGCGTGCTAGGGGTTACGCAAAAACCTGTGCAACGAAACAGGAAGCGCGGCAATTGGAGCGGCTGGCGGATCGCCTGGAAGCTATTTTGGAGGCTCAGAGACGATTGCGGAGACGAATATGAATAATACCAGCGAAAAGGACGACGATATTAACCCGTTTCTCCAATTTTTCGTCACCCTGATAATGCTACTGCTCCTGGGTATCATGATTTCCTTTTTTTCGCACGGTTTGGATGGCCTGATACCCAATACCGGGTACAGGCCAATAAGCATTAACACTTTTGATCGTTTATCGACCTGTCAGAAAGGCATCGTGCAAGCGGCGGTAAAGCAGTCTGGTCAACCCGCAGACGAAAATGTGTTGAAAGCGGCTAACTGGATTTGTGAAGCCGTGGCTACCGACCGTATTTTGCTCAAGAAGGTGCAAAATACGGGTGGATCACCTTATCTCATCCGTGCTTATCAAGCGGCAATACGGTTGGATCAGCCAGCGGTGATTGTCGATCAATTAGATTTGAATGCGCATAATTTTTCCAGAACAGAGGCGGCTTTTGGTCCGACTTTCAAGCAAAAATTCGATTGGGCGTACGGCATGTATTTGCCGGATCAGATACAGCATCGCTACCGGCAACACCTGAAGCGTATGGAACGCAAAGCCGTCGCGGCTGCGGAGCAGTAGTTTAAGTGAATGGTATGGATATCGTACATTACGCACATCGCTCGTCCAGCGGGTATGCAGCTAAAAATAGTGAATCGTCGTCACGGGAGAACGGATATGTCTAGTCAATTGGCAACGTGCATTGAATGCGGTTGTAACGATTTCCAGGCTTGCGAGCACGGTTATCAGGAGGAAAATGTCAATGAAAGCAAAAGATTTTGACGAGTTATTCAATGCGCTATTCGTGATTCTGTTTTTTTCTATGGCCATGTTCATTGGTTATCATATATTCAAATCTGAACTTCGTTATTCAGATCAACAATATAAGACAGTGAACACCCACAAAGCCATCGATAAAAATTCGTAAAGGTCGTAACGCAATCGTGGCTTGTATTGGGATAAGGAGGCGCAATGAGTGACAAAACGGGTATCGCATGGACCAATGCAACATGGAATCCAGTAACAGGCTGTACGAAAGTTTCCCAGGGCTGCAAGCACTGCTACGCGGAGCGCGAATGGGGCAGGCTTTCCGCTAACCAAACGGCGACGGCGTATTACGGTCGCACATTCACGGATGTGGCCTGCCATGAGGATCGCCTGGACCAGCCCTTACGCCGGAAGAAACCGCGCATGATCTTCGTCAACAGCATGTCCGACCTGTTCCATGAGGACGTGCCGGACACATTCATCGACCGAGTATTTGCGGTCATGGCGCTGGCCGAAAAACACACGTTTCAGGTGCTCACCAAGCGGCCGGAGCGGATGCTGCGGTGGTTTGATCCCGGTTTCGATAACCGCGAGCACGCTGTGGGTCAGGCCATGCGGGAAATCGGCGCAGCCCGTGGCGGCGAGGATGCTGGACTGCCGGAGTGGCCGTTACCGAATGTGTGGCTCGGCGTTTCGGTCGAGGATCAGGCCACCGCCGACGAGCGTATTCCGCCGTTGTTACAGACGCCTGCTGCCGTGCGATGGGTGAGTGCTGAGCCTATTCTGGGACGCATAGATCTGGAGCATGTCCAGCTTGATGAAGATACCTATTACAACGCACTGACGGGCGACTCGTTAATGTTGAGCCGCACCATCATCCCCATGGAAAATACGCTGTCATGGGTGGTTTGCGGAGGAGAATCGGGAAACTCCGCGCGCGCTCTGGACGCGCATCATTTGCGACCCTTGATAAAGCAATGCCAAAAATCCGGAACTCCAGTCTTTGTGAAGCAATTGGGGTATCGGTTCATGGACCTGGACACTGTATTTTACGGTGCTGGTGTGCCAACTACCGACAATGCCAGACGA
Source organism: Gammaproteobacteria bacterium (assembly GCA_023381645.1). The sequence goes on from JAMCRJ010000055.1 coordinate 76,523, forward strand.
CTGACGCACCGCGCGGGTGCGAACATGGATGAATGGCCGGAAGATTTACGGGTGCGGGAATGGCCGAAGGCATTGAGCCATGAATAAGAAGCAACAACGCTCAGAGAGGTGTCCGGTGGTGGATGCAACCGAAGAGAGCATGTGGGACTTCGAGTACCAAGCCAAACGGTACGTCGGGCATCGACTAGAAATAAAGGCATGTGATTCTTTGAGAAAGCTAAAAAGTGCCGTCCGCGAAAATGGGTGGAAATTGGCCTGGATCACGACCCAGCATGGTTGCCTAAGCTATGGGCAAAATATTGTCGATGAATATCCATACAGGCCCAAATAAACGTACCAGAGTGACCGAAGGAGGTAGGATCATGGAAAACCCGATACGAGATTTTGATATGAACCAGCCGTATACCATGGAGGAAATTAGAGGTGCTATCCAGGGTATCAAAGAGAGGCGAGAAAGGTTTGAATCTGGATGGGTAAGAAACATAAAAATCATAGCTACAATGTGGTTTTTAATTACTGTTGTATTGGCCGTCATGGACAATGCTGCCGGGGAAACCATCGTGATGTCCGTTATTTTTTTGTTTTTTGCGAGCATTATCACAATGCTCGTATTTGATGAGACAGCCGGACGCAATTACACAGTTGAATATTTTGTTTTTATGAACACACAGAACGAAATCGACAACATAATACCGCGCGGGTCTTCTGAAAAAGTAATAAGCTACGCAAAAAAATATGCGCCGATCTGCGAGTATGTCAAACAGGTTCACGTTTATGGACGTGATCTATTGTTGATGGAGTTGTCTGAGTTTGATAAATGGGTAGAGCACGAGAAAATTCGCGACTCTTATTCGGAAATCGTAAATTGTTGATGACCATGGAAAGGGCTGAAGTCGCGGTTATGACGATATATTTACGGGTACGGGAATGGCCGAAGGAGGCAAGTGATGAGTGAAAAAATTGCTGCAGTAAATTCAGATGATATTGCGATAGATGCTTTTACAGCGGCGATGAAGGCCAAGATGCGTCGCTCCCGTGAGGAAAAGGGGCGTGGCGGGTGGCAGACGGCATCCGCAGCACACCTGACCTACCTACTGGTGGAACATCTGGCAAAGGGCGACCCGGTGGACGTGGCCAACTTCGCCATGATGTTGCACCAAAACGGACAGAACATCGACGAGGCCGTTGTGCAGGCTTATCGAAAAGCTGTTGCTGGATCTGAGGCTCACGAAGAGGAGATTATCATGCGCACGATGATGTTTTCATCGTTGGCAACCGGAATGGCGAAGGCGGGATGATATGCGTACTCGTGAACCACGTTCCAGGCTGTTAGACCTTCTGCAAGAAGTGGTGCGTGACGCTTGCGGCGAGGACAGTCAAGGCATGTCGTCCTATGCCGAAGCCTTGCGCCTGCTCGCTGAGCAGGGGCGCTGCCGGATCGTCAAGGATGTGGGCAGGAGGGTAATCGTGGAGTGGGTATCGACAGAAAGTCCGACAACAATTGGGTCTGGATCGTAACATGACGCATGGTCAATTACCGCACCCTGAAGGGTGTGGCTTGTAGGGATGGGTTGACCACCCATTACCGCAGGGCACCGGTTTAACCTGGTGAGAAAGACTAGCCTGGCAAAGCCGTGGGGTTATGCGGCGCGCAACACGCATTCAGTAATGGATGCCGGGGCGTTGGAATGCAACTGAACCATCTGCCCGTGGTAGGGCGGCACATAGCAGGAACGCTCCTCTAATTCCTGTGCAAGTGGGTGGAAAGTGGCGAAGAGGAGTACATACGGTTCGCAAGAGCCGTCTTATCGTCAAGGAGTAAGGAGTGGTTATGGATCAGCAATCAGGAAATTCGGTGTTTGTACCGGTCATGGACCAGGACGGAAAAACACCGTTGATGCCGACGACGCCATCGCGGGCGCGGCGGTGGGTCAAGAGCGGCGAGGCGACGCCGTTCTTCAAGAAAGGCGTGTTTTGCGTGCGCCTGAATCGTGCGCCGTCCGGGCAGGAGCGGCAGGTCATTGTGGCCACGGTGGATCCCGGCTCCAAGCGGGAGGGGTTCACCGTCAAGTCCAAAGCGCATACCTACTTGAATGTGCATGCGGACGCGGTACCTTGGGTGAAGGATGCCGTGGAGACACGGAAGAATATGCGGCGCGGCAGACGATTCCGTAAGACGCCGTGCCGCAAGCCGGGGCCGTCGGATGCCATGATGCGCGCCGGCAAGCGCATACCCCCTTCTACAAAGGCCCGTTGGGGCTGGAAACTACGGGTGTTCAACTGGCTCTGTGCATTGTTCCCGGTCACCGATGTGGGAGTAGAGGATATTCAGGCGACCACCCGAAAGGGTAAGAGGAAATGGAACCGGTCCTTTTCCCCGCTGCAGGTGGGCAAGGAATGGTTTTACGAAGAAATCCGGCGCATGGATGTGACCTTGCACTTACGCGCGGGCTTTGAGACCAAGGCGCTGCGGGATCGGTTAGGGCTGAAAAAGACCAGCCGGAAACTCGCGGAGACCTTTGCCGCGCACTGTGTCGATTCTTGGGCGATTGCCTGGGACATCGTGGGCGGGAGCGAGACCCCGGACAACCGGGATTTGCTCTGCATCCAGCCGATCCGGTTGCATCGTCGGCAACTGCATCGTTTCCAGCCGTCCAAGGGCGGCGAACGACTGTCCTACGGCAGCACTCGGAGCCACGGGTTCAAGCGTGGCTCGCTGGTGCGCCATGCGAAATGGGGACTGGCTTATGTGGGCGGCGTCCTGAAGGACCGCATAAGCCTGCATCATATCGGGAGCGGTAAGCGGTTAACGCAGAACGCGAAACCAGCGGATTGCCGGTTTCTCACGTATAACGTATGGAAGTTTCACGGCGTAGCGCACACTTAAAAGGAGATGCGGGATTGGGGGCAGGTATTGCCTGCCGCGCTATCCCTCCCCGGGCTGAACCCCGGGGTTTCCCGCGTAAATGGATGAATTGGTGACCCGGGCGAAGTCGTGGCTCAGAAGCAAGGGATGTGGATTGATTCTGGGAGAACCATTCCGCGCACGGACCACCAGCAAGGAAATCCCGGATGCCATAGGATGGTTCTGTGACGCGACTTCCATTCTAGTGGAGTGCAAGGTGTCCCGATCGGACTTCCTGGCCGACAAGAACAAACGGTTTCGCAAAGAGCCGGACTTGGGTGTTGGTCAATGGCGGTTCTATCTGTGTCCGCCAGGCATCATCGAAGGGGTAGACCTGCCGGAGCATTGGGGTCTGCTCTGGAGCGTAGGGCGTTCGGTGAAAGCCGTGCATGGAGTGCCCGGGAATTGCCATTGGCGAACTCATGCACCATTTTTGCCGAACCGGCTGACCGAAACCGAGATACTGTCCCAAGCCATGCGCCGGGTTGTCATTCGCGGACACATGGACGATGTATACGAGCCGATAACGAAATTTGATTTTCTAAGCAAAGGATGACCCATGACACTATTTACAGTGGGGCCCTTTTTCGGCGCGCCAGGGTTTGCTTAGCCAGTAGAAAAAGGGGGGTGATCATGCAGCAAATTGATTCGATACCCATCATTAGCGTTCCACAAGACATGACGCTTAAAGCACTCTTGTTCGCTCTTGAGCGCCATGAAGGGCAGACCCGGCGCGGCACCGATTTGCCCTACATCACGCACCCCATCGCCGTCAGCTATCTGGTGGCCCAATTCAAGCAGTCGAAGCACCTGCCGGAACTTGTGGCTGCAGCCATTCTGCACGACGTGCTGGAGGATACGCCGACCACGTTCGCGGAACTGGCCGAGCGATTCACGCCGCTGGTGGCCAGCCTGGTTCTGGAGCTCACCTCCGATCAGGCAGAGATAGACAGAATTGGTAAGCTGGAATACCTCAAAGCCAAGATGTCCGGCATGAGCAGTTACGGGCTTACGATCAAGCTGGCGGACCGGTTGCACAACATTTCCGACCGGCCCACGGCCAAAATGGTGCGGGATACATTGGAGATCCTTGCGCATTTGCAGGCCCATCGGCGATTGACCGCGCCGCAAGCGATACTCGTGGAACAGATTATTGCGATGTGCGAGGCCAAGGGAGATTTTCATGTGTGATTACGAAGGACATGATTTTGGAGCGAATTATTTGGATAGTTGCTGTATTGACGGCTATTTGTGGGATCTGGATAGTTGCGACGAACCCGGTGGCCCATTGACGGCTGGAGGCGATCTTCCCTGTCCTAAATGCAATACGCTGGAGTATCTGGAGAATGCGAAAGAAGTAGCAGAATCTTGTGTTCATGGGCGAAGCAACGATGTTCTCTACACGGGAGAGCGCGTTTGGCTTGGCGCCGTGAAGAAGGCAGAGATTGCAAACCCGGAAGGAACGGCGGTCGCATTGCGAAGCATTGGCGTCGTTTGCACACTGGTTCCTGATCCGGGAGAAAAGGGATACGCGGTCCACCGGTATATTCCGGGCGCACAAGGATAAGGCATGAACAGAATCAAAGTTATCGCGCAAATTGGATACTCCCAGACAGAAACCTGGATTGCGCGGGTCTATGGCGACGCCTACGCCGTCCGACTAGAGGATATTCCTTCGTTGCCGAAATTCGGCTGGATGCCGGTTGGAACGGTGGAATTCTGCCGGGCGGCGATGGCACACCAAGGCATTGTTGAACCCGCGCCCGTGGATTACCCGGAAGCCTTGACGAAGTGGATGCCGTATGGGGGACACGTTCTTTGCCGCTACGACGAAATGCCCCGTGGATGGACGCCGGAACAGCACCAGGGGATCCATGGCAAGCCGGTGACCACCAAGCTGGATGAAAGCCTATGGAGACCAGATACGCCATTCTGGGCATCCCCTTATCATCGCTTTGGCCCTGAATGCCGCTTCTATGTGCTGCACGGCGAAATTCTGGGTTACGGACGCTACGATGATCAAGAAGACGATCCGAACGACCCTCTGCCGCTCGACATGAAGGCCGTCCGGGAGATGATCGATGCCTACCAAAAGGCCGGATCACCGGCCGGATATGGCTTGGACGTTGGCGTATCCGACGAGGACGGCATGACGAAGCTGGTCGAGGTCAATGATGGTTGGGCGCTCGGTTTTTATAAAGGGTCTTGTTCACATCGGGATTATTTGCGGTTGCTGGAGTTGAGGTGGCTAGAAACCTCAGCACATCTCGCGCAAGAGGTTTCCTGATGGATAATTGCCAGCGGTGCCCATCCCTCTGCGCCTCCCGCACCCAAATCGTGATCCCCGACCTGCCTGAATTTGGCAGGCATTGCCGCATCCTAGTGGTAGGTGAAGCCCCGGGCGCAGATGAGGACGCCCAGGGCAAGGGCTTCGTCGGCCGTGCCGGGCGGACCCTGCATGCGCTGATGGAGGAACACGGGATGCGACGTGGTTTCGACTATGGATGCGCCAATGTCGTGCGGTGCCGGCCGCCGGAGAACCGGAAGCCAACCGATATAGAAATAGGCATGTGTTTGCCGAATCTCGCAAACACCATTGCCAATGCCCGCCCCGTTGCCGTTCTTGCCGTGGGCGAAACAGCAACTCGCGCCATTACCGGCATCCGTGGTCTTTCGGAGAATCTACGATTCCTGCGGTATCATGACCACGATCCAATCCCTGCGGAAATGCTTTGCAACCTCAAGATCCGGGCGATGTGGCCACATGGAGCGAAACTTTTCCCCATGCCGCACACGAGTCCCTTGGCCTGGAACCGCAACGCGCCGGACGGCCGGAAGTGGTCGGCTTGGGGCCGGGAGCAGGTATCGCTATTGGCGGCCTTGTTGCCCAAGGGATAAAGATTGGCTATTGGAAAAAGGAGCTTGGTTATGAGCAAGAAACGAGGGGTCGCAAGCCAGAGTAAACGTCGCGCGCCAACCAGAACACCACCGAACTGGAGCAGCCGGATTTTTCTAGCGGCACGTCAGGCGGCTAAAGATTGCGCCGCTGAATCCAGTGGATGGGATGAAAGCCTGGCGCGACTGGAACAGTTGATCGCCCAATCACTGGATACGGGTACCGACAAGCATGTGGTGCGTGCCATGGAAGACCTGGAGGAGGCTGCCCTGGGCGAGGCGGTCAACACGGCCATGATCTGCGCGGAGACTGCCGCAGCTTCTATACCCATCCAGATGCAAACGCCAGAGGGCAAGGAACCGGGCGAGTTGCAACTGTTTCTGGTGCCCACCTTGCTGGTGATGGAACCCAATCTGAGAGTACCACAGAGCTTGCCGGACGCCGCCCAGACCGAAACGCGCTCCCCTCTGGATATTTGCGCCACCAGCCTGCGGCGATATGGGCTCATCGGTCCGGATCCATCCGTGGTGCTTCTGCCATGGTTGTACGCCTACTCCGATCTACCAGGTACCTGGGCCGGCCAGCGACGCATGCTGCGCCACCTGATGGATATCGCCAACGGGCAGGACGCGCCCATCGTCCGCCCGAAGCCGACGGAAGCGGAATCCCGTCTGATGATGGCATTACGCTTTCTGGTGTTCGGAGTTTTTTCAGCGAATGATGCGGACGCGGGTCCGTTGCTTGATGATGAGTTGGCAGTGGAGAGCGCCGACGAGGCCGACGAGGCCATGGATCCACGACTGCTCGCCTGGCAGGAAGACCTGGCGCTGACCCTTGCCGAAAATCTACCTGGTGTGCTTTCCGCACGCATTGGTATTCCGGCCTCGTGGGATAACGCCACCCACGAAGGCTTTCAGATGCGGAATCTGGCCGGGTTGATGGCTACCGTTGCACCTGATGACCATCCGCAAGTTTTGCAGACCACGCACGCAGCCATGGGTTTGTATCTGGTGGACGAGGACCTGGAATTGCGTATCGGCATTTCCCGCGATGAACAGTTCATCAACGGCTTTCGCTGGGCTTGCCATCAGGATCCGGAAACCGAAATCCATGAGGCGTTTGACGCGTTGCAACAGATTGGTATTCCCGCTGCGCAGATCCATGTTGCCGGCGAAGTTCTGGGTGATGAGCGCTGTCCGGATTGCGGAGCGCCTTACTTCCCCAGCGCAACCGACCAACCTGACCATGAGGACGCGGCCATGGCGGGCATCATACCCGAACACCACCGTCTGCACTGATCAAAAAAGAGAAGGTTATCATGAGTCAATGGAAAATCTGGTGTGACGGGGCCTGCGCTCCGACGAACCCTGGGCCCTGCGCCTGGGGTGCCGTGATCGAGTCTCCAGATGGGGGGCGCACGGAACATTGCGGCTTCATCCACCCCATGGGGACTAACAACATCGCCGAATTGACGGCGGCCATCGAATCTCTGCGCAGGATCCCTGTCGGTGCCCAGGCGGTGCTCTGCTCCGACAGCCAATATACCTTGAAAGGGCTTGGGGAATGGCTACCGGGCTGGATCAGAAAGGGCTGGAAAACGTCTTCTGGATCGCCGGTGCTAAACAAGGAACTCTGGCAGGCGCTCCACAAGGAATACGCGACCCGCAAGGTGAAGCTGGAGTGGGTCCGTGGCCACAACGGGCACCCGGAGAACGAATTGGCGGATCGATTGGCGAACCAAGGTCTGCGCGGATGAGCTTTTTTGATCAGGAATCGCATCGAAAAGCCGGCAAGGTTTTCTGCGGAGAGTGTCGGCATTTTGAGCCTGGATTCACTGCGAAAGGGGTGGGTTTTTGCGCGCTTACAAAGAGTCGCACCGTCCTCGTGAGGGAAACCAACAGGAACGTTCCAGATCGCCAAGGTTTGCCGCCGGACCCGAACCCGGACAGCGGCTATCCGGTGTGTTTTCCTATGGCGCCAAGAATGTGTACGAAATTCGAACTGGCCAAGTGATGAGGCGTGATATGGAAATGCCAGAAGATTTTATCGAGCGGTGCAACGTGCTCGATCAGGGCCCCAAAATATGGGCACCCTGCATGGTCTTGTTTGTCGTATCTATTGTGGTTGCCATATTTTTAGGCCATGCATGGGAACAATGGCTACTGTTATTGCTTATTTTTTCCTGCGGACTATTGGGCATCCCCGTTGGGTACATTAAGCGCAGCCGAAAACGGTCGGAGAGGAAGCGATGAGTTACGCCATCCTCAATATCAAAACCGACGATTGCCGCGATGCGGCCTACATTGCTAGACCTTCCGCGTTGGGCAATCCCTACGCCATCGGACCGGACGGGGATCGCGACGTGGTGATCGAGCGATACCGGGGCTGGCTGACCGCCCGCATCGCCGAGCGCGACCCTGTTGTATGCACAGCGCTCCTGGGCATCCGCCAGGGGCAGCCTCTTTCCTGCCATTGTGCGCCGGCCCGGTGTCATGGGGAGGTGATCGCCGAAGTTCTGGAGGGTGGCGTGCAAGAGCGGCTGCGGGATCGCGGGGAAAGGACTTTGCGCTACGCTGGCATCGGCTCCAGGAGCACGCCGGACCATGTGCTGCAAATCATGCGCAGAGTGGCGCACAGACTATCCCAATTGGGATACACATTGCTGTCCGGCGGTGCGGCTGGCGCGGATTCCACTTTTGAGGCGGGCTGCTTTTCCAAAAAGGAAATCTATTTGCCGTGGCCCGGCTTTCGGCACTTGCGAGGACGGCATTGCGTCACCCTGCCGAGCGCGGAAGCGTTTAGGGTGGCAGAGGTGGTCCATCCCGCATGGAAACGGTTGGACGATACGGGGCAAGCCCTCATGGCGAGGAACAGCCATCAGGTGCTCGGCGCCGATCTGCGGTCACCCGTAGACTTCGTGGTGTGCTGGACGCCTGACGCTTGCGAAACGGAGGCCGCCAGATCCAGGGCGACGGGCGGCACCGGTCAGGCGATCGCCCTGGCGGATCGTTGGGGTGTTCCGGTCGTGAATCTGGCTGGAGGCAAGGTGGCGATGCAGCGATTAGCCAAGTTGGTGGATGGCGCTTGACATGAGTACACGATAGTATATTATAGCGTCTTGTAGGGACGCTCTTTGAAAACTGGGTTGACGCGCTTGCTATGGCACATACCAGAGCTGACGTGTTTGCATTTGCTCTGATATGAGTGCGCGGCAATCGACGCCAAAGAATGTCTTGACATTGGCACAATCTCCACATAATGTGCCCAAATTGAATTTTTCGGAGTTGAGAATGAACACACGACAAGGCGGTTTCATAGCAAGCCAAGCATGGCATACGGAAAGCCGTATGGATTGCTGCGAGCGCTATGGCCTGTTATCTGCGACACCGAAAAATATACGCGCTATTCAGTCAGGATTTATCATGATCTAACCGGGACCCCATAATAACGGAGTCCCATGCAACAAAGGGGCTCCACCGGATACAAGAACCGGCAGCCTCGTGAAAAACAGGCTGCCGGTTTTGTTTTGTCGGTTCGCCACCGCTCTTTGAAAATTGAAGACATACCTGTGTGTCCATCATCACGATGGGCGCACACCAGAACTTATCAGATTTCTGGTAGGTTATGGTGTGCGTAAAGCACTTTGTCGGCATAGCTCAACCCGGTAGAGCGCTGGTCTCCAAAACCAGAAATCGGGGTTCAAATCCCTGTGCCGATGCCATAGCGGGAAAGTAGATTGGTCTTACGTTCGGTCTCATAAGCCGAAAGACGCCGTTCGAGTCGGCATTCCGCTACCAACACAGCATCGCCCTGTTTTCCCAGGGCATGTGGCGCCCTCTTTCGGCGGGGTGGGGCGCAAAAACACGCTTGCAGTCCTCCGGATGGAGGTAAGCGTACCTGCCACCAATTTCATGATCAGGTAGCTCAGTGGAAGAGCAGCAAGGTACAGAACAGGCCAGCGGTTCGAATCCGTTCCCACTTTCAGCGCGATGTTGGTGGGTAGCTCAGTGGCAGAGCAGTTCTGGAAATGCAGGGGTCGGTGGTTCGAATCCACCCCTGGTCGCCAAAACCCCTGTCCTCGCAGGTAAACAGAGGGCTCGCAGCGGCTAGTTGTGGTGTTTCTGGGTCTCCTGAGATCCGGCGGTCCGAGCCGAAATCGCGGGGATTGCCGTTTTGCGGGATTGGCAGGAAAAACCCGCAGGCAGATTGTCCGTAGTTCACCTGTGAAAACGGTCCTTGCGTAGGCTGCAAGGCAGGCGATCTTGACCTGTAATGGGCGGGATTCTGTGGAAAAAGCCAGGCTTTGGGGTGGTTCCCGAGGCCGATTTCGCGGGCTTGGCATATCGGCCTTGTGCAATAGCCTTCCAAGCTGTCCAGGCGGGTTCGATTCCCGCAGCCCGCTCCATATTCCCGTCAATGGGAAATGTCTTGACTGCCGTGCCAGTGCGGTAGCGGGACTAGTTTCACTGGCTGGTTTCGCGCTGCGACGGGGCGCGACAACGAGATCAAACAACCGGCCCTTATTGCCGCTTGTTAGCCGTCGCCATTTTATGGGCCTGTAGCTCAGTTGGTAGAGCATCCGCCCTGCAAGCGGAATGTCGTCGGTTCGACTCCGTCCAGGTCCACCAAATTCCCCATCCATGGGTCAAATGGACGGCGCTGCCGCCGTGAACGCGCTGGGCCATAAAATCGGTTGGCCTGGCATCTTAGGCAGTACCAGCACACGAGGCTGGAACGGGATTGGCCTTCCCGACGTGGAATAGGCAAGACGTCTGGCCGAATACCGGGCGCACCTTTTCGGAGAGTGAGGGATGCGGCAAACCCACCCGGCTGTAAACCGGACGCCTCTGGCGCTGCGCGGTTCGATTCCGTGGCTCTCCACCAATTCCCCCGTCCTGCCGGGTAATTCAGCAGGTGCCCTTTCCGGTCGGGTAATGGTCGCGCTCTGCAATGGGCGCGAATCGGGCCGGCGGTTGCCGCATACGATAGCGGGCCATGCCCCACACTTCGCGAAAGGGCCAGAGTGCCGGATACGGTTGAAACGACCCGCCAAGATACCACCTGTGCGGTGTTCGTGGACGCATCTAGCGGTTTGTGGCATCAGGCGGCATGGGGTGTCTGGCAGGGTGCATCGAGGAGTCCAAACGGAACCGATCCTGCAAGTCGTGGCGTTTGGAATGCGCTGCGCATCTATTTAGATACTAGCTGAATTCCGCGTGCGCTTTTTCACAGGAGATATCCACATGGCGATTTGGAATAGAAACTCGCACAATTTTCCGTCATCCAAAACGGCATCTGACGAACCAAAAACGCTGCATGAGATATTGCGTCTTGAACGATTGCGTCCAAAGGTGTTCATCGGGACGCTTCATTCGTTTGCCCAAGGTTACGAGTGCCGCCAGAGGAATTGATTGGGCAACCATCACGCTTCGGCTCGACCATACGGCTCTGCGAGACTTAAATGAGGCAATGCATGCTTAAAAGGAGGTAACATGCATCGATTGGCCCGCGTTGAACGCTTGGTGGACAACTTCTCTGCGGTTAGTCCCGCCGAAACGGTCTGGACCCTGGATCGGCTTTTGCGGAACGCGCGGTCAGAAGACGCCGCCTTGTTAAAAAGGTACTCCGCCATAGTTTGGGAAAGTAGACGGTTGGCGAAACGTCTGGTTGCCACGCAAAAAGGACTTTTCACTGTGAAATAGTGGTTTGGTACCAGACACACCTTTTCTATGCCGCTGTACCGACTGGTAGGGCTTTCCAAAAATTGCCGATCCACGGAATCTGCAGCGGCGCCTATTTGTGCTCACGCAAGCGGACCATATTGCCGACGCGGAGCACGATGATCGGTGGTCCCGCCGTGGTGCCGTACGGCACCTACAGGGCATTTTGGGGTGTAGCTCAGAGGCAGTAGCGTCTGACTGTTAATCAGAATGTCGCAGGTTCGATCCCTGCCGCCCCAGCCAAATGCGGAACGTTAAACGAGTACCTGGTCTTCGGATGGGGGGAAAGGCGTCGAGCATGATGAGCGTTTTTAGCGGGTTTCGCCAAATAAAAACCCGCGCTTCGGGGTGTGGCTCAACCTGGTAGAGCGCTCGCTTTGGGAGCGAGAAGTTGCGAGTTCAAATCTCGCTACCCCGACCAATTTCAATATTCTGGTTGATGGAGGCTCGCTGCCTCGATTGCCGGGAGGGCTAGGATCCTTTCGCCAGGATCCGGGCCTCTTTATTTCCTGGGGGTTTGGCAGAGTGGTCTAATGCACCGGCTTTGAAAGTCGGAGGGCGGATTATCCGCTCCGTGGGTTCGAATCCGCACAGTCCCCGCCAATTTGAGTTGTCAAGGAATCCTTTACAACTGCGTAGAGTAATTTCTCAAAATAATCGTTATGCGAGCGTGGCGAAATTGGTAGACGCGCCGGATTTAGGTTCCGGAGGGACACCCCGTGTCGGTTCGAGTCCGACCGTTCGCACCATTTTTTAGCCCGTCTGCCATGCGTAGACCGGGTATCCGGCGCTGCCCTGGATCATTCAGGGCGGCGCCAGCCTATTTTTTGGAAAGTTGGCTCAATTGGCACAGCAGTGGACTGCTACTCCACCGTCAGGATTTCCCTGGCATGCAGGTTCGAATCCTGCACTTTCCGCCAAACTAAGTGGTACCAAATTTTCACGGTCGCGATGGGTAAGTCACTGTAATGCCGCCCAGGCCCGGCGGACCCGTGGAACGAATCGTCAGGCGCGGGAGGAAGCTGACGAGGGAATACTGCCCGCACCTTTTTCGGAGCATGGGGGATTCGGCAAACCCAGCAGACTGTAAATCTGCCGCCTCTGGCAACGCGCGGTTCGGATCCAGGAGACCGCCGGTTCGAATCCGGACACCCAGACCATTTTCGCGCTTATGGCTCAATTGGTAGAGCATCCGGCTCTTAACCGGAGGGCTTCAGGTTCGAATCCTGATGAGCGCACCAATTCGGAAGTGTGGCAGAGCACGGTTTATTGCGCCGGTCTCGAAAATCGGAAGATCACGCAAGTGGTCTCGTGGGTTCGAATCCCACCGCTTCCGCCAATGTTCGTGTATTCTGTGGTGGCTTTAGCTCAGATGGCAGAGCTCTGGATTGTGATTCCAGCGGTCACGGGTTCGAGCCCCGTAAGCCACCCCAGAGTACATGCCTTGATCCATTAGCTCAGTTGGCCAGAGCGCCGCCCTGTCACGGCGGAGGTCGCCGGTTCAAGCCCGGCATGGATCGCCAATTTCTCTAAATGCCACCTCTCACAGTGACTATAATTGCCAATAAGTTTTACTGAAATAGGGATGGTGAAGCATGTCTGACCGGGATAAGGGGTATTATGGGGACTATGTCGAAAACTCGCATAGTAACATCCAGTATCAGCTAGGGGCGCAAGACGCAAGGATGCAGAAGGAAGCGGAGGATCGCAACCGCATCAATGAGGCATATGGATATAGCGGATACGGTGGCGGCGGTACGCCAATGAGTCCCCAGGCAGCCAGATTTATTGCAAAAATCTTTTTCATCATTGTCTTCATAGGGTTGATAGCGTTTCTTGTGGCAATGACGATGGCATCGGTGAATGAAAAAGAGCAGATGGATGCCGTTGCGGCCAAAAAGGCGGCGATCATTGCGGCGAAGGTTGCCCACCAGAAAAAGCTGGCGCTTAATCGTGAGCCATTCCATTACCGGGGGTACACGCTGTATTCGGATGCCAGCCCAACAAGCCGGTACCTGGATTTTCACATCACCAACGCCGCCGGAGAAACGATCTGGACGGAACCGTCAGGCATGAAAAATCGTTTTGTTTCCGAATCGCGCCCGATGGGTGATATCACCGGAACCTATGATCTGCATCCGGGACAGGTGCAATTTATCATTATGGCGGAAGGCCCCCATTATCGATATAGCGTTATGTATCGTGTCTGCATTGACCACCGTGGAAGGGTGTCCTGGCAGGGGCCTTATCATGCGCCCTATAAGCCGGGAAAGGGCTATCACCCCTTGGCGCTGCCGCCGATGCCCATTTTCAAGTAGCTGGAAGATGGTTTGAGTAGTAACGGCAAAGACTCATGCAAGGGGCATGGGTCCATGCCGCAACCCTAAAAGGAACAGAAGACACCATGTTACTACACGTCGATGCACCCCAGGTTCAGATGCGAATTGTCCACATGAATCATCAGGAAACAGAAGCGTCCCTTCGAGGGCGGATTAGCAAACAGGGATCCGGCGGCGATGCCACCTATACGCTGCATATGCCTCGCAAGGTGAGGTTTGCGGGTACGGCCTGCCCTTATGCGTTTACGCAGAAGGGGTTGCAGATCCTGCAGTATACGGATGGTCCAAAGTACCACGCTACAAAAGGTGCGCACATCTATATGACCCACCTGGTGTGTTCCATGTCCGGGCCGGCCATCGAGCGCATGTACAAAATTCAGTAAATCTGTTTTGTGGAGAATCATGGCCACGATATTTGGGAGGCATAAAGCAACACGCCGGTTTAGCTCAGATGGCAGAGCGCCTGCCCTGTAAGCAGGATGTCGTTGGTTCGAGGCCGACAACCGCCTCCAATTTCAACAGAAGAGGGTGTCAAAGTGAATAGCATCAAGGATATGGTCAAGGATGGCAAAAAAGTTGTTTTCATCCGCTTCAAAGAAGGCGAACTCTGGTACCGGACAGAGTGTGGCTTTGAGTTCCCCGTTCCTGTTGAAGACACCGGAACCGCGACTTTCCTACCGGAAGACAAGGCGATGCTTTTTATGCGGTACATCCGCAAACACATCGCTTTTCTGGATGCCGCGAAAACGGAGCACGATAAAATTGGGGCGGCGGTCGATATGGATGCGTTTTTTGCCGATGTGCGTGCCAGTAAATGAAACGCCGTATCTAGGGGTCTATTGCCGGCGGGGACCGTAAGAGGGGGTAACCATGAAGAAGGAAACACTGGTCATTCGACCTGAGAAGCACAGGCGACGTATCGGCGTGATGCCGACCTATGCGCAACGGGACAGAACAAAGTACGCGCGAAAGACAAAGCATCGTGGTCATGATTACAACGCCGGAGAGCAACAAGGAAAGCCTTTTGCTGGTTTCCCTTGTTGCTCTTTCAAAATGCGCCGGATTAGCTCAGAGGCCAGAGCAATCGCTTCGTAAGCGATAGGCCCTCGGTTCGACTCCGAGATCCGGCACCAATTCATCATTATCAGGAGAAAATCATGCAGCCTTGTGATACATGCCATGCCTGTTCATTCCCCGACAAGGTGGCCCAGGCCCGCGCCACCATTCCCGCCCAATGGGTAGCGGAACTCACGGAGGAGGAGGCGCCGGACCATATCTGGCTGACTGCCGGAAACCTGTACGCCGATATGGTCGCCCACGGTCAGGAGGCCCCGGAAAGTTTTCTGCAGATGTTGTCCGGCGGCGAGATCACCGACGAGGATCGCGCCTGGGCTGCGCGGTCGCTGGCGGACATGGGCATTCCTGCGACACATTGATGTATGACCAGTTTTTGAGGGCTTGTCGCACGGTGTGACGCAGGGCCTTGGACCCTGTACCAGTAGGTTCGACTCCTACGCCCTCAACCAAACACGCACGGTTAGCCAAGCGGCCCAAGCGGCGGTCTGCAAAACCGCATAGACCGGTTCGACTCCGGTATCGTGCTCCATTTTACTAACGGACCTGTAGCTCAGAGGCAGAGCGGACGGCTCATAACTGTCGGGTCGGGATTTCAAAATTCCCCAGGTCCACCATATCAAAGGAACGGTCATGGAAACCATCGATATAGGTTATCAGGAGCTTCGCCAGGATGAGGCGGACGGAAAGCGTATCGAGAAACCGCATTTTGGCTAAGAAGATTGTTCCGCAAAGGATAACGTAGAAGGGGAAAAGCAAATGCAGAGCATTCGCAATAAAATCACTCATGCCATGTACGGGAAGCCTGGTCTAAAGCCATCGCAGGCGCTTTTGATCATAGCTTTTTTCTTCGCATTTGTAACGTGCATATTTCTTACGGTCAGGCTTCACTAAGGTTGATGGACAAGCTAAAGCAGGTTGGGTTCCCGTTTGAGGCAAGGCACTTTGATGGCACCCTGTGCATCGGGCTTTCCGTGCAGGATTTCGCGCAGGCTTTCCATTTGGGCACCCTGTTAGGATTGGAATTCGGCACCGTTGCCCACGATAAAATTGGATCCCAGCGCATCCTGATCTTTCAGGACGCGCTGGTGGAACTGGTTGCCGACTGATCTGTTACCACATTTGCAGAAATATAGCTTATCGCGCTTTTTGTTTCACTCACCAACGCCCGCATAGCTCAGTGGACAGAGCGCCCGCCTACGAAGCGGGAGGCCGCAGGTTCGACCCCTGCTGTGGGCACCATGCTTCCATCGGCTATCGGTCAGGCCGCTTGGTTCTCAGCCAGGAAAGGCGGGTTCGACTCCCGCTGGAAGTACCATTTTTTCTTCATCGCTCCCATCCAGCTAGCGGTCTAGGCGACTGGCCTTTCAAGCCGGGGACACGGGTTCGAATCCCGTTGGGAGCGCCATTTTTAGTATCCACTGCCCCTATGGTGGAATAGGCAGACACGCCGGTCTCAGAAGCCGGAGCCGTCAACATGGCATGCAGGTTCAAGTCCCGCTAGGGGCACCATTATTATTGGGAAGTCGTCTAGTGGTAGGACGCCTGGCTCTGACCCAGGCAACCGGGGTTCGAGGCCCTGCTTCCCAGCCAAATCTGCAACATGGGGTGTGTAGCTCAACTGGTAGAGCACTAGACTTTTAATCTAGGGGTCGCGGGTTCGATCCCCGCCGCACCCACCATTTTTTTCGCCAAGTAAACGGAATTCAATTTTCCTTTACTTGGCGCCGCTCTTGTTAAAGGTTTCATACATAAGGTTTTGTTCCCGCATAAAAATACAGAATTTTCTATAGACGTCAGGCAGATGTGTATAGAAAACAGCGTTTATCATGCCCTGCTGGTGGAATTGGCAGACACGCCGGACTCAAAATCCGGAGCCTTCGGGCATGCGGGTTCAACTCCCGCGCAGGGTACCACGCAGCGATAGCTCAGTTGGTAGAGCGCCTGGTTGAAGGCCAGGGCGTCGCCGGTTCAACTCCGGCTCGCTGCACCATTTTGTTGTACATCGCCCGCATGGCGGAATTGGTAGACGCGGAGGATTTAAGTCCCTTTGCGAAAGCACTTGCCGGTTCGAGTCCGGCTGCGGGTACCATTTTGTTGCGTCTTCGATAGGCATGAAATAAGAATATTAATTAAAAACAGTACATTATCAATCATTGCTCATCGGATATCGGTTTGCGATGAAATGATCACCACACAGATCGGAGGACAGCGTGCCGCTAGGCTGGTCGATCTGCTGGTATCGTTTGTAGCCGGTGGCGATCAAAAAATAGTCAAACAAATTATAAATACAAAACAATATGTTACATAAAATAACCCCATCACGACAGTTGACGATCAAATAACGCCCCTGTAGCTCAGTGGACAGAGCACCTGGTTTCGGCCCAGGGTGCCGGGAGTTCAAATCTCTCCAGGGGCACCAACGAAGCGGCCGTAGTTCAGCGGACAGAACATCGGTCTTCTACACCGAGTGGCGGAGGTTCGAATCCTTCCGGTTGCGCCACGCCCTGGTAACTCAGGGGATAGAGTCCCCGTTTCCTAAACAGGCGGTCGCCGGTTCAAATCCGGCCCAGGGTGCCAATTTTCACTAGAGGAGAGTTTATTATGCATCGCTCATCATGGGTTCCGGTAACACCATCGGCAGCACAACAGGCGCCATCCGCCGCCGTGCGTCCGGCCAGTTCAGAGCAGGCTCTGGACATGCTGTCCCTGATGCTGGCGGACGTCATCGCCCAGGCCGAAGGTACGATGGCCGGATGGGGGATGCCGCTGGATGATCAGGATGCGGCACGGGCGAAGGCGCAAGAGGTGGCTGCGAAGGACCGTCTGAGTCAAATGATTCAGGCGTATGCCCGCAAGCACGGGGGCTTAAATGTCCCGCTGATCTCGCTGGGTAGCGATTACGGAGTCATGCACGCGGCATTGCGGCCCGTGATCGACAAGATCGCGGAAGCCAGAAACATGCAACACCCCATATCTATTCAAGGAGAACTCTGATGCATTTCACCGAAAAGAAAGGACAACGATTGGCGGTATTCGATCACCTGGTTAGCCCGGAGACTGGTCAGCATATCGAAACTCCGGTCACTTCGCCGGCAATGGAAGCATCCATGCTCCAAGCGGAGGCTTTGGGCGGGCGCGGGGTGGAATCAATTCTGGATCCGCGCGATCCGGCTGCTGCACAGTTTCATCCTGATAACGAGACAATTTCCACCAAGGGATGATCGCCCACGTCATGGCGGTCTCCCCGTTCACAAAGGAGGTGATCCATGGCGGATGTACTGCGGCTTGATAGTGCTGGCAACCCATTGCACTGGATTGGCCAGGAGGAAGCGGCAGGCTATTACGCCAAAGGGATGGTGGTCTGGACGCTGGGGCAGCCGTTCCGGATCCTGCATGGCGGGCGCAACCGCTTTACGGGCTTGCAGTCGCACATGGACATCCATCCGGTTATCTCGGTGCGGGGAACTCCGTGGACCCGGTGGCGGGTACCAGCGCTCACCAACGCTGCGCTGTTCCGGCGCGATGGCCACCTGTGCATGTATTGCGGACGGCCGTTCAAGGACCGCGATTTGACCAGGGATCACATCATCCCGACCAGCAAGGGTGGCGCCAATTCCTGGACAAACACAGCAGCTTGTTGCGTCCGCTGTAACAGTCATAAGAATGACAGAAGCCCAGAACAGGCCGGCATGAAGCTGATTGCCGTGCCCTACACCCCTAACCAGTATGAATTCCTGTACCTGACCGGACGCAGGATTATGGCTGACCAAATGGAGTTTCTGCGGGCTGGGTTTCACCACTTGCATGCTTAGTTCTCTAGCCGTCTTTCCTTCGGGGAAGGCGGTTTTTTAGTGGTGCGGCATCGCCTCGTTTGCCGGCGGATCTGTCCGAAAAACTGTCTGGTATTCCTCTCCGGCATTTATCGCGGCACCAGCCGCATTCGATAGGAGAGCATCATGAATAGTTCGTCCAGCAGTGATATCAGAAAGTTTCTCGGCGGCCTCAAGCCTGGTGATTCATTTCAATATCTGTTCCGCTCCATGATAGGCCCGAGTTGCGTCGTTACTTGGAAAGTGACAGCGGTAACAGATGACCGCGTTATCTGTGATTCATTAGAATTTGGCGAGCACGCATTTGATAT
Source organism: Gammaproteobacteria bacterium (assembly GCA_023381645.1). The sequence goes on from JAMCRJ010000055.1 coordinate 95,601, forward strand.
GGATGGCAATGGAGGCAACATTAGCATCAGCGTCGAAAACATTGATCTGACAGAAATTGCCAAAGTTATTGACGCCAAGGCTAAAGCCAGACTTGTTGGATCGATGAGAATGGTCAATTGGCACGATCTACCCGCTGATTTTCTCGCCATCATCAAGCGAGCCGTTGAGGATCAGCTTGCCAAGCAAAAAGCCGAAGCCGATATCGCCGGCCTTCAGGCCAAGATCCAGAGCCTCAACGATACGCTGAAGGAAATTGGCGACTTCGCACACGACCACAGCACTGGACCGGCCGTTGAGGATCCGCTTTGGGAAGTCCGGAACATGGCGTATGGCGGTTTTGTTGACATCTGTGACTAATTTAACGCGACTGTGTCAACTCTGAACCACCCAACCCCAGTGCATTCTGCACCGGGGTTTTTCTTTGAGCGGATTCCTGTCTGATATTCCATCCCGGCATTTACCGGGCGGCGCGCCCACTTTTCGCAAGGAGAAACACCATGTTCGAAATTCGATTGGAGCGAGCCGGCTCCTCACCCCTTTTCCTGTTTCACGGTCATCTGATTGATCGAAGTGATCCTGGTCCAACAGCAATGGCAGCGACGTTCTTCTGTTGCCAAATCAAATATCGAGAAATCCGATTGCTGACCGCCGCCAAAGCTCAGATGCGGTACCACAATCTAGCCCAAAAGAATGGCTTCGAAGAGATCCTTTCTGGTCTTTTCGTACCATCCGAAGCCATTGGGCACAAAGCGCTTTCCTGTGATTACTGGGCATCAAACCTGGCTGACAAGGTTCTGGAATCTCCAACGGGCGACGTGGGAAAGCTTTTGCTGGACCATTTACGCTCGCTGGGCGATGTGTACGCGATTACTGCGGATCCCATTCATACGCATCGACCTGGGCTGCCGCTTCTCGAAACATCCTGGGCATCTTGACGGCATTTTGTTCATAGGGGTGTGGATATGGAAAACACGGATTACTTGCTATCTGGCCGAGATATTGATTCGCGGACACCATACGAGCGCGGAAGGTTTGCTCGTAGTTGGCGCGACAGATCAACGCCGACTGGCGACGAAATAAACCTGTTTAAGAGCTCTTCCAAGGGATTTGAAAGGTGTATGGAGGAGTTCTCTCGTGGTGTTGATGATATCATGCGTAGAGCCATAGAGGGCGCCGAGGTTGCTCGTCGTCAAAACACTATTTGGCTAGAGTATCTTCCCATACTGAAAAGCATGTCTTAATAGACCCCACAACCCCATTGCTTCGGCTTTGGGGTTTTTCTTCGTCTGGAGACCTACGGAGCCCTGAGCATTTGCCGTTGGCATTTGGCATCCGCCGGCCGCGCCGCCCAGCGTCCGGATTCCTGTCTGGTACTCCCTTTCGGAAATGATCACTATTTCACTTGTTTATGGAGGATTTATGAAACCGACCGAAACCATCATCAATCATCGCAACGGAGACACCACGATCCACAGCGAGCACCCCGCCATGGCCGTGGTCGTGGTGTCTCGACCAAGCACCACCGGCACCCGGTTGTTTGGCTCAGAAATCGCGCACCAGCATTTCATCTCCGTAGAGGTGAAACGCGCTACCATGGACCGGCGAATGAACCGCGACTGGGTTCATTCGGAGGAAAGCATCGTCGAGTTTTCCCTTTCTATGGCACAGTGGGCACAGATGGTCGCCAGCGTCGGTATGGGGGAAGGAACCAAGGTAACGTTGACTCGTGCCCCAGAGGCTGGGACGCCCATCAGCCGCGTCCCACCGATTGAAAGCGATTCCATTCGCGATGTATTCACCAGGGAGATTGGCGAAACCGCCGAATCTGCCAGCCGGGACGTAAAGCGTGTCCAGGACATGATCCAGGAATTTCTGAAGCCCGGCGCGAAGAAGCCAGGCAAGGCCGACCTGGAGGCGATGCACAGCACATTGCTGTATGCCGGCACACACTTCGAGAGCAACATGAGATGCGTCATGAACAGCTTCCAGCGGGCCATGGAAGAGACCACAGAAGCTGCCAAGGCCGAAGTGGAGATGTTCGTCTCCGGCGTGGCGCAGCGTGCTGGACTGGAATCCTTGCGTAATGGTGGATTGCCAGCGCTGAGCCACGACAAGAAGGAGGAGGATTTATGACGCGGCTAAATGCGGAGATCATCATCAGTAAAGGCCCCAACAGCAGGATGAAGGCATTCGTCGAGGATGCCGAATCTTGCGTCATTATCGATTGTGACGAAAATGGAATTACCGACATATGTTGCAAGAGTGAAGAAGTCCCAATCTTCTGGGGAAAGGAGACGCGTGGCTTTTTTGGGTGTCGTATTCGCGCCGATTTTGTCCCAGACAATCCGTCAGAAAGCCCGTTACTCGAATATGTGGCAAACGTGTTTTACAACGCGTTTTTGATGACCCCCGGCAGCAAGGAAACGGTCATCGAATGGCTCTGGCGATGGAATGCTGATTTCTCGGTTTTTGACGAGCTTCGCTATCCGACACCACAAGACACCTGGGCCTTCTAGCCTGATCCATCCCCAACCCCACGTCTTCGGACCTGGGGTTTTTCTTTGGCCGGAGCTAGGCATGGACATTGGCGTTTGCCGTTGGCATTTGGTACCCGCCGTCAGCCCAGACGGAATCCTGTCTGCTATCTCTCTCTGGAATGAATCCACGGCATACCGCCGTTTTCTGAGAAGGAGCTTTACCCCACCTCTGCACACCTGGGCGCCAAAATCCGCAGTTAGTCGTGGGAAGATTCACTGTCCCCCATCACGGGTTCTCGAGCCCAGCGCTGGCAACGGAGATTTGGTCAAGGCCATACGACGCCGTTTTCGAGGCGTGCAGTGTGATTTGTACGAAATCGACCCAGCCCGCCATGACACCCTTCGCGATCAAGGAACAATTATTGGCTTTGATTTTTTGGAATCGACGGACCTTTCCATATACTCACATATCGTCATGAATCCACCTTTCCGCAATGGCGTGCGGCATGTTCTCCATGCCTGGCAGCGGATATTTTCTGGGGAGATCGTGGCGATCCTAAACGCCAGCGGTGTTCAACACCCGACCACGGTGGATGAGCGGAAACTTTGCCGGATTATTTCCGAACATGGACGGGTAGAATACGCCCAGGAAGCATTCATGTCGCCAGATACACTGCGCAAAACCGCCGTTGAGGTTGCGTTGGTGTATCTGCGGAAAACAAAAACGGAAGAGTTTTGGAATGGCTCGATACTGGATGGTCTTTCCGAAGACCAAACGAGCTTCGAGGATTGTCGCGAAGATCCCGTTTCCAATGGCATTGCCTTGAATGGAGGACAGGTAAAAGCGCTTGTGCGCGCTTTTAATATCGCTTGGGAAGCCACAAAGCAAAGTCATATCGCAGAAGAGCGATCGATAATGTACTCCCGCTTCTTCTACGCGGAGTTCCGAAAAATAGTCAACAAATCGGTGGAACCAGAGTGGCTTGCTCCTACAAAAGCTGTGCCTATGCAAGAACGTTTGGCAGAATCGTATGCCAAGCTGAAGGAGGCCGCATGGATGAGCGTTTTGAATACTTCTGATTTCCGGGCTTACCTGACACGCAAGGTTATTAAGGAGGTGCTTGCCAATTTTGAGTCCATTAAGAAGCTCGATTTTACGGCCAGTAATATCTATGGGTTTCTTCAGGGCTTCGCTCTGAAAAAGGCAGACCTGAATCTCCAGATGGTATGTGATTTATTCGATAACATCGTTTGGAGAAATTCCGAGAACTGCCTGTTCTATCGCTGGAAATCCAACGAGCGGCACCAAGTTGGCATGGCCCTGCGCAGGCGGAGATTTATCCTTTCCGGCTTTAGTACAGAAGGATGGCGCAGCGATCTGGGGTGGGAAGCTGAGAGGCGCCTGGAAGAAATCGACAGAGTATTTGCTCTTGTTGATGGAAAACAGGAGCCAGAGAACGGTATTTTGTGGCTCTTCCGTAACCACTTTAATGAGCTTGTTGGCAAGAAACGTATGACCTCGCGGTATTTCGATGTCCGTTATCACTCTGGCATTGGAACCATTCACTTCTTCCCTCTGGATCAAAAGTTGTTGGACCGAGTCAACATTCTGGTGGGAAAGCACCGTCGGTGGATGCCGGAAGATTTCGACATGACCGATCGGGAGAAAGACGTGGAAGCTGCTTATAAAAAGGTGGAAACATTCAGTGACACTGTTTCTGGCAAGCTCAATCGCTGGACCCTGCGAACCAGCCTGGACAGCGACCGAACGGATTCTGAAAGGGATGAAGCACTGGATGATTTGGATGAAGCTTTTGATGCTGCGGTACAGGCGACTGGGCAGGATGGGAACTTCTTTTCTGGAATCCGCAAACTGGAATCTCACAAGGAGAATGCGCCGTCTGAATCACAAAGGTTTCTCGCCTTGGTGTCCTGAAGCGCCTGCGATTTGAGCCAGGCTGAATAGGCCGACGTTCTTTTCTGGACTTCCCCAACCCCATGGCTTCGGCCTTGGGGTTTTTCTTCGTCTGAATGTCTGCTTCAGAAATCATTTGCTAACAACTGTTATCAGATGCCATCAATCGCAAACATATGGCGTCACTTGCCGGTCATCGCCATCGTTTGCCGCCCTGCCCACATCAAAAAGCGTTGCTGTCCGCCCTGGCCTGAACATCCAGATTGTGCGCTTTTTCCGCCGCGATCTGGGCTTTCATTCTGGCGTCCATGGACGGATTCAGCAGTGATAGCGTCGTCGTGGTGGCCGGCCAACCGCGAACCACCCGGATCTCCATGCCGCCGGGCTCCCGCCAGGTGGCGGTGACCATACCCAGTCCGGCCATGCCCGTCCGGCTGGAGGGCGGACCGTATTTGTCCTTCACCATGTCGATGATCTTCGTAACCTGGCCCGTGTCCATGAAACTCGGGAACACATACCGTGCCACCGCAAAGCGATTGTGTTTGGTGTAACCGACCATGAGCTGGCTGGCGCCTGGAAGCTGGCCATGGACGCGGTAGATGTCGTACCAGAATTTCTTTCCAACTTGCACCGGCGTCAGGCCGGCCTTGTCCATAGCACCTTCGACCTGCGCCCGGGTGGCATGCTCCAGCGGCACGCCAAACAAGGACAATGGCGCGGTCGCGGCACCAGCGGCGCCAACCCACCAGCAAGAAAGCACGAAAATGAGTTTGCGCATGGCGATCTCCTCTAGTCTTTTTGTAGATGCACATTGGAACCAGAATCGGATCCCGTGTGACTTGGCCCAGTTTTTGGATGCGCTGGCACCTGGAATTCCTTGACGAACCAGGCCCGGTACGGGCCGCCGGGCGCAACGGCCCAGTAGGCGACGCCAATCGGGGTGAGAACGATGACGGTCGCTAGAATGGGCGCGATGACCTGGGCATACAATCGGAGCAACCAGGATGGCTTGCGGGACGGCTTCCCTACTGGGGTGCGGATTTTTGTATTTTTCACGGCAATCTGTCCTATGGTATGGGTGCAGGCTCATCATCCGCGACATGAGGGACCATGGCCGGATGAGCTGCTACTTCTGTCATTTGTGCGTCTTCCGACTTTTCAGGCTGGATTCCCAACCATTCTGAAAACTCGCCCAGTTCCGGGTAGCGCACGCGGTTCTCTGCGCTGTATTGCGAGACAGCCTTGCGCAACGCGGCCAGCGCCAGCGTGACCAGCTTTGCGTCACGATCTCCCTTGCTACGGGTTGCCCGGTTCAAACCAAGAGAAACCTCCATGATCTCCAAATCTACCGCCTGATCGCCGAATATCTCGGCAGAGACACGACGGACGGGAACACCAGCTACATTTTTCATCATTGCATCCTTTTCCATGATGGATCTGCTTTCGCCTTTTTATCGGCTCACGACGAACATTAAAGGCGCACCGAATGAGCTTGTCAATATGTTGGGACGTGTTAGGATAAGGACACTAGATATAGGCCGCCAGATGGCCTTTGGTCCGGGTGGCTAGATTAGGATAAGGGTCATTATCCTAATCATGGCGGTCCAACATGGAGAAAACAGGAGAGAATGCAGCCATGATTGACATTGAAGCGGTAACCGAAGGCTTCATCCGCTGGATATCCGGCCCGAACTTCCGGAATCCCTACTCGAAGGCCACGATTCGCATTTATGGACGCAACGTGCATCGTTTTCTGGAGTTTCTGGATTTTGACGGGGTAGAGCGCATCAGTGAAGCCAGCATCCATCTGGTCAGAAAATTCGTCATGACCGGACAGTCTGGCGGCACCGCGCCAGTCAATACACAGAACGTGCGCACAGGCGCGTTAGCGCTTTTCTTCGATTACCTCGAATCCACGGAAGAACATGGGCCGTTTTCCGGGAATCCAGCCAGGGCCCTCATTGAAGACCAAAAACACAAGAAAGGCGGCAATGTCGGCAAGGCGACCGCAAGATTGCGTCCGGTGCTCGAATGGGACGATATGGACCGTTTGCAGTACGAGGCATCGAAACAGGAAACCATTGCCGGAATCCGGGACGCCGCCCTGATCGGATTCATTTTCGATACAGGCCTGCGCGCCAGCGAGATATGCGCCCTTCCCCACTCGGCGGCCGAGCATTATTTCCAGGGCCGCTTGCGGGTCATCGGCAAGGGAGACAAGGAAAGGCTCGTGCGTTTTACGCCGGAGCACGCGGATCGCCTACGCGCCTGGATACGGACCCGGGCGCGGGTCGTATCCAAAAGCGATGCCCTGTTTCTCACGGACGAGGGGAATGCCCTGAGCACCCAGGTGCTCTACATGATTGTCCGGCGGCTTCTCGACCGCGCCGGAATCCAGAAGGCGCAACAAGGGCCCCACCTCCTGCGGCACACCGCCGCCAGCCGCTGGCTGGCCAAGGGCATGGATCTACGCCAGGTGCAGGAGAACATGGGGCACAGCAACATCGGAACGACCAGCAAGTACCTGCACTTGCTGGGATAGCCGCTGGGACAGGGGCGCACGTCACCGGTCGTTTGGGGATTCTGTGTTACGGTCCATTTCTGACCTATTCACCGCATTCTTCGGGAGAAAATCCCAGCTACGCGCAAGATTTCGCCACATGCCGCAGCAAATGCTGCCTATATGTAGGAAAAACCGGCGAATAGGTGCCCAAAGAAAAACCCCAGGTCCGAAGACGTGGGGTTGGGATGGATCAGATGCCGAAGTCTTGGAAGACCTCGAGAATATTTCGATATCGTCCCGTGGTATTTGGGGTCGATGCGACAACCTGCATCTGCATCCGGGTCAGCGCCGTTTCGATAATTTCTGCCTCATTCATTTCCGGGCAGTGCCGCTTGATGATCTCGATGTTCCCCAAAATCAACTCATGGAGCCTGTCATCCTCGATCACGATATTTCCAGCCATAACTTGCTCTTGCCTCTTCATTTTCCCTCCTACTTATCCTAGTACAAATCGGCCGCTTTCGCAGCCTTGCCAATCCGACAGAGCATGGCGTTGGCGCGCGCATGCCCTATCACCGAGTACCCATCTGAGGAGGCCAGCATGCGCTTTTTCAGATCGAAGCGAGTTGGCTTGCTAAGACCAGCAATGGCCATTTCTCCCGATTGCGTGACCAGGAACTCGCTTTTTATGGCAGACTCGCTTGGCCTGACTTCACAAACGTGCTGACTTGAGCCATAAACCAGCTCCAACCGCCCTGTCGATTCGTCAATCGACAGCACCAAAAGAGGGCGGTTTTTCCCGCCATCTCCGTCGTAAGGCCAGAAGCCCCACACAACATCCCCTGCGTCAATTTCCATGGATAACTCCTCCATCCCATTCAATTCCATAGAGGAGTACCCGACAGAAAACCGCCCACAAAAAACCCCAGGGGGACTCCCTGGGGCGCATTGGCCGGTCGGTCGGCTGGTTTCAGTAGGTACCGGTGCCGGCCCCAAACAGCAGGTCCTGCCGCGCGGCCCACACCTGTTCCAGATCTCCAAGATGGAACTCGGAGACGGAACAGGTGCTCGCGGACTCCATCAGGCCGATCACGCTTTCCAGCATCTGCTGGTCAACCGCCATCAGGTGTTCGAGGGTATCCTTCTCATTCCGGTGCCGCTGCCACACCCGATCATTCTCGGGCACCGCAGCCGTTCGGATCTTGACCTCGAAGGCCTCGATCTGTTTCTGGATGGCCTGCATGGATTGAGCGGCCTTCACGGCCTCCGCATCCGGATACGGATGTTCCCGGGTCGGAGGCGGCAAATGCTCCGCGCGCCAGGCCTGCTCACGGACCTGCCACCGCCGGCGCAGGTCGGACAGAAGTTCCGAGATCTTGCCGCGAACCAGCAGATCGTCCGCGCGAAGCTGGTTCTCTTTGCGGTAGGCGTTGTATCCCCAGCCTTGATACAGGTTTTCCACCAGCCGCCGGATGGCTCCGGCGTCGCTGATGCTGTTAGGGATGTCCTTCAGCAAGGGATCGCTCATTGGCCGGCACCAGTTGGAATTTCGGCCATGCCAGAGGCATTCCAGGTGCCCAGGGCCCCACCCACGTTGAAGCTTTGGCCAACCGCTGCGTTCGGTGCGCTGACCAGCCCCTTCTCTGCCATCTTCAGCGCCAGGTAATAGCGCACCGCCTCGTGCGGAGTCAGGCCAATGGCCTGTAGAGAGATCAGCTCCCGCATACGTTCGTCGCGAGGCAGAACAAGCAACTTGAGATCGTTCAAGGTGATGCCGTAGACGCCCAGGAATTCCGTCAGGTGTTTCTTGCACAGCTCGGTGATTTCGACGATCTTTTCATTGATCCGCTCCATCGGAGTGACCTGCAGAATCTGGTTGATGGACTGCTCAATCACCGGACCCGCGTAGTCCGCCAGCTCATCCGTGCTGATGGAATCGCCCGCAAACGGCATGTGGGTGATCAGCTTGAGGGCGTCATCCACGTTGTCGATGTGTGTGTAATAGTCCACGAAATACACCATTTCAGCCATTTCGGCGCTGGTGGCGACACCCTTGTTCTGGATTTTCAGTTTGGCCCGTTGGAGATAGATAATTTCCATCTGCCAGGGATTCGAGTCCGTTCCGCCACCAAACATCCCCTGCACCAACTTGCCCAGCAAAGGCTTGTCTGGCGTCTCGATAGGATACTGCCCGGTGTCGTACTTATTCAGCACCGCGCCACGCTGCTTCATGATGGCGAAATGGGTGCTTTCCACGGTCAGGAGGGATCCCGAAACAAACTTCGTCTCCGGAAATTTCCAGGCCACCGTCTTTAGTCCCATAACATCGCGGCCATGATCGTCTAACGTGGTAATAACGCTGCGTGTAATGCTGCTTTGGTTGGTGTTCCCCATGATACCCATGATGTTTCTTCCTCTCTTACGCAATGGATGGGCCAGTTCCGGATGTCGCCCTGCAACTATTTTGGCTTTTTGGTGTTGTACGTTTCGTGGGTACAGGCTTTTATCGGTTTTTTTTCGCCACCGGGAAGTTCCCGGAACAATATTCTGTAATCGTTATTCAGCGGAACGGAAATGATGGACCGATTGGATGTTAACCTTTTACCTCGAAATGCCGTGTATGGGCTTTTGCCGCTTGTTATGGCCTGGATGATCCGCCTCGCCTTGGCCATCATGGCGGGGCTTTGGATGCAGGACAGGTCCATCGGATCGGCGACAGGCGGGGCCGCGCTCTCTCTTTTCTCCCGAGCAATTTGCGCGCCCTCCATTTAGGCGTCCGTTATGCCAGACCAAAAGCTCAGTTGTCCGCCCTTCTTTCCCAGTCGCATATCTTCCAGCGCCTGGGCGATCTCCGCGCGTTCCTCCTCGTCCTTTGCCCAAATCATCGCCCTCTCCAGGTTGTCGATCGTTAGCGCGCCATTGTTTCTGAGCACCACTAGCCAATGAGGCGCTGCGTCTTTAGTCTGGCACCAATCCTTCGGCCTCCACGCCAAAACCTGGTCTGGAGATGGGCGAGGATAGGTTTGCGTGTTCTCACCCACCACGGCAATCCTCCTCAACAGGTTTCGGCCGGAACGGTATAACATTCGCCGTGGCTTGCACGGCTGTATCCATCCGTGCCGCCTGGAACGGTGCCGGAACCGCTGTTAACCCCAATTCATTGAGATAAGGTGCCCTGATTGCCCCGTTGAGCATAAGGTTGGCAGCGGTCACGAACCTGCCTGGAACATGCAAAAACAGACGGTGCTTGGCCCGCGTCAGAGCCACATAGCTGATACGCCGCTCTTCTTCGCGCTGCGCATAGATCCGTTGCTGGTCGTCTGGCGGAAGTGTGGTGATGTCGCGGTCATCATCAATCGGCCAAGGCATCAAGGGCTGCACGAATCCTGGGATATGGACCTCGTCGAATTCCAGGCCCTTGCAGGCATGGACGGTGGCCAACACCACCCTGTCCCCGTCTTCGTCTTTCTTTTGTGCATCGGTGACAAACATCCCGGCGATCAACAAAACAGGATGCTTGGCCTCTTCAGCGTCAGCCTCATGGATCACGTCCGTAATCATCTGATCAAAAAATCCCAGATTATCCTGCCGGCGTTTCAGCGAGGCGATCAGCGCGGATTTATCGTCGGCGTATTCCTTGGCATCCGCCTTTTCCAGACAGACCCGGATGCCAGAGTTTTCATATTCCCAGCAAGTTTTGCCCCATGTTTCCGGGTTGGACTGCAGCAGGTGCCGCAACGTCTTTTGCACCTTCAGGATAGATTGATGCGCTGTGCGATAGCGATTGGAGGCGCAAGCTTCCGCCGCCTGGACAAAACCCAATGTAGGGTTCTCCATCAGCGCCGTATGCAGCAAATCCATATAACGATCACCGACCCCCGGCAAGAGCGGTGTCAGGTCACGAAGGGCTGCGCTATCCCTGGGGTTGGTGGCCAGGCGGGCATAAGCCCCGACAAACTTCACCTCCAAATACTCGAAAAAGCTCAGGCCGCCATAGATCACAAATGGAATCCGGTAACGAACCAGAAGGGCGCTGATTTGTGGTCCAAAGCGACGGGAACGATAAAGTACGGCAAAGCTACTCCATGGCGCGCCATCGGCGTGCGCCTGCAACAATCGCCTGGTGATCCAGTACAACACGTCCATATCTGTTTCGTGCCGGTAGGCGAAGATGCTTTCTTCTGTTTCCCGCTCCGAAAAGGGATCTTTCGGAATGCGATGACGGTTATGCGCCACATGCCGGGATGCACGTTGAACGATTTCCCGAGTAGAACGGTAATTACGCTCCAGACGAAAGATTTCTGGACGAAAAATGTCAGCAAAAGACCGCAGCACGCTCGGGGATGAGCCACGAAACCCATAAATCGACTGATCATCGTCTCCCACCAACATCAGGTTTGGTGCCGGCATCGCGCGGGCAAGCCTCTGGATACCCTGGTATTGGGCAGCATCCATGTCCTGGGCTTCGTCGATGATGATCTGGTCATAACGATGGGCCAGCTTCGCCAGCGCCGACGGATTCGCTCGAAGGAAGTCAAAAGGCAGGTTGATGAGATCGCCAAAATCAATGACGTGCGCCAAACGCTTCTCCGTCTCGTACCACACGGCGAATTGGTACAAATCACCGGCCATTGGATCCTTCTGCGCTTCGGTAAACTCCACGCGCCACCAAGCATCGATAAAATCCGTGGCCATTTGTGCAGTGCCGTGAGGTTGTGCTGTATAGCCTTCAGAGCGCAGGCGATCATAGGCACTTAGCCAGCTCCGCCATTCCATCTCTTTGAGCGCCACGTCAGCTTCTTTAGGATCTTTGTATTGGCGCCGAATCGCTTCCATGGCGATATGGCTTTGCCCGCCTTCATCCAGTTGGGTGACACGGTCGTCCTGGTGTTCCTGAATTTTCTGGGAAGGTGCCGTGTTATCGGTACCGGTATGCGCGATGTTGCCTTGCGCTTGGGGCTTGATCAACGGCGGCCTGATAACGCTTTCGTATTGTCGGAATATGCGTCCGCAAAAAGCATGAAATGTGCTGGCCTGGATCGTCGCGCCATCTTCTCCAAATGCCAGAGTCGCCCTTTCACGCATTTCCCGCGCGGCCTTCCTGGAAAACGTGAGCAGCAGAATTCTGCTGGCCGGCACCCCGGAATTCACCAATTCCAATGTCCGGCCAATGATCGATGCGGTCTTCCCCGCCCCGGCCCCGGCCAGCACCAGCGCCGGACCATCCCTGTGGATCGCTACGCGGCGCTGATTTTCGTCAAGCGTGATCATGGGAAAACCCCGAATCAATAAATAATATTTAATATACTATATTAGTTCAAGCCAGGGAAATCCAGCAAATCACACAGGAATTTTCTGCGCCAGCCAGAAAGCCCCGCCGCCCCATGCTGCCACCCATAGCACGGCGCCGATCGCGCTCCATGTTGCAAATGCCTGGAATCCCATTTCCGACGCGCCGGCCAGATAGCCCTGCAACTGACGCAACGGCACGATGAAGCGCCCGATCAACACCACCGGTGCGCCGAAGCGATGGAAAAACTCATGCACCCTGTCCACCATGGGCGGCCTGATGCCCACATAGCCGCCATAACGCAGCAACGCCTTGTGTCCATAACGGTCGCCCAACCAATAAGCCGTATAGCCTCCCATGGTGGCGGCCAGCATGGCCAGGGGCAGCACCACCCAGACCGGGAACAAGCCTTTGGCTGAGAGGAAGCCAGCGGCGACCACCATCGCCTCACCGGGCGCAAAGACCACCCCGGCGCTCTCAATGAACAGCAACACGAACACCGCCGGTAGTCCGTAAGCCTTGAGGATGGGGCTGGCGGCATGAATGAGGCTGGCCAGCGTGCTCAGGAACCAGTGCAACATGGGCCCTCCTTTTCCAAGAACCACCCGTCGCTTTCCAGTTCGATACCACCGCCATCCAGTTCCCCGACCACCACCGTATTGGTCCACGACCAGGAACTCTTATCCACCAGCTTCAGCGTGTCCTCCAGGAATCGCGGCAAGGTCTGCCGCCGGTATCGCTGCACAAAAAGGCGGTAGGCCGGCCACGCCCTGCACTGGACAATCCACTCCGGGCCTGCGGCCATCAGACGGTTCTGGTCCTCCAGAGTGAACGTGCCGTCCTGCAGCGTCTCCAACATCTCCTGCGCGGCGGTATTGCGGCCCAGCACGGACCAGCCGCATTGCTCGATGAACAGACGGTCCTCAATATCCGTTCCGCGTATCTCGGCCAACTGCTGGCCAAGAGGCTTGCCGTAAGCATGAAACCCGATATCGCCGACCCGATGCTGGCCTGGTGCTTCGATGATCTCGTACCAGGGATACGAATATCGGGTGGGCGGCGGCATGGGCAACGGATCTTTGCCGTTGAGCAGCCGCCAGAACAGCGCGGATTTCTCCCGGATCTGGTTGTAATAAAATAACCGGCAGGCTGCACTATCGCCGCAGATGCCTTGCAGCACCCGGTCATACTCGGCCACCGCATGATCCCAACGCGCCAGGAGATCCGGCGGCAGGCTGTCTTGGTTCTGGAAAAATGTCGGCACTATGGTTCTCCTTTCCGCACATCAGTTATTCGTCTTGCACCGGCATACCTCTACCGTCACGTGCCATGCGCCAGCAAATCGCGGCTCAACCGTGCAGCCATCGGCCAACCACTGACCGAGGATTATCCCTGCTTCGCGTGACTCGGTGCGCTGGTAATCCATCGCGCCAACGATCACTCCACATTGGCATGTGGCCACAAAGCCTGTCGGTTTTCTTTTTATCATCAGTCATCCACCCTCGCGGGATCACTCCCTCGTCCAAATATCCGTTCCTGGTTTACCGCTTTCGTTTCCGGTCAGCTTTATGCTGTGGAAACGGTCCACCGATCTCGTGCAGATCGATGCTGAACCCCCGCGTTGCGGGCGGCTCCATACACAACACGCGGTCCCATGCGGCTTCCCTGCGTTCCCATTCTTTGCCGGAAAGGCCGTTTGGCCGGTCCGTGTTGTTCCAGTAGCGATATTCGCTAACCAGCGGTTGCCGCAACCAATGCCGAAACCACCGGGAGTGCTCGGTGAAAGCGATCCCAAGGAAGCGGTCGCCGTCCGGAAAAAAGACCAACTGAAAATCGGTGTCCACGCCTGGGGCACGGATGCCCTTGTCCACGGTCCTGGATCGCAGATCCATCCACGCAGCCCAACCCTTGAATGGTTCCTCGGGAGTCTCGGTCTTTCGCAAAAAAGCGTTGAGCATTTTTTGGCCTTCCGCCCTTATGTATGGGCGGAAACTATTGACTATTCCCATTAGTCGAACGGCCGAATCCGTGGCAACAGAAAAGCCATTATAAATTTTTGTGCTCACGGTGTATTCCCCTATAAAAGTCAGTCGGTTCTGTTTATTTCGGCGCCGGCAGCAACGGGGGCATGGTCCCCGATCGATAGCTCGCTTCGATCTGCGGTCGCATCCAATTACCTACAGTTTCCCCGGAGGGCAAGACGATGTGCGCCAGAAACTCGTCCTCGAACACCGTGATGCCGGCGTCTACGGCCTCCAGCTTGGCCTTGATGACCAGGGCCAGTGCCCGCCACCGCTATGGCTCCACCGCATGCCCATCGCGCTGGCAGCGGCTTCCAATAGCGCACGTTTGTACATGGACATAGTTGTGTCTCCATTAGTTCTTCGTCATGATGACCCGGCTCACCGGGCCGCTGGCATCATGAGACAACGCATACAGAGCGCGGGCCTTCTCCCAGGCCACGATTTCCTCCGGAGTCAACCCGGAAGCCTTGGCCGCCGACGCCAGCGCCTGGGCCTGCACACCGGCCTGCAGCGATGCCAGTTTGCGCTTCTGGATCTGGACCACCTCTGCTGCCTTGATCGTCTCCAGTTCCGCCTGGAAACCCGCCTTGGCGTTCACCTGCTTCTGGATGCTCAAAGGCAGGTCGAAAGTCGGTACCGTCACCGAGTCGATGATGTACGGGTCAATCTTTGGATAGAGCTTATGCAGCCGCTCGTTCAGCACTTTCTTGATAGTCTGCGCGTAGGTGTCCAGGTGCGCGGCGATTTGCTGCGGCGTACTGGTCTCCGTGGCAATCTGCACGGCATAAGGGATGGCCGAATATTCCAGCATACGCAACCCGATGGTATTATAATCGGTGTGTGGTTCCTGCTGAATTTGCTTGGTCGCCCGATAGAACAGCGGTACCCGGTTTGGAATCAAGGAATACTGGACTACCACAGTAACTGCTTTCATTTGGACACCGTGCATGTCCCTGGGGTGCATATTCTGGACTTCGGCCATGGTCTGGGTAGTGTCCACAGGAATCAATCCGTGAATCAATGTGACGTGGAAACCTGGGTGGGCCACCGACTTATTGATGTACCCCGTGAAGCGGTTGTGCCAGATACCTACGGAGCCGGTCGGCACAGATTGAGAACAGCCGGCGGCGGCGAGGATGACGGCGGGCAGGAACAGCAAGCGAGTTTTCTTCATAGCACTCATTTCAAATACCTCCAAGTTCTTTTTCCGGGTAATCTGCATACAGCGCATCGAGTTGCAAACGACACGCATCCAGGTACTCCTGCATCTCCTGAGTCTTTTTTTGATAGCTATCCAGCACTTCCTGCGCGCTTTTCATGCGGAGCTTGGCTTCTCTTTTCGCCCGGAAAATGACTTCAGATTTATTGAGAGAGAAGGTATTTTCGTACATAAGACAGCCATCATGCGTCACATTCGGCCATCCGAAAACCTCGCACTGCTTTTCCAGGATTTCGGCACCTTCCCAGGTGTACACCGTGATGCCGTCGCCGGCGAAGGTGTCTGGAGATAGCACCAGGCGCTTCAAGACATCCAGGTCAGCATCCATTTCTCGCATGTACCTTTCCAGGTGCTCGTTCCCGCTTTCGTAACGCTTCAGTATCGAACCATCCATGCCAATGGCTATCAGGTCACGAATATACGAAGATCCAATACAGATGGCGTCCACTCCCCCGCCGTCGCGTCCGTTATCCGTTTTGGATACCTGAACGATATGGGTGATCCGGTAATGATCTTTTACGTTTTTCCAGCCCATCATGCACCTCCGTTTTCCTGGCACCACTTTTCTGCTTCCAGGAGCAACGGTGCCCACTGCAGATATTCCCCTCTGGTCCTGGGATCGGTGAAGAAAATTTTGTAATCCCCTTTCCGATAGGCGGACACGTTCAGCAACTCATCCACTGGTACCGTGAATTTCACGGGAATCAATGAGCGGTCATCGTTGTAATAATTGTAGGCACGCTGGCGATTCCAGACGAAAGTCGCTTTGGTGGCCGCCCCCTTTTTGAACGTAACCTGTTTGGCCTGCGACACCACGCCGGGGCCGGGATTTCCATAGGGCCGATGGTACTTGGGCCGCCACTCGCTTTTGTTCCTCCAGTCGGCGTCCATCCGGCGCGTCTCCTTTTCGCCTTCCGCCAGCGCCCAAGCCGTATCCTGGCCAACAAAAAAAGAATCTGTGGTGATCAGCGCGTTCAGCTTGTGTCGGTAGGCCTCGAAATCCGGCTTCTCCCCGTGGGTCAGCACTCCGGATCCATCGCGCACCAGTACGATCATCTGCTGAAAACCTTCCTGAGTGGCCAGGTTGACGATGGGATGCGGGTGCAAAGCCGTGGAGCGATCCAGCAACCCTTGGATGATCAGCGCAATGCGATTGAATTCCTTTTGCTGGGCGTCGATCTTCCGCATGGCGTCGTCATAATGGATCGACTCCGGCGTCAACGGCTCGTATCTGCCCAGGTCGGAGTGCCGTCTTGACTTCCAATCGCCATAAGGGTTTGCATCAACCCATAGCCACTCTACACGTTTCTGGCTTTCGCCCTGAGTTTTCTCCAGGTTGGCTGCAGCCCACTTCTCTATGGGGTTTTCGGTTTCCCAGGCCTTCTTCTTTGCGGCAATCTCAGCGTTTTCCGCCACCATCGACTCATAAGCGCGCACCGTAATGAAATTCTCCACCCGGTCCGAATAAGAGCACCGGAACATGAGCGGCTCGCCGCCCATGAAATCACCGGACTCCGGGAAAATGTGCTCCGGGAAGTCCACTTCCGTGTTGATTCTGTATAGATTTTCGCCATTACGGACAAAAAGAAAAGTAAGCTTGTCCGACCGCTCCAACTCGATATTGATGCCCAACTGACGCAGGCTGCCTTCCCAATCCCGCTCTTTGACCAGGCGGCGGACGCGCATGGCGACCATGCACCGGGGAAGGGGCAGAATGCGGTCCCGGTTTTCCGGTTTCGCCAGCCAGTCGTCAAAGGCCTCGATACCCTTGATGTCGATGCCGCCTGCGTTGTAATCCAGTAGACATTCTTCGTCCATGTAGCGGCGAAGCTGGAAGATATGCAGCTTGTCGTGATAGGCGGCGGGCTGGCCCTCTGCGATCTGCACCGCCTGTTCGGTGAGACCCGCATAGAGACCCACCTGGAAAACCCGCTCTTTCAACGGCTCCATGACGGATTCCAGGTTGGTCATTTGCGTGCGCAACGGAATCATGGGCATCTGCATCCAGTCGGCCATGCGTTCCTGCACCGTCTTCATACGCTTGAACAGCGCGGGCAGGTTGTCTTCCTGGGCAGACTTCAGATCCAGTGCATACTTCAATATGTCATCTTCGGCGGACAATACCGCCAATGCCGTACCGGACGCATCGGCGGCCTCCGCTTCGCCAATCATGGTATTTTGAGGCCTGACACCCAAGCGACGGGTGATATCCTGCACCTGATGCATGATCTGGTCGGATTCACTCTGATAGAGCGCGACCCTGTCCGTGACAAGCTCCTGCCAGTTTTGTGCAGGGACCAGTTTATGGAGATCGTTTCGGTGTTGCCGCCAGGAGTATCGGCCGCCATGCCCTTCCACATCCAGCGAAAGACCTTCCAGACCAACGTAGTTACTGCCGATCTCCGTGACGCAGGCCAAAATACGACCACTCTTTTCCATTGGGCAAACAAACCAGTCACCCAAACGGATGCTTTCCGATTCTTCCCTATGGACCGTGCTGAAGCGACCAGCGGCACAGGCGGTCCCGGCCTCACTCGTTGCAGTCTTGTCTACCATATCCATCATTGTCCCTTCCTCAGCATGCTCGCCATCATGACGACCGCTTTCAGCGGGTCACCCACGATATCCGTGCAAATGCCGTGCAACATCACGTTATGCGTCAATCCAAATTGCTCAATCCAGCCGCCGTCTTCGGCAAGCACCCTGCCATCGGCGTCGGCATCCTCTGGCACAGGCAGCGCGGGTCCGTTGAAATACCCGATGACGGGTTTTCCCCAGGCATACGCCAGGGCGCATTCCGTCACCGTCCCACTGTCCGGTTCGGATCCGCGAAAGGGAGTGAGGTTGGCGATAACCCCATCGGCCTTTCGTACCGACCCCAGGCAGGACCGAAACACCTCACTGGCCATTTCCGCATCGGACGGTTCGGTGACGCCAAGTCCGGTCAACACGGTGGCCGGCACCGGCAGAACAGCCTCCAGTCCGTGCTCGGCGCATAACGCGATGGCCTTGGCGGCGCGTTCCGGACAGTCCGGCAGGAACAGATCCGGGCCAGCGATGTATACGCGGGGTATTACACGTTGTGGCATGAAATCTCCTTATTATTTTCCATTTAATTTAATCAGTATTGTAGTATGCGCCCAATGCAAGCAGGTCCAAAAAGCCAAAGAATATACCGCCGCCAATGCTTTTTACTGTGGCTAAATACAATGTGCATACCGAAAACAATACAATCAGGAAAAGTGCGCCCTTAGCTTTAGTGCTCATTCTTAATCCTTTGTGTTATTTTTGTCATAGTCAAGGTATGCCCAGTCATATTTCACATGCAGAAGTGCAAAAAAGATGCTAGGCACACAGAAAGTTAGCAACAGATGCGGGCTTTGAAACACTGCAGCGAAAAAGGCGCACATCAAAAAGAAAACAGATAAGAACAACGCGGTCTTGGCTTTAAGGTATAACATTAAGCACCACGCTGCCCAGACGGATAGTCATCCCGCCCTCTTTTTGTCGCGCCCATTAGTCGCATCCCTTGCTAAATTCGTTCGGATAAAACCGCGATCCGCCGCCCCAGATATCTCCCGACAAATAGCAAGCTAGCCTCTTCCGCTCACCATCCATGCCGTGAAGGGCTAAAAAAGGACAGTTCCGACCGTCTTCAAACTGGCAGGTCCGCCCCTCCGGGATCATATGCTTCACCCGTTCCAAGCGAACCGGAGCAAATCCCTTCTCAAAGCTGACCGTCACCTTCCCGTGGATGTCATCTTCATAGGTTTCCTGGTGTGGGCCATCGTGGCCCATGGGCAACCGGCACCGCAGGGTGGCACTGTTATCGCCGTGGTCGTCACCTATGGACATGCAGCGGTTGCAAGTTCTTTTTTCTTCAGCCATCGCCTTAATCCCCAAAAACAAAATCCCCGATACGGCTCCAAACGTCCTTCTTCGGACGCCTACCGCGATGCCCGCAGGCTGGTCGGCGTTGACTCGCCTTGAGGGCCACCAAGGCAAGATCAAGAGCGAGCAATGTCAGGCGTTTACGCTCTTCTGCCCTTTCTGCTGCCTCAGCCTTTCGCTTGTCCGCCACTCCTCGCTCACGATCGTGAATACGCTGCAGAAAAAGCGGCTGCGGTTTTCCGATTGCCCTGTTCACTTTTTAGCCGCCGCGATAATCTCTTTCATCAGACGATACGTCTCCGTGGCTACCCCCTTGCCTTCCCGCCAATCCGGCGCCTCCCGGTCCATGGTGGAGCACAGGCATTCCCAATTCTCCACCAGGCCAGCCCAGACCGGCCCGGCCATGGTTCCCATGACCTGAGCGAACCGTTCGTTTACGCTGGGCACCTGCTCCAGGAGCTTGCGGCAACGGCCCAAGTCCGAAGGATCCAGCGGATAGGCGATATCTTTTATGGATGCCTTCGCGTCAGGGAACAACAGATGCGCGTTGATTCGCCAAAAGATGGCCTGGGAAGACCGGCCCTGCTCGCCTATGGCCAACCATTGAATGGATTCTTCGTCCAGTTCCGATGCCGTCTGGCCGTTTCTCACGCGGTCGATGGCGGACTCCCGATATTGGTCTTTTGCCCGCTGAACATCGGCAGGCTTTCCCCAGGCAAAATTCGCTTCGGCCATCCTTGCCAAATCTGTATCCATGACCACGGCCTTGCTGTGCCCGCGAGTCAGCCTGGCAAGCGCATCGATCGGCAATGCCCCAAACACGAACGTGCAGCCTTTTTCTTCCTTGATGGTGTACTCGATCATAAACAAGCCTCCCGAAGCGTTCTTGTTTTTGATTGCAAATCGTCAAAAACAGCCTCCGGAATCAAAAATGCCCGCCCATCCCGCTCCAACGTTTCCTGGCTAACCAAGTCGCCAAACCGTTTAGTCAGGCAGTCCAGGTGCCCGTAAGTACCGCCGCTGCCATGATCGAGAATATGCTGGCCATTATCACGAACCCATACATGACGTTTCGCGGCCACAAAATGCTCAGAGCACTCTTTCCCGCACATCTCGCAATCCCCGTAGTAATCTGACCCGCGACGGGTGTTGCGCACCGTGTGTACCGTGACGCCTGTTGGTGTACCCATTTAACAGATCTCCCCGATGTTATTCGCGCCGTTCAACAGCCATCCATGATTTCCCGTGTGACACCACAACGTCAGCCCATAACGCGGATCACCGCCTTTACCGTCCTTGGCGGCCTTAAATGCCCCGCCATCAAGGAACACATGACTCTCAATACGCAATGGCGCATTCTGCCCTTGGCCGAATGCCGGCCGCATTATCGTGTGGCCTACATAAGTGGTGGACAAAGAAGCGCATCGCTCTTGCGGGAGTGGCTGATTGTCTCGTACACACTGCTGTATTTTCTGGATTAAACTCCGCCCCCACAGCACATGATCCCGCCAGTCACCTTCGCCATCGAAGCCTGGGATGAAGTGATCCAGATCCCAGGTCAAGTTCCCTTCATCGTCCAGGTCGCCGTTGGAAAACCACCGGCCATCCGGCATGCGTAACTCGGCATGCGCGACATGAAACCGGTCGCTGGCGCAGGCGTCCTTGCCAATCACCCGCACCAGCGGCATGGCTTCCAGTAATGGAAGAAACTCATCGGCACGGGGAAAGCGGCTGGCCCACTTCAATCCTCCATTGAGGACAAAGGCATTCTCGTAAACCGCTGACCGCCCATCGCCATGCTCACCAATGATCCATGCCATCAACATCGCATCGTGATTCCCCAGAACGGGGAAGAACCACGGCTCGTGCAGCAGATCGAGGCAACCTTCCGAATCCGAACCGCGATCCACCAGGTCGCCGACGGAAAACAGGCGGTCCTTGGCAGCGTCGAACCCAATATGCTCCAGCAGTGCGTCCAACATGGAGCGGCAACCATGGAGGTCGCCCACGATGAAATCGTGGCCCTGGGTGTTTGGAGAGTGGTAAACGACTGTGGGCTGGTTTTGCAGGAACATGGCTTTATTCAACATCGAAGCACCCTCTTTCCCAGTAAGCTACCGGCAGAAACTCGATAGAGAATGTGCCATACGGCGCGGGATACGGATCCTCACGCAAGGCCAACGACGCCCGCATAGCGTGGCATTGTGGAGCCAGCGACTTAAAGCCTTGTCCACGATACCCAAGGACGTGCTTCACTCCGTTCTCGACAACGATGATCCACCAGCGGTCGGTCATGACCACTTGCCCATTTCTGGGTGTGGTGACTTCTGATACAGGGATTAGCGTGAAATTTTCTTTTCTCGGAATGGGCATCACCGTAAAACCCTTCATGGATGTGCTCTGTAATTTATTTTAATATACTATCTTAGTAATCGCAAGCCTTAGCGCGAAAAAGCCGCCCGAAGGCGGCGGTTTCCGGCTCGAATTACCGATCACAGCGCTCTGATCGCCGCGATCCGTTTTTCCATGCTGGGATGTGTCGCGAACAAACCTCCCATGGGGCCATGGATGTAGGCCGTGGCCAGCGCATCCTTGCGCGGGTTCACCTCCACCGGCATCCTTTCCAGTCGCCGCAAGGCATTGATCATCGATTCCTTGCCCCACAGCCTAGCGGAGAACGCATCCGCGCCATATTCCCGATGCCGCGAGTACGCGGTGATCGGAATGAGCGCCAGGAACGACAATCCAATCTCGAAAGCGATGGTGATTACAAGCTGCGACAGGGCGTTGTTGCCCAGGTACCGGCCGGCAAGGTTGCCCATCCATATCACATAGCTGTTCATCAACCCCATGAGCAACGTGGTGTTGAGCATGTCGCCATTGGCAATGTGGCCCATCTCATGGCCCAATACTGACCGCAGCGTGTTGACGTCCAGCAGGTTGAGCAGCCCGGTGCTGACCGCGATCATGGCACTGTGCCGGGTGGCGCCCGTGGCGAAAGCGTTAGGCCGGTCATCCGCATAGATCCAGATCTCCGGCATGGGCAACTGGGCTTTTTGCGCCGTCTCGGCGGCAAGCTGCCAAACCTGGCCGTTCACGCCAGCATCGCCCTGGTGAACCTGAGCCATGTGGAACATGCGCTTGACCAGCCACTTCGACAAAAACAGGGAGAAAAATGCCCCGCCAAATCCAAAGAGCAACGCGAAGCCGACCAGGTGCATTCGCACATGGAAAATCGCCAGCGCGGCGGACAAGGTCACGACAAACAACAGATTGACCGCGAACATCAGTGCAAGTGCTTTCAGAGAACGCATGTTTCACCTCCTCAGTAGAAACAAATTTTACGGCCTGATTTTTGAAATTTTAGCCCCTTTCGCGGCACTCGCAAATGGACCAGGTGGATGCGCCAGCGCGCATCCTGTAGACGGCCTTGCCGATTTGGTACCAGACGCTTGATCGTCGGCACGAATGCGTGCCGCGATGACGGCGGCGCCAGCGCTAATTTGGGTCACAGCCGCCTGATACCGCGCCACCGCTTGCCCCACCGGATGGGATACCACGACAGGTTCAGGATGCAGCATCTTCCGGTTCCGGTGCCGATGATTTCCGCGTGGCCACCCATCCCAAAATCGCCCCGGCCCCGAACGTGGCGATACTCCAGCCCAGTGGAGCCAACACCGTCCTGCCGCTATCTTCTGCACGTAAGTTTGATACGTTCCGGCCATGCTGGTGGCAGTCTTGCAGGCGACGGCCATGCTGGTCGGATACTGGAGCTTTGGCCGTTGTCCGCTGTCCAATCATATAAGGGATACTCATGCAGCACTCTCCTTCAACGCTTCCAGTACGTAGTCCCGCAACCAAACCGGATCACCCCACTTGCCATGGCGCACCATGCAGGCGATGAGCTTTTCGACCGCGCTCCCAGGCGCCGCATCCGCCCATTCGTGAAAATCCGGATCCTCGTCATAGGCGTCGATCAGCGCGCCCATGGCGAGGGTGTAACCGGCAGGCAGGTGCCCGGCATCGACATGCCGAAAAATACGAGTGGCGACGTGTTGGATGTTCGCCATCAGCCAGCTCTTTTTGCGCCGCGATGCGAAACATTACCGCCATTCAGCGTGCCCGGGGCCGGAGCCGACATGGCCGACTGCAACAGCGCCCTCGCCTTTTCCTTGCCAGCGGCACCCTCACTCATCAACCGCGCGATCTCGACCGCGAGTTGGCTGGTTTTTTCCGTTTTGCCTCCGCCAAACCCCATACCGCCCTCCCCTCTCTAAAAAGCCATCACCAGGGGAAAATCCCCGCCACGAAACAACCGAAGCCCAGCGCGGCCAGCCATGGGCCATGGGCTTGTATCCAGTAATTCAGGCCGCCGCCGGTCACCTTGCGCATCTGTGCAACGCGGGCTTCCTGGCTGCCCTGTATCCGGGTTTCCAGGCGTGCCCATGCCTCCCGGTGGACGTCTGGAATCTCTCTGGTGCCGCCTAGTTTCCGCAACAAGGCTGGAAGGCTCTTCAGGTGAATCACCCCTTCCGGTGCCCCCCTGGGAAACTGCGCGTCGCCGGCCAGCACCACGGCGTCGAAGATCTCTTGAGGGCGAATGCCGCTGTTCTCGATGACGGCCTTTCGGTGCCCATAATTCTGGTCCTGGGGATTGTGCAACGGACGCTGGATGCCGCCCAGATATTGCAGCCATGGCTTGCGGCGGCCCTGATCGTAAAGCTGGCCGCTGAAGTTCTTGGTCTCCAGCACCAGCAAACCGGACCGGGTGAGCACCACATGGTCGATCTGGGTAAGCCCGCGCTGACCGTTGAGGATGATGTCGTTCAAGGCCGGCGCACGGAGCGCAAACAACATCATGCGCACCCGCAGCTCGCCCGCCTTCCCCCGTGCATGAATCCGCCAGGCGCGCCCGCCAACCAAAATAAGAATGGCTCCCGCGATGCTCAATGGAAAAATCAAAGGATATCCTTTACCAGCATGAACAGACTGAATAGCTCGGCCACCAGGCCAATACCAATGATGAACAGCACATGGAACAGATCGCCGAACAGACGACTCACGTCGATGCGCAGCGTGATGATCTGCCAGAAATCGTCCATCGCGGAGAAAAACAGCATCAGCACAACCACGATCGGAATACCTAACGATAACAAGAGCCAGAACATGGTTACCCCCTAGAAGATGTGCGGCCGGTTTTTCTGGCCAAAAGCGCTATGCCCACAATCAGCCAGCC
Organism: Gammaproteobacteria bacterium; assembly: GCA_023381645.1. Next base: position 120,157 of record JAMCRJ010000055.1, read on the forward strand.
CAGCAGGTTCATCACCAGAACCAGACAGACAGCCAGACCAAACATGATGATGGCGCTCACAGACGCGATATACGCTCCTTTTTTCAGCGCCAGATCCCAAGGCATGTGCTTTGGGACCAACCAAAGAATATGGTCCGGCGCATGCCCTAAAAAGTGGTAGCGATAGAGGGACAGGGTGAAAAACAGCACCCAGACCAGCAGTGACGAAAGCACCGCAGTGACGAGGCCCTTCCTGATCATTTCGATCAGCGCCGCGATCAGCCTGGTGATCACGCGCGCGCCTCGCTGGACCGCTGCAGCATGAAATGGGATTTGCCCAGAGGATGGAAAAGCCACCACCACATCGCCAGCCACCCCGACCAAAGGCTGATAGCGGCATCCATGGGCAACCCCAAGGACTGGCCTTTCGATAATGCAGCGACGATCCAGAACAATGGGAGGCTGATCAGGGCATAGCGCCAGTTGAACGCCCACCAGCAGATCCACATCCGCCGCCACCGCGATGGCACCACCTGCCCTTTTCGTTCCAGCCACATCGTAATAGTGGCGCGCTTCGCGTGAAGCGGCTTGTACAGGGACTGCGAGTGCCAGATCAGGATGGAGTACACCGAAATCGCCAGCATCAGCATCAGGGCTTCCCAATACAGCATATGGAGATCCCCAGCCTGACTCAGACCTCTTCCATGCGTGGCCGCGTAGAAGCCGAAAGACAGACCAGTGCCGGTCAGCGCCATAAAAAACCACAGGCGCCAGACGTATCTCCAGAAGATCATCAGACTGACCCAGGCGTTTTCAAACAGGATGGGGCGCATCGCTCGGCCTCAAATATATATGGATTTAATATACTATAGAACAAAAGCCACTTACGGGAAAGGCTTGCCGGCCACCGAGTTTTGCTGATTTCTGAGCGCCAAGCCTTTTGCCGTGATCCTATATCCGGTTCCGTCCGGTCGCAAATATCCGCGCCCAACCAGGTTTTTGAGCAAGGATGTGCCTAGCCAGGATTTTTTCTTGTCCAGTTGCGCCGCCACCTGCGAAATCCCCTTTTTGGTGCGCTTACCATCAGAATCGAAGCTGGAAACCAGCATTTCCTGCAAGATCCCCGGGCTTTTTTGGATGGCATTCCAGGCACGCGCCCAGCCCCTTCTCGCTTTGTGCTCGCTCGTGAGTCCCATCAGCATCCTCCTGCGGCGCAGTTTTGCGGGGTGTATCCGGTGCCGGCGAGCAGCGAAGACGGCGACGGGACCGGGGCGGCCGGCGGATTGTCCACCAAATACCAGTTGGTGTCGTTGGTTCCGATCAGCGCCTGGCCAGAACTGTTGGATATGGCCAGAATGCCGGCGGCTGGGTCCTGGAACTCGCTGGGATCGCTAACAGGCGCGTTCGGATCGTTCATCACCATGAAGTCGATGGTATCCGTCCCAGGCGGCAACGTGATGGAGACCGTATCCAGCGTTGTATAAGTCGTCGTATATCCGACCTGTTGCCCATTGATCCACACCCAGCCGAAATTATCGGCAGCAAAGGTGAGCGTCGCCGGCATGCCCAGGTTTGTCGGGTTGTCGTATTGCGCCTCCATGACCGAATACCCGGACTGCGCCGTGCCGCTGAGCCCATCATTAGCCCCAAAGATCCATTCGGCGCTATTTCCCGAGATCAAGCTGTTGGAACAAATTCCGCCGGGTATCCATCCCCCCTCCGAGATGTCGCACGCCCACTGGTATACCGGAAGATTGGTCTGAGTTGGTGGCGGCGGCGTCTGGCACTCGCTGGAGGTCGGCGCGTATTGATGGCAGGTGCGCACCGCCACCAGTTTGTAGCTTTGAAATACCACCGGGAAAGACGGGCTTTGCGCGTATTGCGATGGCGACAGATAATTACCGAACGTCACCGTACCGTTAAAGGTACCGTTGACATCTTCTCCAGTGACGGCATAGCTGGGATACCAGTCAAAGTTTTCGGAGCAACTGTTGCTGCCAAACACGTCGTTCATGTTCACGGCGGAACCGTAATTGCCACCATTGGGAATGGATAATGGAATGGTTACCCCGTAATTGACCTTACCTGTGGTGTCCGCCGGGTTATAACTGGAATTTGTGATGACCAGTTGCACCACACCGCTGGTCGAACACTGAGTAGAGGCCGTAAACGAATCGCTTTCGTATCCGCCACAGGAGCTATTCCCGCTATTGGTCCAGGAGGCCAGGGTCACGGGGGGCGTTCCAACAGTGCAGGCGGGCTCCGAGACCATCTGCGTCGAACAACGATAGCACGGGCCCCAGTAGGGCATGAGCCCCGTATGCCGCGAATGGATATACGGCGTGCCCAGGGTGTTCATGTTGAGGTCGTCCTGGGCGATGCCATAGACGGATGCGGCCTGGGCCGTGTCCGACAAGCCTACAGCCGGCAGGCCGGCGAAGAGAGCGAGGAGGATGGCGGCGCGGAGTTTCATCATGGCTCCGTGGTGCAGGATTGGGTGGTGACGGGGGTGCAGGTAGTGACGGGGTTGCAGGTGGTAACCGGGGTACAGGTGGTCACTGGAGTGCAGGTAGTGACCGGGTTCTGTGTCGGAGAATACTCATAATTCTTGTAGCATCCGCTATGGTGGCTGTTGCGGGGGCAAGATACGGGTCCTTGCGAAAAACAAAGAGGGGTGTCGTTCGCCGGGCAGGCGGCAAAGGTAATCGGTGAGGGTATCCATTGAGAGTTGTTGCCGTAGGTGTTCCCTTCGTTGACCATACAACCCGTATACCCGCAGCCGTTATTACAGTACGCCGCCAGCCAATCTCCGCGATTGGGGGCATAGGGGTTTTCATACTTACAGGTGTACGTATATGAGGTAACCGAACACTGCTGCGTCGTCGAGCATTGCTGGGTCGTCGAGCATTGCTGGGTCGTCGAACACTGTTGCGTCGTCGTCGATGTGCAGCAATAGGGCTGGGTACTGGTCTGAGAACAATTACAGGTGGTCGTGCTATTTTCATATTGCGCCGCGTTGGCTTCGCAAATGGAATAATCACTCACGCAAACCGGGACAGAATTTGTATCCGGATTGGCGCAGGAGCACTGGTTGGCATTCGTCTGATAATTCGGCAAGTTGGCCTCGCAAAGCGAGTAATAACTTGGGCAAGATGGCGTAGAGGCCCCGGACGGACAAGTGCAGTCATAATATTGAGCGTTGGAACCCAGGCGGGATTCTTCTGCGGGCAATATGGATTGGCAGGAGTTCGAAGTATTGACCACGCACGTCGGCGTAGTGGCCCCCACCGGGCAATAGCACGACTCGTCGCTGGGGATCTGCCCCGCTGCCTGTTCCTGCTGCAACGTGGTGTTGCAACCCGCCGGTGGAGGCGGTGGCGCCGCTCCATCATTGATCGGGCGCGGGGATCCGCTGAACTCACGGGCAATGTCGTCCTGCGCCGTGTCTCCGGTAGTCGCCATGGCTAATGCGGCGTGTAAATATACTACCGCCATAAATGCCAGATAAAATGGTCGCCCCAAACGCATCAGTTCCTCCCAGCTTCGGCAACCCCGTGGTTCAGCGCGGGGTGGAGAAGCGACCAGTGGTACCCGTAACCATCGCCGCGCTGAACCAGCTTGCAGAATCGGTGATGGATGTGCTGTACCAGACCGTTTCCGGTCTGGATGTTGAAACTGCCGCTGGCACGGATGGCAACACGGCCCAGGTAGGTGCCCACTCTCTTGCCTTGCGTGACCACGGCCCGCACCATGTCACCCGTCTGGAAACCAAAGGCGCTCTTGCTGCGGGTCAGATACCCGCGAGGGAAGCCGTGCTTCGTCAATCGGGTGCGCTGGTAGCTTCCGCGCCCCGTGGCTTTGATGCAAAGTACCGGCTGTTGCCAGCGTTCGAGACCATCGACATGCCCCACGCAGGCAGCGTCCAGACAATTCGCCTTGGGCACGCTGAACCGGGCGCGATTCCACTTCGTCCGCCCGCCGCTACCAACTTCCACATCGAGGCCGGTGGATACCAGATCCCGCCAGAGCGCCCATCGGGTGCTGTTGACCGCCGCTGCATCCTTGAGGGGTGCCTTACGGACGGACTCGATGCGGGCCAGACGCTTGGGATCGCGGGCCAGAAACTCGCTCACGTCCCGATTGCTCTTGCGCTGGTTGCAGGGGAAGCAGGCGAGGGTGAGATTCGATACCCGATCCGATCCCCCCGCGCTCCTGGGGTGGATATGGTCGATGGTCAACGGGGTATTCTGGGCATCGCAGTAGGCGCACTTGCGGCCCCACTTCTCCAGCAGATACTCCCGCACCTCGTAACCGAACAGGGTGCCTTGCTGGTATTCGACACCGGAGATTTCGGGATTCTGGAGAGCCTGGGTGTCGAAACGCACCAGCTCTTGCGAAATGACCGTTACTGGCGACAAGCGCCGGAGCCGGGACACCCAGGCCAGCGTCGTATCCACCCGATGTTGCAGGGATGGCGCCAGCCAGCCTGCGGGCTTGGTGCGATTATCGAAGCGAGCTGGACGGTACCGCAGGTTCCCGCGCCGCCGCCGGCGAAAGGCCCGACGGCTGGTCAGCGCATCCCGGATGGCATGACCCCGATGCCGCAATTCCAGCAGCATCATCACAGTCAGTGTGCGAAGGACTTCGCCGGTAGCCGCATCCACCGTCTCTTTCTCCCGCACTAGGGCCATACCCGTTGCCTTGCTGCCGGGGTCCAGCTTGAGGCGGACGGGCTGCAAGACGGAATCCTCCACGCGCCGATCTACCAGGCGGATGGTAAACGGAACCATGCGATGCACCCGCGCCCGCCCGCGCTCCAACAGCAGCCGCGCCCGTTTCTCCGAGCACGGCATGAGGGGCCTCTTGCGTTTGTCCAATACCAAAACCGCCATTACTACCTCCTAAAAAGCCCTTACGGGCGCTTGTGACGCCGCTTTGCGGGAATCGCCCCGCGCAGCGGTCTCCCCTCGGGAATGTCTGCAACCGGCTCCTGCCATTGCTGGCAGCGGAGGGAACCTTCGGCGCTTTGCCTTTCGCCAGCATGATCCTCACCTTCCAGTGTCCGGGACTGAGGAAGCATCCCGGAGTGGGTCTCAACGACCTGTTACAAACGTCTGCCGGATCACTCCGGCCCCCTGGTCAACCTAGCCCCGGTTCCCCGAAGCTCCACCCTTTAGGGCGGGGTAGTTGACGATAGTCACCGCCCGTTCACATTTGTCCAGTATGGCACAACCCGGCCGCGCAGATCAGTGGGGTGCCGCTATTCTCCACCATCACAAAAGTCCACTCCGGGTAGGGCGCTGAGATCGCCTTGATTTTGATCAGTTGCTCTTTCTCCGTGGTCCCTGCCGCCCATTGCCACTGATCCGTCAAAGCATAAGCTTTCATCAGAGGCTTTAACTTGGTGTCCCATACCGCAAAAGGTTGAGTCGCCGCATCGTTCGCTTTTGGTTTTGCCTTGTAAAAAACCCCAAACGATCCAGATCCGGTGACCCAACGACGCTCGTACGGTTTCCATGTCACGCCTCCAAGCTGAAAGGAAGTATGGCCCACCACGGTACCGCCGAACCTTGCCGGCACCCGGGCTTCCAGCATAGCGGCGCTGGGAACCATGGATTGGGCAGTCGCCTTTGTGGGCTCGAAGCGCACGGCATAGAAATAGTTACCAGACTGGAAACGATGGAGGCCGGACAAGCCGGGTGATGCCCCTCCGGAAAGCAGTCCGAGAAGACCCAAACCGATGCTGCCGGATGCCAGGCCGCCCACTCCGGCCATGGTGGCTCCGTTGACGATATCACCGATATCCATCGCGTCGTTCAATGGCCGCATACTGGTTGGCAGGTTTTTGGCGCCCACGGCGGCAACCAGCAACGGCGCCGGACCAACGGACTGGTTGATGAACTCTGTCTGACACTCACGGGAATAACGGCCCCAACCGCCGTCACACATTTTCCAATGATCAACAATCGACGTGTTCTCTAGCGCTTTGTGCAAGTTTGGATACTGGGCACTTTCCGCATGCGGCATGACCGTTGGTGCCGTTACGCAGCCCGAGAGAGAGACGACGAGCAGAGCGGCGATTGCCGGTTTTGTGTGATGGATTCTCATGGTTTCCTTTTCCCCAACAGCTATGCCTTTCGGCCAATCAGAGCGCAGGCCTTTGCCTTTGCCTCATCCAATTCCAGCGCCGTCACCCGTCCTTTGAATCGGGCTTGGCGCTCCCTCCAATCCAAGCTTTTTACCTGATCCGCGAGCAAAACGCCGGGGATATCACCTACGATCCGCACTTCAAACGGATATCCCTTGGCCCGAGTGGTCATTGGACAGCAAACCATCAGTCCCGTTTTCGCATTGTAACTCGCGGGTGTCAGCACCAAAGCGGGCCGGTGGCCCTTCTGTTCGTGACCAGATTGCGGGTCAAAATGTAACCAGACAAGATCTCCAGCTTCCGGAACATAGGCACCGCCCATCAAAGCAGTTCCCCGCCCACTGCCGACCCAAAATCAACTGCTGCATGCACGTTTTCCGCCGTAATGGCCGCCAGCATCTCATCCAGATCGAACTTTGGCCGAAGTGGCTCGATGATGATACACCCGCCCTCTTCCCGCACATCTACGCTATCGTCCAGGTGCAATTTGGCCGCTTCCATTACGGCGGCAGGCATACGTACGGCAGCGCTGTTTCCCCACTTCTTCACGGTCACCCGCATAGTGTTCCGCTCCTGTAGTATCGTCTTTGTTGATACTATCTCATCAAGCTAAGCCTATCAAGCCACAGCATTCGGATTGCCCGTCGGCAACGCGGATGCTGGTGGTGTCACCACCGGTGGATGTCCAACAGGTATCGGAGCCTGTTGAAGATTCACGTCACCCGCCGGATGGTCTATTTGCGCCGGCGTATAGATGGCTGACCCTTGAGCGTTTCCGCCAGCGATCAACCCGGCACTTTGAAGCATCGCCTGCCATTGAGCGAGGGACACTTGCGACCAGTCCACTGCTGCAAGCTGCTGCACCGTGAATCCGCCGCACTGGGGATCCTGGGGGGTGCCATAACCCCCGGCGACGTTGGGCTGACCGATCTTGATTTGCGCCGCAATAATCCGTGAAAGCGGACTCGCGTAACAGCAGAACACATCTTTATGCTCCAGACAGAAGCCCAAAAATTTATCCGTGCAATAGGTCCCCAGATTCTGACAGGCGTGGAGCTTGCGCTTCTGACCCAACTTAAACTCTTCGTTTTTGCATGCTGTCAGCATGTTGGCGACAATTTGCAATATCTGATAGACCAGATAGATCCAACCTATGACGCTAAAAAACATCGCTATATCTTGGTAATATACCGAGGTTACAAAATTATACATGGCGGTTAAAATTTCGGCGGCCATTTGCGGCCCGAAAATCACATTCAGAAGATAAGCGGCAGCTTGCCATAGCCAGGACTCCACGGTGGCTTCCATCGTGGTAATCAAGCCAGACGTTGCCGCTTGAGTTCCCCCCTGCACCGCTGTACTGGAAACACCAACTGCATTCGAGGCAGCCGCTCCTCCAAAACCAAAAGCATTTGAAATAGCTTCTGATGCCCCCTTAAAGGCAGATGTCACATAACCCCAGCCTTGAGCCGCCCATTTGTCCATAGTGCTATAAGCGTTTTCCACCCACCCATGAAATGCTCCCATCCCCCAGACATGGGCATCCACAAGAGGTGAGTTGGCGATCCTCCAGGTGTCATGCGCCAGAAGCAAATAATTTGCGAGGTTGCCGGCCTGGCCCGCATCCTTTAACCCTTCCGCGCAGCAGTTGTTTGTAAAGGAGCCACCTGCTGGCCATGTCCGGCAGTACCGCGCGTCACCGCCAAAAATGATCGGCTGACAATTGCCTGCCGCCATAGACGTACCGGTTGCGCAGACGGCCCCCTGCTCCATTTGTTGCAACGCGGATAGGGCCGTGAGCGCCTGGCTGAATTGCAGGTCCTGGTTGCCGAACAGGGCGTGGCATTCCGTGCCCATGCATTGGATCGGGCTATTGCACAGGATGCTCTGGGCATGCGTGTTCGGCGTGGTATTGGTCGTCACGGATCCGGGGTTGACGGTGACGGTGGACCCCGCTTGCGCCGCGTTTTGCGGGATGTAGACCCAATTGCTGTTGGTGTCGATCAGCACCTGGCTGGTGCCGTTCACGGTGCCGATGATGGTGAGAATGCCCGATGATGGATTGGCCGCCGTGCCGCCACCAGCATTGGTGATGTAGTACATGATCTGGTCCGGCCCCGGACTCAGCGTGATCGGCACGGAAACCACACCCCCGGTCGAAGGATAGGCCTGGGCTCCATCGCCGCCTTGCCCTCCATCCGAGTAGGTCGCCACCTGCGTGCCGTTGATGTCCACTACACCAGCATCGTCGGCCGCCAGGTACAGCGTGGCGTTCAAGGGCGCGCCCGTGGTATTGGAATACACTCCCTCCATGAGATCCGTCGTGCCGTTGGGCACTCCGGCCCCGCATCCTCCGGACGTTCCATAGATCCATTGTGCATTGGGGTCAGGCCAGTCGGCGGCATCGATCCAGCCGGTACTGGTATAAGCGGAGAGTGGCTGCGTGCAGGCAACCGGGCTGGACTGGATCGACGGCGCACTGGTCGTGGTCGTGCTAGGTCCTGTCGCGGATGTCCCCGCGTTGGTGATGTTGGTATTGTTGTTCGTGCAGGCGACGTTCTGGTAATACTGGCTGAAGACGTTGGGATTGCTCTCGATAAAGGGCATCATCTTGTTGATCATGCCCTGATTCGACGGATTACTCAGAAAGTTGTTGAGCATCGGGTCGCTGGCATAGGCGTTCATGCCGCCCGGGTAGGTGGAGATGTTTTCCAGATAGGATTGGGCATAGCTGCATTGCCCGTATATCTGCTGGTACTCCTGGGACGCCGCAGTGACGGCGCCGCTCCCATATCCCCCGGCCAAGATGGCCGCACCATCTCCATTGCCATTGGCATAGACACTTCCCGTTGCGCCGCCGATGATCCCCTGCAGGTCTGCGGTCAGCGGCGACAGCGCGTTCTCCAGGCCTTGCGCCGCCGCAGGGCTGGTGATGGCCGTGGGCAACGCCGCGCACCCGGACGCCACGGTGCCTAGCGGCCCCGCCCAGGCGGCGGCCAGCGTCCCCAAGGAAGGCACCCCGGACACGCTCAAGAGGTTGCAGGCTGGCGCGTATTGATAGTATCCGCTGATCACCGGCGCGCAGGTGGTTTCCAGGGCGTTGCCCGCGCTGTTGACCTGGCTGAGTTCCTGCCCAAACGCCTGGATGGATTGTTGAGCGCCCTGATACGCCGCCAGCGTGCTTCCGCTGGTTCCGGCCATAGCTTGCGTCAAGGAGGTCGCTGCGGCCTGCAAAGGCCCTTTGCAGGCGTTCTGGGTAGAAGCCACCGCACCCATGCCCTGCTGCTGGAACTGATTGAGCGGGCCCGGCCACCCGGCCGGACAGGTCGGATCGCTCAAAACCGCCGTGTTGGCGGCGCTAGCCTGATTGAGCGCGTTCCCTGGCGTCAGCCCCACATTGTCCGACAGGTAGTAGGAAGAAGCGTTATTCTCCACGCCCGCCGGCTGAGTGCCGGCAAAGCCCTGCATCTCCTGACCGCCGGCATTGCCGGCGGCATCGGTTTGGCCGCCCAGCAGCAAGGTGTTGCCGAGATCCGCCCCGCTTTGCGCCTGATTGATGAACGTGCCGGCATTGGCGGTCGCGGTGGCCTCGTAAATGACCCCCAGCGCAGCCATCCAGGCGATGAACAACGCGCCGGCGCGGCGCTGGCGTTTGGGGTGCCCCATCCAGATGAAAAAGCCCATTCAGCAACTCCGCGCAAGCCTGTATTACGAAACCAGTATATTAAAACGCTGAACTTTCTGCGAGTGTTACCCCGTCGGTCCCTGATTGCCGATCAGCCCCAGGCAACAGTTGGTCCACTGCCAGACCAGATATACATAGTTTCCTCCGGTGGCTGGCTGCGTGTCCCATTCTCCCCACTGAAACGGAGTCTGCCCCATCCAATGCGTACATTCCCCGGACTGGGTTGGCGGGGCCTGAATATTCACGCCGCCGTTCTGCGGCAATGTCCCCTGATTGCTGGCCGCAGGCGTCACATAATTCGCCGGCGGCATGCTGTTTCCCGACGGCTGGGAGCTGACATTGGGTGCCGTGACGCTGGCGTTGGGTTCCTGATTGGTCTCGTCATTGGGAAACAGGATCTGGAAGCGGTATTGCGCCTTGGGCAGTACATACGTGCGGCGTGGGCCGCAAAGCGTGCTGTTGCCCATCGTTCGTTCCAGGAATCCCAGGCGAAAGCCCATGGCGATCATGCGAGCGACATCGATATTCGAAGCCTGAATCGGGTCGTTGCCCCCCAGATTGCTGCCGACCATCGGGTAGAGCAGCCCCCAGCAACCCGCTGTCCAATATTCATCGTCTATGGGTTGCGCCCCCAGGGATTCCTGCGCGCATTCCTCAGTAGCGCCCAGCAAGCCAATCGGGTTGTCATAAAGCAGTTCTTCCGGACTTGCCAGGAAAGACAACAGATCGTCGTTCCAGGTTGGAAACACTTCGCTCATGAGCATGAGGTTCATGCCGCTGTACCCAGTATTGCAGTCGGGAATGTTGGCCAACTGCATCATGGTGATCAGGGGGAAGGTCCACAAATGCACGTTGAAAAATGTGCTGTTCTTGTTGCCGGTAGAGACTCCGGTGCCAACGTTGCCGCCCCAGGAACCCGTCCATTGTGAACCGACCGTGGAATCGGGCTGCAGGCTCACGCCGCCCAGCACGGGCGAACAGAAAGGATGGCTCACGGCCTCCATCAGCATGGTCGGTTGCCAGTATCCGATTTGCACGCCCACCGTCGGAAGCTGTAGATGTGACCAGCTTCCGCCGCATTCACACATGAACCCCGAAGAAGCGCCATTGGGCACTCCGGAATTGCCACCGAACCAGGTCATACCGGCGATGCGCAAGGGGAACAGCGCCGACCAGCAAACACCGCCAATCAGTTCGTTGAAAACGCCAGCGTCGGGACACAGGGTAGCCACCTGGGCGCCTGTAGCGAGAGCGGGAGCCGCAAACGTCAGGGCGAGCGCAGCAGCAAGGGCAGTGATTTTATTGCGAAATTTCAATGGTCTCTCCTCGTTTCAACGACGGGAAATGGTCTTGGGCAGTGGGGATTATCCCGATGAAGCGTCATCCCCATGCTATGCAGCGCTGCCATGAAATATTCGTCGTTCGCGCGGATCCACCCGACAATCCACGGGCTATTTTTGAGCACTTCCGGGTGTTTGTCCGCGATCAATTCCAGCAATTCCCGATTCTCGTCGATTCGCTTGTAAATGCCGCCGGAAGTTAGATCAAGGGCAGCACCGATCTCCTTGTATTCTTTTTTCTTGCACCCGAACATTAGTGTTTTTCCCCAGGCAGCGGCTCTTTCGGAACCGTAATGGACAACACATCGTGATCCGGCTGGATCAGCGCCGGCACCCGGTTGATGCCGAGCCGGTGTGCCAGATGCGGATAGAAGCCGTACACCGGATGCTGCAGCGCAGTCACCAGCCGGTCTTCGCCCTGCAAGGTCTTCGGTAGCTCGCTGGCCATGATGACCACGTTGGGAACCGTGCTCTCCCAGGCCTGCACCTGGGCCACCTGCCAGGCCTGGGCCGGATTGAACACGATGTAGCTCTGGGTCCACGGGAACGGGAATGCCGTCAGCGGGTTGATCTCCTGCCCTTTGCGCACCAGCACTTTGCCGTTCGGCATGCGAATGGTGGCGGTCGCGATGATGCTGGGATTATAGGTGTAGCTTTTGCCGTGGAGGGAATCCGGCAAGGCGTCGCCCAGCCGGGTGGACATATTCTCCCAACCTCTCTCCTTCGCCTGTTCTACGGTCTTTTTCCAGTTGAACGTCTTAATCTTCTGTTCGAAGATGGAAATCATGTTGGGCTCGGCCACTTTCCAAGTATGCCCATGGATTTTCGTGGAGCTGCCTTTCCCTTGGTTGATCGCCCGGATCGCCCCCTGCAAGCCGTCGCCATCGCCGACGATGACGCTCCAGGCGCCATTGCCCGGCTGATGGATGATCACCGGCACGATGTTGACCTTGTGGTCGGTAAAGAGGATGGGATTGATCTCGACATTCGCCGCTTTTTTTGCGGATGGCATCAGCCGGTTGATCTTGCTGACCGTTTCCGGCAACCCTTCAGGATTATCCGGCCAACCGCGCAACACGAACACCGTGGTCTCGAATAGATGCCGGTTGTCCGCCACTTCCGCGAACCACTTGCGCAAAATCGCCTTGGGCATGTCCATGGAAATGAACACCAGCGTTTTTGCGGCATTCTCCTCTTTCGCCATCAGCGTGTGGTCAACGTATTCCTGGAGCGCCTTACCATGCAAATTTGGCGGTACCACCGGCACCCCATTGACCCGCGTGCGCAACCATTGTTGAGCGGCGCTGGCGGATTGTGGCGCGTACTGTTGGGCGTAGCGCTGGAGAATGTTGTTCGCCTGCACGTCGGATTTAGGCACGGCCATCTCCGTTTCTGCAGCGGCCTTTTTGGGCACCCGCAACCAAGCCGGGGCAGTCTGCTTTCCAGCATTCTGCATGATGCTGTCGGATCGCTGGACGATGGCGGTGACTTGCTGCTGATCGATAACCGGCGTGGGGATCATTGGGCGTGTCCAGCGAGAATTTCCGCCGACTTCACGGTCGATTCCACCCGCATCAGGTTGCGGACAGGAATCGCGGCGGAAATCCCCGCCTGCGGAAACAGGATGACCAGGAAAGGCGGCTTCATGGGGATGTTGCCTAAAACCACCTGATTCCGTTGCGCGAAGCGGGTTCCCATGTCGCTGACATACCCGGGCGACTGGTTTTTCAACACGGCCATCAGGCGCTGTTCCCGTCCGGCATTTCCGGCGGAAAGGATCGCCGGCGCCAAGGGCCCGTATGGCACCATCCTCAGCGCCAGGACTTTCAGGGTGCCTTTCTTGGCCATTTGTCCCGCCTCGCCCATCATGGCCGCCATGACTTGGCGGCCGTTCGGCGTAGAAGGATTGAACACGGCAATCATGACATTGGCGGCCGCCTTGTTACCAACGACGATCCCGGAAAGATTGGCACATTGATAGGCGATTTTGGCGGCGGCGGCACCCTTCACCAGATTCACCTTCCCGATATACTTGACCCCATACCCAGCCGTGACATTCATGCCAGTAGCCAAGTTCAGCACCAAGCCGCTAATCAGGTATTTCCCGTTCGGCGTCAGGTAGGCAATGGCCTTACTGCCGTTGTAGGTCATCACGACCCCCGTGAGGCCGTCCGGCCCAGGGAAGGTGCTGATGATCTTTCCGGCGTGATGCGAGGCAAGCACACGCGCCAGAATGCCGGTATTGGCGGCCTGCGCCATGAGCGGAAGAGATATGGCGGTGGCCAGAACGGTGGCGGCCAGAATTTTTCGAATGCGGTTCAACGTGAGCTACTCCTGTGGCGCTGTCATGTGGCTAGTATATTAAATTACCTTTTTGTTGGCTATTCACAAAATTCACCCGTGGTTACCCCGTTTAACGATTCCTTTACGCAAGAACCATCAGGGGTCAACTGGAACGTCATCAGTTGCCCGGTGCTCGACGCATAGTAATCGGTGATGGGTCCACCGCTAAAGGTGCCGCCGCTATAAACTATGGGCTGGCCTGTTCCAATCTGGGTGCCAGCAGGTAAATACCCACCGCTATACAAGCCCTGTCCATTAGGACCGCACGCCGTTGGTGGCTCATTCTCAGGCAATATTTCGTTACCAGAACCGCAAAAACCAGAATTACCGCCGCAGTTATAACCTACCTGAGCCGTGCCGGTAATATTTACGCATCCACTAAAAGACCCGTTAGCGGTGGACATGCAAGAGGCGTAATCAGATTGCACAACATTCGGGTTGGTCGTACCGTTTCCAGAAGTGAGCGCAACACAAACCTGTCCACTTGACGCATCCAAAGAAAAACCATTTCCTCCTGTCTCTGGTTGGGTATAACTCACCTGTTGGGAAAGCGTTTGACAAGTCGGCGTGGTGGACTGATCAACGTTGCTATTTGTGCAGGAACAGGTGTTGTATGCCGTGGTATAAGCATTGATCTCGGTATCGCAAACCGATGCGTAAGTGACGCATTGCGCCGTAGCTGATTGCCCGTTACAGGAGCAGTCCTCTCCAGTCTGGTTGTCCGTTTGCAGAAGATTCCGCTGGCAGATGATCGTATTGTTCGCATACCCCTCTTCCAGCGCGAACTGCTGGTTGACCACAGCACAGTCCGGATGGAAGTTGAAGATGTCCTCCAACACTGGCCATCCGTAGTAGAACGCCAATGCGCCCACCAGCACGAAGACAATGCCCATGTAGTAGCGCAGGTACACCATCAGGCCCACTGCAAAAATCAGCGCGCTCGCTGTCAAAAGCAGTCCCAGGCCGCCCTGCGACCAACCTTCCATGGCACAAATGACTGGCGATGTATCCACGCGCATCCCTATCAGTAAAAACTGTTACATAGTATATTAAATCTTCTCTCAAAGCACCCAGGCCCGCCCTAAAATATTCTGGTCTGGCACCGTTCCCCAGTACCGGCCATCATACGACCCCGATGTGGTGCCCATCATCAGGACATGCCCTTTCTGCACAGTGTACGTGCCAGGCTTCAGAACTTTCAGGTGCTTCATTTGTGCCCAGGGAATCAGCCACCGCTTGCCCCAATATTTGCCATCGATCCAGACGGATCCATCCTTCTGGATCCGGATGGTATCCCCCGGTAACGCGGCCACGTACTTGACCACTAGAATGCGCTTGTCGCCTTTGGTGATGACGTCTTCCTTATGATAATGGAAGAGCACAAGCTCGCCCACATGCAATGTTTTGGGCTGCTCGTAATGCACCAGAAAGTTCGACCACGGCAGGCAGCTTTCATATTGCGGGTCGATGCTAATGCCGTAGTGCATGGGGATATCCGATCGCACCGTTTGCGCAAACGCCCCAAAAATCAGGAGCGCCCAAACGCCTATGCCGACTTTCGCCTTGCGGCTGAGTTTATGAACGTTTGCCGGATGCGGTGACGCTTGCGTTGCCATTTTGCCCCCCGTAGAGCGCGTTGAGTTTCGCCATGACGATTTTCTGCACGGCACCGGTGATATTCGCGGATGGCGGCGCCGCCAAAATTCCCCGCGATAGCACAACGTACCCGCGCTGGGCGTAGCCCTGAGCCGCCTGCTCGATGGTGTCGCCAACCACCCTACCGATTTGCGAAGCCTGCCCGGCGTCGATGGGATGCGCATTGGCGTAACGAGCGGCGGAAGCCATGATGGCGCCGGCGTTCAGCACCAGCACCGTGCCCTTGGGGCGCGACTGTAGGGCGGATCTCGTAAAGGATGGCGCCGCCGGCACCTTGCCGCGACCGCCACTAAACCAGAAAGATACCGTACCAGCCACCAATATGCCGGCCACGGCCATGACCGTGAAGCTGTGCCGCTCCCAAAAGCTTTTCTTTTCCGGCTTGATATCTTTGGATTCTGCTATCTCTTCCATCAGGCGGCCCCTTCCGTGTCTTCCCTATCTTCCGCAACACCTGCGATGTCCCCCAGATATTCCACTTCCTTACCCCCCTTCTCCGCTTCTTCCGCGTCTTCGCTGTCCAAGTCCTCGCCGGAATACTCCCCGGTCGAAAACTCCGGGTGTTGCGCCAGAAACTGGCGAATCGCGGTGTCTGGATCCACCCCATTGCGCATGGCCTCGACGACCTCCTCCTTCTCGGGTCCATCGGTGGCGAACAGCACCCGCCGATACGGATCCAGCTTGAGCCGGCCTATCGCCATGGATTCTTCCGAGTACAGGAAGGTCTCTGCATATTCCTTGGTCTTGCGCACCGTTTTCATCATCGCCAACCCGGATGGACCAATGACGAACTGTTTGTTGTTCTCCAGTTGGGCCACGCTGTCCGCATTTTGCCGCATGACCAGAAAATGCGCGGTCTGTGCGGAGATCGTGCGGGTTTTCTCGTTCTTGTAGAGATCCGAGAGCGCCTGGATGCCGATCCCCAATGCCCCCTGGTGCTTGGCCACGCGCCGCGCCAAGCCTTCCAAAAAGTCCAGTGCGGTCTGAATTTCGAGCAGCACACTGGCCTCATCCACAAAAAGGATGCGTCGGCGCTTGTCCGTTGCGCTCGAAATCTCCTTGCCGATGGCGAACATCATTTGCATCAGCACCACCAGCATCACCTGCGGCCGCCGCTGCAGCTCCATGAGTTCCAGATTCACAAAACGGGAACCGTTCAGGCTGACGTTCATCGGCGCATTGAACCAGCGGCCATGCGCTCCATTCAGCGTAAACTCGTTCATCATCTTGCCCATGGCGATGGCGCGAGGGTTGTTGTCCTGGGCTACCAGATACGCCTGCACGTCGGTTGGAGTCGCCTCGCGGCCGGCCTTGCCGTATACGGACCGGATCGCCATGGCCACCGTGGACAGGTCCTCGTCGGACAGCTCGCCACGCGGCGAAATCATCGTGCCGATGATGGCCGTCAACTCGGATATCTCGTCGTCCAGCACGCCGACCACCGTAAACGGATTGAGCCCCACGTCCATTTCCGGTCGCAAGTCGATGTGATCCCCGCCAAACAGCTTGCACAGTTTCTCAAAAGAACGCCCGACCTCGATCACCCAGACCTGCGCGCCGACGGAAAGCTGATCCATGACCAACTGCTGCGCCGTCACCGACTTGCCGGACCTGGTCATGCCGGCCAACACGAAATTGTGCCCGGAGTTCGAGGCGAAGATATCGAAAACCATCAAATGACCGCGCCTGGACACCAGCAGGGTGCCGGAACAGGCGGGGCTTAGGCGACTATCCTCCATATTGTTGCCCTGCCAGTCGGAAATCACCGGGCAGGCGGCCACCGCATGAGTGGTTCCCACCGATTTGTACCGAAAAGTCATGGCCATGCTTTCCCGATCCGGAAACAACGGCATGGCGTTCAGGAACATGGGCAGGGCGATCTGCTTGTCAGGCAGCATCACGAACCCGGCTTTGGCCGCATGACTGATGAACGATCCCGATGCGTTCTTGACCGTCTTCGCGTCCGGCCCCCAAAGCAGTGCGGTAAAGGCCATCTCCAGAGCATTATCCCCAGTATTGATGGCCTCCATCAAAAAATCGATGCCTTCCTTTTTGAGGCGTAACTTGGGACTCCAGGACATCATGCGCTTCCCCGACTGCCAGTTGATCAGGGTGGATTCGTTGGTGATGGCGCGCCGCTTTTTCACCTGGTCCGGGATATTAATGGTCCAGACCAGTGCCGCCGGCAGGGTCAACTGGGTTCCTCGCCCCAACGGATCCCCCATGAGGAAGTTCGTGGCCAGCATATTGATCGGACGCGAGAACTCCTTGATGGAAAGTACCGAAATGTAGTCTTTCTCCCCATCCCCATGATCCACACTCAAATAGGATTCGTGATCTTCGATGGCGTCCCCGGGCCCTGTGATCTGATCCCGGAGCAAGGCGTTTTCATCAAACTCCTCTTCCCACTCATGACGCAGATGCAACATGCGTCGCCAAAGCGACAGGGCGATATGGTGATCCACCCGGTATGGGGACATCATGTTGATGGTGGAGGCGAAAGACCCAATTTTCTCATCTACCATGTCGATCTCGTCGTCCGTGGGAAACTCCGCGACGGGAATCTTGATGGCGAAAAACACCAAATTTTTCGTCAATGGAACGCCGGAATCCTGAAAAACCCGATTCCGGTTCTGCGCCGCCTCGAAATACCGATGAATGTTCTCTGCGGTACCGTTGATGAGGGTTTTTTGTTGGTCGGACAGGCCTTTGTCATCGGAGTTGCCGCGCCGGCGATCCAGGAACCGCTCCAAAATGTCCATCGAGTCCGGCACGTTCCAGTTGACCGCCTGAATGATCGTCCCGGCCGGGAAGTCGATGGAGAGTGCGGAGGACAACTCCTGCACGACGGATTCGTCCGCTCCGTACAGCGTATTGCACATCAGGATCGCGCCGACATACCCCCGCTCCATGAAGATCAGCTTTTTCTTTTCGTCCACCGCCAACCACGGGAAGAAATCCCGGGGCCGCGCCCTGTGGATCACACGGAACAACTGATCGCGCACTATGCTCATTCGGAGGGTTCCTTGAGTTTGTCGAGACTTTCGCAACGGGACACCAGCCCGTTGGCCAACTGGAAAAACAGGCTGTAATTACCCTGGGTGTCGCCCGGATTGATCAGATAACGTCCGCAAATGATCAACGTCGGCGTCTTGACGATCTGGGTCTTCAACATGATCTTCTCGTCGTTGTACACCAGTTGGCGAACCCCCTTGTACCCCAGCATTTCCCGGTACAGGGAGGGCGGAATGCCCGCTTCTTCCGCCGCCAGCGCATAGGTGCGCGGATCCTGGAACGCATAGCCCTGCTTTTGCACCAGAGAAAAGGCCGCTGCGTTGAAGCGAGGGATGGCCTTCGGATCGATGACCGCCGCCGCGTAAAAACCCTGCGCCATGGGTACCCACCGTTTGCCGATCGCCGCCGGCATCTGGTCAAACCGGATGGCCCTGGGCAACGTGGCCGACCAGCGCAGCATGGCCGTTTCCAGACGCATGCAATAAGGGCACTCGTACGCCATCACCTCGATAACCGAATGGTCAAGATGGGCGCCCAGATGCACGGTCTGATAGGGCTTGAATCCAGGCATGCCTGCACCCGGCTGGGATGTGCCAGGCAACCCGGCCAATCCCGCAGACCCTATTCCCATGCCAGGCAGACCATCCGCGAACGCCATCCCTGCCGGGAGCAGCCCTGCCGGGAGCAGCCCTGAAAACAGGACCAGTCCTGCCGACAACATGCCCACCAATCGCTTACTCCGCATCCGACAATCCCTCCACCAACGCACGGGAGTTGGTTTTCTTCTGCAGCACCAGATCCAGCGCCGTCTTCGCCAATGGCTGGTATTGCGGCTGACGATCCGCCACCCGTTGCATGGCCTCGCGATCACCCAGCGCATCCCGGAATTCCTTCGTCATGCGGATGCACTCGAACAAGGCCATGCGGCTGATATAACCAACGCCGGAACAGGCCTCGCACCCGGCGCCAACCATCTCCGTTTCCGGCGGTTCCATGCCCCAGGACGTGAAAAACTCCGGGAATTCCACGGGATGTTCTTCGGCGCAATGCGGGCAAACGATCTTGATGATGCGCTGGGCGATGATGATTTTGACGGATGCCGCGAGGATATGCCGGGGCACCCCCAAATCCTCCAGCCGGAAATAGGTGTCCACCGCGCTATTGGCATGCAGGGTGGAAAGCACCAGGTGTCCGGTCATACCGGCGCGCATCGCCGCCACCGCCGTTTCCTGATCGCGGATCTCGCCGACTAGAATAATGTCCGGGTCCTGCCGCATCATGGCCCGCAAGGCCGTATGAAAAGTGCGCCCGGTCCCCTGCCCTACCGGGATCTGCTGCGCTCGCTCCATGCGGTACTCCACCGGATCTTCCGCAGTGATGATTTTCCGGATCACCTGGTTCAGGTGGCCCAGGCCGGCATAAAGGGTAGTCGTCTTGCCGGAATTGTGATGCACCATAAAGTTGCCATCCACATAAAGATGATCACCATCCAGTTCAAAGCCGTAGTAATGCCCTATACCCGCATCTTCGGCCTGGAATGCCGTGGTTTCACGACTCTGCAGGGCATAGCAGAGGTGGTGATTCTCTTGGAAGTCCGCCGGTTTCATCATCCATTCCCGAACGCTCAGGTACAGCATCTCCCGGGTATTAAAGGCGCCCGCATCGACGCGCTTTAATGCCAGAATGTGGTCTTCATTCACCGTAAATGGCGCACCATGCGCGGGCATAATACACACCATTCTTCCGATACCCCGATGTAGCTTCAGAACTGACCTGGGGCTTCCATCCGGACCCATCACCAAATTCCCGACCACAATGTCCTCAATATTCCGAATGATGTTTCTTTGTAAGCGCCCGTCATCCATAAGAATGGGATGGCCCTTTGCGTGGCAGCCGGTAGGCCCCGTGGTGAGAATCAAGCCCTCCCGCAACGCCAGCGCAGCACGAAACATCTGCTCTACAGCGGGCGGCATACTCAGGTCTTCAATGGGCTTACCGGCATTCGCGGAGTCCAGCAATCGGGTGACTTTGGAAAAACCGTTGGTGGTCGTGACGCGGTTGTAGCGCACATCGATCCGGCGACCATGACACTCCTGCATGAAACGCCCGTCCTGCTCCAGGCGATTGTCCGCCACGTCCAGATCGCAGCGGTAGCGCATCTTGATGTCCAAGGTGTGCGCCATGTGTTTCGGCAACGTCTCGATGATGCTGAGTTGCCCCAATATGCGTGCGCGCACCTCGATATCGCCGTTCAACAGCGTCTCGAAATGCAGGTCGGACCAGCCCTTTTCAGCGGCTTTGTCGTAGACGGCATTCAGAAAATCCACGACATCCTGATCGTGATCGCTGGTGGAGATGAAGCGGTTGACTTCCAAAGCGCAGGCCCTCTTGTTGATTGGTTAAATATACTAGCAAACTGGCAACAAAAAAAGGCCCGGGATGCCGGGCCAATATCCGCACCACTAAAACATGATCAACCGCCGACCAACAAGCGTCTCTGCGGATCCGCCCGCTTCTGCTCGTCCACCTTGCGTTGCGCCACGCTGCGCCTCAAGTGCGCTGATTGCTGTCAAAACGCCGAAGATTGTTGAGATAGCCGGATGCACCATCATGTTGACCTAACCTGCCGCGCAAGCCCCTGGCTTTAGACATGGGGTGAGCGGCCTGTTTCCTTGGTTATTCATAATGTTTATAATATACTATCCTAAAGCACTTTGAGCAAGGATCCATGTCTAAACTCCGCACCACCGCCAGGAAAAGCAAGACGCGCAAATCGCCCAAGGATAAGAAGCCGGCTTTCGTCCTGGAGTTGCCTCTGGTGGCGAACCCCCACGAAAGCCGGGTACTGGCTGTGCGTTTCGAGGCGGGGCGGCAGTTGTATAACGCGGTGATGGGCGAGGCGCTGCGACGGTTGGATCTTATAAAGCAATCCAAAGCCTGGGCTGCGGCGCGGAAGATGCCCAGAGGGGAGCCCGGTTCCCCAGAGCAAAAAGCGCGCGCCGCCGAGTTTTCCCTGATCGCCAGGACGGTCGGCTTTACGGATTACGACCTCCAAGCCTACGCCACACAGTGCAAAAACGCCTGCTGGATCGGTGATCACTTGGATGCGCACACGACCCAAAAGATCGGCACCCGCGCTTTCCAGGCCGCGCAACGCTACCAGTTTCGCGCCGGTGGCCGTCCGCGCTTCAAACCCAGGTGGAAATCGCTGGCGTCCATGGAAGGCAAGAGCAATGCGGCGGGATTGCGCTGGCGGGATGATCACCTGGAGTGGAACGGGCTCAAGCTCAAGGCCATCTACGATCAAAAAGATCGCCATGGGGTGCAAGCCTTTGCTCTGCAAAATCCGGTCAAATATTGCCGGCTGGTGCGCCGGATACTGAATGGCAAAACGCGCTGGTTCGTGCAACTGGTGATTGCCGGGATCCCGAAGTGGAAAGACAAAAATCCGATTCGCCAGGGTACAACGTGCGTCGATATCGGCCCCTCGACCATAGCGGCGGTTTCTGAAACAGACGCCTTTCTGGAACAGTTCTGTGCCAACGTACCCGACCTGCAGAAGGTGATTCGCCGGATGCAGAGGGCCATGGACCGCTCGAAGCGGCGATCCAATCCCGACAACTATCACCCGGACGGCACCATTCGCAAGCCTGCAAAAGGCCAGCGCCTGCAATGGGTGTTCAGCAAGGGGTATCTGCGGCTGCGTTCCCGGCTGCGAGAATTGCACCGGGTACTGGCGGCCTATCGCCGGTCGGAACATGGCAAGCTGGCCAACCGTATCGTCGCCATGGGCAATACGGTCATGGCGGAAAAGTTGAGTTACAAAGCCTTTCAGCGGATGTTCGGCAAGAGCGTCCGCGACCGGGCACCTGGGGAATTCATGGGTCACTTACGTCGCAAGGCTGCAAGCGCCGGTGGCGAGGTGATCGAGTTCCCCACCCGGACCACGAAACTCTCGCAAAGCTGTCAATGCGGAGCCGTGGTGAAGAAACCGTTGAGTCAACGCTGGCACGATTGTCCGTGCGGTGTCCAGGCGCAACGGGATTTGTATAGTGCTTATCTGGGCTTGCATGTCCGCGAGGACGATAGAGTCTGGATGCTGGACACCGAATCGGCCCGTGAGGGCTGGTGCGCTGTGGAATCGCTGCTGAGTCAAGCGGTGTCCGGTGTGGTTCAAGCTGCGAAGGGTAGGCGGTTGCCTGCCAGCTTTGGTATCCGTGCCAGAGACAGAGCGGCTCTTGCTCAAAGCGGTGCAGAGGCGGGGGAAGATTCCGGATGTTGTAACCACGTTGCTTCGGCAATCGTGGCGAGAGCCGGAAAGACCCCCGAACTCAGCACCAGAACCCCCCGGCTTTAGCCGTGGGGAGATTCAGATAGCATCGCGGCAACTTCCGGCGTTACCGCAATCTGCACACCGTCGGATCGAGCTGCATCCCGGTTAACAACGCCGGAATGCTTTAGCAGCAATTCGTGAAGATCCTGCGTAAACGCAAGATAGGGATCATTCATCTGTTTTTTCTCGAAACCATCCCAGGACACCAGAAGAGAGCCCTTCTTTTCCAGATTCTTGACCTTCAGATCGGCCATCTCCAGGCGTTGTTTCACCATGTGCATCAAACCGAGACCATCATCGTCCCCTATGATCTCAGCATATTGCGCATCGGTGATCTTAACGGAAGCATGCTCACCCGTTGAAAAAAGCAATGTCAATCCCTGGCTAGAGAGCAATATGTTCACGCTCAGTCCGACTTTCCCCATCCGCGCCGCTTCCAGAATCCTGCTGTGAACAACTCGCTCAATTTCCTGAATTTCCTTAACATTTTGTTCAAGAATCGGGTTGGTATACGATTTTCCGGTCTGTATGGCGTCCAACAGTGCTGCGCTAAATGTTGTGTTCATCTGAGTGTATACAGCCTTTTCACCTGGAAACTTATCTCCCATAACCAAAGATATGCGGCTCGACGCATTAGCTAAAATAGTCTCAGCTTCCTCTGGCGATACGTCTGCACAATTGCCGATCCAGCTTTTGGCGAACAACTTGAACCCGTCACCACAGATCAACGCATCTCCAAATAACGCGCGCATCAAGAAATCACCGGGCTGTCCTGCAATGGAAATAACAGGCTGATCACTGGCACCATGCGTAATGGTCACAACATGCGTGCCTTGTTCAAGCAGCCTTTCGACCAATGGGTTTAGCGCTTCTCCAACGCGGTCAGCATCGTCAAAGATTGTCAGTAAAAGCCCTGAGCGAGCAGCATTTTTTGCTATAGTGAGCGCCAGTGTGGTTTTGCCTGAATTGGTTCTGCCACTGATATTGATCAACACACCGCCCATAATGAAACTCCTCTTGATTTACAAGCCGCCTAAACAATGAAAAGCGCAGTTTTTAACCCATCCCCGCCACAAAACCTGACATATCGGACGGCATGCCGTTCACCACATGCCACTGGTGTTTGGGGCCCCGGTAGATCAGATAAGGCGTACCACCAATCCCGTGCTGGTTCATCCAGGTGTTGTTCGCCTGGATCGTCCGGATATCGGACTGGGGAATATGCTTCAACGGCACCGTTCCGCCCTCTTCGGTCGGCGGCATGATGTAATGCGTCTCGTCGTATGCCCAGGCCTTTGCCGGGTCTTTCGAGGCCAGGATGGTCGCCGCCTTGGGCAAGCTGCTGGGCTTCAGGAAGCCCACCGGCACCAGCTCAATCCGTACAGCGCCTTTTTTCAGGTAAGGCAGCAGATGCTCATAGGTCAGATGGCAGAACACGCAATTGGGATCCATGACCATCCAGACGGTTTTGGGCGCGCTGGGCTTTCCAATCAGGAAATGCGCCGTTTTCTGGACCGCCGCGCCCATGGCCGCCGGCGTGAATACTTTCGGCAGATCCGCGCTGGGGAGGTATTCATGGGCGTACTTCATGGACTCGTTCGTGCCTTTCCGGTTGAACATTCCGCCCATGAACAGGTATTTGCCGTCCGCGCTCGCGTACATGATCATCGCGTGCCCAGGCGCCAACTGCACGGCATATCCATCCATGTCCGCCACCCCGGTATGAAACGCCTTGAGGATCTGGGCATGCCCATGACTCATGGCAACAATCGCCTCCGCTCCAGGCTGGAAATCCTTACCGACATTGGGCACGCCGGCTATGGCCGCCCCCGAGACTCCTGCGGCCAGCAATCCGGCCAGAATGGTTTTACGCAGTTTCAAGATCGTTTCTCCTCGCCTATTTCGTTAACAGTAATAAATATACTAGCTTATTGTCCAGGAGGCAAACAAAAAGCCACGGAAAAATTCCGTGGCCCTTTGCCATCCCGAATGGGATATGGGTTAAGCCCCCGCCGCCCCGAGAATCAGGGTGTGAGCGATGGCCAAACCACCGTTGGCCGCGAAAATGGTGATCAGCACCGGGATGCCGTAGTACAGCGCCACGGCACCGCCCACGATCACCGCCAGAATGGTACCCTTACCTGTGAACACCATCGAAGCCACACCAAAGATCAGACCACCGGCAACGATGGCCAGACCCAATTGCCCTTGCGCCCATCCTTCTATGCGCTTGGCAATATTGGTGAAGGATACGCCGCCGGCGCCCGCATGGGCGTTGATCAGGACGGCCAACAGAGCCACGGTGAACAGCGCAGCAGCCATAATGACCCGCTTGCTGGAGAACATCCGATCCAGTTTGGATACGGCACGATTGTACAGCGATACACCAGGGAACGTCGCAACTGCCTGCATGAAAACCTCCTGAATCTGGATGTGCCTGATGTGGTCCACCACGGCTTGAGCCGTGGTGGACTTAGCTCTGGTGCTTACGCTGCCGCCCCGAGAATCAGGGTGTGAGCGATGGCCAAACCAGCGTTGGCAGCGAAGATGCTGATCAGCACCGGGATGCCGTAGTACAGCGCCACGGCGCCGCCCACGATCACCGCCAGAATGGTGCCCTTACCCGTGAACACCATCGAAGCCACACCAAAGATCAGACCACCGGCAACGATGGCCAGACCCAACTGCCCTTGCGCCCATCCTTCCACACGCGTGGCAATGGTGGTGAAGGATACGCCGCCCGTACCGGCATGGGCTTCCATCAGCGCGATGAAAAACGCCATCGTCATCAGGGCAGCGGCCATCAAAGCCCGCTTGCTGGAGAACATCCGATCCAGTTTGGATACGGCACGATTGTACAGAGAAACACCAGGGAACGTCGCAACTGCCTGCATGGGAACCTCCTGAATAATGTGCAAGCTGAGGACTCTCAATAATCAGCGACCGGGATTGGCACATGGGACGAACCGTGTCCCAAGGTCCAACTTTGTGGCTGAATAATGGAGTAGACCATGCCCGGAAAATGCAGATTGCCTTCCGGACCACGGTAAGGTGCGACCCAGACCCTGAGCACCCGGGGTTGCGTGAGCAACGGTTTCGGATATCCGGTCGGAGCCTGTAAAGGCTGACTTCCTGTAGTATATTGAGCAGCTTTACCACCGTCAAGCGTTTGCTGTGACGTGGCGGTCTGCGGGTGAATGTTGGGAAGCTGGTCACGCGCGCTGGGTGAGGTGTGCAACAATTTGCGGGCCTCATTCTGTGCCTTCAGCGTACGCTTGTCGGGATTCACCTGATCCCGATGCCGGGTGATGCCCCAGGTTTCCCGTGGGCCTACGCATACCCCGCCTTTCCCATGAATGCAGGGATGCGACGTCGCGCATCCGCCGAGAGCGATGATGGCGCTGGCCAATGCAAAACGGATCTTCACGGCTGTTGGTCTCCTGGTTGAATGGCGTAGGGTTGCCTGGCGGCAGCGGTCTGGCTTGGGAACGCATCCCGCACGGCGCTGGACTGTCCATTACCGGCATAGGGGCTCTGCATACCGTACGGGCTTTGCATGCTCTCGCCCGGGGTTAACGCCGGTCCACCCTGCGGGCTGTTGCTGATGCTCGATGCCGACTGGTACTGGGCTTCCGCCAGTTGCCCCTTCGTTTCGCCATGCACATGCACACGGACACCGGTCTCTACGATCATGGAAACGGACACGCCGGGGTTCACCTCGATGGTCGGCAGTTCCGATTCGGCCTCGTGCAGATAGAACTTGGATATCTCTCCGGCTGGCGTCGATATGCCACCGGCCAGCGCACTGCCGCCCATATAACCCATGGAAGGTAGCTGATAGCTCTGTTGGGATCCCATCGATGGATTCAGATTCAAGCTGTCCACCTGGTTAGGCTGAATCGCGTTCCCAATGCCAGAGAAAATACCCGACAGAAAGGACTTCAGCATGGCCGGTCCCTGATGGGAGATCACCTTGCCGGGAACACCGCCATGGCCGCCGCTGCTTACGACATACGCGTGTATGGGTGCTGAGATCACATTGCCCGTCCGCCGGTCTACACAGCTTAAGGTGTCCGTACGCATGAACACCCGCCGCTCGTTCATGCTTCCGTATCCGCTCGCCAGCACTTCGCAGTTTTCCAGATTGATGCGCAGACCATTGGGCAGAATGGCCTTTTTCTTGATGCGAATGTCCACGATCTGCGGATTGTGCTTCGAATCCGGCCCGGTTCCCGCAATGACGCCATTGATCAGCACCCCCGTCAGAATGGTGGAGGCCGGCAGATAGATGCCCGTCTTTTTGTTGCTGACCTTCACCGCGCCTCCCAACTGCTTCAGGGTCTTCGGCTGGTGATAGCTGACTGTCGGGCGCCGTCCGGCAATGGCTGGCGCGGTTGGGGTGCCGGGCGCTCCGACCGGGGCCGTGGGTGGCGCCACGCCATTGCCATTGGCGGCCTGTGATGCCGCCGCTCCACCCTCCCCCAGTATCTCTATGGGCTGCGCTGGAGACCAGGTGTTGACCGGGATGGACGGCGCTGGAGCTACGCCAGGTGCCACCTGATTGTATACCGGCTGCTGCTTCTCCGCCTTCAGGCTTTTGATCTCTTGGGTCAGATCCGCAATCTGCCTTTGTGTTGCCGGGTTCTGCAACTGGATGGAATGCTTTTTCTCATTCTCCTGAATTTCCTTGAGCACTTCCTGACTCATTTGCCCTTTCAGATCCTTCATCTGATCGCTTTTTACGCCGTTTTCTTCAGCAATGATTTTGGTCAGAGACTTGAGCTGCTTTTGGGTCGAGGCGATCTGCGCCTGCAAGGATTGCGGCGTAATATTCTGGGCGCGAGGCACCGTCAGCTTATCGCTGGAAACTGCCTCCGCTTTCTTTAAGGCCGCCTCTTCGTCCTGATGATGATGGAAACCGGACAGGTTGGTACCGATCACCACCGCACCGATCACACCAACAGCCAAACCGGCAAACTTGATTTTTTGCTTGCGCTCTGGCGGTTGGGTTTTCCACCAGAGCTTGAACTGCTCTTTTGGCTTCAAGAAACACCCCCGAGCGTGCCGTGCGCCGCCGTCAGCTTCGTGATCACAAAAACCTGCGTTTTTTCATCCGGATAGAGATGGTGATGCGGGTACACACTGGCGGACAGAACACCGGGCGCGTAGAAATTCGTTTCCATCAGATTCACCGGCTTGCCCAGCGTGTTTTTCAGGGAATAGGCCGTGACCCGGTACCGGTTGCCCACCCAGGAAAATTCCCAAGCCCAGGAGAACGCGCCACCAGGTCCAGGCAACGCCAACCGCTTATGTGACTGCCGATAATTTTCCGGCACCTGCTTCAGCGCCGCATCCCGCATCAAATGCACCATGCGCTGCGCATACCCTGACCCCTGGTTGGTGACGGTCGGCGCCACCGAGGGAATGAATCCTGGAATGATCAACCGGTAATTCTTTGGCGGGATCTTTTTGGGGATCATGGTCAACGAGATCATTGGATCGTGCGGGTTCTTGCCCGTCACATAAACGCCGACCGGGAACGCCGGCGTCGTGGAAACCACCAGGTTCTGGCCATGCACAATGGGTGTTGCCAGTTTGCTGTTGGTCACCAGCATCTCTGGATGGCGGAAAGGCGTCTCGATCAGGTTCGGAGCGACACCGCTGACGATGATGGAGTACGTCTTTCCGGAATGCACCCGGATGTTCTGCTGACGCACCATCGTGCCATCCTTCAGCGCGGCGCTCATGCTCATGTGCGGCGGTTCTTCCTCACCATCCATATTGTTCGCGTACCCAGAGATCATTTGCGGGGATGCGCCAGCGGGGGGAGGGACAAAACCACCGGAAGGTAGCGGTGCCGGTAACCGGCCAGCTCCCGCGTAACCCGCAACCGGGACGGCTGCGGGCGTACGTCCGAACGACTGCGGCGGCAGGCCTGCGGCCGGCTGGCCGGGATGGGTGGAAATGGACTCAGACCTTCTCACTTCCGCCTCTATGGCGGTCTGATCCTGTGCCGGAAGTGTTACCCCCCCTGGTGTAGGTGCCGACGGGATGGTGCCCAAGCTTTTGAATCCCGGAGAAGGTGGCATGGGCACAGGGCTGGTCGGGAACGCCGGCTGTGCGCCCTGCACAAAGGCGTTGCCATCGGCCAGAGAGGAAACGCAGGCGCCCAGGGCCCCGCACAGTGCAATGACTACGGTCCTGCGCTTCAAGAGGCGCCTCCTTGCTTTTTGACGATGTGATGCAGTTTCCACTGAATGGTGTGCGGACTGCCGACATAAGAGTGAAAATCATCCAGTACCGGCCTTCCGGCAGCGATATGCACCCGCATGGAAAAGGTGTACGGAGTGGCGGAGATGGTCCGGCCAGGGCCATTGACCTGCCGCAGCATACCATGCACGAACACGGTACCTGTTTGACCCTGCCAGATTACCGACTTCGCCTCAAAAGCGAATGTGGCATCCGCGTTGGCCTCTTCCGCCGCACTTTGCGCGATCCGCGATTTCACCCCTTCGTAGCTGACGGACGAAAAGAGTTTGCCCATCGCCTTTTCCACGAAGGGCGCATCGCCCGGAGTGAGATTGCCCATCAGTTCCGAAACATACAGCCCCCAGGCCTCGTAATAATCCGCGTCGGCGCTGGCATAGCCGATCTTTACCGCCTTGTCGATATAGGGCGGCACCAAGACCGTGCGCGTCTTTTCCGTGACAATGGCCCATTGCTGCATCAGCACCACCACCGCTAGGACGCCGATTACCATCAAAAACGCGCGGTTGTTGCGGAGCAGGCCTTCGTAATCCTTTTTGAACAGTTCGAATTTCAATCCACCCACTCCTTCGTATTGCCATTTTTGAAAACATCGTTGATGCGCCACCACCCGAACCGATAGCTGAGGTGGATCAGAACACCGTTGAGCTGGTTGGTTTTCCATTTTGAAAACAGATGGCCTGCAAAAAACGCCAGCACCATCATGATGGTCAACTCGCGCAGCACATACCCGATGATGAAAAACATGATGACCACGGCCAGGGTGTCGATATCCCAAAACAGGATTTGACGCTGATCATCGAAATGATTGGGCATTCTTACGGGTTGCATGACGACCCCGCTTTCGCCCATTTCCAGCCTTTTGGTGGCACCCCGTCCGGGGCCATCCCATGATTTTTGCTACAGGACCAGTAGGCATTACCGCTCTTGCCGCAAGGCAGCTTGGCCGGATGGCATGTCCAGGGGTTACTGGCCATCTGGTAATGGAAAACCGGCACGGCGGGCAAATGCAGCGGCATGGTGATCTGCCCTGGTGTAGAGCGCACCGGTGCCACTGGCGCGGCTATACGGTTTTCCAGCGCCCATTCCTGCGGCGAGCGCCGCACGATCATGGGTTCCCGCGCACCCATCACCTGAATCAATCCGCTTTGTGGATTGATATACTGCCAGCCGGATCCGAGTCTTGGTGCTGGGTGGAAGCGGATAACCGGCGGCGGTGCCGGAACTCTTGCCACCGGCGCTGCAGCCGGAAAATGGGCGCATCCCGTGAGCCCGGCCGCAAGGCATAACGCAGAAAGCCCAGGTATAGCCGCGCGAACAGAATGGCGAAAAACGTGGCGTAGAGATGAAAGGCGGGGAACGCCAGTCGCGCGAACGGGCTGTAAGTCCAGGGTGGAATCCCCTGCCCCTCGTTCACATAGGTGCAGCCCCTGGGGATTGCGTAGCCTTCCGGCCAGAAACCCAGCGTCATACCCGAATATATCCCGGACATGAACGGATGCCCCATCTGCCAATCGACCGCTTCCTTCTGGAAGTCGCCCACGTAGCTTTGATAGCACGGGAGCTGGTACGCGGGCACCCATTGCGTTGCCCAGGTGTGCCACCCGAAGCCCAGCGCGAACACCCAGGCCCATAGCCGCCATGATCGCCACAAAGGCGCCTTTCGATTTTTGCTCATTCACCGTTCCTTGCATTACTGTTGCCCCGTCGCAGTTGCTGCAGGTTGAGGACTGGTCGTTGGTTCTGTACTGGTGGTCACTGGTTGCTGCGTCACAGGGCTTGGCGCCACGACACGCGGTTGCCCAGGCAATGGCTGTCCTGGGTGCGCCTTTTCCCACTCGTCGGCGTAGAAATAATCCCAGATGGCCAGCTTGCAGTGATAATCCAGCTCGTTGGATCCGCCATTGATGCTTTGCCCATAATCGGTGCCACCGGCCATGGCCGCCGAACCCACCGCGTGCCCAATCCATTGCGCCGGCTCACAAGCCCTCCCGATTCGCGCGTCCGGAGTGGACCCGACGAAGATCCACACCGCGAAAACCACGACGAGGAAGAAGAACAGTTCACCGAAATGCTTCAATGGCAAGCCCCGATGTTTTCCATCACCGCATTCAGATCCATGGTGGCCTGATGTCCCTGCTGCACCTGGTAGTTCCCGGCCTTGTCGCAATACACCATGACCGGATCGCTGATATATCCGGCGGCAGCCAGCATCCCGGTATTTCCGTCCACGATCTGCGTCATCTGCAGGTTCGGAGTGATACCGCGCAACCCGCCCTTATTGGCTCCATTGGCGCGCTTTTTGAACAGGTGCTCGTTTTTGTCCAGGGCGGTCGCCGGGTTCGGCGCGGAAAGAATAGCTTCCGCCACCGCCAGACTGTTCTTGCCCTTTTCCGCGATGGGTACGTAACGCACCTTGATTTTTCCACCCTGGATCAGCGGCGCCAGCGCCAGATACAGCGCGTGCCCCTTTCCACTGTCAGGATCGATGTACACGGTGGCTTCCGGGCCGGCCGTGCCAACCACGAAGCCGGTGCCGCCGTTATAGGCGGTGGCCATGACGCTTCCGGTCGTGCCGCTTTGCGTTGGGGCGGTGACAGACGACGTGGCGCCCGGCGCACCGGCGCTTTTCGCCGTTTTGGCGAAGAGGTAGGGCCCGTTGAGATCCCGTCCGGAAGCCGTCAACAGGGTTCCGATCAACACCAGATGATCCGGTAGATTCACCCATGCGATGCCACGATCTCCGCCAGCGATCTGGTAGACCACACCAACGAACCCGTTGGGTCCGTTCATATAGACGTTCTGGACGGTAGCCGCCCCCTGACTGGCGGATCCGATGAGTTGCGAGATCTCTTGCGCTTCAGCGGACGTACCGGATACCGCAGGTGCCGTCGCCGTGGCGATCGAGGGTGGAACGACTGCAGTAGTTCCCACCGGCGCGCCCAACGGCAAAGGTGCTGGCGGCGGAGCTATCAACCCCTTCGGCGCAGCGGGCACCGGACGCGGAACCGGCAACGCCGAAGGCTTTAGTACATGCACTTGATCGGCGGCGTCTGGCCCAGTCGATGCTTCCTGATGGCCCATGAGCACCTTGCCGCCGATCAACACCGCCACCGCCGCGAGAATCGCGCCGCCGGTAATCATTCGTTTCTTCAATGGCGGCAACGGCTTTTTGGCCTTGTCGCCGGAGTCTTTTCCAAACATTTGGCACCCTCGATGTGGTTCGCGTCTGCTAGTATATTATATAGTTTCTTGGAAGTTGCAAGAGCTCACGCCGGGCGATTCCGTTCCAACATCGAAATTTCCTGATCCAGCACGAATCGCGCCGCCCGTAGCCGCTCCAGCGGATCGCCCTCGCCTATCGTGAAAATTCCCCCCGGCAATGCCACAGTCATCTCCCGCAGGCCTTTCTTCGAGAGGAACTGTAGGAACATCCACTGCAGCATCGCTGCCGCGAACTCTTCCGGCGGCAGGCTGACCAGATGTTTGGACATGGCCTGAAGATCTGATTCTGTGCTCATAATTTAATATACTATTTGATAGCGGTAGCGAAGTAAAGAGACGGCTCAAGGAATCTGCATCAGTTTTTCCTCACTTCGGCAACCCCGTGGTTCAGCGCGGGGTGGAGAAGCGACCAGTGATACCCGTACCCATCACCGCGTTGAACCAACTTGCAAAAACGGTGGTGAATGTGCTGCACCAGCCCGTTTCTAGTCTGGATGTTGAAACTGCCGCTGGCACGAATGGCGACACGGCCCAGGTAGGTGCCGACCTTCTTGCCGGTCGTCACCACGGCCTTGACCAGATCGCCAGTCTGAAAACCGAAGGCACTCTTGCTCCGGGTGAGATACCCGCGCGGGAAGCCGTGCTTTGTCAGGCGCGTGCGCTGGTAACTGCCGCGTCCCGTCGCTTTGAGACTGAGTACGGGCTGTTGCCAATGCTGAACGGCATCGACATGGCCTACGCAGGCGGCATCAAGACAGTGTTCCTTCGGTATCTGCAATTGGTGACGATTCCACTTCGTCCGGCCACCACTGGCGACTTCCAGGTCCAGGCCTTTGGCTTTTAACCCTTGGAACAAGGCCCAGCGGGTGCTGTTGACTGCTGCGGCGTCTTTCAGCGGCGCCTTCGCCTGGGCCAGTATCCGGCGCAAACGATCCGGATCCTTTGCCAAGAACGCTTCCACCGGCATATTGCCCTTGCGCTGATTGCAGGGGACGCAGGCCAGT
This sequence comes from Gammaproteobacteria bacterium, assembly GCA_023381645.1. The sequence goes on from JAMCRJ010000055.1 coordinate 153,152, forward strand.
GTGAGATTGCTCACGCGGTCACTGCCGCCTTTGCTGCGCGGGTGAATGTGCTCAATCTCCAACGGGGTATGTTCCGCGCCGCAATAGGCACACTTCCGTCCCCACTTTTCGAGCAGATACTCCCGCAGTTCGTAGCCAAAGAGTGTGCCTTGCTGGTATTCCAGCCTGGAGATCTCCGGGTTCTGGATGGCCTGGGTGTCGAACCGCACCAGTTCCTGCGACAATGCCATTACCGGCGTTAGGCGGCAAAGCCACGCAACCCATGCCATCGTCGTATTCACCCGATGTTGCAGGGATGGCGCCAGCCATCCCGCCGGCCTGGTCCGATTGTCGAAACGGACGGGACGGTACCGCAAGTTTCCACGTCGCCGCCGGCGGAACGCGCGGCGGCTGGTCAACGCATCGCGAATGTCATGACCCCGATGCTGCAACTCCAGCAGCATCAGTACGGCCGCCGCGCGTAGCACTTCGCCGGTGGACGCATCCACCGTCTCTTTCTCCCGCACCAGCGCCATGCCCGTGGTCTTACTACCGGGATCGAGCTTGAGCCGTACCGGCTGCAAGACAGAATCCTCCTGCAACCGGTCCACCAGCCGGATGGTGAACGGCACCATCCGATGCACCCGCGCCCGACCCCGCTCCAGTAGCAACCGCGCCCGTTTCTCCGAGCACGGCATCAGCGGTTTCTTGCGCTTGTCGAGTACAAATACAGCCATTTTACCGCCTCCTATAAGTCCTTACGGACGACTTGTGACGCGCCCTTACGGGCGTCTCCCCTCGGGAATGTCTGCAACCGGCTCTCACCTTGCGGTGACGGCGGAAACCTTCGGCGCTTTGCCTTTCGCCAGAATGATCCCTCCCTTCCAGTGTCCGGGACTGAGGAAGCATCCCGGAGTGGGTCTCAACGACCTGTTGCAAACGTCTGCCAACGTCTCACGACGTTACTCGGCTCCCTGGTCAACCCAGCCTGCTTTCACAAGCTCCGAGCTTTAGCCCGGGGTGTTTGACCCACGGTCGGATGCTTCCCACCGGCCCCTGACTGATCACTAGCTAGCTGCCCCGGGCCCGGTCCAGATAGGAACGCACCATAAGCAACCCGGTAAAGCCCCACTCGCAGATCACTTCCACGGGAGTTTGATTGCCGAATGCCCGGTTTCGCGTGGTCATCCAACGATAGGCCAGGTCTCTGTCGTGCGGGAAAAGCAGACGCAGATTCTTGTGGATAGCCAGCAAGTGACCAGCCCGCTCCAGGAGATCCCGGTTTGCCGCCAGCGGTTCGCCTCTGCGATAGCGGCTGAGTGCCGCACGGTTTTCCAGTGCCAGCCCCAGCAAGGCAAGCTGGTCTTCGTTGGTCACCTTCCAGAGCTCAAACGCCTTCATCACCATTTTCGCCAAGACGGATCGATGCTGCGCCTGATTTTCCCGGTGTCGCGCCATGCTACCTCGTCACAAACCTTTAGTTGTAGGCATGTGGTTCACGACCTGAGCCTATTTCGCCCTTCTGCTGGCGGTTTTTCAGCAAACGATCCGCCGTGGTCTCAATGCCCAAAGCGAGGTCAGCAATTGCTGCCAGCCCCTGCCCTATGTTTGTGATATGGGTCTCGTGCCAGGCCTCCCGCTCGCCTGCAGTGTGGCTCATAATCTCGCCCAGTGATCCGACGAATGACCACAATGTGATCAGTGTGGAGTCCAGCGCGTCGATTTCCTTCAGCAGCTCTTCCTGACTGTGCAGGTCCGGGTGATCGGCCATCTTCCGCGCGTCATAGATGCCATTTCCCAAGTTCGTGAACGCCATGATAAAGCCCTCTAGCTCTGATACCTGCCAACGGCGGCAGGCGGCCAAGGGCTCAAAGTGCTATCGGAGCACCGGACGTATTCCCCCGAAGGGTCTTGTATTAGTCCACCCTCGGCCATTGAGGGACGCGCCAACGCTGAACGCTGGGCATAAAAAATCCCGCAAGTCTGTCGGGGCGGTTGTCCGCCGATAGGTGTTTGAGCACCGTGTTTCAGAGCTTAGAACGTGGCGGGGCGGGTGTCAACTTTTTGGATTTAGTCCGCAGACCATTTTTCGACCATAGCCGTATTGGTGCGACACTTCCTTTTCCCACGATCTGCCATTTCTGGCATCATGCAGCAAGTATAACATTTTTAGTTGCAGTTAAAACGAACAGCCATTCTCATAACTCGACATCCAGATAGTCAGGCCTGCCTCGCCAGGTACCTATGTCCCTGTTCGCTTGACGTCAAGCTCCAGGCAACCTATAGTTTCTATAGCTTTACATTGGGTCCGCTGTTTGGTGTGTGATGATCAACAAGAAACCGCAAAATGTTGTCAAGCTACCGGGCAACCGGCACACGATGTTAACGACGCTACGCGATTTGGCAAAAAATAGCAGCAAGGTCTTTTTTTCTGCACATGCTGAGCAACAAATGCACGATCGAAACATAACCAGAACGCAGGTCATGGAATGCATCAGGATAGGAACAGTGTTTGAGGAGTGGCATCAGGACATTCATGGAGGTTGGCGATGTACTTTGCAGCACATTCATGCGGGGGATGATGTTCACGTTGTCTCTGCATTGGATTCTGATTGCAAATTTGTTGTTATTATTACCACATTCTAATAGGAGATTGTGATGTTTCAGTACGTGAGCTGCGGGTTGCCCGATGTATGGTTGGCCAATGGCTATAGTGAGATTGAAACGCCATACGGTCACGCCGTATCCATTGAAAATCTAGAAGGTTTGCACAAAGCTATTGGTCTGCGTGTCACGGAATCACCAAAACCGTTGACGGGAATGGAACTTCGTTTTTTGCGAAAGGAACTCGGCCTATCGCAGAAATCTCTGGGCGAGATGGTCGGACGAGACGCACAAAGCATTGCCGTGTGGGAGAAGGGTAAGGGCTTGAAGAGCCAGAAGGCCATGAAAGCCGCTGATATTCTGTTGCGGGTTCTGTATCGTGAACACGCTTCCGGAAATGGGCATGTTCGGGCGTTTATTGAGCGGCTGAATGCACTGGACAGAACAGAACAGAACCGCATGCAGTTTGAAGAGGTGGAAGGCGCATGGCACTTGAGTGCTGCCTGACAGCGAGGAAGAAATGAGCATCACAAAACAAGATTTGACTCACCACCTATCTGACACGATGGGCTTGACCGCCAAAGATGGTGCGGCCCTGATCAATGCCATGTTCGACACCATCCGCACCACATTGGCCTCTGGCGAGGACGTGAAGCTGTCCGGCTTCGGGAACTTCACCTTACACGAGAAACGGGCACGGCCTGGGCGGAACCCGAAGACCAACGAACCCGTCGAGATCAAGGCACGGCGGGTAGTGACGTTTCGGGCCAGCCAACTGGTGAAGGAAAGGTGCTAAAAAGTGACCAGCCTTCGCTGCGCGCGTGGAACAGCGATTTAGGGGCAACCAAGCCGCGCAGCCGTATTCCCGATATGTCTGGCCTGTGAAGTGGTGATGTCATCGCTCTGCAGCAAACAACGAAGCACCTTGCACAGCAAAGGTGTTGCGATAGTTCCGCGCACTTTTTCGAGCCTGCTTCCTTCGATCTCATCTACAAAATCAAGGCTTTCAAAGGCAACCCAACTTTCTTGTGTAAGCACTCCGCCTGGAACGCCAACATAGTGAACAACGCCACCCAAGCCTAAAGGCTCTGGGGTGGCGCTTCGGCTTTGACGAACGCCGGTGTTTTGGCGCCCACTTTATTTGTTGAACCGGGACCCAAAGGTTCAGTGAAATGTCCCGGTGAAGCAGGTGGGTACAATTTCCGCTCCACGATCCCCTTGATCCGGAGTCGAGGCATCGGTTTCGGTACCGCCCTTCCATACACGTCAAACGTGTGCAGCAGGGCATTCTTGCCTCGCAGAACATCCGCGAGCACTCGGAATTGGGTGTTGCAGGCCGCAACCGTGTCGGCGGGACCCGCGCATCCGCAAGCCAGACACTCGAAGGTCTCCTGCGCCGGGCGGTTGCCACGGTCCACAAAATGACATTCTGGGCATTCCTGGCTGGTGTACGCCGGGTCGGTTCTATGCAGACGCATGCCGCGCTTCTCCGCTTGCGAACCGATCCAGTCCTTCAAATGCGACAGACGCAGCAACCTCAACAGGCGGCTGTATTTGATCTTCAGCGCGTGATGCTCCAGAAAGGTGGCGTCTCCACGCATGTCCAGGTCTTCCACCATGAGATCTGTGACGCCGACGGCCTGCAGTGCATCCAGCATATCGTGAATGAGCCGCTTGATCTGCCACTCGTTCACCCGGCACAGCTTTTCCCATCGCGCCCGTTCGCGGAACGTCATGTTGGGTGTGCCGTTACGGGTGATCTTGTTCACCAGAAGAATCAGCGCGCCCACGGCAGAACGGTCGTAATCGTAAACTTTCCCGGTCGATAGGGCCATGAGGTTGTTCTTGGTGTTGACGTCGATGCCAACCGATGTGTCGGCGTTGATTTCGGTCGGCGGGAACGCCAGCGGCGGTGCCTCATACGTGGCCCCGACCATAAACTGTTTGCCGTTTCGGACGTAGCAGACGTGCGCGGCGTCCAGTCGCAGATCTTCCGGTTTCTTGCGTTGCGCGTTGAACAGCAAGGGGAGATGGACGAACTCCGCGCCTTTTCCTTTTCCCAGCCGCAACTGGTACCACCACCGGTATTTCCCGTTGCCAGGATCTTCGATGACCAGCGATTTCGATTCCACCGGGTGGCGGCGATGGGAGCCCGTGGTGAAGTGGATAAGTTTCATACCGCCAATCATGCGGTCCTGGATTGCCTGGGCCACCCGGCAGGCGCGCTGCCAACGTAAAGGATGGTAATGGCGGCAGAACAGCAGAACGGCCTGCATGGCGGTATTCGCCATGCGCTCCGGATCGAAGGTGTCCTGGTTCATGTAGCACAGGTATTTCACGATGCCGGTCATGTGTGTTTTGCGGCGGACGAGTTCAAAGGATTTCGGGTCGCCTTTGGCATGCGCGAGCACGCTACCGGTCTCCGCGTATTCGCCCGCCTTCGGTTTGCGATACACGTTCTTCTGGTAACGCGTCGCTTTCCAGCCGCCTTGAACGAATATCTGTTTGCGCTCAAGCCGCTGTTGGAAACTGTTGACGTAAAAATCTACGACATCATGAAACAGCGCCTGGGTTTCCCAGGCATTGAGATCCGCGTTGTCATTGAACGCCTTGTATTGCGCCTTGAACGCATAAGGATCGGCGATCAGGTCGCGCAAATGGTCGAAGCAGTAAGCGCTCATCCGGTTTTTCAGCGCGGCGACGCGATCGAACAGACGCATGGCCTGGCCGAATTTCTGCGGATTGGCAACACGGATATTCGAGGTCAGGCGAGTGGCCCGCACTTCGACCGGGCAGCGCGTTTTCTTGGGTTTACTCATGAGACCTATGTTACCATATCTTAATGATTTTAATCAAGGTTTAAATTGTATTAACGCCGCTGCGCGGCCGTCCCGCTTCACCACCCCCCAAACCTGCGGTTATGGGCGGAGTACTGCGGGGTATTCTAATAGCCTTTCCGTGGATTTCCGAGAGAACACGGCGGATGAGCGTTTAGTCCGTTGGACTTTGTGGTGAAGACGGCAGCAAGGCAATCCCCGGAACCAGGGATGTCGCTGAGAACCAAGAGATATTTTGGTTGGTATTTGTTTTGGGCGTCGCGATAGTAGGTATCGTCGCGCCAAATGTCGCCAGGTACGAAAGGAATCATGCCTGAAGCGATTGGAGCGCTGCGGTACGCATCATCTGCTCGGCATGAATTTCCAGCAGATCATCGCGGTGCGGGTCATCTTCTGGAATGGCTAGCTCGTAAGGAATGGGACTGAAGGCCCCTTTGCCATCTTTCCATACTTTATCCCATGCGCCATTTTGAGCATGAGTAACGTCGATCATTTTGGGTGAAAAGGTGTCGCGGTACTGCTCCGACAGAGATTGCATGATCCGCAACTGGCGGGGCGTAAACTCCGAATCGTCAAAGCCAACGCCTTCATTCACCTTGACCGACTTGCGGTCGTAGTCGTAAACGGGCTCGACCTCGATATGTATGGCCTTGCGCAAGTCTGGATCTGGAGACTCCCACTCCTCCATTACCTTCACCGGCACGGGGCCAAACTTCCAAGCTTGATACTCCAGGCCCGTAACCGTTTTCCCAGTCTCCTGGAAGTGCTGAAAATCCATAAGATAGAGCAGTTTGAACAGCTTTATCTTTCCACATTGCGCCGTGTTCTGCGCGAAGTAGATAATGGCGTTGATCAGATTTTGACGCTGACGTTGGGCTCGCTTATCCATAGCGGTAAGTGTAGGTGCGAATGCCAAGCCCGGTCAAGGTGCCCGGCATCCTTTGGAGAAAATGGCCTTTTGTTTTAAGGGACAGGCCAGCCCGAATCCGCATGCGCAAGTTATTCGCCGCATCCAACGCGGTGATTGAGACCGTCTTTCGCCGCACGGAAGTAATCCCCCATGCCGGTTACTCCGGCCTGGGCCGCAGCGGCTTGGCTAACAGAGCAAGGCGTTCATCCAAAAGACGCCTCCTGTTGACCGTTGATGAAGCCGTGCGCCATAATTGATCAAGTGAAACGCCATTTGCCCGAATTGGAGGTGCATCATGGTTGAGCACGTTTTGTTGGAAAGGTCTGGCATCCTTCCTGGTTTCCCAACGAACACCTTGCAGTTGGTCCAGGTTATTCGCAGTGGAATACCCGCCTCCTCCGTGGATTCCGTTTGCTCCGTGTTACATCTTTCCCAGGCGGAACTGGCCTCGTTGCTGGACATTCCCCTCCGCACTCTATCCAGACGTAAACGGGAAGGCGCCCTAAACAGCGAGGAGTCTGCCAAGATCATTCGATTGGCCCGGGTCATTGAACGTGCCGGCGAAGTTTTTGAAAGCCGTGACCTGGCTATTGACTGGCTCAATTCCAAAAATGCGGCTTTATCCGGATTGACTCCGCTTTCCCTGATGGATACCGACGTAGGCACTGAAAGTGTTCTGGACACGCTGGGGCGCATCGAGCATGGTGTTTTTGCCTGATGCAAACGGTCTGGCGCATGGTGACGACCAGATTCGTGGAAACGGCGTTCAGCGGCGAAGGTGCGCGCCGTTACGGTGGACGATGGAACCGCAAAGGTGTTGCCGTCGTCTATACCGCATCAAGCCAATCCTTGGCCATGTTGGAAATGTTGGTTCAGGATGAGCCGTTACGTGCCAAATACTCGGTTATCCCCGCAACACTCCCCGATGATCTCGATGTCCAGAACGTTATCATCACCAACTTGCCGCAAGGTTGGCGCGACCCACAAGCGTGCGAAGCATTGCAGGATATCGGCATGGACTGGATTGCACGACGAGAAAGCGCGGTACTTGCCGTGCCCAGCGCCGTAGTTCCCACAGAATGGAACTTTTTGCTCAATCCAGCGCACCCGGATTTCCCCAATATCGCGATTGGCAGCGCAGAACAAATCACTACCGACGGCAGGCTTTTCCGCCGATCTGCCTCATCAGAAAACGCCAAATAGATGGCCCAGAAGAAACCGGAAAAACCGCCTCCCATCCGCGCGGCAATCTCCACCGCGCTTCTCAAAAGCGGCAAATCCGGTTTTTCGAGGATGCAAAGGGGAGCAGATTGGGCGGGTTAGTCGTCCATGTGCTCGTAGATTGTGTTTCTCCCCCACACTGAGTGAGGAAACATCCACGCCATCACGTCTTCGTTTTCTTCCTCGCGCTGTTTTATTTCTTCTTGTGAAAGCGGTGCCCCATCCTGATAAGGATCTAGCCCCATCCCCATCCGCTTCACTGCCTCAAAATCCTCGTGTCCTGCACCGAACAAGAACACTACCGGAATAACCCAAATACCAACGGCGAGCAAATTGAGAAAGCGTGCCTCTCCAGGCAGCAGGTCCCACGCTCCAACCAGGAACAGCGCTCCGATCATCGCTTCCGCGAATGCGACACATTCCCACCAGATGACCGCGTTCTTCGCCAATAGACGCCAGACCAATAAAACAGCCTGAACCGCTAGCACAGCAAATGGAACGGCAAGCGCTACCCATACAGCCTTTTCTGGGCTGCGGAAAACGGTGAACATGAACCATCCTGTCGCACCACAGACCACCGAGAACCAGAATGCCGCCTTGATCGCGTATATTGTTTTTCTATTTTGCATCACACAACTTCCTTTACAGTCTTTCCGGTTGCAGGACTATCACGACTCGGTAGACCTGTCAACTCAGCCAAGTGGAATATCATCTGGAACCCCACCAGGAAGGCCTTCACCCCCACCCTCGCCACCAGGCAACTCAGCGTTTTTCCCAACTTCTTGCGCAGCCTTGCCAAAATGGCCATGCTCCACATCTCTGAACGCATTCGCGTCTCGCGTGAACGGACTATCGCTGTTGGCAGGGGGTGGTGGCGTTCCGTCTCCAGCATCGTCCCCAGGCTTTGCCTCGTCCGCTGCTTTTGCTTTTGCCGCTGCCCTTGCCCCTGCGAGGGCAGATGCGGCGGCAGCTCCCTTGAGTCCCAACGCAACCACAGCAGCGGCCGCATCTTCGTCCGGATGTTCCTGCAACCACTTTGTTACTTTCATTTGATCGCTTTTAGTTGCTGCAGCGATCTCTGGCTTGATCTGACTGGTTGACATCGGATCCATGCCAGCCTTTTTCGCCATAGCCAGCTTTTGCGCTGTCCCAAGTCCACTTTCCGCGATGGCTTTATCGTCTGCATACACTTCCGCCGATGTGGACGGAGAGTAATCCCCCATGCCACTCACTCCAGCCTGGGCCGCAGCCGCTTGGCTAACAGAACTCAATTCCGCTGTGAGACCAGAAGCTGTCGGCGGCGCACCGGTTGCCCCGGCGTCCGCGCCGATCGTAGAACCAGCGCCACCCACAGCAGCCACGTTTCCGCCAAGATTGGTATTCGCACCAACGGCAGCGTTCTCTTTTGCTATGGACGATGCCAGAGCGGCGCTGGATGAGGCTAAACCAGACTGGCCGGAAAGTCTGGCAACATATTCGCTTGCCGCGCCTTGGTTGCTCATCCCATTTGCTGTGGCAATTGCCGCAAAACCGGCCAAAACATCGCCCTTTAGGCCCAACTTTTCGCCGTGCGCAACATTCTTGTCGAAACTCTGCATCAGCTCTGCTTCGTTACCATACTTGTCACCGACACCCTGTAGCGTAGAGATGGCATGCGTAAGCGCCATTTGGCCAGTTTTATACCCCTCGTCGTTCATGACCGCACCAAGCGAATCGGCATTAAATTCCGTTTTACCACCCGCTGACTGTATTTCCTGAGCGGCCCGCGATGCCGATTCCAATTGTGATTGCGAAGCCGCGACACTGGAAGCTATGGATTTCGATTTCGCTGCGCTTTTGGCTAGCTGCCCCGCCACGCTTCGGCTCTCTGAATTCTTGAATCCGGTTTCAAAGCCGGATGTTTGAGAAGCATCAATACCGCTGGCTAAAGAGTGCATTGCCGAATCAACCGCACCCGAATTGACAGCATTAGTAATCGCAGCCGTCTGCTCTCCATTAATGTTTACCTTTAATAGGCTTGCAAGCGCACCAATGGATTTGGCAGTGTATTTTCCTTCAGCATTTTTACCTAGCCCAAGACCTATTGCTGTTCCAAACTTAGTGGCATCATCCTGACTCACCTTGAAGCTCGTTGCCAACTCTTGCTTCGCAGAATTCATCTCTTTATACGCAATCCCCGCGCCGCTACTGTATCCATTCGTACTGGAAATCCCTGCCTCTCCCTTTTGCGTCAGCGTGTTGACTGCCGCAGCCGTCTCTATCGCTTGCGCCGCCGCTTGCTTGGTAACCGCAGCATTGGACTGCTCAACGCTGCTCAAACCAGAAGACGCGCTGTGTGTGAAACCGTAACTCACTGTGTTAGCGGCAAGACCGGTCCCCATGCTTCCGCCGACATTACCCGTATTTGCCACCCCCACCCCATATGCCCCGCTCTGCATGACGTTCGTTCCGTCCGTCGGGGTGGACAGACTCATGTTCTTGTCCACCACGTCGTTGCCAGAAATCTTGCTACCGAGCTGTGTCAGCGCGAAATAGGATCCGGTGAGGAGCACCAGCGTGATGATCGGAGTCGCCGACATCATCATGTCCGCCATCGAAAGCGCGTTCATGGCGTGGGTCAGGATCATGGGGATGTTGGCTGATGAGGTCGCGGACATCGTCATCGTGGCGCCACTCGGGGTGGAAATAGTGGTCGCCGCTGCCGCCGTCTGGATGTTCGCATAGAGCTGGTTGGTGGTCTGTTGGATGTAATCATTGATGATCTGGGCAACGGGGATCCAGGATTCCGTCCATGCACCGAAGATCATGTATTTGCCCAGCATCGGCAAGCCCTGCGCGCCCATCATTGCGGCGATGATCAAGGTCAGCGGCGCCATCGCGAAAAACAGGAACTGCAGAAGCGCCATAGTCGGGATCATGTTGCTTTCAAAAAGCGACGCAGACCCAGCGTTCATGGCTTGCTGCCGACCTAGGGCGGCCGCTTTTGTGGTGCAGTATGGGGAAAGAGTAGACGGATCGGTCACGTCCGCGCTGCTGCTCATGTCACTCGCGGCCTGCGCGTTTCCCGCTTCCGCCGCGCAGTTCAGAATCAGGTTTCCGATGAAATTCTGCCCGCCGTTTGCCGTGGAGGTGAACATGGTCTGCAGGACAGATTCCGCCGTGCTGGCGTCCACGCCGGTTTTTCCGTTGCTCTGCGTTTTCATGGAAACCACATTGTTGAGGCTATTGCTCCCGGTACCGCCGTAAAACGTGCTCCAGGCGCTGCTCAAGGTTGATTGCGCGGTGGAACAAGGTACCGACTGCCATGCGGTGGCCTGATTGGAGCCGTTTACATTGATAGGCACCTGGTTATTGGATGGAGCTATGGCGTTTGGACCGGTGAACAGCGTTGCCGCCAGATCCGGGCTGTCGATGAGTTCGCCGGAATCGACCACGGATGCTTGTGGAATGATGCAATGATCGACGTATTGCGCGACCGACCCGGAGAGCGGAGAGTCATAGTCATTAAAAACGCTGTATAACCCCCGTAGCTTGTATGTCAGCGCCAGCGGTCCAGCAAAGCCGTAATTGCTGTTGTAGCTTCCAGTGAACAGAGATGGATTGTTGTTGCCGGCATTTTGATCGGCCTGCCCGATCTCTTCCGCCGCATCATAAGCAATAGTCGAGAAAATAGCGGCGGGATAGACGATGCCGATGGGTATGCCCTGCACCGTCACGGAATTACCCGTCAGCATGTTTTCCACCGTGGCGCTGGTTTGGACTTCCCAGAGCGCCATGAACACGATCATGATGATCATCATCTTGTGGAACTCGATGCGCAGATTGTTCATGCCGGTCAGAATCATGATGATGAACCCGAACATCAACCCCAGCCCCAGCGCCCAGCTTCCCGGAAAACCGGACGCGTTGGTGCCCTGGCTCGCCCACAGGGTGTTGTTCGCGGGGTTGAACAGCATTTGAATGCCGGTGAGTACGGAAAAAAATGACTGGATGTTGCCGACGACGTAGATATACATCAGACCTTCCCCCCGCTCGCATTGGCGGTCCGTGCCTTGGCGCTTTGCACCAACTCTTCTGCCAGGCGTACGTTTTTGTCATTCAGCGACTCTTTTGTCTCGTAGGTCTGTATTTGCGCGTTCAGCGCCGCTACGTTTGATGCGTAATCTGGTGGCACAATGATGTGATGTTGTCCGCTATACACACTGACCGCCTCCATCGCCGCGTCTCCGAATTTCACGGCGTATTCATCGACGATATAAGGCTCCAATAGTTTCGCGATTTGTGCCAGCAAACCCATACCAGGATCGTTTTGGTTGCCGGTTTCCGCGTCCTGCAGGATGGTGGCGGTGCCGTACGGCAGTCCCTGTTCGAAATCCTGAGTAGCCGCGCTGGGCGTGATCCCCGCGTTTAGATCGTTGACCAATCCATTGTGATAGACTCCGCCCACGTACCCACCCAGCAGATATCCGCGCACAGCGGTTTTTATCCCGACATACCCCATACTCCCCAGGGTAGTCTTACCCAGCGGGCCTATACATCCCGTGACCGGGCCGAAAGTCTGGTAATGCGTTCCGCCGATATTACGGTAGGTGCATTGCCAAACGGGAGCATTTGGTGTTCCGTTCACAAGTTCCGGCAGATACAGCGACGCAGTTGCGGTCAAACCGTCGCCATTGATGTTCCCGGTGGCTGTATTGTTGGTTGGGCTTTGTGTGGCGGCGCCGCTCGCATTGATGCTGTTGGTTGATTCCCCCGGCAGGATGATCAGTGTCCCGACCAGGCTCATGAGAATTTCCTTGGTGCAAGCGTTGGTGGTTTCCGTGGTCGTCGCGCAAATATTCGAGTTGGTCGTACTCACCGCTTCCGGCACACTGGCTATGGTGTTCGCATCACTCAATCCGGTCAGCATGTTCTGAGTGTCCGCAGCATTAATCGCTTTCCAGAACATATTGTATTGGGGCAAACTATACGCTTGTGGCGTTGTTTCCGGCACAGAGGTCTTGGCTGCTTGCCCGTTGAGCCCCACCGAAGTCATCAGTTCCGTCCAATTCGTAGATATGCTGTTTTCATCGCTAGTGACGGTCGATGCCATCGCCGGCTCCGTGCCCTTAAAAAAGTCGGACACGTCACCAACGGCGGATGACATCAAATTTCTGCTGGTATTCACCACCTGCGCAAGATTGCCCAGATCAGCCCCGGTGAAAATCCCCTTAGCTAATTGGCATGTATTCTTCAGGGCATTATTCATATCCTGAATATCTTTTTCGATCATCGAAAGCAGAGCGCCGCACTGATGACACATGGCGTCGATAGCCAACTGGAAGGCGTATCCCAGGGCCTGCTGACCAATTTCCCGCAATAGCGCCATAAATTCCTGGCCGTTAATAAAGTGAAAAGATCCGAAGAACAGATTGATACCGCCGCATCCAGCCGAAATGTCCGGTGGAGTAAACGCAATGACATTGGCGCCGGAGAGCGGCGTCCGCGCTTCAAAATATCCGCCCGAATACGTCACGCCGTTGCCGGATCCGGCGGCGGTCGCGCCGCTACTTGCGATAAACATCTGGTTCACGAAGTTCTGCATGCCCAGGGCCTGGCTTTCGGCATTCAGAAAGCCGGAAGTGAGCACGGAGGTCAGCGTAGCAATTAGTACGCCTTTGGTGATTTTCTTTAGCTCTGGATGGGCTTGTTGCATGATGGAATCCCTCACCAATTAGATATTCTGGATGCCGTAGCGTTTTCGATGTACTGCGTAATCGTCTGTGGGTTCGCGTTTTTCTGATTCTGCGCCTGTTTCATTTGCGCCGTAGTTAGTACGCCGCGCTCATAGGCATTGGCCCCGGTCCATTCCGTGAGCTTTTTCGGCAAAAGGTGCAGGTATTCTGCATCCGCCAAAATGTTATCTTCCAGATTTCCCATTACCTGATAACCCTGCGACACGATCGCGAAGTTGTCGGGAGGATAAATCATGATGATAGTCGGAGTCTCTACTAAATGCAGCGCTTTGGCCTGTCCGTGGTCCTGCACGAGCACTGCATTCTGTGGCAGACCAGTAATCGGCCCATTGTTCACGTCGATGTAGTCGGTGGCGAAATGGACCATTTGATTCATGTTGGAATATTGAGTAATTTGCATGTCGCAAAATGGGCAACCATGCTTTACGAATACCCACATTCCGACACGATGCGAGAGATAGCGCAGCGCGCGCATTTTATTCTGCTCCAGGTAGGACTGGAAATCGGTATTTCCTGAACCGGATCGCGGAATAATCGCGGAATAATTAAGCACGGGATTCGTGTTTGACACCTGGACGAACTTTTCCGCGAAATTTTGGGCCTTGTCAAACATAACTTTTTGCAGCGCCAAATATTGCGTCACATTTTTTGTGCTTGGATCGTTAATCGCACGATCCCGCCATTTCGGCAATGCGTGTTTGATCCATTGGACCGAAAAGACCTTCGGAGCGGCCGGTTTGGGCGCGACTTTTTTCACCGGCGCAGGCTTTGGCGGTGCCTGCACCACGGGCCTGGGCGGTGGCAGCGGCTTGGGCGGTGGAGGTGGAGGCAATTGATACCACATCCATCCGCGCTGATCTCCATCAAGTACATCCGCGTGAGCGGCACCGGGCATGTAGGATGACAGGCACAGGCATGCAAGGCCCGCCATCGCGGCGGCCTTGGTGATTCTCCTGAGACCATGTGTCTTGCTGATTTCCAACAGCTTCTCCGCAGTATCAACGGTAGTATATTAATTCGTTTTTACAATTCTCAGCCGTGCGTATGACGGCACATATTTACCTTTTCCCTTTCCAACCGCGCACCTGGCGGCAAATCATCTCGCCGGCGACAACCCACGGCTAGTTCTCTTCCCAACCGCGCACCTGGCGGCACACATCACTTTTCAACGATCAATGAAGCATCAACCCATGGATTCTTTGGTTTTTGACGCTTCGCTTCTGCCCCGATCACAATACCCAAATGCTCTGCGAACCGTTGCACATACCCCGTCCGCCAGGCTGCTTGCATATTCCCACGCCCCGCATTATAGCATGCTGCCGCAGCAAGCAAATTCCCCGTCTGGGCCAGGCAGCGCGCAAAAACCCAAGTACCAGCCATGACGTTTGCACATCCATTGCGCTGCAATGTCCGGTAATGATACCCATACCTTGAAAGGAATGGCAGATGGCAGGTGTTTACCTGGAGCGGTCCCAGATCGGTGGTCCCGTTCGAATCGAGCACCGCAGTCCCCGGCCGCCCTCCCTCGTTCTTCATCAGCGCGATGATGTCCTGATATGGCACACCGTAGGTTGACGATGCGCGCTCAATACATGCGGCTGGTACGCCATGGAAGGATCCCGGGGGTAAGAACACGCGCAGCCTCGACATTCAGCTAGTATATTGAATGCTTACCTTATACACGGGGCCGAGATTCCATGCAAGAGATTCCCCACTATGGGCCAGCATAGGCGGAAACCTGTCCATCCGCGTGATCGGAAAACTGTCTGGTACTCCTCCCTGGAAATTACCGGGCATCCAGCCCATTTTTGAAAGGAGATGTGCCATGTTACAGCATAACACGATCGTATCAGGCTTTATTTTGGTCAACGACGCCGCCACCAATGCCGCACTCACGGCTGCAAAAGGCGCCATCGGAGCCGATGAATGGAAGAAGGGTTATTCAGAAGAGCGCTGCAAAATCGCACGCTCCACCCTAAAGGCCGCAAATGTTCCCGTTCAGTACAAACTGACGGGCCCGATCACCAAGGTCTCCACCACGGAAACCAAGGACGGTGAAGGCAACGTGTACCGTAAGGTCCGCATTGCTCTCGGGAATGACCGTGCATCTCCGATTCTGTCCCTCGACATCGGGACCGAGTTCTGCGAACGCCTCCTGCCCAAACTGGGTGCTGCCGTTGCCATTCATGGTATCGGTGCCGAGGTGACCATCACCTGCTTTCCCGATGTGGTGGAGCGCGATGGTCGCACCTTCGTGAACCACGTCGCCTCCGTGAAGATCAACGGTGAGGAGGTAAAGGCCACCAAGCCGCACTTCCAACTCGCTGCTCAGGCCGCGACCACCGCGTCTGATGCGCTGGTTGCTGCCGGTGTGAAGGACAAGAAAGCCATCAATGCTGTCAAAGCTAGCGCCAAGGAAGAATATTTCTACGCGCTCGCGCAGAAGCTCAGCGATCTGTTTCCGGCTGAACAGGCTGCAGAATCCTCTGCCGCCTAACTGATCCCCCCCAACCCCAAGTCTTCGGACCTGGGGTTTTTCTTTGCCCGCATCAGCAATCCACGCTGCACACAGCATGCTATCAGCACTGCCCATAGCATGCGCCGCGCAGGACCATCCGGTGCTGGATTTTAGCTCTAAAAGCCCCTTCTCTTCGTTCCGGGGCATTCAGGCTCCTTCGCTACGCTCCGGGCCCCACATCAGCCCCTACGGGGCATTTCAGGCCCTTCGGGCCGGATCACGCTCTGCGAGCGTACAGCGCACGTCCGGGAACGTGCGGTCGCCTTCGGCTCCCTTTTCTCGGCACGGTCGTTGTGTCTGCGTTTACTGCTCCTGATTTCCCCGGACTTGGATTCGGACCATCCGCCTTCCGCCACCCCGCCCTCCCGGTCACATCCGGCTTTCCCTGATCGCACTGCTCCGTTCATCGCCCCGGCAATTTTCGGCGCATCCGAAACATTTCGCCGGGCGGGGGAACAGGCATTGATGGATATCCCTGCCGCTCGGGGTTTCCGTAATCCGGTGGTACCGGCATCCTGTCCGGCTGTTCCCGGTGGCGTTACGGCTATTCCGGGCGGCGACTTTGCTCACCGGCTGCCCATTTTTTGTCCACCCGATTGGTCCGGCTTATCCGTGATGGCCGGGACACCCAAAATCTCTGGATGGTCCGGCTGGCGATTTTCTCGCCATCTTTCAGGAACCGCTATGATCCCGCATCGCCGGGCTTCCCAAAAAATATCAGAAATACGCTTCGCCATGTTTCAAAAGGGCGTCTGGCCAATGCTGCATAGCCCAGCGATCCGCCGCCTGTTCGCCAAGCCTCCGCCCATTATCTGCGGCAAAAATCAGCAACGCCAAGCCAAAAAATGGAACATAGCTCGGGATGAGGGCTCGTACGTCCGATACCGCAACACAAAGAACCAAAAGCGCGAAACAACCCATCGCCGCATGCACTGGCAATTTCTCTCGCGCATACGAGCGCGTATGAAAATGGCCGGCCTCACGAAAGGCCACACGCAACACCTCCGGCTCGCTCGCAAAACGCAACGATTCCGAGATAAGGATCTTCCCTGTTGTCCAGTCAAAGGTGCCGTCCCCGGGCTTGAGCTTCGTACTATACGAGACAGGCGGAAGCCCATATTTTTTAGGAATACCAGCCAAATCCCGTTCTTCCATGATTCGTATCCTGTCCGGCATCAGGCCGACTTATCCGTGATAGCCGGGGCATCCTAAAATCTCAGGATGGTCCGGCTGGCGATTTTTAGTGCGCCTTCCACCACAAAAATCCAGCCAACCCCAACAACAGCAGCGGAATCGCCGACATCCGCGCCAGTCTCCAGTCCGCCGGCGACGGCAGACATTCTAGCAGGCATTCCGCCGCGATAAACGGGACCACCGCAAACTTCCAGGCAGCGCCCCAGTGGAATGTATCCGGAATTCCATCATGGAGCACCAATCCCGCCAATGGGATCAACAACAGCGGCGCCAGGCCGATCAGCCCGCCATTGTACCAGCGGGGATGATGGATGGGCACGCGACCCAGGGCCCAGGCATTGCCCATCCTCTTAGGTAGGAAGCGGGGGAAACCAGGGCGACCGATGGTGACAAACGCGATGGTCCAGTGCGCCAGCTCATGCAGGATCACACCCGGCAGAGCCACCATCCAGAGGGCCACGATGTTCCGGCGAAACAGACGGAGCACCAGAACCCAAATGATCGTGAGCAGGCCGGCCAGGTCACCAGGGCTGAACATTCCCCCGCGCATTCCCCCTACTGGGTCGTAGGCCAGGAGGGGGTCAAGCGGGCTGTTGGTTCTTGCACGGTTTTTCCTTTATTCCTTGGCTTTCTACACACCGTCGCGTGGTCTCCAGCGTGCCGCCACAAACAGCTAGTATATTGATTATCCATGTGGCCAAGAGTAGCATAAGACCATGCAAACGCAAACCGGCTTCCGATTTCGCTGTTATCCCACCCCCGAGCAGGCGCAAATCCTGTTGCGGTGGATCGGGTGTCAGCGGTTCATCTATAACGCCAAGGTGACGGAAGATCGGTACTATCGGAAGTTTGCCCGAAAGGCGCTGGACCTGACCGGGATCTACCCGCCCGTAGACCAGCAATATAGTCGGTACATCGACCCAGACCTCACGTCTTGGCTCAAGGAAGTGCCCTCACAGGTGCTGCGCAATGGCGCGGTGCGCTGGCGGCAGGCGTATGCCCGATACTTCAAAGGGCTTGGCGGACGTCCGGTGCTCAAAAAGAAAGTCGGACGTCAGGCGGTTTGGCTCACTTCCGAACTGTTTGCCTTCCATCCCATGATGGACACAAAGACCGGAGAAATTTTCGGAAACCGGCTGACGGTAGGCAACAAAAAATTCCCTGTGGGTGACATTCTGTTTCAAGCGCATAAGGATTACCGCATCCCCAACTCGATTCGTATCGGAGTGGAAGCCGGGCAATGGTTCCTGTCCTTCAGCAACGAGGACGTGAACCAAGTTCCTGACGAGGCGGACACCGTGGAATGGCTGCGGAAGTTTTCCGAAGAGGAATTGCTGGCACGCACCTTCGGCGGCGATCGGGGCGTGGAGATCCCCCTGGCGGGCAATCATGGGGAAGCCTTCGACTTCGACCCCGTCCAGAAAGAGCGCATGGAGAAGAAGGTGCGCCAGACTAAACGCTATCAGCGTCAGATGGCGCGACAGCGCACCCAGGCGGCCAAGGAAAAACGCCCAACCGGCGCGAACTATCGGAAGACCAAAAAACGCCTTGCAACATCCCATCAGTATGGCAAAAACGTCCGCGAAGACTTCGCCCATAAGACCAGTCGGACCATTGTGCATAATCCGGAAATTCTGCTGGTGGTGTACGAGGACCTGAACGTCAAAGGGATGACGAAGAAGCCCCGTGCCAAAAAGGACGAAAACGGCAAATGGGCCAAAAATCGGGCGGCGGCAAAGGCGGGTCTCAGTAAGAAAATACTCACCGCCGCCTGGGGAAAGACGGTGACTTTCACCAAATACAAGGCCGTCAAGGCCGGTAAGCTGTGCATCAAGATCAACCCTTATCAAACCTCGCAGGAATGTGCCGAGTGCGGGCACATCCACCCTGACAACCGGGTATCGCAATCCCGGTTTGTCTGCCAAGCCTGCGGGCATCAGGACAATGCCGATCACAACGCGGGGCGCGTCATCGCCCGGCGCGGTGTGCGGTGGCTGCTTTCCGGCGGATATCAGCCCAAGGAGAGCAAACGCTGCAGGATATTTCGGCAAAAAGAAGAAGTAGCAATAGGGCCGGTGCGGTCCGAATCTACGCCTGGGGAGTCCATCGTAAGTCATGATATCGGAAACGGTATCATGCAGGGGACGGCGAACCAGGAAAATCTCTTCGTGAGGAGAGAAACCCCAGCTACAACCGTGTAATCGGTTTAGCGGCGGGAGAGTTCATTGCCATGCCGGCGGTCCAAATCAACGGCTATGGCACCAACTTTTTGAGCGTTTCCCGCAACGCCCCCAATTCTTCCGACGCTTTCTCGCCGGCCTTGGCGCGTTCTTCCAACCGCTTGGCGGTTTCGACTACGGCGTCCAGATCTGCCTTGATTTTCGCGACCAGCTTGGTAATGGTGTCGATGTCCACGTCTTCCCCTTTCCCGATCTGTGTTTGCTCTGCAACCAAACGCTGGTTATCCGATACACCGATGCGCGTTGGCGCTTCCGCTTTCCTTTCTGCATCCGCCAACTCCACCAGCCGATCCTCTCCAGGCTTTCTGGGAAGGTCGCGAAGCGCCGTTTGCCGCACCAGATTCGAGACAATCTTGACAACGCGATGCTTTTGGAAGCCGGTCTGCGCCGCTATGTCCGTGGTGCTTCTGGCACCATGGCGCACGGCATCCAGGACCAGTGTGGTGTCCGTAACCGCCTTGGACACCACGACCGGTGCCGACGCCGGTGTAGCCGCCTGAACCGCAACTTTTTTCGCAGCCGTACCAATATCTGTATCCCGCCGATAACTCTTTGGTGCCACATAATCCTCTCGTGGCTGTGTAGAGTGACCGACGGGAACCGCTCTTGCTATGCCGTCCAACACACTCATACAAAAATTCTCTCCGCCATTCAGTAGTATATTTATATTACATTAACGCCATATCTTTTCCCAGACCCAACAGCGTCCCGATACAACGGCCGAGTCACCTGCTCCCGACTAGCGGTGATGATTTTCCGTGGATTCTCGAAGAACCGCTCACAGGCCGGATCCCAGTCCTCACCCAGCCAACCCAGTACGCCGGTAATCGTCCCTTCCAGATTTTCCACGATGGATTCGTACCGCACCTCAGTTATCCGCCCAGGGTATCGCTCACGCCACGCCTCCATCAGCGTCTCCTGCCAGCGGTATGTGTCTTGTAGGGCATCCCAGTCATGAGCATACGGATGCACACCACGGAAATGCTGCCGCCAGATAGATACCATGGTGTCCAGCGGATCCCGTCGGCACCAGAGCACCCGCGCGCGCGGGAACAGGTGCAGCAACATGCCGGCATACAAAAAGTTGTGCGGCATCTTGTCGATGATCCAGCGGCCATCCGGCGCCAAATCCCGGCCTTTCCGCGCAAATGTCACACAGGCCTCGCGCACGGCGTCCAGGTTTCCGTCGGCAAAAAACGCCTGGGCCATGGCCTGCATTTCGTGGCGCTCGCCAGTCCCCGTGATCGCGGGGTGTTGGTCCAGGATCTGTTCGAGCAGGGAAGTTCCTGACCGGGGCATGCCAACGATGAAGATCCATGATGGATCGCCATAGTCCACCGGCGATACGGCTTCCCAGGGACGCTGATGCAACCAGGTGTCCAGCGCCTGCCGTCCGGCCTCGTGATAAGGCTGCACGCGGCCCAGCAGACGATGCGCCGCCGTGTAGTGTCCCCAGGCCGCCTCGTACTTCTGGGCATCGTCCGCCATTCTGCCCAACTGGAAATGCAGTCCCGCCAAATCGTCCGCCGGGTCCGCCTGGGGCCTCGCCAGCCAGGACCTGGCCTGCGCGACAAGATCGGGAAGATCATCCGCCCGCGCGGTCTTCAGACGCAGAATGTGCTTTCTGGCACTTTCCGGAAGCTTTTCCAGCATGGATTTCGCCACGTCTTTTCCAGTATGGATCGCCACCCAGGCTGACAGGAGATCCAGCGCGGGATTCCCGTGTAACCGTTGCGCCAACAACCACGCCTCATCGAATCGCTGCAGATTAGACAGCACCAGCGCATGGAGATATTGCGCCAAAACATCCTCTGGATTCCGGGCCAGATAGGCAGCAGTTTCCTGTTCCGCCACCGGCGCCCTTCCGCTCTGGACCAGGCACTCGATCCGGCCCCCGAACGCCGTGGGATCGCCGTTTTTCTGTAACACCGTCGTCCAGCACTCGATCGCCTCGTCCCAAAGGGCGATGCTTTGCGCCACGATCGCCCGGTACCGCCAAGCGTCCAACCGCTCTGAGCGCAGCGCGCAAACGCGCCGAAAGGCGTGCATGGCATCCAAGCCATTGCCCAGCGCCTTCTGTGCGCCACCCAGGTTGAACCAGGCATCGACATGGGCGGCATCGAGTTTCACTGCGGCCTGCGCGCATCCTGCGGCGTTTTTCCATTCTCGAACGCGCAAATAACAGACGGCCATATTGGAAAGCGCATCGGCGCGCATGGCGGCCGGGCTGGATGCGGACTGGGCCACCCGAAGAAAAGCATCCACCGCGTCCCGGTACCGGCCTGATTGCAGGTGCAGCAGGGCGGATCGAATATCTTGTTCCGGCACGCTCACAACATTCCCTTCGCCTTATCTTTAGACGGCCCCTTCCGCCACCGCCATAATCGCCGCACCAAAAAATACAGCGGACTCAGCAGCGCCAAAAATCCCATCGCCGCAAACACCGCATATGACCAAAACAACCAACCTCTGCGGCCTACCCGTTCGATCAACCGCTGTCCTCGCGCATAGCGGATTTTGGAGACCATCTCTGGCAATTTGCTGCGCAACGCCGAATTTCGCTCCAAAAGATCCCGGTATTTTTTTTGCTTGGCGATGAACGGCCACGAGTCGGTGGCTCTCTTTGCACAACGGTTCGATATCATCAGGTCAGATCCCAAAATCGAGGAGCTGTACCCAGAATCAGGGCCGTCCGCCAATGTATAATCCCTTCCCACCCTCTTCGAGTATCGCTCTGCAAGCTGGAAATCCTTGATGCCACGAGCACGATCGATATTCTGTACCGGCGAGCAGGTTTCGAAGTGGTCCGCAATCGCGCCGCCTATATTGACCAAGGCCCATACGCCACCGATAGCACCCAACGCACTCGCGCTCGCGGTAACTGGCGCGCAGGCTATCGCGGTCGCAAACAAGATCGGGGCCACCCACCGGCAGGAAATCACGGCTGCGTCTGCTTGCTGGGCTGGATGCACGCCTTTTCCGCCGCATAAGCCTCTCGCCAAGTGATCACGCGGCTAGGATCGGACAATAAATCAGCCACCTCAGAACAACCCGGATAGAAGCGGTGCAACCAGACCAGATGTGCCAGAGCCGAAGGCGTAATGCCGAAGTCCTGCCGAGCCAGTCCCCAAAAAGAGGAAGGCACCATGATCACAACGCCAAGGATAGCCACACCGACGCCAGCCGTTGCCGAACTCAACCAATGCGCACCGGCCCAGCCCAAAAGGAACACCATCCCCCCGGCCAGGAACCACCAACGATACGGACGCGGAAGGTGGCTCATCCAGCGATCCTTTGGGCCAATAGCGTGTCCCGCTTCTCGATGCCGGACTTCTTGCACGCGATCTGCAGGGCCCTTTTCGTCGAGACCAGCAGCAGATGCTTCTCGGCCCGCGTCATGCCCGTGTAGAGCAGATTACGCTTGAGCATGACGAAATGCGCGGTAGTGGCCACCAGCGCCACCCCGGGGAACTGTCCGCCCTGGGATTTATGGATGGTCAGGCAATATGCATGGTCCAGATCCCGCAGGTCCTCGTTGTCCTCATAGCGAACAACACGATCCTCGAAATCCACCACCAGGGCGGTTTCTTCGCCCTCCTCTATGGCCACCACGGTACCCAGGTCGCCGTTATAGACATCCAGGTCGTAGTTGTTGCGCGTCTGGATCACCCAGTCACCCAGCCGGAACCGGCCCCGGTGCGGCTGCCCGGCATCCGGGTTGAATGCCTCACGCAAGGCCTGGTTGAGCTTCAGCGTGCCCAGCGGGCCGTTCCGCATGGGCGCCAGCGCTTGCATGCGGGCACCCAATTCTCGCGACTCCTGGACGATGCGCTGCACCACCACCGCCGTTGCATCCGCACCTTCTTCGCTCTCTTCCCCAATGCATTCTGCATCCACGAACGGACAATCCGCCGAATCAGGATCCAGATTCGGCACGACGCCTTGGATGACCTGGGTGGCCATCACCGGAATTCCGGACCCGGCTTGCTGCCGGAAGATCTTGCTCAATCGGGCCACCGTGACCTTGCCGCAGGCAATGAGATCCGCCAGCACCTGCCCGGGGCCCACGGAGGGCAACTGATCCGGATCACCGACCAGCAGCACACGGGCATGGGCTGGAATGGCGTCGAACAGCTTCCAGGCCAACTCCATATCCAACATGGAGACCTCGTCCACGATGATCCAGTCCGCTTCAATGGGATGATCACGATTCCGCTCCGCCAGACCGCCCTTTTTCATTTCCAGCAACCGATGAATGGTCTTGGCCTCCATGCCCGTCGCTTCGTTCATGCGTTTTGCCGCGCGGCCGGTTGGGGCGCAAAGAGCGACCGTCATGCCGCTCGCCACTGCCGACTGCGCACAGGTTTTGAGCAGGGTGGTCTTTCCCATGCCAGGGCCGCCGGCCAGAATGGCCAGCCTGCGATCGCTAATCTGATTCAGAGCCTCGATTTGCGTTGGATCAGGAACGAATCCGGCGGGAAAACGCATCGTTTTCCTGGGTGCCGGGCCGGACATGGCGCGAATCTTGGCGGCCAGAGAAATTTCCATTCTGGAAAGACGTACGCTGGCGAAGCGATTGGGCGCGCCAGGCTCGGTCGCAAGCTGCTGCGCTTCCTGCATCACCTGGATGCGCGCCACGATCTTTTCCTGGCTGACGCCCAGGAGTTCCTTGCAAAGGCTCAGCAACGTCGGTTCCGGAGTCCAGACATGGCCGTCTTCGGTGCGGGTTTGCAGGGTGTGCTCGATCCCCGCGTCCACCCGATAATCCGCATCGGCACGAATGCCCAGCTTGCCGGCGGCCTGGTCGGCCAACGAGAACCCAATGCCGCGCACACGGATCAGGCGATAGGGATTGTTGCGCAGCCTGGCCACCAGCACCGCCGGCTGACCAGCAATAGCGGGGTGATCCTTGAACTGGCGCCACACCGCATTGGAGCGCTCCGGGCCAATCCCGACTTCCCGAAGGAATTGCATGATGATTCTGGTGGCGGACGCGATTTTCCAGCCCTCGATGATCTTTTCGCGCTGCTTCTTGCCGATACCGGCTTCGATGATCCTCTCCGGATCCTTGTCCAATATTTCCAGCAACCCGGCGCCAAATGTCTTGACCAGCTTTTTCGCGGACACCTTGCCAATGCCCTTTACCGCCCCGCCCTCAAGCCAGGACAAAATGCTGTCGGCGCTCGTCGGTACGATTTCCAGAATGGAACGGGCTTTGAACTGGATTTCGTCCTTTCCTTTGCGCTTCTCCCAGATTCCCGCCGCCTCGATGTTGGCGCCCACCCGGGCCTGTTGCCACTCGCCGATGACAATCTCGCGCTTGTTCGCACCCTTCGGCTGCACCTCGAAAATGCGAAAGGAATCCGCCTTACCGGAGAAGATAAGGCGGGTGACCTGGCCGATGAGCGTCTGCATTTCGGACATTACCGCCCTCCCGCTACGGATAAGGCGTCCGAAATCAGCGATTCCGCCTTGCGCAGCCGGTCGTAATGATGGGGTTTAATGGATCCGGAATGAATGATTTCCGACGCGATCAACATAACGGCCGTCGCTTCCTGGGACACGCCGGTCAAGGCGTCCCGGTAGTCAAAGGATTTGCGCAGCGAGCCAACTCCACCGGTCTCCCCACGAAAATCTCTGGCGGAATCTTCAAACAGATCGGACATGGAAAGGTTTAATGCACTCACGATTTGTTCCACGGAACACCCCGCCC
This sequence comes from Gammaproteobacteria bacterium, assembly GCA_023381645.1. Next base: position 178,103 of record JAMCRJ010000055.1, read on the forward strand.
AACAGTGCATCAGCACTTTGCCATCCTCCGCCTCCCGTATGGAAAGCGAAGGATGGCGATCCTCGTGCGCAGGACAAATCGCCATCCATTTCCCAGGCCCGAATTTCCGGTACTTGGGAAGCCGGGATAACACCTTGTCCACACTGGCGGACATGGCTTAAATCAACCCGTGCAGCGACATGGCTTCCGTAGCTTTGTGATAATTTGGAAAGCTACGGGCCACACCAGAAGCGCAAGTAGTGCTGGCACGATCCAGCAAATCGCGCCAGACCTTCCTGGCATGCCGAGCCACGGTGCCAGAACCACGGGCCATCCAAACGATAGCCCGGACGACGGAAATGCTGATGGCCTCCGCCATCGCCACGATGCCGTCTGCGGCCTCTTCGATCTCACCACGACGCCGCATGGCCTCATCAATCAGCCGAGTGATCTTGTGGACCGCAACACGATCCGCCTTGCCATCGAACTCGTTGGCAACGAACAGGCCCGTCTTGGTGATGATCACCACCACGGCCAAAAAGCTGGAAAAACGGAAAATCTTGATCATACGGCACCACCTTTTCTTTTACTTTCTGTGTGTTACGTCAACTTTGCGATCTCCATAAAGATCATCAACACCACGAAAACCAGAACCACTCCGGCGAACCCAACCCCTGCGGTCGCCGCCAACTCCCGGATCTTTTCCTGCGGCTTCCAGTGCAAGCGAATCAGGAACCAGCTTGCGGCAATCTTTTTCAACATAGCGCACCTCTATTCCGGTAATGATTATAATATACTAGCTTGTGTCGGTCAACCAATATCCACCCAATTTGCAACAAAATCAGCCGCGCTCGTGGCGGCATATTGTCAATCCGCGCTTTTCCCAGCCGCACACATGGCGGCATACGCAATCCAAGGGATCCACCATATATCGCACTATTCCCAGCCGCGCACCTGGCGGCATACACGAGTGATCAAATCGTATGCCGCCAGGTGCGCGGCTTGGAAGTGCTCGCACTTTACCGCACAGCGGCTGGCACCAGGTACCCGGAATACGGGGACTCGAAATAGCCACGCGGCAACGGTTCCAGCCGGTAATCCAGGAAGAACTCCCCCTCCGGCTCAATGTCCCGGCTGATCACCAAAGACAGCCCACCGCAAGACAGTGGCTCGATCCGAACATTGGTTTCCGTCGAGTGGTTGATATAGCTGTACTGAGTACGGAAAGGCCTGGCGAGCAACCGGTCTCCCGGCAGTGCATTCCATTCCATGAAAAAGAATCGGCGCATGCGGCCCAGGCCGGGGGCCAGCCGGGCCTGCAGCAGCTCGTATTCGTCGTGGGAAAGTACCTGTCCGCCCAGGTTTTCAACAAAAACGTTGTTAATACACCAGTTCTTTACGGCAAAAAGCCCAAAGCCATGCACCGGGCTATTGCGTATCTCTGCCCCAGCGGACAGAACCTTGGTATTGGCGCGCACGAACAGGAGATCCCGCGTCGCATCCCGCCGATGGTCCCGATCGCGGTACCAAAGACCCGTCGCGCCGCGACCAGTCGATGCGGTACTCCTCCCCGGTCAGCGCCAGCATCTCCGTCAAAACCTGTAGCTGCACATCCCCGACGATATCGAAAAGACGTGTTAACGGACAAAAAAGTATCATCCTGGATCAGCCGTATCCCATTGATTCTACGTTTTGAACAATTTCCACGTTTCATGAAGTATCATCCTGAGTAGCCACCGCCTTTGCCGACCCTGTGATGGTGGACAATAAAGTTTCATCCTGGCGCCTAGGGACATCCCTTGTGCTTGCGCTACACCCAATGACACATAAGCAGCGGAAGCTGACGCTCGCGTATCGTGGATAGTTATCCGCAAGCTTTTCTGCACATAGAAAACTAGACTGACGTATTGGCACGTAACTGGCCACAATCCGGGGTTAGGTATTCATTTTTAATGGTGCGCAAAAATGTTCCACTGCCATACATTTACGGGCTATATATTAATCATTAAAATATTGAATGGACAACCTCCCGTATTCTCAGGAAGGGGCTTGAACGTCTTTTATTGGTAACTTAATCAGATTAAATACTTGCTCAATACTTTCACAAAGATTCTCGCAGGCGAACATGTGCAATGTCCTTTTTGAATCACCAGTAGGATTAATAAGGTTTTCGCGCAAATATAGATAAAGATTATTCAATGGTTCATACTCATCTCTTAGTAGTTCCTTACGATTTTGAGATGTATTATACCTGTCCTTAATAACCCGATCAAATAAAAAAATAAATCTAGACGGAGCACTGTCAAACGATCGAACGAATTCCTTATCGTCAATCAATGAGAAGAGAGGTTTCCTAGCCCATTCTGACGAGATTCCGAATATGGAAAAAACAATATCATCTGTGTATGAGTTTAAAATATTTTCCCAAGCTTCTCTAGCATTTTGCCGTTCTACTTCAACCTTGACAGATTCTAATTTATCGTTTGCTATTTCTTTCAGTTGAGCAGCAACGCTGCATTGTACTCGCAGATTAGGAAAATTTAGTGGATTATTGAAGCTTTCTACCAGATTATCTGGGTTATTCACAATGATGTGCAGTAGGCATTTCTCGCTAATCTCTTTTAATTCAACAAGAGAAATACGTGAAACAATTTTCTTTTCAATAAAAAAACAAATATAATCAACGGCGCGCAATAACAGGATTATATCATTAATTTCTTCGTGCTCTAGAGAATATATCCATTCGTCTATAGCACAATCAAAATCTTCATTGCTCATTCTAGTGTAGTCAGACAGAAGAGACATTTTGTTGTCATTGTTATATCGCTCTGAAACGAACAAATTGTATTCGCCATCAATCAAATCAAAATCACAAACCCCATACATGGAGAGAGTTAGAGATGACTGTGATACAAACGGATTGTTGTCACCCTGGAAATAGTCGCGATAAAAATTCTCCGCGTACTCAATATCTGAGCCTGAATCAATGTCTTCTGAATTCCTCTTTAAAAATAACAATTCCAAGGGTTTTGGCGGTTGTTTAACGAACTTTTTCAGCTCTTCAGAATGTCCTCTGCTCAGCTCGCAATGGTATCCAACTAAACATTTCAGAGTGGCGTCAATAAAAGCATCAATATGGCTTAAACCGATTCTAGTTTGTAGAGTACCAACTGCATTTCGTAATGATTCTCGAGCAGCATGCAGCGTACGAATATTAGATCCTTTCAAAATAAAAACATGCTCTAGATAATTTTTATTTCTAACAAGAATGGGATATATTTCTGGAAAATTACTCAGCGATTCATTTATAATTCCACTTACCGCTTGTTCTGCATCTGCCTTATAACAAAGTGTAAACCTGACAACTTTCTCTTTTGTTGTTTCGTATTGGTCACGTTGTTCTGATTTAATCTTGCTTTCGTCGCAAATTAATATGACTTTTGTATGTTTATGTTCCGAGTAATTATTGATGACGCCAAAAATGCCTGTAATGTCTGTGCTTATCCGTTCAAAATCATCAAATACAATGACAATATTCTCTAGGCTGATATTAAGTTGTTGAACTGCAACATCGATATTTTCTCTTTTTAGCAAAATCTCAGCAACTGCTTTTGTTAACTTGTATGTATTGGTCTCCCTGAAAGGGAATACTGAATTGAATACGCGGCCGTCGATATCTTTTGGGTCATCTATGCCATACAAGGAAACGTAGCCAAATTTCATTCCAGAACGTGTCACAATGTCCCGGATTTCATTTTTTGCGTAATGCGTTTTTCCGCTACCCCACTCTCCTGTGATCATTATTGAAAAGTCGGTGTGGCTCGCAGAGATGTATTCCTCCACTGCCTTCGATATTAATCGCGTACTCGGCACATTAATGCTCCTGTTGTTTACAGCATTTTAAATATATCAGATTTGAGAATAATTTCTCCGTTCTGATGAATATCTATGTAAGGTCGGTTGCCCGTCTCCACTGGATGTCCGGAATCAGTCTTTACCGATGCCGGGTCTACTATCCTGAGCCGACTTCGGTGCCTACACGTCCCCGCGACGTCGTCCCCTATCGCAAATCCCTTAGAGCTGAGTCAGATCGGCTGCAATGGATCCACCATACTCGACTGTAGGGTTAGAATTCACGGGTTCAGCCACTGGCGGTCAGGAGCGCAGATTATTCTGGCATCAAGATATGCCATGTCCATCGTAAGAATGGTGCGAACCATGTATTTCATACGGGTAGCGTCCTTTTCGGCAACTAAGGCAACGTCAGCGGCGTTGTCATCCGTGATACTCAAAGGAAGTAGCAACTGGACGCGCTCGTTATACCAGTGAGGAACGGCGAGTTTGTAATTGCGCTTTAATCGCTCCTTGAGTTGCCGCACAGCTCCTTCGACCGCATTTCTGGCCAGGGTGGGATTCGATTGCAGTACATCAGGCAGGCGGTCCTTGTTATCATTAAGAATATGCTTATAGTCCACCTCAAGTTCATATCGGTGGTCAAAGACCAACTCACCAGGATCATCAATATAGGTAGCGATATCCGGAAGAGGCTCGAAATCTCTGACCTTGTCCGAATAGGCGTCGAAGTAGCCGAAGAGTGTCCAATCTGGTTGTGACTTCTCTGTCGCCGTACTGTTTCGATAGAACGTTGCGAATATGTCCTTCCCTTCTGGCGTTTGCAGTCCAGTGTTAATGCATGCGCGAGTATTGTCAGAGGAGTACTTGATTTTGTTCTGCTGCTGTAGGCGAATGAATGTGTAGTTGAGGTAGCTTGCGATGATGGGAAAACTCACTCCAGACTTCCTAAATTCTGGTCGGTGAAAATCCCAATCCTCGGCTTTGGCTTTCACTGCGAGTTTCTGAACGGGCGTTTCCCAAGTTTCACCGATTTCATTTCGCCATCCAAAATGGGCGAATATCGTTCGTGGATCTTGATCCTTGAATCGTCGAAGCAAGCTTTCGTACATCGATATCTCCTGATGTTTTTATGATTTATAACGTCCGAATTTTGTGGCAGCCGTAGGCTGTTCGCTGGAATGCGATGTTAGGTTCATCGCCATAGACCTAGTGCTTGGAGTGTAATCCTCAACTTGAAGCCGATCTTCGACCTCAAAATCATCAGGTAGTGGCTAATGAAAGGCCATATATGGCCATCCTGGAATTGACGAACTGTGTTTGGGAGTGTCCATCTCAGCGCCGCCTCGATCGCATTAACTTGATCGCCAGAGGCCTCATACAGATTTCCATTGATATCTTCGAAGCAAAGATCGTATTTGTATCTCTGGCGTAAAAGGTTCGACCCAGGAACGACAGGAATAACATCTGACAGGATTTTTTCGTCGCTAGTGCCCTGCACGGGGAACTCAAAAATTATCTGCGTCGCTTTTGCTTCTCGGGGGGCCAACGCGATTGGCAAAGACAGCAGTTGTTTCGAAGAAGTTTCATACACGGAAACGCCCCCGAAGCCAAACCGAAGATATGAGGTCTTGGCTTTTTTTCCCCATACGACCAAACAGATTTTCGAGACGGTATTTGGATCAAGGCTCTTGTTCTTGATTACCCCAGACACCTCGTATCGGTACTGATGAATACCATCAAGCTGAATATGCTGACCACTGCTTCCATGGAACTCAAATGCAATCCTGGGTCGACTTCTTAAATTCTGAAACATAAGATAGGGTAATGCCAGCAGCCCACAGAATGAGCCGATTTTGTCCATGGCATCTAGCACGTCAACTGTCATTCGCTCCCCTTCCTTCTCGCTGGGAACTAACGTGAATTCGACTGTGCTAGGAGTGCGTCATAACAAATGACGGTGCGGCACAATCTGACAGGCGCTCCTCTTGTCGAACTGCGTAAAACATCAGCGTGTGAGACCTTATGCATCAAACTGTCCCATGGTGCTGATTCTGGAAGCTGTGGTATGCCAACTATTACTGGATTTTCTGCACGCATGAATGAAGCTAACATGGGACAAAAAGTTAACAATCATTTCGACGACCTCCATCCATGCAGAATATCCATCCCTCTCATCTGTAATCTCCAGAATGGCAAGGACTCAAGTAACACCTTACTCGGATCAATGCTGGAACGATGTGGTGATCATAGTACAAATATGTCGGTTCCGTCATCCAGTAAGTTGCGCATAGGGCGCCGGAGTCAAGTGTTATCCAATGACGGCTATCAGTCTTTAACTGTCATCAGATCATAGAGAATACTACGGCAGCCAGTCGTCCGTGAGCAAGGCCTCGCCGAGGACCGCCACCCCATGACCATGCCTGCATTATTCGCGGTAGCGTCGGGCGCGTCTGTCAAGCAGTTCCAGCCCCCCGTAATTCAGAGGAAACGCAGGATGATACTTTTTTGTCCGTCAACAAGACGGTCCGGATGCCCATGATTCGGGATACCGAAAAACCGCAGAATAGCCTGCGGAGAACGCCCGTCCTGCACCAACGTGCGTATTCTGAGCATGTCTCCCAGATATTCAGAACCCTGATCGTTCAGCGCTTCCTGCTTCCAACGCTCGCAAGCCGGCACAAAGAAATTTCCAGAATCGAACGGCAACTGTCGCATCACCTCACCTCTCACAATAAGCATTGCCCCCAACCACCACCCGGCCCCTTTCTGTCCCACCACGACCCACCACCGGCCCGGGAACGGCCCGGGCGGCCATGGCCATGACCGGCATCGGTCGCGCCAACGGGACGATATTCGTTTTGATGAAGACCTGTCCCAAGCGCACCCCCTTGTAGCCCAGTGCAGCGCAATTCTGCTGCGCTTCTTTCCGGTACCGGCGCAGCCCCCGCAACTCGGCCGCTCTCCGTGCCTTGTGTACGGCGGCAGGACGCGCTGCATAATGCATCCCGACCAGGCGCAACCGGGATTGCAACGTGCCCAGCAAGGGGAGCAACGCGGCCGGATCCGGGCTTTGCACAGCCAGGTCTTCCCGTACCAGCCAGAGCGCACCGGACTGGCCTGTCGCCTGCGTCTGGCACCCGGCGCTCCGCCAGGTATTCCCAGGCACCGATTGCAGCCGGGCTTTTGCCCAGGCCACGTCCTGATTGACCATGGCGGCCAGCTTCGCCGGGTTTTTCCCCGATGCCTCCGCCTGCAGATCGGCATGCAGCACCGTCCTGGGCACCCGATAATGTGTCACCACATGAAAATTGACGCTGGCCGGGCCTGGCGCTGGTGTCGGCACCTGCGCCGCAGCGAGACTCGGCAACCCCAAAAGCAGCCACAGCAGTTGCGCGCGCCTCATGCCGGCCCCGCCGCTTTCCAGTCCCGCGCAAACTGCGCCTGCAACATGGAAATGTCTCTGGAATTGTTCAGGATCAGCCCCATTTCCCGGTTCATCTGAAGCGACGAAACACTGTAATTTTCGCTCCCCACAAAAGCGTAATGGCTCGAAATCTCGGCTTTCGCGTGCATGTAGATCGGTTTCTTTGGCAACAGCCGTACATGCACCCCGTGCTGCATCAGAAAGTCCACATTGCGTTTGTCCTGGGCGCTGATGCTGGATGGTAAAATCACCCAGGCCTGCGCACCCTTGGCGGCGATGGCGTTGAGCATTTCCCGATCATCACCCATCTCCTCGCTCTCGATCTCCACGGTACCTGGCTGGCGGATGACAGCCAGCATTTGTGCCGCCGACGTGCCGGGAGATAGGACCAGCACCCGATGCGCCCAGGCCGGGGCCCGTTGATTGGTCCAGTCGGCCGCAAATACCGCATTGGCCGCCCGAACGATGTTGGGGTTACTGGTGACGTCCAGGTACTCCCGGTTGCGATGAAAGGCGCTCCAGTCGAAGTTGGCCGTGCCGATTTCGCATTCTCGGGTATCACACACGTACTTGGCGTGATCGAAGACGTACCGGCCAGGGGCCGCCTCAAAGCGTGGCGGTGCCCAGTGCAATGCAGCGCCCGTGGCCTGCACAGCACGAACCTCCTTCTGGATCATCCAGGGCTTCATGCCATATGGATGCTCGTCCAGAATCACCCGCACCGTCACACCGCGCGCATGAGCATCCCGCAGAGCGTTCAGAATAGGCCTGCTGGACAGATAGTACACATTCAGGCTGACCTCGCGCCGGGCGCTGGAGATCACCTGGACGATGGGTGTGGGGCCGGCATACGGTTCTGTGAAAAGCATGAGAGTTTCCTTTCAGGTTGGGCTAGAGATCTGGGTCGGTATTTTCCGAGACTTCCGGATTTCGACTTTGACCGGTGGCCGGCTGGGAACAATACGTTCCTGGACTTGCTCCACGGGCAAATCCAGATCGCGCGGATAATAAAACCGGCCTATGTGCTCACCGGTAACCGGACAAGCACCCTCACCGCCGCAGCATAATGGATCCGGCTGGTTGACCGGATCCTGATTTCGCGGACGCCGCACGCCGTATTGGGGCGCGTGGACTATTTTCGTCAAATCCAAATCAAAGCCCCTTGATGTACTTGAACGAGGTTTCGTGGCACTGCGGGCAGACAAACACCTGCACGACCATCTTCTTCTCGAATGCCTCCTCCCCGTCGCTGGCCAGTTGCCCGCCCAACATGGCGGCACCGGCGCCAAGCATCCCAGTCAAACCACCCATACGAATGCCGTGGGTCCCCATATCCTGCATCTGCGTCTGGCAACAGGGACACTGCGCCTGCATCACTTGCTGATGATTTTCTCCAAATCCGAACATCGTTACGCACTCCTCTTCAGTTGTGAAAGATATCGCTTGATCATGGGCTCGGGTTTCCAATAGCCAGGCCCCTTCAACACCTTGCCGCGCTCGTCGTAAATCGGTTTCCCGTCCGCGCCAAGCTTGCTGAAATTCGATTCCATAATGATGTTCAGAATCGCCCAGTAATCGAAGTCTTCGAATCCTCTGCCCAGGGCGGCAAATCCGGCGACCGCCACTTCGGTGATGGCGATGGGCAAATGCCGTGGGTCTGTGCTGGTTTCATCCAGATGCCGCCGCGCGTGATCGTCTACGACGCGCACGATCATCGCGAGATCTTGCCCTGCCCCTTTTTGGGCCACCTCGCTCAACCCCTCCAACAGCGGATCCAGCACATCCCGTCCGGGCGCGAAGATCAAGTCTGGGAAGGCATCATACTTCAATGCCTCACTGGCACAGTACACCATGAGATCCCCCAGCCAGTCGCATAGAGCGGTCTCATGATCCAGTCGATCAGGTCCCAGCAGGATTTCGCGGCTTTCCTCAATCTCCTCACTCAAAATGTCCTGAAACTGGGCGGGGCGGGCCGGAAATTCGTCCGTCTTCTCCCAAGTTTCCTTCCCGACAGGCAGCCGATACATGCTATTGAAAGCCCGAATCGCGTTCTCAAATGTTCCTGCATTTTGCACCTTATCCACTCAAAACTCCTTTTACCCGTGATAAAACCCGTTTTCCAACAAGAACAGTCCGCTGGCGACAATGATAAACACCATCCCCCACCGGTACAGCAACGCCCGCTGTGTAGGCTTTAGCTGGATGCCGAACGCCGGCAGATAGCTTTCAACGATCTTCCAGCCATCCAGGGGCGGGATCGGGATGAGATTGACCGCCGCCAGCGCATAATTGGCGATCCCCATGATCACAAAAGCCTGCGCCCAATTGTTGGGGATGGGCAGCATCGCCAGAACGCTGAACACGGCGCCCATGAACACCGATGCCACGGGCCCCGCCAGAAAAATGATCCGCCACTGCATCGGACTTGCCATGGATTCGGTGAACCGCGCGTAGCCCCATATCGGCAAAATGCCCAGAGATAACCTGCCCCGCCGGTAAAACACCCCGATGCCCGCCTTGACCTCCAGAAGCGCGTCATCCCCCAACAGCTTTCGTATCGCCCAGGCGTGTCCCAGCTCATGGACCAGCATGGACAGGTCGAACAGCAAGAGCACGAAAAGCACAGCGAAGGGAAAGGCCCATGGGTCCGTATGCAAAGCATGGACAAAAGCCGATTGTTGGGTCACTGGATTTTTCCTTTTTGCAGCGCGAACTTTCGAATGGCTTGCGCATGGCGCATGGCCGCGTCGTACCCAACCCTGATCAGATCCGTGGCCTGATGATAACTGAAGCAGCCATGTTCCTGCACCGCCGGTTCCACCAGCACATCCGGCGGACATTCCCGCAACCGCGCCTGTCCCAACTCCCAAAGCGCCGTCTCGTTGGCCAACCGCGCCACCTGGAACCAGCCGAATGGCCGACGAAACCGCCCGCCGATCTCGGGCCGCAGCCGGGGCGATAGCTGGGCCTGCACCGCGACCACCGGCCATGGGTACCGGGACTTGGCGACAGACACGGGGAGAGGATTGACCTGCGCGCCGTCCGCCAAGTGCCGCCTCCCGTCATGCGCGTGCGGCGCCAGGATGCCGGGCATGGCGATGCTGGCTCGCACCGCCGACCAGGCGAGTCCTGAATCCAACACTACCTCCGTTCCATCTTGCAGATCTGTGGCGACCGCCACAAACGGCACGCCGAGATCCTGGATGGATTTTTGATGCAATCCCGCCTGAAGAAATTGTCGCACCCCCCGATCCCGGACCAGTCCGGCGCCGAATGGAAAGGGCGTAAATAGCCTGAGTATGGTAAAGAGATCTACTCGCCGCGCGGTGTCCGCCAGGGTTTCCGGTGACATCCCCGCGCTAAATAGCGCCCCGATCTGCGCGCCGATGGAGCAGCCCACCACCGCACGCACCAGAATTCGCAGTTCTTTCAGTGCCTGCAGAACGCCGATGTGCGCCAGTCCACGAGCTCCACCCGATCCCAGAACCAGAGTGACCCCCGGTTCCTGGGGCGGGCGAGCGGATTCCTTTCCGGAAACCAGCCGCATCGGGGCGGAATAGGCCAGGCGAGGTCTCATGAATTCTTTTGCGAGGAACGAATCGTCAACAACGCAAACACTACCCCCGCAAAAAAAGAAAGCGCCGGAATAAACCAGAAAACCGTCAACCAGTGCTGAAGATGTTCCATGCCTTACTCCCGCTCCCCAACCAGGGACTCGACCGTATCCAGCGTGTCGCGCTCCTCCTCGACGACCTCGCCAGACTGTCGTTCCTTCTCCACCAGGCCAATGATCTTGTTCAGCTTGCCGGGCTTGATGTCCAGATGCTCGGCGACCGCTTTAACGTCTTCCTTCAGTTGCTCCTGCATGGATGCGATTTTCGCCCGGCGGTTGATGATGTCCTCAATGGCTTCCCGTGCTTTTTTGCTGATTTCCATCACACTTCTCCTTTCGATTTACGTTGTATTCCTGCGGATTTCTTCCCAAGCCTCTGCCTCTTGCTTCCTTATCTCTGCAAGATCCTCTGGAGACGGGCCATTGGCTCCATAACCCATCTTGCCCCAAAGCGCAGCGCGCATTTCTGGTGCAGGATTTTCCGTACCCAAATAGTGCGATATCGCCCGCACCATCCGGGGCTCCCAGATCTCGTAGTGCTGGCCGCACGATCCTACTTCCCCGGCCAGCTTACTGAAAATGGACTCCGGATTGTCTTGCTGATATTCCGTACACATTTTCGATCCTTAAGTTAAACCAACCGCCTTGAGGTAAGCCGGAACAGCGGGAAGAACAGCGCTATACTCGCAATGCCCCTGGGTGACTGCGCTTCCCCACGTAAATTTTCCAGACCCAAGGTATTCTCCATATTTATCCACAAGAGGGACTGATACGACATGGTTTTTACCGTGTATAAACCTGTACAGTTCTGTTTTGGTAACCATCATCAGTCGAGCCGTACATTTTTTGTCCTGTGGCTGAAGCGGTATAAGCACGTTGGCCATCATCCAGGGTGCGGCCAGAATCAGGTCTGTTTTCTTATGACCAGCAATACTCCCTGTTTTGTTGACAGAGTGGGTTGATGCGACGATCACCTCTCCAGCAAAGGCCTCGGTAACACTTAAAGCCAACAACCCACTAACTGCACCCAAAATCACCAAAGAACGACGTATTTTTCGCATTTCTCTCTGCTCCTATAAACCTGTACAAACCTGTACAGAGGATTTATCCGCACACGGTTGATAGACTTGCGCCTGCAACTCGTGCCCCTTGACGCTCAGTGGCGCCGGAGAGCGTGCCAGAAGAATACGTCGGACTTCCTTGTGGGGAGTGAACCGAGTGATCTCGGTATCTTCGTACCTTCTCAGCACGTTCAACGCAGCATTGTGGTCAGCCTGGAGAACATCCCCGTTCGCACGGTAAAACTTATCGGCCACGCGCTTGCCTTCCAGCAAGCCCGTCACCGAGTCCATTTGCGATGTATAGGCTGCATTCACCAGGCGATGCTCTGCCTGCCGCTGCGTACATACGGAGTCCAGGGCTTCGGCGAGAACGCCTTTAGCCCATGCACTCATACGTCTGTTGTATTGCTTCCATACCTGCTTTTTGGCAATGGGAGAGGTTAAATCTTCTGAAACCACTACAGCCGATTTATTCACAACAGTGTGAGCCGCCTGGAAAGCGATGGTGCGTAACCGCTTGCGGGTATGGTCTCTACGGCCATCAATCTTGATGCGCCCGAGGTTGCAGCGTTTGATGTGATCCGCTTTAACGATACGTCCCGCTTCTCGATGCTTCTTTTCCAAAGCGGAGAGCTTGTTTCGCGCCTTTCCTGTCGCAGATGCCCGATCGCTATATTCCGTCAGCACCGCACCGAAGGCTTCCCCATGTGCAACACCGTCAGAATCCGTGAAGGCTTCCGTGTATCCCTTGTCGATGCCCATCATTTTGTCACCACAAGGTCGCCCATCCCCTTTCGTGGTGGCATAGTGGATCTCCGTAAATCCATCCTTGATTACCACACGAAGATTGCTGCCAGACAGGTTGATGTTCTTGCCGTTGGATGTGGTGGTCAATCGGATTGGAGCGCCATACTTCGCGGCGATATGAATGACGATAACCAGATGGCCGTCCACGACTTCCGTAGCGTATTTATCTGACCGGACCACGAACTGATTGGCAACGGACGACTTTCCATGCCGGAAATGTTTGCGCATCTGGCGGTGCAAAAAGTTGTCAGTGAGCCATTGGTCTTTGCGAAGCAGCATATATAGACGTTTGCGCTCGGCCTCATCCCCAGTGCGGGCGGCAATGGTCTTGCGCACCTTCTGCATCGCTGCAGCCTTGTAGAGCATGACGTCATTGACAATGTCCTTGGTGGTTTCATTGCGAATGGTACCGTCCACAGGAAGTCCGGAGTACAAACTGGCCGCCGAGATTTCCTTACGGATATCGTTAGCAGATTTGCCTACGGTTCCCAGAGCGCCATACCGCCGCCAGATGTTCGCCCGCACATACCCCATGGCCTTGCAGATCGTCCGCAAAGCGTCAGGAACATCAGCCTGTAATGTGCGGGTAACGGTAATCATTGCCAAAAGTTTCTTTGGACCCAACGAAAATCCTTGCTCATTTCGAGCGGTTGCGACCAGCTTTGTATAGAAATCAGGCATCAGTTATTTGCTCCTTTGTAAAAACCACACTTACTGCGCCGTCATCAGCGCCCGCTGCATGACAGCAATGGGCTGCTCCCCGATCATGCTGGCGACCTTGCCGGCGGCACGATCCTCAAAAAGAATCGCTGGCACTTCGCCGTACGGATCGATGTCCTCCAGCAATTGGTTGTTACGCTCGACAGCGGCGGCTATGGCCGGCGGCACGTTTTGCATGCGCGACAATGCCAGGTGCCCATCATGAAACCCCGCCTCCGCCTGGAGAAACGTCTCCACGGGGCGTTGCGACGCCAACAAAGTCGCAGCCCTGGGCAGGCTGCCTGCATCCAGCACTGCAACCGGCACGATCCGCAACCGCAGCTTGCCGGATAGCAGCAATGGCCGGAGTTCGCGAAACTCCTGGTGGCAATAGGGGCAATCCGGATCCACGAAATCGGTGAACACCGGGCCGGACCTTCCGATCAGAAACGATGTGCCCTGATCCTGCACCCGGGTCAGAAAATCCACCGCATGGGCCGTCACCAGCGCCGACATAGCCATCAACACGGCCAGCAGAATGCTACGGCTATTCTTCCCCATTCGCCTCATCCTCCCCCGCCTGAATGCGAACCTTGACACCACGCCAGGCGAAAACGCTGATCGAAAACACCAACACTAGGCCAAGTGCGATGACTGGCAGCAAGACAATTCCGGTCAGCAGAATGATCAACCAAGGCGAAGTCAACGGGTTTTCCCCAGCAACAGAGGCCGCAGCAGCCAGAACGACATCGCCCAGAGCAGCACGAACAGCCCCGCAGTTTCGATCCCGATGGGCGCGAACCAGAGCACCTGCGATCCGGCGACGCCACAGCTCGGACCGCCGGCGCTGATCAGCGTGCAAACATGCGCCAGAGATGCCGATGCATGTTGCATTTCGACGATTTGAGCCAATGACCCGGCCAACCCACCCATCACGCTGATCAGCAGCAGCCGATCGAACCCACCCAGCGCACCCACCGCGACACCCAACAAGGCACCACGATCCAGCCAGCAAAGCGGGCAAGGCTGCCAGCCCTTGATCATCTGCAATCCAATGGCAACGGCAATCGCGACCAGCGCCAGGAGCCCCACCAGCAAACGCAACTCCCAGCGAATGAATTTGGGCAGGTCAACGCGCGCCAGCAAGGGAGCGAGCAGCAACGGAACCATCCCCGTCGCCATGGCCACATACTCCGTACTATTTCCACCGGGCAGCCAGCGCATTTCGGCAACGACCACCAGGATGCCTCCCAGAGTGGCCAAAACGGCCAGGCGCGGGGTTTCCCGCAGCGTCGTTGCGGTATAGGCGATGGACCCGATCAGCACGACCACGGCGATCTTGATCCACCAGGGCAAAGCTGCCGATGGAGCGATCGCCGGTGCAAGATCGAAAATCGGCGCGCCGGAAGCCGCCGCCATACCCGCCAGACCACCAGAAGCACCAGCGCCCAGCAGACTGGCTCCGGCCTGGGCCCCCACCGCGCACACACCGCCGGCGCACGCCCCGGCCCCGGCTGAAAATAGGGCGGCGAGGCTACTGCCAAAACGGGAAAGAAAGCCGATTCCGCGCATTAATGAATGTCCTTTTCGGTCTCGATGCTTTTCAGCGCCCTGATCTTTGCGGTACGAAAAATATAGCGTAGCCAGAGGCCCAGGAAGAATAAAAATACGGAACAAAAAATAACCGATAGCCCCAAAAACAGCCTCATAGCCATTATATTAAGTGGGAAATCATCCTGATGAGGAACGGTAGCGATATGAAGCCAAAAAAGAACGTACCCAATACCATAGGCCATCAATTGTACCAGCAATCCTGCAATATAGATCAGGACTAAATTTTCGTTAAGCACAGTTTTTCTGGCTATGATCCACAATAGCCTTGCGTGATAGTTCTTTAAGACGCCATCAAATTGGCACACCTATCCGGTTCTCCGCTTTTTCGATCGAGACGCCATTTGCTCCCGCAACAACGCCCTACCCCGCTTTAGCACCGCCGGCGCCAACCGGTTGTTGGCGATCCCCTCCGCCGCCTTTTTAGGCGTCAGCCCACGCACGGCACCAATACAGGAAAAGAACTGGCACATGGCCGGCGCGTGATCGTGTATCGTGCAGCCGTGAGCGCCAAGGTAGTAACAATCGCCATTTTCCTGTTCGGGGATCCGGAAAAACCCCGGCATTTCCGGCATCGGGACAGCCGCAGCAAACTGGGAAACATCGTCGCCCATACTGGGCGATACGACGATCAGCATATTTTTGCAGCAGAGGTGGCAGCTTCCGCAGGGGACATCCTGCCGCCTAGATCTTTCCTGCAGGCATCTATTTATGTTCATTAATGATTCTTTTGAGCAGGGCGCGTGTGAATGGCGGTGTTCACGCCACCATTCTCAAGGGGCACCGTTATCGAATCTCGCAACTCCCCAATTGTTGCTGCGTCCTTTGACGGGCGCATGGTTTCGCAAATGGCATTACCTGTTGGTCCTTTGTCCACTATGCAAACTCGATATGCCGATGGGACATTTTGTAACAGCTTTTCCATATCGATCATGACAACCCCCTTTTTTGCATCGAAAACAAATCGCCTACCCGCTAATCCATGATGGTCGAACGGGCCTTGGCTCGAGTGCCTTTAGCCGTCCTTTTGGTTGACGAGGCCTTCGTTCCAGTGCTTTTCCTGGCCGAGCGGGAAGCCGCGCCTTGTGCCGATGCCCGGTCTTCCCATTTTTTGCCCAGGGCACCCTTGTCATCCCACCAGGAGCCGTGACCTTTCCCACAACGGAAATATCCATATCCCTTCCCGGTCTCCTGCCGGCTGGTGGCCGCACCACACTCGGGGCACGCCGGCCCATCTCCTGCCTCCACTCGCTCGGCAAAAGGCGCCCCTGGATTACCGTCATTATCCTGCAGCAAGGGATGCGCATCTCGATTGCTGCACATCCAGAAAAACACGCCGGGCTTTCGCTTGCTCTCCAGTCGGCGCACCGTGCCGTCGCAGCCCTCCACCGGACAAGAACGGCCTTGCGCCTGCGCCGGCATGGTATCCAGAATCCGTTGAATATCCGCGAACGACTTGGCCAGCAAATCCCGGGGCCGCATCTGGCCTTCGGTGATCCGATCCAGATCCGCCTCGACCTCCCGTGTGTAATCCACATTGGAAAAATCAAAGACGGATAAGGACTCGACGATCTTTTCTCCCAGCTCGGTAGCGTACAACGCCGGAGACTTGCCTTTTCTGCGGATATACTCCCTGGCGAAAAGGTTCTTCAGAATGCTCGCGTAGGTGGACGGCCGCCCGACACCGTGATCTTCCAGCGCCTTGATGAGCGTGGATTCCGTATAGCGCGGCGGCGCCTTGGTCGTCTTGGACAGACATTCCCCACGCGCAGCCCGGACGGCATCGCCCACGGCAAGCCTGGGTACCGGATTCGCCGCCGGATTCTCCGTGCCCTCCTCGTCTTCTGCCGTTTCCCGATAGAGCGCCATCCAACCGGGATCCTTCAGCACCGATCCCACGGCCCGGAATACGGCGGGCCGTCCATGGAACATGCCGCCGTCCAGCGTGCAGGAAGTCTGCTGATAAACCGCGTCTGGCATCTGGGACGCCAACGCTCGCTTGCGGATCAGGTCATACAGGGCCTGCTCCAGCTCGTTCTCCCCAGCCTGCCGCACCATCGGCCGGGTCGGACGAATGGCCTCGTGGGCCTCCTGCGCCCCGCCCTTGGACTTCCAACGGCGAGGGGTCTCCACCAGGGGCAGGTTTTCCTTTTTCAGCGCGGCGCGCAGCAAGCCTTCCCCCTCTTCCGAGAGGTTCGGGCTATCGGTCCGGTGATAGGTGATGTGACCGTGCTCAAACAGGGATTGCGCCGCTTTCATGATGGCGTCCACCGGGGCTTTTAGCGCCCTGGCACCGTCCATTTGCATGGAGCTGGTGGTGAACGGCGGCGCCGGCGGCTTGCGAACCGGCTTGGTTTCCGCTTTGGTGACTTTCAGCGCCATGGACGGCAGGGCATCGGCCAGCGCTTTCGCGTGCGCCTTGTCCTGGAAATATTCCCCTTCCTGGGTTCCATCCACCCAGACGGCCCGCCAGTCCGGGGCCGCGTCTTTCCCTGCGACATGGGCAAGAACCTGAAACCAAGGCGTTGGTTTGAATTGGCGAATCGCCTGTTCACGGGCGACCACCAGGCTCAGCGCCGGCGTCTGTACCCGCCCGGCGGAGGCCCTGGATCCTATGGCGTTCGACAATGGACCGGACACCTCCCAGCCGACGATGCGATCCAACGCGCGGCGCGCTTCCTGGGCCGCCACCAGAGGCATATTGACCGTGCGGGGCGCGGCAATCGCCTTGCGGATAGCGGGCTCGGTGACCTCCTGATAGGTCACGCGCTTTGCCGCTCCGGGTTTAATGCCCAACACCTGACAGACATGCCAGGCGATGGCCTCGCCTTCGCGATCCGGGTCGGTGGCGATATACACGGATTCCGCGTCGCGAGCGGCGGCCCGTAATGCGGGAACGGTTTTGCCGGCGCGCTCGGTGATTTCGTAGTTCAGTTTGAAATCCGGCGGGCGGACATAGGCCGCGTCTCCCTTGATGGGCAAATCCCGAATATGCCCCACCGTGGCCTTGACCGACCACCCGGAACCCAACATCGCCTGAATGTGATGGGCCTTAGTCGGAGATTCGACGATCAGCAACTTGGTCACAACTCAAACGCCTTGGCAATAGCCGCAATCGCCTCTTCTCTGGTGTCGTACTCCGGCCCATGGAACGCCTGAAATTTCCCATTTTGAAGCCGAATCTCCGACCAAAGCCCTTCCGAATCCCGATAGATGACAGGACCATCCAACGCCATCCCGCAGCGCCCCAGATCGTCCAGAACATTCTCGATATCGTTGGTGACAGATTTGGGGCCGTCGCAATCCTCAATGCAAATGACCCCATCTATGACAGAAAACGTATAAATCGAACTGCTCATCTGTAAACTCCTCTTGTCCATTTGGGCACCTTGGATCAGGCGCGTGTCGTTCAGCTAGTTGGGCCACGAAAAAGGAAAATCCCGAAACGCGCCTGATCCAAAATTCCCACTAAATATTTTTTACGGGCGGGACGGTTGACCCATCGGCGCCTCTGCTCGAATCAGATGACGGCCCTGAAAAGGAAGCCCGCCCTGTGTCAGAGAAAGAGCGCCGCATGACGGCGCCAAGCGTCCACCAAAGACCGTTCAGGCCGGAAAACAAAAGGCTGGACACCACCAGGCCCGTACCCAGACAGATCAGCAGGGACGCCAGAGGGTGCGCCTG
The DNA here is from genome assembly GCA_023381645.1 of Gammaproteobacteria bacterium. The sequence continues at coordinate 196,836 of JAMCRJ010000055.1, forward strand.
GGTGATGGCACTCGGCCAAAATTGGTCCAGCAGTTGCGGCCGACGGTCCATACTGGCCGCGAAAATCAACCCGACGCCGGTGATCAGTACACGCTGCGACATAAATGACCCCCCTGAAAGGTCAGGAATGATGAATATAAAATATACTATCTTTCTGGATCTTTGCAAACGGTTTTTGCCGCAAACTCAGGCTTGTTGTCGGCGAGCACGTTTGTACTCGGCCAATGCGGACTTTCCGGCCATCCATTCCGCTCCGCGTCGTCCACGAAATCCTTTCGCAACGCCGCGAACGCCTTCTCGGATCCGCCCGCCGCAAGCCACCCGGGTAAAAGCACGGCGGCAACCATCTCATGCGCCCAGGAATCCAGCTTGCCGTTTTCCCGCCAGTCCTGTGGCGACGTCAGCCTTGGATAGCGATTGCGATACAGGGCGAAGACCTGGGCATACTCTTCGAGCGCTTCGCTACTTTTGGTTTCCGGAAAGAGATCAGGCGTAGGCATAAGCCAGGACCTCCTTGGCATAGGCCACCGCCTGTTCCGGTCGCCCGCCCTGCGCGATCCAGGTTGGACCGGCGTTGTAAGCCATCAACGCCAGCCGCACGTTACCGCCGAACTCCCGCAGCAACATGGCCAGGAATCGGGCACCCCCCTCAATGTTCTGGCGCGGGTTCCAGGGATTGACCCGCAAGGTATCCCAAGCTGTGGCTGGTTCCAGTTGCATGATGCCGATGGCGCCGGCGGAAGAAACCCGCGTAGCCGACCCGTGGAAGTCGCCGCCGTTTTCCACCCGCACCACCGCCGCCACCAATCGCGCTGGCACATGCGCCCGCCTGGCGGCTCGCAACACCATGCCGGCGTAAGGCCCGGCCAATCGGCGCACGCGACTTTTGCGTTGGCGGCGATGACGCGCCCAACGGGTGAAGGTGTTTTTGTCGCGCGCGGTGACCGGACACACGGCGTTCCGCAATGGATCGGCGACCGGCACAGTAGCGGCGGAGTGAGCCGGAGGTAGAAATTCTGAGCCATGGGCGCCTGCTAGCACGGTAAACCCCAATCCGATGACGGGCAACGTCGCAATAACATTACTTCGAACTATAGCGAGTAAACGGCTAATCATCGAAAAATCTCCCTGGAAAAAACATACCCATATAGCAGCAAGAACATCCATGCCACTCCAATAAAAGCCTGGGCAAAAATGCTCGCCATCCAGCCTCCACCAACAGAGAAGAACAGCACGGCAATCAAAATGGAAACCGGCAATGCAGAAACAAAAATACGCAATGCATTCGGGTTTGCCATGGTGCCGCGAAAAGCCGCCACCAACGCCTGCCATGTTCCAACGCCATTCCGCATAGCCAGATAAAGCGCCGGAATTATTCCGGGGGTCCCCAGCAGGATCACACCCAAAATATCCGTCCTGAATCCGGTCTGCATCCAGCCATGAACCGGAATCTGCCGAACCGAAACACTGGCGATACCGGGCGATGAAAACAGGGCGGCCACCCCCATCAAAAACACCTGCACCGCCACCACGAACACAAAGATTTCCAATGTGAATCTGGCCAATTCCGGCAAAGCCTCTCCCATCAACCGCAAACCGCGAACGAGCACTGACCGCCGCTCACCCGGATCGACCTTTCCGTCTGCCGCGCGTAACATGGACAGCACGAATCCGGCGGCAAACAGGTCCACCGGGACGATCAACAACATCGGCTGCGGCAACAGGACGTTCAGCGCGAGGAAGATCGCCAGCGCGCCAACCAGCGGCCACAGCGCGCCTTTCAGCAAGCGTTTCGCCTGGCCTGGCCAACGGTTTCTCCAGTCGGGATCCAGCACCGCTGGCCGCTCGGCGTCAAAAACCGCCATAAATGCCCCACAGCGCGTTTTCGAGACCGAAGTGGTACATAGGTAGCACTCGCCTTGAGATCGTCGATCCTGCGCGAGATTTGAGGCCTTGCTGACGGTTTCTGATTGACACCTCAGACCCCCAATCCTTCAGGTCCGCGAATCTGATAGGCGATGAACGCGCCTCCAACTCCGGCGTCCCGCTGCGTGAACAGGGCGAAATCCAGGTCGTCCAGCGCCTTGTTGGCCCGTGGCAAGGTGGAAAACCGGCCGCGCAGGGTTTCGTTCCCGTCGGCGGTGATCCCGTAGATGCGATATACTGGCTTGCGGCTTGTGCTTGTTTTGCTCATCTTGCGAACTCCTGTGCGGGTTGTTTCTGTTTTTGGGCGGCTCGATGTTGCCCACCGACCGGTGGTTTCAGCCGATACCAGTTTTCGAAACGGTCTCCAGGCAAGGCGCAGGCCTCGTCCCAAAGCCGTTCCATTTCGTCGCTCGAAAACGCCCCGTCCGGCGCCCAACGGTCGAGAAACATGGCGTCACTCCGCATGGACCGGCTCCGGGTTGACAGTCACCCGGAGCAACGGAGGTTGCGCATTGTCGGCAGGGGACTGCACCACGGCAGGGCTGCTCCCGGCAGTGGGGGTGGACAGACCGGCGATTCCCAATCGAGCCGCTGCCCCGTCCAGCGCGCGGCGGATATCCCCGTCTTGCGCCGAATCGGACCCGCGCTGCTCGACCAGCCGGCACCGGTCCGGATCGCCAAAATCCACGGGGGGCTCCAGCGTGAATCCCTGGGATCCGTTTTCGCCGTTCACCCGCCCGCGCAATAGCGCCGGATAGTCGAATGGCGCTGACCGGGACCGGTAACCGGCGTATCGCGCCTTGAAATCGTTGGCGACGAAGGGCCATTCGTCCTCGGATTTCTCGCCGAAAGCGATCCAGCCGCCCATGTCCTGCACGACCCGCATGATGATCGGGTCGTCGAAGCGAATATCCCGATACGTGCCGATGTGACGCAGGGCTTGGTCAAAACGGCTCCAGGCCAGCGCTGCCGTGTCTTTGCTGCCGCCGTCCAGCATTCGCGCGATGTCCGCAGGTTTTGGCATGAACTGGCCGTTGTCCGGGTTGAGCAAATGGCGCTGAATGGCGTCATCCACCGCCGCCAGTTCGTAGCGGCGCAAAGCGCGGAAGTAAATCTCGATCATCGAAACCGAAATCGAGAGCCGGTAGATTTCCCCCAGGCCGGTCATGATTTGGGAAAATCCTTCAAGGTCCTGGTCGATCACGAGTCACCCCCTTCGCGAGATCTGCGCATCCGGATCCATTCCTGAGCGGCCAGAGCGGTTTCCCTGCCATGCTTCGACAGGTGCTCCAGCCCCTGCAGGCTCGGCAAACTGTGCAAGGTCTGCGAGAGATCGTCCGACAAGGCCACCGCCGCAGCCGGCGCTTTGCGGACAGGCTCGATCTCGTCGGTCCAGCGTTCCCCCCGGAGGTAGGACGCCGGATTGGGAGTAAACCCCTCCAGCCAGGCACGGTGTTCAACCTGGCGGCGCTTCACGTCGGCGATGATCGTATCCGCCAGACGGTCCAGTTTTTTGGCTTTCCAGGCCTTGAGGGCTTCCGCCCTGGCCGCCTTTTTCGGGTACACGGCGTAGAATTCCGCGAAACGAGCGGCTGAAACCACACGATCCGCGCCGCCGTCAGGCGGGGCGTCACCGTCCTCGCGCGCGGGCGGGTGCGCGTGGGCCTGCGCACGCATATCGCATCCGTCTCCGCCTTCGTCTTCGACTCCGAATACGCATACGCCTAAGTGAGCAGTTGCCGACAATTGTTTGCAATTGTTATCAGATGCGTTGCAAGTGATAACACCATGATTTTCCGCCATATCAGATAACCCTAATTTAGAGTCGTTCTTGGCCTGAATGTTAGTGCAATCTAATTTAGAGTCGTTCTTAACTGGCCCGACGTGCTGATCACAATGTGAGGCACCTGTTTCCACATGCTTGCAACTGTCATCGGGCGAGTTTTGATGCTGCCCGACATCGACAACATCTGCTTCCATCTGCACACAATTGGAATCAACTGTTTTCTGTTGTTCGCAATTGCTAACAGATGTTAGCGGAACGTCCCCGTCTGGCTCCGGGAACTTGCTTTTCGAACGAATCTGTTGCCCGAACTTCTCGATCTGCAAGTAACGCTTCCCGTCCGATGCCGGGTACACACTTACAAGGGCCGCTGTCACACACTCGGTGAGCCACTTCCCAATGTCCGCGTCGGAAACTTTATCGATCTGCAGCGGGTAACAAGCCGCACGAATCAACCTTGAATTGGCATGAAATCTGCCATAATCATCTACAACAGACATAAGCCGCCGGTACAGAACCTCCGATGGCCAAGATAGCGAACATACTGGTTCGCTGGTTAAAATGCCGTCCCTGATCAAACGAACCGGCATAAATCTACCCCCTCAACCCTTCGGATGTAGGGTGCCAGGAATGATTGCGCGAAGGGGAACGCAATCCGGATGCCTCCGTTTCCTGGCATAGAAGTCGATGGTTTATGGGATGTAACTGGCAAGTCCTGCACATCGCCAGGGACAGAAACAACGGAATCCATGGCGCTCATGGCTCGACTTCCTTATCGACGGGTGTGGCGCAGACGGGGACATTTCTGCCTCGAGCCACCATCCTGGCTAGGCGGTCGAGTCCGATGTGCATCAGGTCCGGCAACATCTCGCCGGGTATGAATTCGCGCATCAGGGTGGACATGCTGGCTTTGTTCTTGGCTGACAGCACGGCCGCATCCTGTGGAAGTGGCGTGATCTGGGAGCGGCCATCCGCATAGACCGTGAGCAGATACCGGGTTTTCTGTAATGCATCGGGGATCTGCGCGTCCGCGACTGAAGAAGTGCTATTACGACGAATGGCGGGCAAGACTTCTTGCGTCACCCATCGCCTGAAATGGCGGGCCTCTGGCTCGCGAGATTTGAGGAGGGCGTGATAGAGGCCAGATTCGGAGAGGATGGTGACTTCGCGGGTTTGGAGGGTGCCGTTCTCGGACCTGATCCGCATAGTATGCGGGGCAGCTTCGTCCTCATCGAGAACACGGGTCATATCACGAGACTCTCGATAGCCAAGAGCTTTGGCTACGTCATCAGCGACAAACCAGATTTGGCCATCACGATCGACGGTACGAACTGTGGTGGAGTGGAATTGAAAGACAGCGGGCTGAGTAGCCTGCATGGGCGCAGACGCGCCAGGGTTAAAGGTGTCCATGGTCAAACTCCTGTAGAACGGTTTTGCAACCGCCAACCCCCTCTCACAAGGGTGGGCGGAACCGAACGGGTTGAGAGACCGGCCTACAGGCACCGGCGAGCCTTGCGGCTCCCCGTCCGGCCCGCCCATAGGAGCAACGCCGGACCACGGACGTAAAAAATGCCGACTCCCGTAAGGGAATGGCGGCTGTCCGCCTGTAGGATTCGGGCTCTCAAACCCGATCACTGGAACCCCAGTGACAGGACGAGCGTAGCCCCAGGCGGCGGAGGGTGTCAAGGTGGAGCCGTGCATGGTCGGCATTACTCCAGATCCTCGCGAATGATGGTCCACATCTCGTCGCTGCTCAGCACCAGGACGGTGATGGCCCGCATGAAATCCAGCGCGTGGCGGTTGATGCACACGGCGTCTTCGTGGACGATCTTGTGTTTGGAGGAGTAAACCAGCGCAATGCCGTTCTCCAGGCATTGGTTCTTCGCTCGGGATACGGTCGCCTCGGATACGCCAAGGGCCTTGGCCAACGCAGTTTGGCATCCAGGAACTTGCATTTTCTGTAAGATTTTCTGCGCGGCCTTGCGTGCCTTTTCGTCTTGCAACCTGGAAAGTAGGCTCACGAGGGGTCACCGTCTGAGACGTGTGGAAGAAAGATATCTGGGCGAAGCTCCTGCCGGGTAATTGACCCGTGGGTGGCGCGCTCTATAAGGATGGCCTTATCGACTGGGATAGCCTTCCACTGCGAGACCGCACCTTTTGTGATGCCGATCAGTCTCGCCACGGCGGTAGGACCGCCCAAGGATTTGATGATGAGTTTCGTATCCATATCGACAGAGTACAGCCGTGCTAAACACTATGTCAAGCGCCGCCCGGCTGACAGCACGTATAGATCAGCTAAACTTTTAGGTATGGAACTACATGAAAGAATCAAGCTTGCCATCAAGCAATCCGGGTTTACACAGAACGCCTTGGCCGAAAAGCTGGGGATTTCTCGTGGATCTATATCACAATGGGTTTCTGGAAATATTGCCACCAGAACCGTTCCCTCGAGGGAAAACCTTTTCCGCCTAGCCGAATTGTCTGGTGTACCCATTGAGTGGCTATGGAGTGGACGCGAATCCGCAGCGCACAAACCACAGAAACCGGAAGGTAGTCTGAGTGTTTCAGAATATCAAGACGAAGAAGGTTTAGGTGATGGTGAGGTAGAAATCCCCGCCTTGAATTTACAGGTTGGTGCGGGCAGCAGAATTGTATGCGAAACAATACAAGAGGAGCGTAAATTTCGATACGCCAGGTCTTGGCTTCAAAAATACGGCCTTGACAGCAAGTATCTGTTTAGAGTCAGGATTTATGGCGACTCAATGGAGCCGTACATCAAAAATGGAGCGTGGATCACTGTTGACAAAAGCCGAACCAACATACAAAACGGAAAAATATACGTTTTAAGGTCAGGCGAAGAAATACAAGTAAAGGCTCTATTTAAGCGCCCGGATAGCGGTATTATTATTCGTTCCAACAATCCAGCTTATCCAGATGTGCAAGTGTCCGCAACGGATATGGAGCACATCGCCATTATTGGTGAGGTTATTGAGTTTAGTGTGACATTGATATCGCCAATCAAAAACGGTTCGACGATTTAACGTTTCTCTAATAAAGTGTGCCATCGTTTATAATCCGAAACACCCAACATCCTGTTGCATAACGCTTTAGTTGCTACGTGGGGAAACGGAAAGCATCATGCTCTGCCCCGCCCCACGCTGAACCGTCGCGCCAACGAGATTCACGAAGCACAGACACAGGCTGCACATGGCGGCACTCACATAGCGCCCGCGACGTTGATTGCTCCATGGTGAATCCAGCCTTTTATCTCTATCAAAATCTTCGGCCTTGCCGCAAGAAAATCCTTCTCACCCGCCCATGAAACGATGTAATGCCCTGCTTGACCATTATGTTTAGTGGCGCTATACTTTAGCTATCATCACCACCGATGGGTACTGTCCAATGTCACGCACCGCCTTCGACAACCGCGATTACCGCTATACTGCCAGCCATCGTTACCGGCCGTTGCTGCACCGGAACGGCTATGACTACGAAGCAACCGGGGTCCATGAGCGCGACACGCTGGTACAGTTCAATCTCCAACCCGGTGACCGCGTGCTATATGATTTTGGAGCGCGTGAGGTGATACCGCTCACCGTTCAGTCGGTTACTCCACACCATATTCTTGCTGTCGATAGTCAGGAACGCACGTACTCTTTCGGTGGCGTGGATGCGCCCTGCCCGGGCAAATGGGATGCGGATCCGGTGACCGTCACCACCAGGCTGACCAAGGTAAAGGTCCAATGCGGCGATGCCGGCACAAATTGTTCCGGCGGATGCTTGTAACCTGGCGCCGCAATGCCATGTTTTGCACGGATGTCGTAGAGATCGGAAAGGAGAACGCCATGGCCAGAACCCTGGACCTGGATGATGCCGCAAAATTCCTCAACCTCAGCAAGGAAGAGGTGCGCCGAAGGGCGAAGAAGGGGACTATCCCTGCAGCTAAACCTGGCAGGTGCTGGGCGTTTCTGGAGGATGACCTTGTCGCCTACTTCCGATCCCTATATCCTCAGAATCGGCAAGCGGCGCCTTCACGCGGAAACACGGAGGCAAAATGCTCTACAAACGTGGTAAAACTTGGTGGATTAGCTTCACTACACCCAACGGGCAGCGCATTAGACGCTCGGCTGGAACAACGGAAAAGGCACAGGCAGAAGAACTCCACGATAGCCTCAAGGCCCAGGCCTGGCGGCAGGTCCAATTAGGGGACAGACCAGCATATACGTGGGATGATGCCGGAGTACGGTGGCTGGATGAAAAGGCTCACAAGGCGAGCTTGGTGACGGATGAAATTTTTCTGGCGTGGCTACAGGATCACTTTCGAGGTGTACCCCTTCGTGACCTCAATCGGGATCGCATAATGACCGTTCTCCAAATCAAAAAGACACAGACATCAGCGTCCACCGCAAATCATTATATGGCGCTGATCCGTTCCATGCTTCGCGCCGCCGTGGAGTGGGGATGGCTGGATTATCCACCACTTTTGCGTCCTTACCCAACGCCAACACAAAGAGTGCGATGGTTAACCCCAGAGCAGGCGGTTCTGCTTCTTAACGAGTTACCACCACATTTACGGGATATGGCGGCGTTTTCCCTGGCGACAGGTCTCCGCAGATCAAATGTCACCGGACTGGAATGGTCTCAGTTGGATCTCGGGCGAAAAATCGCCTGGATACACGCCGATCAAGCCAAGGCTAGAAAGCCAATCACGGTACCTCTGGATGATGTTGCGATATCCATTCTTCGGGCGCAAATCGGAAATCATCCCATTTATGTTTTTACTTATTGTGGGAAACGGGTCACACAAGTGAATACGAAGGCATGGAAAAAAGCCCTGGAACGGGCAGGGATCGAAAACTTCCGGTGGCATGATCTTCGCCATACCTGGGCGAGTTGGCATATCCAGGCTGGAACTCCGCTCAACACCTTGCAGGATCTCGGAGGGTGGCACTCATCGGAGATGGTGCGCAAGTACGCTCACCTATCACCGGAACACCTCGCCCAGTATGCGCAGAACGCGGGTCAAAACCTGCAGCCGGCGTATGGTACAAAATTGTCACAACCACACTTGGTCGAGGAAGCCAAACGCACTGTAACCAGTTGATTTGTTTGGTGGAGCCAGGCGGGATCGAACCGCCGACCTCTTGAATGCCATTCAAGCGCTCTCCCAGCTGAGCTATGGCCCCGATGCGGCGTAATATATGGATTCATGCGGATGATGTCAAACTTTTTCTGGGTGCCTTTTTGCATGCGCCGGTCTCGCAGATGCCGACGCTAAAGGTCCAGGACCATACCATCACTGGCAGGAATGACGCCCTCCGGCAACTCCGTCGCCAATGTCGCGTAATCCACGTCATGGGTCATGTGGGTAAGAATGGTCCGTTCCGCGCCAATCCGGCGCGCCCAGTACCGGGCCTCTTCGACATGCAGATGGGTGGGGTGATATTCATAACGCAGGCAATCCAGGACCAACACTTTCAAACCCCGCAGCAGCTCGAGGCTGGCGTCAGGGATCGTTTTCAGATCCGTCAGATACGCCACATCATTAAAACGGTACCCGAGTATGGGTAGATCACCGTGCAGCACCGGTATGGGCGTCACCCGAACCCCGCCAAAGGTCTGCGGCGATACGATCCGGTGCATGGACAGGGAAGGTTTCGCCCAGGCCGGATCCGGTGGCAGAAAACAGTAGCGGAAACGGCTCTCCAGCTCCGCTGCCGTGCGCTCATCCGCATAGCAGGGGATCACGACCTCCTGCGCAAAATTGAAGGCGCGCAGATCGTCAACCCCATTGATATGGTCGGCGTGAAAATGGGTATAGAGCACGGCCGTCAGCGACTGCACGCCGGCACGCAGCATCTGCTGACGCAGGTCAGGACCGGTGTCCACCAGCAGATCAACGCCTTCTTCCCGCACCAGGATACTGGCCCGCAGGCGGTGATTGCGCGGGTCGTCGCTACGACAAACCGGGCAGTGGCAGGCGATCACAGGGGTTCCGGCACTGGATCCTGTGCCAAGGAATACCACCTTCATGGCGCCACCGCGTGTCTGAACAGGGCGTGGAAATTGGCGGTGGTCTGCGTGGCGACCGCCTCCGGCGTCTCGCCCCGCAACGCTGCGAGAAAGGCCGCGACATGGGCCACGAAAGCCGGCTCGTTGCGCCTGCCGCGCTGCGGCTCGGGAGCCAGATAAGGTGCATCCGTCTCCACCAGCAGGCGATCCGCCGGCAGCATCTTGGCCACTGCCTGCAATTCGACGGACTTCCTGAACGTCACGATGCCGGAAAAGGAGATATAAAAACCCATATCCAGGGCCGCCCACGCAAAATCCCGGTTTTCGGTGAAGCAATGGATGACGCCGCCAGCTGCCGCCGCATCTTCACTGCGCAGCATGGCAAGGGTATCTGCCGCCGCCGCACGGGTATGCACGATCAACGGCTTTCCCGTGGCCTTGGCCGCCGCTATATGCCGGGCAAACCGCTCCCGTTGCCAGGACAGGTCCCCTTCGCTGCGGTAATAATCCAAGCCGGTCTCCCCGACGGCAACCACCTTATCGGCGGCCAGCGCGACCAGCAGGCGCTCCCATTCCGGAACTGCTCCAGCCGGTTCGTTGGGGTGTACCCCCACTGCCGCCCATACGCCGGCGTGCCCGGCGGCAAGGGCCTGCACCCGCGGCCAATGTGCCTCGACGACGGCAGCGATCAGCATTTCTCCCACGCCCGCCGCCCGGGCACGGGCCAGGATCTCAGTTCGGTCTGCGTCAAAATCTTCGAAATCCAGATGACAGTGCGAATCTACCAGCATATTAGGAATGTGGCCTTCCAGCGGGTTCAAGCGGATTTTTCCTGCCCGGCAGGCCGCGCAGGGGACAGATTCCGCCTCTGCCGGGCCGCCTCGAAGAGGCAGATCCCGGTAGCTACGGACACATTCAGGCTTTCGATGGCGCCCATCATGGGAATATGCGCCAAGTAATCGCAATGCTCCCGGGTAAGGCGGCGCAAGCCCTTCTCCTCACCCCCCAACACCATCACCAGCGGCATATCGAGGTCCAGCCCATAAAGACTCCGGGAACCCTCCCCCGCCATCCCGACCAGCCAGAATCCCGCCTCCTGCAGCGAGGACAGGGTGCGCGACAGATTGGTCACAGTACAGACCGGAACGCGTGACGCCGACCCGGCGGACGCCTTGCGCACGGTAGCATTGACCGGGCAGGCATTATCCCCGGGCAGAATCACCGCGTCGACCCCCGCCGCCTCCGCACTGCGCAGGCATGCCCCAAGGTTATGGGGATCAAGCACACCATCCAGCACCAGCAGAAAACCACGGCCGTTCAGTTGCGCGAGGATCGTCTCGAAATCCTGTCCGGGAAGGGCGCGCAGCAAGCCGCCCACGCCCTGGTGCCGATCGGTGTTCAGTTTCCGGCCGAGCGCCGCACTCCGCCATTCCTGCACCGGCAGACACTGTTCTGCAGCCTTCTGCACCAAAGGCGCAATGCGCTCATCAGCCCGCCGCTCGACGGCAACCCAGAGTTCCAGCAACTCCTCTGCATCCAGTGCTGCGCTGACCGCATGGATACCGTAAAGGGATTCTTTAGTCACATGCAGCTCCAGCCAACATCGCGAGCCCGTCCGGAGGACGCCGGGAGGGTGGTACATAAGGCAGTCCGACGCGAGCAAATGCAGTCACCTCATCCGGTGCCGGTGCCTCATCCCAGCCGGGCAAGCGGCGACAGGCAGCGACAAACCCGGCTGGTCCGGTATGGGCGATCTGCGCAAACCCCAGAAACTCGGTCGCGGCCTGATAAAATTTCACCCTGATGCCTTCATGACTCCATGCCTCCCGTTGCCCGGAGGCAGCCCCCGCGAACAGAGGACAGGCAGCCAGCGCGACATCCCACTCGTCCGAGGTCAACACCCCCTCGCGCAGAAACTCCAGGCGCGGCAGCGGCCATTCATCCCGCCGCAAAGGGCCGGTACGCTGCAGCCGCCACCCCTGCCCTGCAGCCCACGCAAGAACCCGCGACTCCAGATCCAGATAGACCGGCAACGGTAGCATCATGGGCAGGGCACAATCTGCAGAAAACCGTCAGGACGGGCGATCCGCATTTCGACCTAGAAGCTGTCGAAAATGTCATCAACGATATTGTCCGCCACTGCGAAGCCGGCACCCAGCCCCAAGCCGGTCATGACATTACCCAGGAAACCGCTACCCATACCCGGCTGCCCCTGCATGGGTGCATTCCAGGGACGCTGCTGTCCCATATTGGCGTTCATTCCACCCTGCCCCATCCCCTGTATCTGCATTTCCAGTTGCTGGATATGTTGCGCCATCTGCTGCAGCATCATCCCTACATTCTGCTGCTGTTGCTGCAAATTCATGGCGAGGCCGCGCAATTCCATACTGATCTCGCGCCCGGTCATATTATCGGGCGCCATGGCGCTCACCCGTCCAGCCACCTGCTGCAAGGCCTGCAGGTTATTCTGGGTCTGTTGCTGCAACTGATTGTATTGTTGATCCAACATTGAGTAGTCCATGATCTGCTCCTGATGTAATTGCAATGATATCCATCGCAAAGATGATACCCATTGGTTGGATAGACGGAAAGCCTGTACAGTTCCCTGATCACCCAGATCGGCCAGCTACTCCTGAAGGCGAACGCGCCGTTCCCATGCGCGCCACACGCCACGCGCCAGCAGCACCAGAATGGGGCCGATAATCAGGCCAATCAGACCGAACGCCTCGGCGCCGCCAAGGATGCTGAAGAACACCAGAAAGAAAGGGGCTTGCGTCTGCGAACCGGTGAGCAGCGGGCGAACCACCAGGTCCGCCGCGGTAATCACTATCAGCCCCCAGATCAGGACGAGCAGACCGGCAAACCAATGCCCCGTAAATGCGAGCCACAGGGTGGCTGCGCCGACTACCGCCGTCGCCCCGAAAGGGATAGGCGATATCAGCGCCGTGGCGACCAGCCAGAGGGGCCACATACTCAGTCCGGCAACGGCGTAGGCAATACCGATAAACATGCCCTCCACCACACCTACACCGATGAGGCCGATCAGCACCGAGCGCGCCGCATCCCGGCTGGCGGCCAAAAAACGATCGCCGCGATCACTGCCCCATATCTGTCCGGCCCCAAGGCGCAGCGCCTCCGTCAGACGTTCACCATGGAGGGCCAGCGCAAACACCGTCAACGCGGCAAAAAACGTGTGCAGGGTGAATATCCAGAGCTGGCCCAGAGAATCGGTGATGATGCCGGAATGTGTGCTCACCAGCGCGGAGAGGTAGGCCCCGTTCAGCCCGTGCAGGTGGCTGAGTAACCAGTGTCCCACATAGGGAATTTTCATCACCTCCGGCGGCACGGCGACAAGGGGACCACCCGACTGCCAGCGGGAAATCAGCAGCGCCACCTGAGGCAGGACCGAATCCACAATAATGACCGCCGGAATGATGATGATCGCCACCCACGCCAGGGCATGGACAAGGGAACCCAGCCAGCGCGGCATGTGGAAGGCACGCTCCAGACGCAATTGCCAGGGCCAGCCCACCGTCGTCAGCACCGCCCCCATCAGCAGGGGACCTGCGAATGGGCTGAGGGTGTATGCGGCGCCAGCGTAGACGAGCAGCAACACGAACGTGCCCAAGTTGGCGTAGCTAGTTGGCTTTTGACTGTTTTGCACCATCTTCCCCTGGTTGTGAATACGCAATGGAGAGCAAAGCTACCACAGTGCCCTGTCGTTGAAAATGCGCAGAAGCGCCAAAAAACCCTGCAGGATTGGCTGGTTAGCAAAGGTGAATACCGGCGCGCTCCCAGACTGGCTCCACACCGTCGGGCAGGGGTGGCAGATGGCCGATGGCCGCGTGACCAGCGTCCGGACCATGAAAGTCGGAACCCACAGAACCGGCCATGCCCAACTGCTGTGCCAAACGCCCCAGATGCTCGCGATCTCCGGCTGCCTGACTGCCGGTACAGACCTCGAGACCAACGCCGCCTGCGTCCCGAAATGCGGTGAGCAGAGCACGCAATCGGGTACCACTGAGCTTATAGCGACCGGGGTGGGCGAGAACGGCATATCCGCCCGCCGCATGGACCCAGCCGATCACCTCGGTCATGGGAATCCAGTCGCTGGGCACATAGGCCTTGCAGCCACGCCCCAAATATTTGCCAAAGGCCTCATTCGCGTCTGCACAGCATCCCTCGCGCACCAGCCAGCGCCCAAAGTGGCTGCGCCCCACCATCCGGCTGCCCGCCATCGCCCGCGCTCCGGCTTCTGCGCCGGGAATACCGGCGTTTGCCAGCAAGCGGTCGATCTCCGTGGCGCGCCAGTCGCGGAACGCCATGATCCGGCTCAATCCTTCCTGTAAGACGGTATTTTCCGGATCAACGAAAAGACCGACGATATGGATGCCCTGGGTTTCCCATTCGCTGGAGATTTCCACGCCGGGGATGAGCCGGATATCCAGTGCCTCAGCCTGTACCGCGGCCTCCTCCAACCCCGCCGTGTTGTCATGGTCCGTCAGTGCCATGATACGCACTCCCGCCCCATGCACCCACTGCACCAAGCCAGCAGGCGTCATGGTGCCGTCGGAGGCCATGGAGTGCATATGCAAATCGACTGGAGAAACAGGATATTGCTGCGCCATGAGAAAGTTCCTGGATAAAGGGGGAGCCGCCTTTTGCAAAACCCGGCGGCGTTCCGTGCTAGCATAACATGCTCAACTTCATCGGGCATATCGGAGGCAGCAGTGGCTCTCATCCTGGATATAGCGGGCGCACAACGGCGCTTTGAACAATACGCCAAACCCATTCTCGGTGCCTTTGCCGCGAGCGGCATTGCCACCGGAGAACAGATCACCCCGCCGCTGATCGTGGACGCCCTGCGCCAGCTTTTCAAGGTGCTGATGACGGATGTGGCCTCCTGGGACCCCGCCCTGCCAGACGACGAAGCGGAGCGCATCGGTGACCTCGCCATCGGTTTGCTGATGGACCTGGCCACCTGGGCCGATCGTCTAGGTGACCGTCCGGGGAAAACCGCCCTGGAAATGATCACCGTCAGTATCGCCGCGTGGGTATGCGATCAACACGGCCTCATCCACACCCTGGAACCGGTGGTCAACGGTCTGGCCATTCTGGCCAACGGCCGCGCCGAGCCCGCCGAACTGCGGCCCCTCTCCCGTTTGACGGGCCGGGTGAAAGACGCCGCTGCAGCAGACTACGCTGCCGATCTGGAAAGCGCCGACCCGCACCGCCCCTGGCGCATCCTGCTGCTGAACTGGGGGATTACCGCGACGCGCGCCCATGACCCTGTGGAAATGCGCAAGGCTTTTGCGGCAATCATTCACCACTTGCCAGCCGATGCCCCCCACTTCTTTCGGGAGGGAACACAGCAGATGGCACAGGGGGATTTCCCCGACGTGGTAAGGGCGGTGATGACGGAAGCGGCCGAAGGGGCCGGACACAGCCTGCACTGAGAGCCGGAAAAAAGCCCGGACGACTGTCGCCCGGGCCCTTTTCACTTCGGCATATCCCCGCGTCCGTCCAGACCGGGGACCTCCGCAGTGACCGTCAGTCAGAGCTCTTTGCCGTGATGCGCCAGGAAGTCGGCCACGCCTTCGCTGGTCGGCTTCATGCCTGCTTTGCCCTTCTGCCACTGGGCGGGGCAAACTTCGCCGTGTTCTTCCGAGAATTGCAGTGCGTCCACCATCCGGATCATTTCGTCGATGTTGCGGCCCAGGGGCAGGTCATTGACCACCTCGTGACGCACGATGCCTTCACGGTCGATCAGAAAGGAACCGCGCAGGGCGACTTCATCGTTGAGCAGGACATCGTAATTGCGGGCGATGTTCTTGGAGAGGTCGGCGATCATGGGCAACTGGATATGGCCGATACCGCCCTTCTCTTCCGGCGTGTTCTTCCAGGCCAGATGGGTGAAATGGGAGTCCACGCTGCAAGCGATGACCTCGGTATTGCGGGATTTGAACTCATTCAAGCGGTGATTGAACGCCAGAATTTCCGAGGGGCAGACGAAGGTAAAATCGAGGGGATAAAAGAACAGAACCGCATACTTTCCCTTGATATGCTGAGAAAGCTGAAACTTTTCGTTGATGCTGTTATCTGGCATGACTGCGGGAGCTACAAAATCGGGGGCAGCTTTTCCTACTAATACGGCCATTGGGTTTCTCCTCTGTTGAAACAACGGGACAAAGTCTGAATTTTCACTATAGCAGAAGTTTTTCGCACTCTGCCAAACGCCCTTAGCCTGCGACGTCATGTAATATTAGTCTAATTTTATCTAATTTCCAACCCACCTCCGAAGCAGCTATTCCTGCTGGGCTGCCCTTCCTGAATCCACCCCCCACCTAGTGGGCAGCACTGCCGCCTTAGGCTAGAATAGACCCGCAACCCGCCGGGCACACCCGGCTATAATCCATCAGACTCAACCGTGAGGAGCTCCGCCCCCATGACTTATGTGGTGACTGAATCTTGTATCAAGTGCAAATACACTGACTGTGTAGACGTTTGCCCGGTGGACTGTTTCCGCGAAGGGCCGAATTTCCTGGTCATCGACCCCGATGAGTGCATCGATTGCACCCTCTGTGAGCCGGAATGTCCTGCGGGCGCCATTTTCCGCGATGACGACCTGCCGGATGGTCAGAAAGCATTTGAAGAAATCAATGCTCGTCTGGCCAAGATATGGCCGGCCATCATCCAGAAGAAGGCCGCGCCGGAAGATGCCGATGCCTGGCTGCACGTCAAGGATAAGCGGGGATTGCTCGAAGAGTGAGTGGCGCCGGCGCGCGCGCCGCGCTCCGTTCTCCCAGCTTTTACCGCCTGCTCAGTCTGGTTCGCGCGTACCGGGGACGCATCGCCGTCGCCATGCTGTTCATGGTGATTTCGGGCGCGGCCACCGGCGGAGTGGCCTACA
>JAMCRJ010000004.1 GCA_023381645.1 Gammaproteobacteria bacterium
GCGGTGATGCGTCAGACAGGATGCCCGGTGGTCTTTGATGCGACCCATTCCGTACAGCTCCCCGGTGGTCAGGGTGACCGGTCCGGAGGCCAGCGCGAATTTATCCCGGTGCTGGCGCGGGCCGCCGTGGCGGTGGGCGTGTCAGGGCTTTTCATGGAGACTCATCCGAATCCGGCGGATGCCTTGTCTGATGGTCCCAACGCCTGGCCGCTGAGACGTATGGAGGGCCTGTTGCGCATTCTCCAGCAGATTGATCATCTTGTAAAAAACCAGGATTTCCCTGAAAACTACCCTGAGGAGTTAGTATGAGTGCCATTGTCCGCATCCAAGCCCGTGAAGTTCTCGATTCGCGCGGCAACCCTACTGTGGAGGCCGAGGTCTATCTGGATAACGGTGGCATGGGCCGTGCCATCGTCCCTAGTGGCGCTTCCACCGGCGAGCGGGAGGCTGTGGAGTTGCGCGATGGTGGCCAGCGCTACGGCGGCAAAGGAGTGCGCAAGGCCGTTGAACACGTCAACGGCGAGATTCAGGATGCGCTTCTTGGCATGGAAGCCGAAGAGCAGGAGCATATTGATGCGGCTCTGTGTGCCTTGGATGGCACCGAAAATAAGGCACGCCTCGGCGCCAATGCGATCCTGAGCGTCTCGTTGGCAACGGCCCATGCGGCTGCCCATGCGGCTGGCCAGCCTCTGTACCGCTACATCGGTGGCTTGGGTCCGCTGCAGTTGCCCGTGCCCATGATGAATGTCATCAATGGTGGTGCCCATGCCGATAACGACGTAGACATGCAGGAATTCATGCTGATCCCGGCGGGTGCGGAGTCGTTCTCTGAGGCTTTGCAGATGGGCGTGGAGGTGTTCCACAGCTTGAAAGCCGTGCTGCAATCACGCGGACTGGCGACGACGGTCGGCGACGAGGGCGGCTTCGCCCCAAATCTGCCTTCCAATGAGGCCGCCCTGGAGCTGCTCATGGACGCTATCAACAAGGCGGGTTATCTGCCGGGCAAAGATATCTGGCTGGGCATGGATGTCGCTTCCAGCGAATTTTATCGGGATGGACGTTATCACTTGGCCAGCGAAAGGCGTGAACTCGATAGTGCCCAGTTCGTGGATTATCTGGCGGCGCTGGCTGATCGTTATCCGCTGATCAGCATTGAAGATGGCATGGATCAGAATGACTGGGAAGGCTGGATCACCCTCACCGACCGCCTTGGTGACCGTTTGCAGTTGGTGGGTGATGATATTTTTGTAACGAATACGACGATCCTGCGGGAGGGCATCGAGCGTGGTGTCGCCAATAGCATCCTTATTAAACTGAATCAGATCGGTACGTTATCTGAAACCCTGGCGGCCATCGAGATGGCAAAAGTCCATAGTTATACAGCTATCGTGTCGCACCGATCCGGAGAAACCGAGGATACCACTCTGGCGGATGTTGCTGTGGCTACGGGTTGTGGCCAGATTAAAACAGGGTCTTTGTCGCGTACTGATCGGGTGGCGAAATACAACCGTCTATTGCGTATCGAGGAAGATTTGGGGGACGCTGCCCGTTATCCTGGCCTTGCAACTTTCTATAATCTCGACTAAAAAGATATTTAATGGAATATTTGCTGGGCCATTAAATTTTCGAGGATTTTGCGGCATGGGCCACCGGGCGCGCGTAAAGAGCTGGATAGATACCGCCAAGGCAGAGATGCGCCTTGTGGATTTCATGCTTTTAGCGGTGTTGTGTGCCCTGCAATATCCGCTTTGGTTTGGTGCGGGTAGCTGGTGGAATATGGCGGACCTGCACCGGAAACTGGAAATCAAGCAGGTGATTTTGAAGCAATTGGAAGCCCGCAATGATCTTCTGGCGGCGCAGGTGACGAGCCTGCAAACGGGAAGCCGTGCCGTTGAGGAACTGGCCCGCCGCCATCTCGGGATGGTTGGCAAGGGAGAAGTGTTTGTCTGGGTGATACCCGCCAAAAGCGCCCTCGACGGTGTCCGGACCGCCACTCAGTCATCGTGAACTGCGTTGGGCGTTTTGCAAGTCCCGGTGGTATAACCGTCCGGTTACGCTCAGTCAGGCGCGGTCGATGTAACTGCCATCCACCGTATTCACCCGGATTTTTTCACCCGCGTTCACAAACTGCGGCACCATAACCGTAATGCCGGTCTCCATCTGTGCGGATTTGTAGGAACCAGTAGCGGTTTGCCCCTTGATGGAAGGCTCGGCTTCACGCACCTCTAAAATAACCACAGGCGGCAACTCAACACCGATAGGTCGTTCGTTGTGGAGGTTGACCTGAATCTCGGTGTTGGGAAGGAGATAACCTGTCTGTCCTTCCAGCAGGTCCTCACTGAGGATGAGTTGCTCGAAGTTCTCATTGTCCATGAAGATATAGCCGGTGGCATCGGCATAGAGATACTGCATGGTACGGGGTTCGACGACGGCTTTCTCCATGGTTTCTCCCGAGCGGAAGCGGGTATTGGACTTGGTGCCTGTCTCGATATTTTTCATCTCGACTTGCACGAAGGCGCCGCCTTTGCCGGGCTTGACGAAATCAGTTTTGAGTACGCGCCAGAGCCCCTTTTCATATTCGAGAATATTGCCGGGGCGGATATCAAACGCGGAAATCTTCATAACTATAGTCCTTCTGGGCATTCCCTTTAGAGGGCGTGGATTGTACCCTAGAGGCCTATTTCTGACCAGCCCGGTCTCTTGAGAGGTAATCATGTCCGATCCCCGTACCCAGCCCCTGGAGATTCGTCCCCTCATGATCAGCCGCGTCATGGAAGTCGACTGGGCCGACGGACATACCAGCCGGCTGACCTTCGAACACCTGCGGGTAGAATGCCCCTGCGCGGAGTGCAAAGGGCACACGCCCGATCAGGCGCGGACCATCACCGGCAAGGAGCAGGTGAGTGTTGTGGATGTGGTGCCGGTAGGCCATTACGCGGTGCAGTTGCATTTCAGTGATGGCCACAATACTGGGATTTTCACGTGGGAGTATCTGCGCAGGTTGGACACTGCCGGGATTGAACAGCCCTGAGATATTATGGATTCTGAACGGGTAGAGCAGTTCGAGAACACTGATGGTGCCGTGAACACACCCTTCGTTCCCGGAGAGTTTCTGCGGACGTTGACCAGCCAGCCCGGTATTTATCAGATGTTCGGCCAGGGCAGTCGCCTGCTCTATGTAGGCAAGGCCCGCAATCTTCGGCGCCGCGTCAGCTCCTATTTTCAGAAGCAGCGCCATATGCCAAAAACGCTGGCGATGTTGGCGCAGGTCACACGGGTGGAGGTGGTGGTCACCCACACAGAGACGGAAGCGTTGGTGCTGGAGGCGAATCTCATCAAGCGCCACCACCCGCCCTACAATATTCTGCTGCGCGATGATAAGAGTTACCCCTATCTGTTCATAGAAACCAGTCACGGCACGCCGCGTATGAGTTTGCACCGGGGGGCGCAGAAGGGCAAAGGGCACTACTTCGGTCCGTATCCGGCCGTTACTGCGTTACGCGAGAGTATGGTGCTGTTACAGAAAGCCTTTCGATTGCGGACCTGTGAGGATCATACTTTTCACCACCGCAGCCGGGCTTGCTTGCAGTTCCAGATTCATCGTTGCAGCGGCCCTTGTGTTGGGCATATCAGCAGGGAGGACTACGCGCGGGATGTGGCGGACACGATTCGCTTTCTGGAAGGAAAGAGCGACGAAGCGATTCGCAGTCTGGGGGAGCGTATGCAAGTGGCGGCTGAACAACTGGATTTCGAGGAGGCTGCGCGGCGCCGTGACCAGATCGCTGCGTTGTCCAAGATTCAGGAGCGTCAGTATGTGGCGCAGGCGGGTGGCGGCGATTTTGATGTGCTGGCGGCAGCACAAGAGAATGGGCAGTGGGTGGTGTACGTCAGTTTTATCCGCAATGGACGGCAGCTGGGTGGGCGCTCCGTTTTTCCGCGGCATACCGAAGAAGTGCGTGCGCCGGACGTACTCGCAGCCTTTCTCATGCAGTTCTACAGCGATAAAGAGGTGCCGGGGAATCTGTTGGTCAATGTGTTGCCGCGTTCACCGGCCTCCCTGGCGGAGGCGCTGGGCAGCGAAGCCGGGCACAGGGTCATGATCGATCAGCCCCAGCGCGGTCCGCGCAAGCGCTGGATGGCGTTGGCGCTGACCAACGCCATGGGAGCGTTGCGCCAGAGGGCGCAGACGGCCAGCGCGGGACGTCGGCGCATGCTCCTGTTGCAGGAGCTCCTTGAACTCCCGGAGACGCCGCAGCGAGTAGAGTGTTTTGACATCAGTCATACGCGGGGCGAGGCGGCTGTGGCATCCTGCGTGGTTTTCGGTGAAGATGGGGCACTGAAGAACGAATATCGCCGCTTCAATATTCGCGATATCCGGGGCGGCGACGATTACGCGGCTATGGAGCAGGCTGTCCATCGCCGCTATGGGCGGCTGCAGAAAGAGGGCCTGACCTTGCCGGAGATCGTCTTCATTGACGGTGGTCCCGGACAGGTGGCTCGTGCGCAGGCGGCGCTGGACGCATTGGAGATCGGTTGTATCCAGTTGTGCGGGGTGGCGAAGGGGACGACGCGGCGCCCAGGGCTGGAGATGCTGCATATCCCCGGATGGGCGGTCCCGCGACAATTTGACGATGATGATCCGGCACTGCTGGTAATTCAGGAAATCCGCGACGAAGCCCATCGTTTTGCTATTACCGGTCACCGGGCACGCCGCGGCAAAGCACGACAGGAGTCCGATCTGGACGGCATCTCCGGGATTGGGCCGAAACGGCGGGTGGCGCTGTTACGCGCATTTGGCGGCTTACGCGGTATTCGTGACGCCGGTATGGAGGATTTGCAGCGCGTAGAGGGTATCCATCTGGAGCTCGCGCAGCGGATATATGATTTCTTTCACGTAGGACGTGCCTGATTGTGATAAAACGGCTGCCCAATTTCCTGACCATTCTGCGCATCGGGTTGGTGCCTATTTTTGTGGCGCTTTTCTACTGGGGCGGCAATATGCGCACTTTCGGCGCCACTGGTGTTTTTGCGGTGGCAGCGATTACCGATTGGGCCGATGGCTACCTCGCCCGGCGTTACCAGGGGGTGTCACCTTTCGGTACCTTTCTCGACCCGGTTGCAGATAAGGTCATGGTGGCTACCGCACTGGTGCTCATCGCTTCCTCCGGAGAGATGCCGGCACTTCTGGCTGGTATCCTGATCAGCATCATCGTCGGCCGGGAAATTACCGTGTCAGCGTTGCGCGAGTGGATGGCCGAGGTGGGTGAGCGCAAAAAGGTGGCCGTCTCCTGGCTGGGTAAGGCGAAGGCGGCCACGCAGATGATTTCGATCCTGCTGCTGGTCTACGAGCGCCCGGTGCGGGGATTGTCCGCACGCACTCTGGGGACCGCTCTTCTGATCGTTGCGGCGGCGATGACACTCTGGAGTATGGTGGGCTACTTGCGCGCCGCCTGGCCCAGCCTGCAGGGCAATAGTGGGGCTCATCTTGACAGGGAGCGGTGACCCCGGTAACCTCTGTGGCCATGCGGGAATAGCTCAGTGGTAGAGCACAACCTTGCCAAGGTTGGGGTCGCGAGTTCGAGCCTCGTTTCCCGCTCCACAATCGAGGGAAAGCGTTCAGTCTTTCCCTTTTCTTTTAAGGCTGGGTGGCAGAATGGTCATGCAGCGGCCTGCAAAGCCGTGGAAGCCGGTTCGATTCCGGCCCCAGCCTCCAAA
>JAMCRJ010000090.1 GCA_023381645.1 Gammaproteobacteria bacterium
TCTGGCCGTGGTTGAATACGGGGATGGGATGCCCGGCCAGGATTTTCTGCGTAAAGCTGAAATAGGCCATATCGGGACGCCCCCAAGGGCCATAGACTGTAAAAAACCGCAATCCAGTACTGGGAATGCCATAAAGATGAGCATAGCTGTGCGCCATAAGCTCACCCGCCCGCTTGGTGGCCGCATAAAGGCTGACCGGATGATCTACTGGGTCGTGGACACTGTAAGGTAAACGATTGTTGGCACCGTATACCGAACTGGAAGAAGCGAAAAGCAGATGATCGACGCCTTGCGCCCGGCAGCCCTCCAGCACATTCAGAAATCCAACGACATTACTGTCCACGTAGCTGTGCGGTGCTTTCAGGGAGTGCCGCACCCCCGCCTGAGCCGCGAGGTTGACGACGACATCAAAGTGGGGGCCTGCAAAAAGCGTCTGCATACCCTCGCGATCGGCCAGATCCAGAGGTTGGAACTGGAAGGCTGGGTGCCCCTCCAGTTGCGCCAGACGGTCGCGTTTCAGACCGGGATCGTAGTAATCATTGAGGTTGTCTATCGCGCTGACAACCCAACCGTCGGCCAACAGACGACGCGCCAGATGAAAACCGATAAAACCCGCAGCACCGGTAACAAGTATTCTGCCTTCCATCAGGTCGTCCGTTCCGTGAGCCATTGCACATAGCGATCCACACCCTGTCCCACGGTCAAAAAGGTTCTATCATATCCCGCGCCGCGCAGCTTACCGATTTCCGCCTGGGTGAAGCTCTGGTACTTACCATTCAGGGCTTCGGGCATATTGACATAACGAATGGCTTGCGTTTTCTGCAGTGCGGACAGGGTTAGTGTCGGGCGGTTTGCGCGGTGCTCCAGGCTATTGATAACGGCGACTGCCATCTCGTTGAAACTCCGCGCCTGTCCTGTGCCTACATTGTAAATTCCGCTGTGCGGGTGATCCAGGAAATGCATATTGACGGAAACCACATCGTCTATATAGATGAAATCACGCCGTTGTTCACCATCGGCATAGCTACCAGACCCGGCAAACAGGCGAACATGGTTGTCCAGCCGATATTGGTTGTAAAAGTGCAGCGCTACCGAGGCCATGCGGTTTTTGTGAAACTCGCGTGGACCGTAGACGTTAAAATAGCGAAAGCCATGTACCGGCGCCCGCAAATCCGCCCAGATCTGCCGGATATACTGGTCGAACTGGAATTTGCTGAATCCGTAGACGTTGAGGGGCGATTCGGCGTAGCGCTCCTCGACAAAGACACCAGTCATGCCGTAGACCGAGGCGCTGGAGGCATAAAGGAAGGGAATATCATGATGTTGGCACCAATGCAGCAGTACTTTGCTGAAAGTGAAGTTGTTTTCCATGACATAACGGCCATCTGTCGCCATCGTATCGGAGCATGCGCCTTCATGGAAAACGGCGTCTACACCCTTCAGATGTTTGTTCTCCAGCAGCCGAAGAAAAGCCTCTGCCTCCATGTAATCGGCAATTTCCAGATCGGTGAGATTGAGAAACTTGTCGGCGCGGCTCAGATGATCGACGACGAGAATATCCGTAATGCCCCGTTGATTGAGGGCCTGCACGAGATTGGCGCCGATGAAACCGGCCCCGCCAGTGACGATATACATGCGTACTCCTCCTTTTGCGGCTATGATAACAGAAAGCAGGCGCCTTCCTACAAGGTGCCACCACTCTGCTCTTTCCCCAGGCTCACACCTGCCCTTATTCCTGTTGCAAAAATCAGATAGTGCCTATAGAGGGGCACTGCCATGTCCGAGGAGGAACATGCAAGACCACGGCCTGTTGACGACCATCCTGCTCTTGGCTACCGGAGTGCTGCTGGTTGGCTTTCTGCGCCACCTGCGTCTGCCGGCAGTCTTTGCATATCTTTTGACAGGCGTCATTCTGGGTCCGCACGCGCTGGCCGTAGTGCCCGATCTTGCCAGCACCCGGCAGCTTGCCGCCTTCGGGGTGGTTTTTCTGATGTTTACCATCGGCCTGGAATTCAGTCTCGCGCAGTTTCTGAGTATGCGCCGCCTGGTATTTGGCATGGGACTAGCTCAGGTCGTTCTGACCAGTCTGGTCTTTGTCGGCATCGCGTTGCTCATCCCGCTTTCCTGGAAGACGGGTGTGATCCTCGGTGGAATTCTGGCCATGTCATCCACTGCCATGGTGGTGCGGGCACTGGCCGAAAAAATGGAAATACAGACCCGGCATGGGCGTATCGCCGTAAGTGTGCTGCTGTTCCAGGATCTCGCCGTGGTCCCGTTACTGATCCTGATCCCTGCGCTTGCGGGTTCGGCCAACGATCTCGCAGATGACCTGGCCATGGCCGGACTGAAGGCGGTGCTGGTGCTGTTGGTCCTGCTGGTGGTCGGGCGGCCGGTGATGCGACCCTGGTTTCAGCTCGTGGCCAATCGCAAGTCGACAGAGTTGTTCATGCTCAATGTGTTACTGGTGACCCTCGGGCTCGCGTGGATTACCGAACAGGCGGGATTATCGCTGGCACTGGGTGCTTTTGTAGCGGGGATGCTGATTTCCGAGACGGCTTACCGCTATCAGGTGGAAGCGGACATCGCGCCTTTTCGCGATATTTTACTGGGTCTTTTTTTCGTTACCATTGGCATGCTCGTGGATTTGCCGGCGTGGTGGGCGAATCTGGGTTGGGTCATAATCGTGCTAGCCATGATTTTGCTGCTCAAGGGTGCGCTGGTCTGGGGACTCGCACGTCTTTTCGGTTATGAGCCGGGCGTGGCATTGCGCTCAGCCATTGTACTGGCACAGGCGGGTGAGTTTGGTTTCGTGCTGCTGGCGTTAGCCAACCAGTATCAATTGTTGCCTGCCCATGTGCTGCAACCGGTTCTCGGAGGCATGCTCTTGTCCATGATGCTCGCACCTGTTCTGGTGGAGCGTAACGGATGGTTGACCCGCAAAATGGTAGGCAGCTATCGCCACCATCGTGATCAGCAACTGGCGGATATCCGTTCCGCAAATTTGCAGGCTCATGTTGTGCTATGCGGCTATGGGCGGGTGGGACAGAGTGTGGGGCGGGTTCTGGAAGAAGAGGGTATCCCCTTTGTGGCGCTCGATCTAGACCCGGTACGAGTGCGCCAGGCGCAGTCGGCGGGCGAGTCCATTTTTTATGGCGACGCCAGTCGTCGCGATGTGTTGCAGGCGGCAGGCATTTTTTCTGCACGGGCCGTGGTCATTACGTATGCGAACGTCACCTCCAGCCAGAGGGTCCTGTCCATTATCAAGGAACTACGCCCGGACCTGCCAGTCGTCGTGCGGGCCCACGACGACAGCCAGTTGGAGAGACTGGAGGCCGCCGGCGCCGATGAAGTCGTGCCGGAAGTAACCGAAGGCGCCCTGATGCTGGCCTCACAGGCCTTGTTGCTGATCGGTTTCCCGATCAGTACGGTGCTGCGTCGAGTGCGACGTTTCCGGCAAGAGCGTTATCAGTTCTTCCGGGGAGCGTTCTGGGGGAGCTCAGAACCCGGTGAAGACCAGGGTTCGGCGCGACTGGCTTCCATTGCGCTGGGTGAAACCGCTTTTGCCCTCCATCTCAGCCTGCGCGAACTGAATCTCACCAGTTTTGGAGTGGTCGTAGTGGCCGTACGGCGCCACGGAATTCGCGGACGTGAACCGTCTCCCGATACGGTACTGCAACCTGGGGACGTGCTGGTGTTATTTGGGACACCTGCGGCACTTACCCAAGCTGAACTCTACGTCCTGGAAGGCAATAAAGTACAGGAAGCAGCGACGGTGTAAGGTTTTGGGCAGGGTGGAGTGGCAACAATGTGCGCGCGGTGCTATGTTTGCGGACGCCTGCTCAACCGTATAAACCACTTCACCAGGTACTTTTTATGTCGACATCCATAGACTCCACCTTATCCGAAACACGATCCTTCCCTGTTCCCGCCCATTTCGCCGGTCAGGCCAATATGGATGCGGAAATCTTCGCTCGCCTGAACCGGCAAGCGACGGAGAACCCCGAGGGTTTTTGGGGGGACCTGGCGCGTCAGCATCTGGACTGGGATGTCCCGTTTCAGCGTGTGTTGGAGGTGGATCAGGCGCCCTTCTATCGCTGGTTCGGCGGCGGTCAACTCAATGTAGCGTACAACTGCGTGGATCGGCACCTCGGGGGGGCCACACGCCATAAAGCAGCATTGATATGGGAGGGCGAGGATGGCAGTGTGCGGACCGTGACCTACGCACAACTGCATCGGGAAATGAGCCTTTTTGCCAATGCGCTCAAACATCAGGGGGTGCAAAAGGGGGACCGGGTCGCGATCTACATGCCCATGGTGCCGGAAGCGATCATCGCCATGCTTGCCTGCGCGCGGATTGGGGCGATCCATACCGTGGTGTTTGGCGGATTCTCGGCAGAGGCCCTCAAGGACCGTTTGGAGGACACGGATGCCAAGGTGCTGATCACCGCCGATGGTGCCTGGCGTGCAGGAAAGGTGGTGCCACTCAAACGCCATGCGGATCAGGCTCTGCTGCGCGAGCATGAACATTCCGTACGGCACGTCATTGTCCTGCGCCGTACCGGGGCGGATATCGACATGCAGGAGGGCCGCGATATCTGGTGGGAGGATGCCGTCGCCGACGCGAGCGCTGACTGCCCTGCCCTGCCCATACAGGCTGAGGATCCGCTCTTCATTCTTTACACCTCGGGTAGTACTGGCAAACCCAAGGGCATATTCCACAGCAGTGCAGGCTATCTGCTCTGGACCATGCTCACCACTCGCTGGGTATTCGATGTCAAGCCGGAAGATGTGTACTGGTGCACCGCGGACATCGGCTGGATCACCGGCCACAGCTACGTGGTCTATGGCCCGCTGGCCAACGGTGCCACCGTCTTCCTTTATGAAGGGGCGCCCATGCATCCGCAACCGGATCGGTTCTGGAAAATGATTGCACGGCATGGCGTCAGTATTCTCTACACCGCCCCTACGGCGGTACGCGCCTTCATGAAAATGGGCGATGAATGGCCACAGCGCCATGACCTCTCCAGTCTGCGGCTTCTGGGTTCGGTGGGTGAACCTATGAATCCGGAGGCCTGGATGTGGTATTACCAACAGATTGGCGGTGGGCGCTGCCCGGTAGCCGATACCTGGTGGCAAACGGAAACCGGGGGACACATGATCGCGCCGTTGCCTGGCGTGACAGCCAACAAACCAGGTTCTTGCGCCCTACCCCTCCCCGGCATCAGTGCGCGCATTGTGAACGACCAGGGCGCCCCCATCACCGCCCCCGATGCCGGCGGCTACCTGATCATTGATCGGCCGTGGCCAGGCATGCTGCGCGGCGTCTGGGGTAATCCGGAGCGCTATGTAGAGAGTTACTGGGCCAAGTTTGATAATCGCTACTACATTGCCGGAGACAGTGCGCGCCGCGATGCGGACGGTTATTTCTGGGTGATGGGGCGTATTGATGACGTACTCAATGTCTCTGGGCACCGTCTGGGTACGGCGGAGGTGGAATCGGCATTGGTGGCGCACCCGGCGGTCTCGGAAGCAGCGATTGTTGGAATTCCGCATGAAATCAAAGGAGAGGCCATTTGTGCTTTTGTTGTACTGAAACATCAACATCAGGGTGACGATCGTGATGAACTGGGTGCGGCGCTGCGCGCGCAGGTGACCGAATTGATCGGTGCGATCGCCCGACCCGACGATATTCGGTTCACCGATGCTCTGCCCAAAACCCGTTCCGGCAAAATCATGCGCCGCCTGTTGCGCTCCATCGCCCGTGGTGAAGAGGTCACACAAGACATGAGCACGCTGGAAGATGAAGGTACCTTACAGAACCTGGGTACCGTAAAGCGATAATAATCACTTCTGCGCGCAGCGTGCGCAGTGTCATCAAGGTACCATCTTACGCCAGCTGATTCCTTACAGGAGCCCGCCTTGTCCGACAAAGGTAAGGCTGTCTCCTTCAAGAACCACTTCAATAATCTCACCCGGTCCGAAGTCACCGCGCAGGAGTTTCTGGGCAAGGGGATTTTCGATCTCCCGCTGAATCACCCTTTTCAGGGGACGGGCGCCGTAGACGGGGTCATAACCGACCTCGGCCAGATGCTCCAGCGCGCCATCACTGAGCACCAAATCCATATCCCGCTCGCGCAGGCGTGCCCGCAGGAAGCCCATCTGAATCCCGGTAATCTCACGGAGCTGCACTGCGGTGAGGGGGCGGAAGATGACCAGATCATCAATGCGGTTGAGGAACTCCGGGCGGAAGTGATTCTGCACCACGTCCAGTACCGCCACGCGCATACCGTCATATTCCCCTTTGCGACTGAATTCCTGAATTCGGTCGGAGCCGAGGTTGGAAGTCATGACGATGACGGTATTGCGGAAATCTACTGTGCGCCCCTGGCCATCGGTGAGCCGACCGTCATCCAGTACCTGCAGAAGGATATTGAAGACTTCCGGGTGGGCCTTCTCCACCTCGTCCAGCAATACGACCGAATATGGTTTGCGCCGCACCGCTTCAGTGAGATAGCCGCCTTCTTCATAACCTACATATCCCGGAGGCGCGCCAATGAGCCGTGCCACCGAATGCTTCTCCATGAATTCGCTCATGTCGATGCGCACCAGATGATCTTCACTGTCGAAGAGGAATTCGGCTAGGGCTTTGGTCAACTCCGTTTTACCGACGCCCGTGGGGCCAAGGAAAAGGAAAGAACCATTAGGACGCTTGGGGTCAGACAGTCCTGCCCGGGAGCGGCGAATGGCGTTGGATACCGCGGCCACGGCCTCGCTCTGGCCCACTACCCGCGCCTGCAGACGCTCCTCCATTTTGAGGAGTTTTTCTTTTTCGCCCTCCAACATTTTGGAGACAGGAATGCCGGTCCAGCGGGCCACCACTTCGGCGATCTCCTCCTCACCCACCTCAGTGCGCAACAAGGTGGGTTTAGCGCCTGAACCTGCTGATTGTGCATGGATTTCCGCAGTATGGAGCTGTGCTTCCAATGCCGGAATAGAGCTGTATTGCAGTTCCGCCATACGCTCCAAGTCGTTGGCACGACGCGCCGTGTCCAGCTCGACGCGCTTTCGGTCCAGTTCTTTCTGAATCTGGGAGGTGCCTTCGATAGCCAGCTTTTCGCCTTTCCAAACCTCTTCCAGCTCCTGATATTTGCGATCTGACTCGTTGATTTGGGCCTGCAGGATATCCAGGCGCTTACGGCTGGCTTCATCCTTCTCCTTCTCCAGTGCCACGCGCTCGATGTTCAACTGAATGATGCGGCGCTCCAGTTCATCCAGTTCCTGAGGTTTGGAATCGATTTCCATCTTAATGCGGGAGGCGGCTTCGTCCATCAGATCTATGGCTTTGTCAGGCAGATTACGGTCGGTGATATAGCGGTGTGAAAGCTGTGCTGCGGCGACCAGCGCCGGATCGGTAATGCGTACCCCATGATGAGCTTCATAGCGTTCTTTCAGGCCACGCAAAATGGCGATGGCGTCTTCCACACTGGGTTCATCCACCAGCACCCGCTGGAAACGTCGTTCCAGCGCCGCATCTTTTTCAATATATTTACGATATTCATCCAGTGTGGTGGCACCGATGCAATGTAACTCGCCACGCGCCAGCGCCGGCTTGAGCATATTGCCCGCGTCCATGGAGCCCTCAGCCTTGCCAGCCCCCACCAGGGTATGGATTTCATCAATAAAAAGAATGATTTTACCCTCACTCTTCTCTAGGTCGTTCAATAAAGACTTCAGGCGTTCCTCGAACTCACCGCGAAACTTGGCGCCCGCAATCAGTGCCCCCAAATCCAGACCGAGCAAGCGTTTGTCCCTCAGTGATTCCGGCACTTCGCCATTAATCAAGCGCAGTGCCAGACCTTCGACAATAGCGGTTTTGCCCACACCGGGTTCGCCGATCAACACCGGATTATTTTTGCTGCGCCGCAGCAATACCTGAATGGTCCGGCGGATTTCGTCGTCACGGCCGATCACTGGGTCCAGCTTGCCTTGACTGGCCCGCTCGGTATAGTCGATGGTATATTTCTCCAGCGCCTGACGTTGCTCTTCGGCATTGGCATCATTGATTTTTTCCCCGCCATGCAGATCGTGGACGGCCTGTTCCAGATCCTTGGTGGTGGCACCCGCCTCTTTCAGGAGGCGCCCAGCTTCGCCCTTGTCGTCCATCAAGGCCAGCAGGAAGTGTTCGGTGGAAATATATGTGTCGCCGCGCTTCTGGCCTATCTTGTCGGCCAGATTGAGCATGTTGGTGAGATCGCGGCCTACCTGCACCTCGCCTGGGTGCCCTTGTACTTTCGGCATGGACTCCAGCGCGCGATTCAACTGATTGCGCAGGGCATCGACCCGTACTCCGGCTTTTGACAGGAGTGGCCGGGCGATACCTCCTTCCTGATCAAGAAAAGCAGCGAGCAAGTGGACGGGCTCCATCTGCTGGTGATCCTGCGCCAGCGCAAGACTCTGGGCATCCTGAAAAGCCTGTTGGAATTTGGTAGTCAGTTTGTCGGTACGCATTGAGTGGCTCCCGTGGGTTGTGTTGCTCAGGAAATGGGACTAGTCAGCCTCATTTTCAAGAGCGGTTGCCGGCCGTAATGCCTGGATCAGGAATAACCCCCCAAAAAGCGCCAGCGCCGACGCCGCGGCAAAGGTATTCTGTCCGCCCCAGTGGGCCCAGGTCCAGCCCGCCCCCAGGGCTCCCAGCCCTCCGCCCAATCCGTAAACGACGCTGGCATAGAGCGCCATACCTCGGGCGCGCAGAGCGCCGGGGAAACGCCCCGATACCCAGTGTACTGCCGCCAGATGGAAGGCTGCATAGCTGGCCGCATGGAGGCTTTGCACGAGTATGATCCACACCAACCCTGGCCACCAGGCGATCACGCCCCAGCGCAGAGCGGTCAGCACGAAGGCGCCAGTGAAAACCAGCGGTACGCCGAGGCGCCGGATAAGACGATCGCCCCACCAGAAAAAGACCACCTCGCAGAGTACGGCAAAACCCCACAGCATCCCGATTGCGGCACTGCCCAGGCCGTGCTGTTCCGCATAGATGGAATAGAAGGCGTAATAGGCCCCGTGACTGGCCTGTTCCAGTAGACCCGCCAGCAGGAAAAACCAGAGACTGATATGGCGTAGTATGCTGCTGAGGCGGGGGCGCGGTGCATCAGCGTCTGGCAGCGTGCCATAGGGCAGATAACGACTCGCTCCCCATGCTGCCACCAGAAAAATGGCGATACCGGGCAAAAACGCAGTCATTCCCCAGTGGGCAAGCAGCCCGCCCATGCCCAGCGACAAGGCGATAAATCCAAGGGACCCCCAGAGTCGAATACGCCCATAGGCGGTGCCGCAGCGTTGTGCCCAGTCCATGGTGGTAGCATCCACCAGGGGTAGCGTTGCTGCCCAGAAGAAGGAAAAAGTCAGTGTGATCAGCAACAAGGCCGCAAAGTTACCGTGGGCCAACCCCAAGGCAAGGAAGCCCGCCGCAGTAATCAGCGCCGCCCAGGGGACGATCCGCCGGCTTCCCCAAAAATGCGCCAGCCAGCCCCAGAGATTGGGCGCCAGCACCTTACTGAACTGCACGGCCGCGGTGAGAATTCCGATTGCCAGAGGACCCTGGCCCTGGGCATGCAGCCATGGACCCCAGTAAGGCATAAACGCCCCCAGCGCGCAAAAGTACAGAAAATAGAAGGCGGCAAGCCAGCCCCCTTCCCGGTCTGCCTGCATACCTTAGGTAGGGATGGGAGGCAGTGGCGACTGCACGTCGGCGTTCTGGGCGCGGTGGCGCATCCAATGATCCATAATCACCAGAGCCAGCATGGCCTCGACAATGGGGACGGCACGAATGCCGACACAGGGATCATGACGACCGGTAGTAATCACTTCGGCCGGGTGACCATGCACATCGATACTTTGTCGCGGGATACGAATACTGGAGGTCGGCTTGATGGCCACGGACAGTGTGAGATCCTGCCCGGAAGAAATACCGCCAACAACACCGCCGGCATGATTGCTCTGGAAACCCGTGGCGGCCATGGCATCTCCATGATAGCTGCCCCGCTGCTCTACCACTGCGAAACCGTCGCCCACGGCTATCGCCTTGACCGCGTTGATGCTCATCATCGCCTTGGCGATATCCGCTTCCAGGCGATCAAATACTGGTTCACCGAGCCCAACCGGCACGCCGGAAACCCGTGCATCCACTCGCGCGCCAATGGAATCCCCCTCTTTGCGCAGGGCATCCAGAAAGTCGGCCATCCGGATCGCAGCCCCGGCATCGGGACAAAAGAAATCATTGCGGGAGATTTCCGCCGCATCAAAATCCTTGGCGTGGATGGGCCCCATCTGCGCCATCCACGCCTGGATGTTCACGCCAAGGCGCTCGCGCAGAAACTTGCGGGCGATGGCTCCGGCGGCGACCCGCGTCGCCGTTTCCCGCGCCGACGAGCGCCCCCCCCCTCTATAGTCGCGCAGGCCGTATTTCTGCAAATAGGTATAATCCGCATGACCAGGGCGAAACAGGTCTTTGATTTTGCTGTAATCCTGTGAGCGTTGGTCCGTGTTGCGAATCAGCAATCCAATGGGCGTGCCGGTGGTCAGACCCTCAAAGACACCGGAGAGAATCTCGACCTGATCCGCTTCCTGACGCTGGGTGGTATGGCGCGATTGACCGGGACGACGGCGATCCAGTTCGGTCTGAATATCGGCTGCGCCGAGCGTCATGCCCGGTGGGCAGCCATCGACGATGCAACCGATAGCCGGGCCGTGACTCTCGCCAAAGGTGCTGACCCGGAAACACTCGCCGATGCTGCTTCCGGCCATAAACTATTTTTCCATTTCAATCATGGCATAAGCCGAATGATTGTGAATCGACTCGAAGTTTTCGGAAGAAACCGAAAACCACTGCACGCGCGGGTCTTCCTGCAGCCGCAGCGCGACATCCCGCACCATATCTTCCACAAATTTGGGGTGGTCATACGCATATTCCGTAACATATTTTTCATCGGGGCGTTTCAGCAGGCCGTAAAGCTCACAGGAAGCCTCCGCCTCGATCAGGTCAATGATATCCCTGATCCAGATGGTTTCACAGGCACGCACATGGACCCAAACATGGGCCCTCTGATTGTGGGCGCCATATTCCGAAATACTTTTCGAGCAGGGGCAAAGACTGGTAACCGGCACCATGACCCCCATGGTCAGACGATAACCTGCCGGCGTAGTTTCTCCCGCCAGTTTCACCTCATAGTCCAGCATGCTCCTGACACCGGAGACGGGGGCGGTCTTCTCGATAAAGAACGGAAAGCGCATCTCCAACCGCGCCGAATCCGCCTCCAGACGTTGCCGCATCTCCTCGACCACAGCGCGGAAGCCTTCGACACTGAAGGAGCCCTCATGGGTATTGAGAATCTCGATGAAGCGTGACATATGTGTACCCTTTAGGTGGGCAGGCAGACTCACGTACATGTTGCATCGGGCGATCGTAGGCTGCACAATTCCGTCACGATCCTGGATCTGCAGGGGATGGCGCACGGCGCGGATGCCCACCTGCTGGATGGCGATGGCACGCGGGTCGGCACGACCCTGTACGTCTTCCAAGATTTCTACCGCGCAATCTCTCACCGGACCCTCGCTTGGGAATAGTGGACCGAATTAGTCAAATACTACGCCCGGACTGGTGACGGGGCAAGCAGTGCCAGCAATTCTCTGCCGGACTTTTCGATTCCTGCGGCATCCAGGCCCAGATCTGCCAGCCATCGGCCGACGTCGCCCTGTTCGATGAAGATGTCGGGCAAACCGAGTAGACGCATGGGTACTACGGCACCCTTATTGAGCAGGAATTCTGCCACGGCACTACCGGCACCGCCCATACGTGAGCCTTCCTCCACCGTCAAAAATGCGCGATGGGTCTGTGCCAAGCTGGTCAGTAATTCCGTATCCAGCGGCTTGACGAAGCGCATGTTGACGACGGTGGCGTCGATGGCTTCGCCCGCCACCATGGCCGCTGCCGTCCGGGTACCGAAGGCGAGAATCGCTAGATCCTTGCCTTTCCGCAGGACCTCGGCCTTGCCGACAGGGATCTGTCGCGACAAATCTCTGTCCAGGGATACGCCCAGTCCGTTGCCGCGCGGATAACGCACCAGGGCGGGCCCCTGCCAGGCAAAACCTGTATTGAGCATGTCGCGCATTTCTTGCTCATCTTTTGGTGCCATGATGACCAGATTGGGTATGCAACGGGCATACGCGATGTCGAAGGCACCCTGATGGGTGGCGCCGTCGGCGCCCACCAGTCCGGCACGGTCGATGGCAAAAAGTACCGGCAGATTCTGGATGGCGACGTCATGCAGGAGCTGGTCATAGGCCCGCTGCAAAAAGGTGGAGTAGATGGCGACTACCGGATGTATCCCATCACAGGCCAGCCCTGCCGCAAAAGTCACCGCATGCTGCTCGGCGATACCCACATCAAAATAGCGCTCGGGAAACAGTTGCTCAAAGCGCACCAGCCCGGAGCCCTCCCGCATGGCCGGTGTAATGGCGACCAGGTGTTTTTCCGCCGCGCCTTTTTCGCAGAGCCAGTCGCCGAACACCTGGGTGTAGCTGGGTGCACCGGCGGATTTCTTCGCCATCCTGCCATCGCTCCGGTTAAAGGGCGTTACTCCGTGATAGCCGCAGGGATCCAGCTCGGCAGGGCCATAGCCCTTGCCCTTTTTGGTGATCACATGAAGCAGACGTGGCCCTCTGATTTTTTTCAGGTTTTCGAGCGTCGGGATCAACGTATCCAGATCGTGGCCATCAATGGGACCAAAATAGTGAAATCCCATTTCCTCGAACAGCGTCCCCGGCGTCACCAGTCCCTTCACGCCCTCTTCCGCCTTTCTGGCCAGTTCACGCAGTGGCGGTACGAAACTCAATGCCTGTCCCGCACCCTCGCGTACGGTGTTATAGAGGCGACCGGAGAGGATACGCGTCAGGTACCGGGATACCGCGCCCACATTGGGTGAAATAGACATCTCGTTGTCATTGAGGACAACCAGCAGGTCGGCATCCAAAACCCCGCCGTTATTCAGCGCTTCATAGGCGAGGCCCGCCGTCATGGCACCATCACCGATGATCGCCACCACCTGCCGTGATTTATGCTCCAGCTTGGCCGCCACCGCCATCCCCAAACCAGCGCTGATAGAGGTACTGGAGTGCCCGGCGCCGAAGCTGTCATAGGGGCTCTCATCCCGTTTGAGAAAACCGGAGAGACCATCCCTGATGCGCAACTGCGGAAAACGTGCGCCACGTCCGGTCAGAATTTTGTGGGGGTATGCCTGGTGCCCGACATCCCAAATCAGACGATCTTCCGGTGTATTGAATACGGCGTGCAGCGCCACGGTCAGTTCCACCGCCCCCAGACAGGAAGAGAGATGCCCACCCGTCTGGCTAACCGTTTCCAAGAGGAAGTGGCGTACCGCCTTGGCCACGCTCTTCAGTTCACTGCGCGACATCTGGCGTAGTTCGGCAGGCATGGGGATACCCTTCAACAAATCGCTCATTTGCTCCGCTCTATCATGAGGCGCGCCAGGGCGCGAAGATGATCTGCTTCTGCCTGCCAGGATTGCAAGGCATCCAGAGACTCGTCGAGCAGGCGTCGGGCATAGCTTTGTGCCTCTGCAAGACCAAGCAGGGTGACAAAACTGGGCTTATTGCGGCTGCGATCCGCGCCCTGCTGCGCTTTTCCGGTCTGTTGCAGATCCCCGATTTCGTCGAGGATATCGTCCTGCACCTGAAAGGCGAGCCCGACACGGTCGGCGTAACGCAGCAGCGCGGCACCCCGGGCCTCCTGCGCATCAATGCCTGCCGCGCAGAGCGCCAACTGTATGGCGCAGCGCATGAGCATGCCCGTTTTGTGCAGGTGCATTTGCTCCAACGCCGGTAAGGCCAGTTCATGCCCCACCGCAGCAAGATCAATGGCCTGCCCGCCCACCATGCCCCGCGAACCAGAGGCCTGCGCGAGGGTCGCCAACATCTGCACCTGCCATTCCGCCGTCACGCCCCAACCCGGTTCAGCAAGCACCAGGAAGGCCTGTGCTTGCAACCCGTCGCCAACAAGAATAGCCGTGGCTTCATCGTAGGCGCGGTGACAGGTGGGCAGGCCACGACGCAGATCATCATTATCCATGGCGGGGAGATCATCATGCACTAGCGAATAGGCGTGGATCATTTCCAATGCCGCTGCAGGGCGGTCCAGATGCTCCAGCGGCACCCCCAAGCAGACCCCTGCTGCATATACCAGCAGGGGACGGACGCGCTTGCCGCCACCCAGCGTACTGTAACGCATGGCGTCATGCAGCCGCGCCGGCAGAAGATGCGCCGGGGGCAGCAGTGTTTCCAGAACGTCCTCAATGCGACGTACCGAGCGTGACCGGAACTGCGCAAAAGTTTCGTCGTTCACCGCAACATCCAGCGTCATCCGTCTTCTTCCTGAGTAAGCGGAGCAGGAACCGCGTCCTCTCCAAGCAGTGTTTCCACGATTTGCCGAGCGTTCTGCAACTGCCCCTCGGCACACCTGGACAATTCAATGCCGCGCTGGAAAAGGGCGACAGAGTCTTCCAGACCCAACTGCCCCCCTTCCAGGCGGCGAACGGTCTCTTCCAAGGCATCCAGGGTGCTTGCGAAGTCGGCGGGAGCTTCCACGGGGGACGATTCGTCGTTCATATGCTTTTCCATGTTCGCCAATTAAACACTAGGCCCAGTCCTCTGGGCAAGGGAAAAAACGAAGATTCAGACTGGACGGTACGTTCGTCAACGCCTAAAATCCCGCCGCACATCATCTTAAAGGCTTCCGCCATGTCTCTGCAAAAGGTTGGGAATGTCCCCAGCACGGCCGTCGGCGTCACCCGCTTTGAGGTCTTGGGCGCTATCAGCGTGTCACATTTACTCAATGATAGCATCCAGTCTCTGATGCTGGCGGTGTACCCGCTGTTCAAAAGCCATTTCGACCTGAGTTTTGGGCAGATCGGGGTGATTACGCTCGCCTATCAGTTGACCGCATCCATCATTCAACCGTTGGTCGGGCGTTTTACCGATGACCACCCCATGCCCTATTCATTGCCCTTCGGCATGCTGTTTACCTTTGGTGGGCTACTGTTGCTATCCGTGGCTCCGAATTATGAGGTGCTCTTATTGGCAGCGGCGTTAGTGGGCCTGGGTTCTTCGGTATTCCACCCAGAGTCGTCGCGGGTGGCGCGGATGGCCTCTGGCGGGCGTCACGGACTGGCGCAATCCATCTTTCAGGTGGGTGGAAATGTGGGCACAGCGGCGGGCCCGTTGCTGGCCGCCTTTATCGTCATGCCCAACGGTCAGCACAGCCTGTCATGGTTCTCACTGGCGGCGTTGCTAGCCATCGTGATTCTTTCTTTCGTGGGGCGCTGGTATCAGCACCAGCACCGTCAGCCCAGAAGGCCAGCGGCAAAGGCCATGGCGCCCTTGCTACCTGCCAAACTGGTGCGACGCAGCATGATCATACTGGTCGCACTGATGTTCTCCAAGTTTCTGTATCTGACCAGCATCAGCAGTTACCTGATTTTTTACCTAATGCAGCGCTTTCATATCGGAACCAGGGAAGCGCAGATGCACCTCTTCGTTTTCCTGGCGGCAGTAGCAGCGGGGACATTGGCGGGCGGGCCGATTGGTGACAGGATTGGCCGCAAGAAGGTGATCTGGGTCTCTCTGCTGGGGATCGCACCATTCACCATGGCTCTACCCTACGTGGACCTGACCCTGAGTGCCATGTTGACCATGGTCATCGGTTTTCTGCTGGCCTCGGCCTTCCCGGCCATTGTGGTGTATGCACAGGAATTGGTACCCGGCAAGATCGGGACCGTTTCCGGTCTGTTTTTCGGGCTGGCTTTTGGTCTAGGCGGGGTCGGTGCCGCATTGCTGGGGGAACTGGCAGACGTCTGGAGTATCCAGATGGTATATCAGATATGCGCTTTCCTGCCTTTGCTCGGTATACTGGCCGGATTTCTGCCCCACATCCCCAGTGTGCGGAAGCATTAGCCCTGAGTACGGCGCGCCACCTTTACTCGGGGCTGTCGATGATTCAAGCTTACGCCCAGTGCCCGCCCAGCGTGGGCGGTTGAATTGCGTGGGGCGGCGTTGCCGCGAGGTTAGGACGATTGGCCATCGCTGAACACAAGTTTTATTTTCTGGTTCCCGAGGAAAAACCGCACTGGAGCGAGAGCCTGCCGCCTTGGTTGCTGCTCTCCGCTTTGCTTATGGCGCTGGGTATTTTTTTCCTGATTCACGTCCAGAAGCCGAAAATGGTAGCGTTGCGCAGTCAAACAACTGTCCACAAGACCTTTGAAATCATGCCCAAACCTATCCGGCCACAGGCGCCCAGCCCAACCATGCCGCGGGTCCTGCCTCCCAGCAGGCCGTTGGTCGCGCCGCATCGGATCGTGCCCGCCGCACGTCCGCAGCCTAAACCGAGAGCCGTGCCGCAACCCCGCCGTGCCCCGGCACCAGCGCATCCTCTGTCGCAGCAGGTGACACCGGAAATGACACAGGCATCCCCCGGTACGCAGCATCAACCCTTGCCTCATATCAGCATTGGCAGATTGGAAGAACAGATGGACCAAGCGGCCCGCGCCGCGACCGCAAGCCCGCCACTACCAAAGTTTGAAAATCCGAAAGGGCCAGTGGCGGATTTTTATATTGCCGGATGGATACAGAAACTGGAGCGGATCGGCGATCTCAATTACCCTGGGGAAATGGTCGGGCAACTTAAGGTCAAGGTCGTGCTGAATCCGCACGGAGACCTTCAACGCATCATCATGGAGCAGTCATCGGGGAACAAAGCCCTGGACGCAGCAGCAGAACGGATCATCCGGCTCTCCTTCCCGTATATGCCGTTCTCAAAGCAACTCGCAGCGCAAACCCGGAAAATAGAAATTCCACTGAATATGCATTTCCTGGGGGTGCGGCACGTATCGGCCTGGCATTGATCTCATCGGTGATGACCATGAAGCGCCTGCCCATGA
Source organism: Gammaproteobacteria bacterium (assembly GCA_023381645.1). The sequence continues at coordinate 17,010 of JAMCRJ010000090.1, forward strand.
CCAGACACCGATGTGACCATCAGTGCGTTGTATCCGGTTGAGCAGAGATTTCTTCGCGGACTCTGTCCATATCCAGTGCCTGAGCCTGTTGAATCACTTCTTCCAGCGCGCTGGCCGGGAGTGAGCCCGCCTGAGAGAAAATACCGATCTGCTGGCGGAAGACGGTCAGGGTGGGGATGGAACGGATCTGGAATGAAGTCGCAAGTTCCTGCTCGGTGTCCGTGTTCACCTTGGCAAATACCACATCCGGATACTTCTCGGCAGCGGCTTCAAAAATGGGCGCGAAAGCGCGGCAGGGTGCACACCAGGGCGCCCAGAAATCGACCAGCACCATGTCGTTTCCAGCCACGACAGCGTCGAAATTATCTTGCGTGAGTTCTACTATGGCCATGATGCATTCCTTTGATGAGGACGTTTGCGCAGCAATGCGCCGGTCATGCGGGACCATCCCGAATGACAGTAAAATGTATTATGCTGACCTTAGAACGCGAAGGGCGACAGGGTCAAGAGCCTCCACCACGTCCCCGCCGCAGCCATGAGAGCGTGCCATGACCAGCAATGATTCGCAGATCCCTATACTCACCGTCAGTGCACTCAACGCTGCTGCCCGCGAGATCATTGAAGGGAATTTTCCGCTGTTGAGGGTGGAGGGTGAACTGTCCAATTTCAGCAGCCCCGGATCGGGACATTGGTATTTTTCGCTGAAGGATGCGCGGGCGCAGGTGCGCTGCGCCATGTTCCGCCAGCGCAATATCTATACCCGGATTCAGCCCCGCAACGGCATGCAGGTGCGGGTACTGGCGCAGCCCACCCTGTATGAAGGACGGGGCGACTTTCAGTTGATTGTCGAGCAATTGCTGGATGCCGGTGAGGGCGATTTACAGGCGCGTTTTGCCGCTCTCAAGGACAAACTCGCGGCCGAAGGGCTTTTTGCGCCGGAATTGAAACGGCCCCTCCCTCGCTGGCCGCAACGGGTCGCCGTGGTCACTTCGGCGAGCGGCGCGGCGCTGCATGACATCCGGGTGACGCTGGCGCGGCGCTGGCCGATGCTCGCGGTCATGGTCTATCCGGTGCTGGTGCAGGGCGACCAGGCGGCGGCACAGATTTGCACCGCGCTGGCCCGTGTCGCCACTCGGCAGCAGGAGGATGTGGTGATCTTGGCGCGGGGTGGCGGCAGCGCGGAGGATCTATGGTGTTTTAATGAGGAAAGTGTGGCGCGCGCCATTCGTGCCTGCCCGGTGCCGGTGGTGACGGGCATCGGTCATGAAATTGATTTCACCATTGCCGATTTCGCGGGTGATCTGCGCGCGGCGACCCCCACGGCGGCGGCGGAAGCGGTTAGCCCCGACCGCGCTGAGTGGTTGCCGCAGGTGCAGACACAACGGCGACAACTGGAACAGTCCATGCAGCGCACGCTACGGGACGCGACCCAGCGTCTCGACTACTTGCGGCTGCGCCTTCGTCATCCCGGCGAGCGGGTGCAGGATGCCGAGCACCGTTTGCGTCTGGCGCGTGAGGCATTGCGGCAGGCCATGCAGCGTCAGCAGGCCATATGGGGCGAACGACTGCAGGCACTCCAGGCGCGACGTTTGCGGCAAGACCCGCGCCAGCGTCTGCAGAATCTGAAAGAGAGCTTGGAAGCCCGGCGCGCCGCACTGATTCTGGCGATGGACAAGCGATTGGCCAGCGCTGAGGCGCAACAGCAGCGGCAGGTAGCAGCCTTACGCCTGCTGGACCCCTTGGCCGTGCTGCAACGCGGTTTTGCCGTCCTTCGCGACGAGTCCGGTAAGGTCATTTTTGGCAGCGCCGCTGTCGCAGTGCATGCGCAAATCAGCGCGACTCTGGCGCAGGGCACCCTGCTCTGCGAGGTACTCGAAAAAAGTGATTAACGCTTATGCCGGGTATCGACAAAGCCCGCTCTGTCGCTTTACTCTTGGCCTTCGTCGCCGCTGGCCTGAGTGGTGAATTTTTCTAGCAGGGCGCTGGTGCCCTGAATTCTGAGGAGTGTTCATGGCAAATCCGCAAGTAGTGCTGCACAGCAACAAGGGTGATATCGTCATCGAGCTGGACGCCGACAAGGCGCCCAACACCGTCGAGAATTTTCTGAAGTATGTCGATGAGGGCTTTTTTGACGGCACCATCTTTCATCGCGTGATACCTGGCTTCATGATTCAGGGCGGGGGTTTTACGGCGGACATGCAGCAGAAAGCCGTCCATGCGCCCATCGCCAACGAGGCGGAGAATGGTCTGAAGAATGCGCGGGGTACGCTCGCCATGGCACGGACCAACGATCCCCACTCCGCCACCGCGCAGTTCTTCATCAATCTGACAGACAATGATTTCCTCAACTTCAAGACGGCTTCCGGCTCGGGCTGGGGTTATGCCGTTTTTGGTAAGGTCATCGGCGGGATGGATGTGGTAGACGATATCGCCAAGACCCCGACCGGTAACCAGGGCATGCACCAGGACGTGCCCAAGGAAACCATCTCCATCGACAAGGGCGAGCGTCAGTCTGCGGCCTGAGTCTATGGTAGTGCAAGGTGCAGACCTCGGTAACGGCCCCGTGCTGTTTATCTCTGACCTGCACCTCTGCTCCGCACAGCCCGCGCTGACCGCCCTGTTCCGCCATTTTTGTTTGCGTGAAGGCCGGGCTGCGCGGGCTGTCTTTATTCTGGGCGATCTGTTCGACTACTGGGTGCATCAGGATCAGGCGGCGGAAGCGCCCTATGCGGAAATCCTTGCCCTGCTCCATGATCTGCAGAAGCAGGGCACCACGGTGTACCTCATGGTCGGTAACCGGGACTTTGCGCTGGATGCCGCCTTTCTGGCGCAGTTCGGGATTATCGCTCTGCCCGACCCGGCGCTGCTGCAACTGGGTGAAGAGCGCATCCTGCTGACTCATGGTGACTTGCTGTGTAGCGACGATCATCGTTACCAGCGCTTTCGCCGGGTGATTCGCCATCCGCTGACTCGCCTGACGCTGGGACGCCTGCCTTATGCCTGGCTCCAGCGTATCGCCCGCGGATTGCGTCGCGGCAGTAGCCGGGAAGTGCGGGCCAAAGCACCAGCCATAACCGATGCCAATCCGCAGACCATCGTTGCCGCCCTCCACGGGGAAGGCGCTTTCGCGCTGGATGGCGCCACTTATGACATTTTGATTCACGGCCATACCCATCGCCCCGTTTGGGAGCAGGGTCCGGAGGGACGGCGCATGGTGCTGGGTGCCTGGGGTGCTGATGGCGCACAAATCGGGCGCTGGGAAAACGGCCAATGGTCCTTGCAGCTACTGAGTCCACCGTAATTTCGGTTTTTGCGCGACCGGAGGGATCAACATGGACGCCACGGAGCATGATCCAATGGCATGCGGTCTGAGCAGCGCTGCGGCCTCGGCGTTGCAGCAACAATACGGGCTCAATCGTCTGCCCACGGCCCATGCGCCGCGCTGGTGGCAACAACTGCTGGCGCAGTTTCGTAACACCCTCATCGCGATCCTGCTGGCCGCTGCACTCTTATCGCTGGTACTCGGACATCTGGTAGACGGCGCGGTCATCGGCGCGGTGATCCTGATCAACACCATGCTCGGCTTTGTTCAGGAGAACCGCGCCGAGAAAGCGGTGCAGGCACTGCAATCTTTTCTCGCCCCGCAGGTGTTGGTCTGTCGCGATGGCGCCTGGCAGCATCTGCCCGCTGAAGCACTGGTGCCCGGCGACTGGGTGCGGGTAGAAAATGGCGCACGTATCAGCGCGGACATGCGGTTGCTGGAGGCGCATGCCCTGCGGGTGGACGAATCCCTGCTGACGGGGGAATCCGTCCCGGTGGATAAAACCACTTCTGGCGACGCGGACGGGTTACTGCTGCGGGCCGGAACGCTGGTGACCGGGGGAGATGGTATTGGCCAAGTGACCGCCACGGGCAGTGCCACCGAAATAGGCCGTATCCACCAGCTCATGGGAACTACCCTGACCGTGCGCTCGCCTCTGCTGGAGCGCATCAGCCGCTTGTCCCGGACTCTAGCCTTCACCGTCGTTCTTCTGGCCGCCATCGCGGCGGGTATCGCCTGGTGGCGAGGCGAGGCGCTGGAATTCGCCCTGCTCGCTGCCATCAGTCTGGCGGTAGCCATTATTCCTGAAGGATTACCAGCGATAATCAGTGTGACCCTGGCGCTGGGCGTGCAGCGTATGGCGCAACGCGGCGCCATTGTCCGCCAGTTACCGGCAGTGGAAACCCTGGGCACGGTTACCGTCATTTGCACCGACAAAACGGGCACCCTGACAGAAAATCGTATGACCGTGCAGGGCCTGGCCCTAGCCGATGACTCCCCCGCCCTGCTGCAACGTGCCCTGCGGGTCATGATTTTGTGTAATGACGCGCAACTACGCAACGATAAGAGCGGTATTGGTGACCCTCTGGAACAGGCCCTGCTCCGCTATGCGGGCACGCATGGTGCGGACGTCGACGTATCGCGGATGGAATCTCCGCGGGTGGATGCCCGGCCTTTCAGCCACGAGCAACCCTTCATGGCGACGCGCCACAGCGACGGCATCGCCATTAAAGGCGCCCCGGAGTGGGTCCTGCGGCGCTGTCAGCGGATGGCGACCGCCAGCGGGGTGGCGGAAGTCGTTCCGGCCTATTGGCACAAAGTCATTGCGGATATGGCGACTGCCGGCATGCGTACCCTTGCCCTGGCCAGCGCGGTGGATGGGCAGTGGGAGGCTCTGGACGATGGTGGCTGGACCTGGTTGGGCGTTGTCGCGCTGCTGGACCCACCGCGTCCCGCCGTACCGGCCGCCATTGCTGCCTGCCGCAGCGCGGGTATCCGAGTGATCATGGTTACCGGCGATCATCCGCAGACAGCGGCCACTATCGCCCGTCAGGTCGGCATTCTGGAGGATGGTCCGGCGGCGGTGGTCGATCATGCCCAGTGGGCCAGCGCGGATGCCGAGGAACGGCAGGCCCTGGCCCGCGACGCGGTGGTTTTCGCCAGAGTGCAGCCCGCCGATAAGCTGGAACTGGTACAGACCCTGCAGGCCAGCGGCGAGGTAGTCGCCATGACCGGTGATGGCGTCAACGATGCACCCGCCTTGCGCCGGGCGCAGATTGGTGTGGCCATGGGGCAATCAGGGAGCGACGTGGCCCGCGAGGCTGCGGCCATGGTACTGAGTGACGACAACTTTGCCCATATCGCCACCGCCGTGGCGGAGGGGCGCCACATCTATGACAATATCCGGCGCACGACTTTCTTTATGCTGCCGACTAATTTTGCGCAAGGGCTGGTGATTTTTTTCGCGGTGCTGTCGGGAATGACCTTGCCCATTACTCCATTGCAAATACTTTGGGTGAACACGATTACCGCCAGTACGCTGACCCTGGCTTTTGCATTCATGGGGGCGGATAAAGGCGTGATGGAGCGCAAACCGCGTCCGGCCCGGGAGGCGCTCATTCCAGGGGCGTTATGGTGGCGCATCGTCGGGTTGAGTACCTTTCTGGTTATAACCGTCTTTGCGGTGTTTTTTGGCGATGCGACTCTGCACAGCGACAGCCATGCGCATACCCTGGCGGTGAATGCCCTGGTAGGCATGGAGGCCGGAATACTGCTGGCCATGTATGGGCGCTGGCGTCGTGACTGGGGAGATATCGTCCTGGCGGTAGCGATGTTGGCTGCTCTGATTGCCCAGGGGCTTTTCTCCTGTCTGCCATTTTTTCAGCGGGTATTCGCGACAACGGCCATGAGGGGCGCGGATATGGGGATCATTGCCGTCTGCACGGCGTTGGCGTGGCTGGCTGGCAAGCTTGCAGCGCCGCCGCAGGCAGCTTGAGGTGCCACCGCTACGCTCATGTTCATGCTAGAATGAAACTCTAGCATTATCGACTGAGAGGAGCACCAGGTTATGAAAAAGGAGACCTTACGTATCGTCCCCAAGCGCCTGAAACCGCGCTTCGGCGTGCAGCCCACCAGGGTGGAAAGGGACCAGACGGTATACAGCCGCAAGGTCAAGCATCGCGGCCAGGCGGGTCGGGAGGGAGATTCCCATGCCGTGACGACAGGATATCGTCGTCAGGGCATGGGGATTTCCGCCATGCAGATGGCAAAATACGTGGTGGTTACCGTGCGCCGACCTGCGAGGGCATAACGCGGCAATCAACGTACTTGCCGTTCTACCGATGTGCTCCATGTGTTGTTTTTTGCAACGGACCGGCCAATAGCACTGAGCACCGCCTGTAAAGCGGCCTCAGTGGTATCCTCGCCAAAGGCCACGGCCGATGCTGCATGGCCATGGTCCACACTGACCCGGACGCAGGCCATGGCGCGGGCGCCGGTACCGGTGCCGAGGGCATGCTGGTCGAATTGTTCCACCTCGGCACGAACGCCCCAACTCTGGATCAGGGCATCGACCAAGGCACCTACGGCGCCGCTCCCCTTGCCCTGCAAAATATGCGGCTGTGCCTCCGGGCCAACCACCACGGTCGCTGCGACCTGCTCCCCTTCCCGGCTGAGACGATAGCGGCGCAGGTGCCAGTCCTCCGCGGGCTGGCAATAATGGCCCTCAAACAGGGCGAAAATCTGCGCTGAGCTGACCTCCCCCATCTCTTGTTCAGAAGCCGCTTGCACTACGGCGCTGAAGTCCTGCGCCAACCAGCGCGGCAAGGAAATACCGTGGTCGCGCTCCAGCACATGGGCGACACCGCCCTTCCCGGACTGACTGTTGATGCGCACCACCTCCTCGTACTTGCGCCCCAGATCAGCGGGATCGATAGGCAGATAAGGCACCTCCCAGACGGCGTCTTCCCATCCTCGCCGATGGTGCATACCCTTGCGAATGGCATCCTGATGACTGCCGGAAAACGCCGTGTAGACCAGTTCGCCAAACCAGGGATGGCGCGGCGGCACGACCATACCCGTACACGCGGTATAGATCTCCGCGATTTCCGTGCCCATGGACATATCCAGTTGCGGATCAATGCCCTGAGAGTAGAGATTCATGGCCATGGTGAGAATATCCATGTTGCCGGTGCGTTCGCCATTGCCGAAGAGAGTGCCCTCCACCCGATCGGCACCCGCCAACACCGCCAGTTCCGCCGCCGCCACCGCGCAGCCGCGGTCATTGTGGTTGTGAACACTGATCTGCACATGTTCCCGCCCGCGCAAATGGTCGCAGAACCATTCAATCTGGTCCGCGAAGACGTTGGGCATGGACGACTCGACGGTGGCGGGCAGATTGAGGATCACCGCCTGCCCCTGATCAGGCCGCCAGACCGCGTTGACCGCCTCGCAGACATCCACCGCATAATCCAACTCGGTGGTGCTGAAGCTCTCCGGCGAATACTGAAAGACCCATTCCGTCTCTGAATAACGTGCGGCCCCGGCCTTCACCCACTCCGCGCCACGCACGGCAATGGCCTGGATGCCCTCCCGATCCAGGCCAAACACCTGCTCGCGCTGGGTCGGGTTGGTAGAGTTGTAGACATGGACGATCGCCCGCCGCACCCCTTTCAACGCCTCGAAAGTGCGGTCAATCAGCGCTTCCCGCGCCTGGGTGAGCACCTGGATGGTCACCTGCTCGGGGATACGATCTTCTTCAATGATGCGCCGGACAAAGGCAAAATCGGGCTGGGAGGCGGCGGGAAAACCCACCTCAATCTCCCGAAAGCCCATACGTACGAGCAAATCGAACATCCGGAGCTTTTGCTCGACACTCATGGGGGAGACCAGCGCCTGATTGCCGTCGCGCAGATCGACACTGGTCCAGATGGGCGCGTGGTGCATACGACGGTTAGGCCAGCGCCGGTCCGGTTTGTGGACGGGCGCAAAGGCGCGGTAACGGCGGTGGTTGAAGGTCCCCATGGTCCAATCTCCTGCGGCAAGTGACGATGGACGCAGTATAGGGAAGAAGTCGCGGCAGGTGCTTGCGAATTGGGGCCATAAAAGCGACTATGTCGCATGATTATTGCGCACTAACATCCATTAACGGAGTAATATTGTGCTATGAAGTCTAAAGCCCCTACCATCGAATTAGATCGCTACGACCGCCGCATTCTGGAGGAGCTACAGCGCGACGGCGGACTCAGCAATCAGCGTCTCGCCGAGCGCATCGGTTTGTCCCCCTCCCCCTGCCTGCGCCGGGTGCAGGCGCTGGAAGAAGCCGGGATCATCCGCAAGCGCGTGGCTCTGCTGGATCCGCAGCGTCTGGGCCTGGCGCTGATGGTCCTGATGCACATCAGCATGGACCGCCATACCCCCGAGCGTTTCGAGCATTTTGAGGCAGAAATCCGTCGCTCGCCGGAGGTACTGGAGTGCTACCTCATCACCGGCCATGACGCGGATTACCAGATCAAAGTTGCCGTGCGCGATATGGCGCATTTTCAGGAATTTTTACTCCATCGCCTGACGCGCATCGAGGGGGTGACCGGCGTGCATTCCAGCTTTGTGCTGCGCAGGGTGGTGGATACGACAGAGTTGCCGGTGTATTGATCACTGTTTATCTTTGATCAAGCGATGCATGAGGGTTTCCTTCGGCTTTATCATCCGCTCGCGTTCGACGCGCAATGTTTCGGTATGGCGGCGGACAGCATCCACGATATCCTTGGGGGCATCTTCCGGCCTACCGGCCTGGAAAGGTGGCTCCGGCGCATATTCCAGGGCAAGCTGCACTTCTTCCGCTGCGGCTTGACCGCGCAGGGCTGCGGCCACCACGAGGCCGAAGTCTGTTCCCGCGGTCACACCGCCACCGGTGATCAGATTGCCGTCCCGAACCACACGCTCTTTGACGGGTA
>JAMCRJ010000056.1 GCA_023381645.1 Gammaproteobacteria bacterium
TTAAAATTCCGGAAGACACCTATTTCATTGCCGGATTGCATGACACCACAACAGATGAAGTGATGCTCTTCGATACGGACGATCTGCCGGCAACACATGCTAACGATCTGGCGCATCTTCGCCAATGTCTGGCCGATGCGGGCGAGCTTACGCGGATGGAGCGCGCCACCCTGCTGGGTACGGCCTCTCAATCTCCTGAGGTGGTCACGCGCGACATGCGGCGACGCACTCGGGACTGGGCCGAGGTCAGACCCGAATGGGCACTGGCGGGCAACGCCGCTTTTATTGCGGCCCCCCGCCAAAGGACAAGGGGCGTTGACTTGGGGGTCGGGCTTTTTTGCATGATTATGACTGGCAAAAAGACGTTGGCTTCTCCACATTGGAATTGATTATGACTGCACCCATGGTGGTGGCAAACTGGATCAATATGCAATATTACGGCTCCATGGTAGACACTTTGCGTTTCGGTAGCGGCAATAAGGTGCTACATAATGTCGTTGGGGGATCTATCGGCGTTCTTGAGGGGAATGGAGGGGATTTGCGTGTCGGTTTTGCCTTGCAGTCCCTGCACGACGGTAATCGTTGGATCCATGAGCCGGTCCGCCTTAACGTGTTGATTGAGGCACCGCAGGCGGAGATCGATAGCATCATTTCCCGCCATGTTCTCGTCCGAGAACTGGTGGATAATGGTTGGCTTCATCTCTTCCAAATCGATAGAGAAGCCTTGCTGGCTGCCGAGTATTCTAACAAATATCGTGAAGCGCAGTATCAGCAGTGGCCCTACATACGAGAAGGGGTCCAGGCTGTCGACTTTCTGTTGTGCGAAGCCTATATCAGTCTGCATGCGCTACGGCCTTCGTTGACCGCCATTCAATTTGTGCGTGACACTGACGGCATACTTCTCGGCTTCATTGGTGCGGATTTTGCTTTGAGGGACTTGCCTCAGGCAGGCGAAATATACGAAGAGCCCCGGCATTCCCGGCGGTTTGAAGGAGACCCGTTCATATCGGATATGGCCGATACGAAAATTCGTTCCGAAAGCAAAATGGATAGACATCTGGATACCGTGCTTAGTGTAGTGGACGAATTGATACTCGTACATGGTGTGTACCATATAATTCTCCATTTCTCTAGCAGCCAGGCCATACTCTGGGTGATGGATGATCCGTATCGGTATCGTCTGCTGACTATAGACGAACTGATAGACCCGAATATCTGCTTGGCCTATCCTAAGCGTTCATATCCGGATGAAGCTGTGGTACCCCAGCAAGAGGTCCGGAAAATATTGAGCAATTTACGAACCTTGAGATTTATGCAAGGAATATTTTATTTACGTTCAGGATCTGTCAACATCTTTAACGGCACCGTAGGATTGACATTTTCCTCCGATTGCTCTCATTATGTTTCACATGACGACTTTCTCAAAAGGGATCATACGTTATGGAATAATGGTTGACGACCAAAAGACGGGCGCCAAGCAACAACACAGCATGAATAGGTAAATAGCTCCCGGCAAAGCCGGGAGCTTTGGTTCGTGAGCCGCTCAAAGCGGCTTGAAACGGGGACGCTAACGCGGCCCCTCAGTTTTGGCGCCACCACAGGGTGGCCTGGATCAGATCCATATGTTCAAGTGATCCATTCGCTCCTCTTTCTCCTGATGGCGAATATAATCCAGAATCATCGCCTCATCCCTACCCACTGTCGAAACAATATACCCGCGCGCACGAACAAAACGGTTGTCATCATCATTGACAACTTCCAATGCGGTGATATAGCATCAAAACATCGTCGCACCAAATCCGCAGGAGAATCGTCCCATGCGTACTACACTGGATATCGAAGACGATGTGCTGGACGCTGCACGCGAACTGGCCCGGCGTGAGCATATCAGCGCCGGTGCAGCAGTGTCCCGCCTTTTGCGGGTCGCGTTTACCGGCCATTTCCCCATATCCACAACGCCGCCTGAGAACACAGTGAATGGCTTCCGGCCCATCCCGGCTGACAACAGGCTCGTCACCGACAGCCTCATCGACCGCCTGCGCGACGAATCTGGCCTCTGATGCGCGCCCTGCTCGACGTCAATGTGCTGATTGCACTGCTCGACGCCGCCCACATCCACCACCGCGCCGCACATCATTGGCTCGCGCAGTATAAGGATGGCTGGGCCACCTGCCCGATCACCGTCAACGGCTGCCTGCGCATCCTCTCACAACCCAGCTATCCTGGAGCCTTGCCAGTCGCGGATATCGCCGGACGGCTTACCGATGCCACCCATTCCCCGTCTCACGCTTTCTGGCCTGACAGTCTCGACCTACTCCATAACGATTCACTGGACTGGACAAAGATACTGGGTCATCGTCAAGTCACCGACGTCTATCTGCTCGCTCTCGCGCTTGACCATGGTGGATGCTTTGCGACCTTCGACCAGCGCATTCAGCACCAGGTATTAAATTCTGCGCGCGTGGAACATCTCGTCATGATTCCAACCAGAAGGGACCGAAAGCCGTAACTCCGTAACGGTTCAGGGGCGGTGAAACGCCGCTATTATTCTCTCCGTGGCCCACCGCGCCATCTGTGTAATTCACCAAAACACCGGAAAAAACCCTCTAATGAACGCTTAACCGCCTGTTTTTTCGGTATCCTGTGCAAATCCACAGGGAAAAGGATGCCACGCCATGCTCTATCATCGCCAAAACAATAACTCGATTAATTTGATTTACGGAGTCATGTCCCAAGCGTCTAAACAATCTGATCGGCCTCGCTCCGGGGATCAGCCGAAGGGTACCAGTACACTACAGGGCACCTCTAAAAACCGGCGCTCAGAACGAAGAATAATCTGAAAAATCAGAATTCAGGTTATTTCCCTGCTGTTTTGATGCCGAATGCTGTTCTTTACGGCTGTTTTTCCATAATTTGCCGCATTACGGGCAAGCCACCGCCCGCATAGGACCTACTTCGAGAAACACCAGTCGCTTGATGTTGTAGGTAACCGCCATCATGGTCAGCGCAAAGCCGGCCCGCGCCTGGCCTATGGTCCGGATACACTTGCCGCCCATCTGCTCCATGGCGCCGAATACATGTTCTAGGAAAAGGATCATGGCACATATGCTCATGGACAATCCATCTTGGCCGCAGCGTGATGAAAAATTCCAGGTCGCCATTCCAGTTCGTGTTGTTGGCTAGAGAATAGGCGCGACGCGCATGGCTGCCAGGCACCTGGATTTCCATAAATTGCCCGGCTTCGAATTCCGCAGCACCCCCTTGCTCATCGGGTTGCAGGCGTAATAACAGTCGTCGCGTACCCGTAGCCACCATCGTGACGTCTATCACTTCTGCCTCACGCTCTGAAATACGCTCAAAGCGGATGTAGTTGTAGTCGTAAGGCGCCTCCAGAATCAGATCCTCTCGCGGATAGGTACGGCACAGAAGTACCTCGCCGCGTGCCTGCACCTGTTCTGGCAGGACTTCCATACTGACTTCCCCCAGATGGTAAGAACCTGCGGTGACGGTGGCCACGCAGGCGCCGCACGTTCCTTCCCGGCATTGGGAAGGAAGCAGGATGCTTTCCCGGTCCGCAGCAGAGAGTAAATCTTCCGCCTCAGAACAGACGAAGGACACCTGTTGCCTGTCACGGGCATGGATAGTGATATCGTAGTTGCTCATGATGTGCTTCTCCTTATGTCGCTTCGTCCGTTGCTGAACGAAGCGGCGTTCCATTGTGCTATGCCGTATGTGCCAGGGCCGCTTGCAAATCCGCTTGCGCCTCGCCAATAAGATCCAGATCAAGATCGAAACGGGATTGGAGCTTCTGCACCAAAGTTGGTGTGAGATAGGCAGGCAGGGTAGGCCCCAGTTTGATCCCCTTGATACCCAGAGCCAGCAGGGAAAGGTGAATGGCGGTAGCCTTTTGTTCAAACCAGGAGAGCATGATCGACAGCGGCAGGTCATTGACCCCACAATTGAACGCCTCGGCCAGGGCACCCGGTAATTGCCCATGGCATGATCACAGAGGGTCTGGCAGAGACCGGCCGTCATCAGTCCGGCATTACCGGCTTCGGCCATCAGGTGTTCCAGGCAGCCGAGCAGTTCATCGCGGCTGGCAGACTCGGTGTGCAGACGGACCCGGATGCGACTGCCCAGCGGGACCAGTTCTTCCCGGCGCAGTTTTTCGGTGAGTCGGGCATCCCCGGCGAGGAGGACACTGAGCAAGCTCTGGGAATCGAAGGAAGCCGCCCCAGCGGTTACTGGGTTTGAGGGAGACGGCAAAGATATCTCCCAGTTCCCGGTCAAAGTCCGCGAGATTGCTCTGCGGGTGATGGATGGCGCCGACGGTCAGATCCGGCAACCGGGACAGGCGCTCCGCCAGCAAGCGCAGGATCACGCTCTTGCCGGTGCCGGGATCGCCCTGGATCAGAGCGAAGCCCCCCTCCCGGACCAGAGCATGTTCTATCCGCCAGCAGAAGTCCTCGACTTTGGGCGGGACACTGACCGCCGCAATGGGCAGATCGGCGGAGAAGGGATTCCACTTGAGCCCGTAGAGGGCCAGTAACGTTTGACTCATGGTTTACTCCTTGGGCAGATAGCGGGCGGGAACGCCGGTGGTCGGCAAGGGGCTGAGGTCCGGTGTCGGGTTCAGGGTTCGGCGCGCCCCGTCGGCATGGGCGGTTTTATCCAGCGGGTGGATCGGGCAGAGGACCGTACCCGTGCGCGGTTCCACCAGATCGACCTGGGTCAGATCCCAGCGGGCATAGCGCAGGGTGACCTCCGGGAGGGTGCGGTAGCGGGCAGGAATCTCGAAGCGCTTGCCCTCCAGACTCACCGTGCCGTCCGAGCGCCGTTGCCGCCGCCGGACTTCGATGCGGAAGGCACGGGACAACTCGGTGACGGAAGGGCATTCCCGGGCGACACTGTGACCCTCCCTCTGGGCTTGCGCGGGTAGTCTGCCCGATGCCACTTCCCGACACAGGCACACCGGGTGGTCCTGGTTTCTTCGGCAAGGGCTTCATCCACGCGGTACAACCACTGAAATATTTTGGGGTCCTGCAGAAGGTTATGGCACACTGGCGGGGTCCTTTTCTTGGTCGAAAAGTGACACTCCCCCAACAGGCACGTTTGTTCAAGTTCTTCGAGGGGGTTTACCCCCCAGCCCCTCACGCTACGTGACCGTCAGCGTAGACAAAACCTTCAATATCTTTGACCGTGCTCATAGGTCGCCCAACTTTTCGATGGTGGCGTCATTGCTTGTGTACCTTTTCAGGGTCGGCGGCTTTGGCTTGGAATCCTTGAGGGCCGCTATACGGGTCTTGGCAGATTGCAGCTTTTCGGCATCGTCAGCATCGGCGGCTTTTGCTAGCGCTTTTTTTGCTGCGGCCATCATCACATCAAACTGCTCCACTTCTTCCTCATGGGCCTCCATCGCCTTTGTATGTTTGGCGCGGGCGTTCGCGGCAAGCCACTTCAATGGCTTTGTACCGTCGGCTGCTCGACGTCAATTATCTTGACCCATCGGCGACAATTACCTTGGCCGGTGAGTGAGGGACCCTAAGCTGTTACTGTGACACTACACCATCCTGTGAATCCGTTTCTTCCAGGTCGCGCTTTACCTCCTTGGTTGTCACGGTGACGTTTGCGCGATTCTTGGCCGTCCGGCGCCGGTAGCTTTCTGCATGGAGCTCCAAGATGGTGGAGCGGTGGACCAGACGAT
>JAMCRJ010000008.1 GCA_023381645.1 Gammaproteobacteria bacterium
GTATACCTGTAACCGGGACGTCAGTTATGCGGAGATCGAGGCGGAGCATGGTCACGATTCTTTCCTGATGCCCATCCCCCAATACGTGGCAGTGCTGGGCACCTATCTGGGGCGGGTTGCTGAAGAGATCGGCGCATGACCCTGCGTAAGGACCTGGCGATTATCGCCGATTGGATTGCACCCCGAAGCCGTATCCTCGATCTGGGTTGCGGGGAAGGCGAACTGTTGGCTTACCTGCGTGCCGAAAAAGGTGTGCAGGGCTATGGCGTGGAAATCGAGGAGGCGAGGGTGGTGGCGGCCATACGCCGCGGCATACCGGTGATTCAGCAGGATCTCGATCAAGGTTTGCGCAATTTTGCCGATCAAAGCGTCGATACGGTAGTCCTTTCCCTGACCCTGCAAGCGACCACCTACCCGCGCGAACTGCTGCTGGAGATGCTGCGGGTGGGACGCGAGGTCATCGTCACCTTTCCCAACATGGGGCACTGGCACGCGCGCTGGCAACTGGGCATCCGTGGCCGCATGCCCATGACGGATGTTTTGCCTCATACGTGGTACGATACACCGAATATCCATCTGTGTACGATCCGTGATTTCGAGTCGCTGTGCCATGATAACGGGATTGCCGTCCATCAGCGGGTCGTGCTGAACGATCTGCGTCGCGAAACCTGGCGCAACCGCTTGTTGCCGAATCTTTTCGGCGAGGTCGCCCTCTATCGTTGCGCTCTGATGGTGCGCTGACCCGCTGCAGGAGAATGCCATGCCACTGGAACTCATCAGCTTTCCCCTCTGCCCTTACGTGCAGCGCTCGGTCATCACCCTGCTCCACAAGCAGGTGGGCTTCACCCTCACCCACATTGATCTGGCGCATAAGCCGGAGTGGTTTCTGGCCCTGTCGCCCCTGGGCAAAGTCCCCTGCCTGAAGATCGATGAACACACCGTACTTTTCGATTCGCAGGTCATCAATGAATATCTGGACGAAACCATCGCCCCCGTGCTCCATCCTGCCGACCCGCTGGAGCGGGCGCAGCACCGCGCCTGGATTGCCTTCGGCAGCGAAATACTGGGCGACCAGATGCAGATGATGGTCGCTCAGGGAGAAGAGCGTTTTACCGCCGCCAGTCGTCAGCTTTTTGACAAGCTGGAACGACTGGATAAGGCCATGGGAAACGGCGCATTCTTCGCCGGCGATAACTTCAGTCTGATAGACGCCGCATTGGCCCCCCTGTTCATGCGCATGGAAATCCTCCATGCCCTGCGCCCATTGCCGCGCTGGGAATCCTTGGGCAAACTGCGACGTTTGACGGCATTGCTCATGGAGCTGCCGGAAGTGGCGGGATCGGTGACTGCGGACTTCCCCGATCGTCTGCGCAACTATATCAGTGAGAGAGGCAGTCTGTTTTTGCGTACTGCCTGAACCAACGCCGCACCACAAATTCGACAAGGAACAGGGGAGTAGACCATATGAGCGCGCATCACGAAAACGGGGAACAGAGTCAGGCACTGGTGCCGACCACCCACTTCGGCTACCAGGAAGTGCCCGAGACGGAGAAGGAGCAGCTCGTCAGGGGGGTTTTCAGCAACGTCGCCAGCAAATATGACCTGATGAACGATCTCATGTCTCTCGGGGTCCACCGCCTGTGGAAACGCTTTACCGTAGATCTCGCCCGGCCCCGGCCAGGGCAGCGGGTACTGGATCTGGCGGGTGGTACGGGCGATCTGGCTGCCGCCATTTATCCGCGGGTGCGGCCCAACGGCTCCATCGTGGTCTCGGACATCAATCCCGAGATGCTGGCGGTGGGGGAAAGCCGCCTGGCCGACAAAGGCATCATCGCGGGAGTGGAGTTTGTCGAGGCCAATGCCGAGGCCCTGCCTTTCCCTGACCGCGAATTCGATCTGGTCACCCTGGCTTTCGGCATTCGCAACATGACCCATCCCGAAAGGGCGCTGAAAGAAATTCATCGGGTGCTGAAAACCGGTGGGCGGGTATTGATCCTCGAATTCTCCCATCCACGCTGGCCCGGTTTGCAGACCATGTACGATATGTACTCCTTCAAGTTGTTGCCGCGAATTGGCGAACTGGTGGCCAAAGACCGTGAGAGCTACCAGTATCTGGTGGAATCCATCCGCCGCTTCCCCGATCAGGAAACCTTCAAGGTAATGATGGAAGATGCCGGGCTGGAGCGGGTGGAGGTATTCAACCTCTCCGGCGGGATTGTCGCACTGCATCGCGGGTTCCGGATGGACTAATGAATGCTTTTCATCACCACGCCTAAAAATTCCCTCTTGAGCCCGCCGGCATGGCAGGGCATGATGGCGGCAATTTTCGCAGAGGAGTAATGCCCATGACATCGGTCCACAGTCTCGGTTTTCCCCGTATCGGCCACAAGCGCGAGTTGAAGAAGGCGCTGGAAAGCTTCTGGTCCAGGGAAATTGACGAGCAGGAATTGCAGTCCCGCGCTGCCCAGTTACGTGACCGCCACTGGCGGATTCAACAGACCTGCGGCATGGATCTGGTGCCCGTCGGTGATTTCAGCCTTTACGACCACATGCTCGACATGAGCTGTACCCTCGGTGCCATTCCGCCCCGTTACGGCTTCGCCGGCGGTCAGGTCGGTCTGGACACCTTCTTCGCCATGGCCCGCGGCTCCGCCACCCAGCCAGCCATGGAAATGACCAAGTGGTTCGATACCAACTATCACTTCATCGTCCCCGAGTTCCACGAGGGGATGGATTTCCGCCTCAGCAGCGAGCGTCTGTTTGATCAGGTGAAAGAGGTGCAGGCCTTGGGTCTCAAGGCCAAGCCCGTACTGGTCGGCCCTATCACCTATCTGTGGCTGGGCAAGGAAAAAGACCTGAATGCAGAAGCACGCCATGAAGCGCAGCATCATCACGATGACAGCGCCTGTCATGGCCATGGCGCCCCGATCGGGGCCGCTTGTTTTGACCGGCTGACCCTGCTGCCCAAGGTCCTGCCGGTTTATGCCGAGATACTCGCGCGTCTGGCGGAAATGGGTGTCGAATGGGTACAGATCGACGAACCCGCCCTCGCCCTCGATCTCCCCCAGGAATGGGTCGAGGCCCTGGAATCTGCATACCAGACACTGCGCCGTGACAAGACGCCCAAGGTGCTGCTGGCGACCTATTTTGATTCCGTCGCCGACCATGCCAAAGCACTGAAGGCGCTGCCGGTAGCCGGCGTGCACTTGGATCTGCGCCGTGCGCCGCAGCAATTGAACAGTTTCCTCAGCGACTACCCCGCCGACAAGGTACTCTCCCTTGGCGTCGTCGATGGCCGTAACGTTTGGCGCGCCGATCTGGACGCTGCTCTGGAACTGCTGCAACCCGCTCACAAACAACTCGGTGATCGCCTCTGGGTGGCACCGTCCTGTAGTCTTCTGCACACTCCGGTAGACCTGGAGCAGGAAACCGAGCTGGACGCCGAACTCAAGTCTTGGCTGTCCTTCTCCGTACAGAAACTGGACGAAGTCGCCATCATCGGACGCGCGCTGAAGGAAGGTGTCGAGTCGGTGGCACAGGAACTGGCCGCCGCCCGCGCAGCCGTCGCCTCACGCAAAAGCTCGCCACGCATTCACAACCCGGCGGTCGCTCAGCGTCTGGAGGGACTGGGCCAGGATGATGGTCGGCGCAAGAGCCCTTTCCCCATCCGCGAAGCCGCGCAGCGCGCCCGTTTCAAACTGCCTGCCTTCCCCACCACCAGCATCGGTAGCTTCCCGCAGACTCCCGAGATCCGTAAAGCCCGCCTGCAGAATCGCAAGGGTGAGTTGAGCAACGCCGATTATCAGAAAGCCATGGAAGCAGAAATCGCCCTGGTGGTGAAGGAACAGGAACGTCTGGGCATCGACGTACCCGTCCACGGTGAGCCGGAACGCAATGACATGGTTGAATACTTTGGTGAGCAGCTCGCCGGTTTCGCCTTTACCCGTCATGGCTGGGTGCAGAGCTATGGGTCACGCTACGTCAAGCCGCCGCTGATTTTCGGCGACGTCTCCCGCCCCACGCCGATGACGGTAGCCTGGAGCAAGTACGCCCAGTCTCTCACCCAGCGGCCCATGAAGGGCATGCTCACGGGTCCGGTGACCATCCTGCAATGGTCTTTCGTCCGCGATGACCAACCCCGGGAACGTACTGCACTGCAGATCGCCCTGGCCATCCGTGACGAGGTCAGGGACCTGATCGACGCAGGCATCGGCATCATCCAGATCGACGAACCGGCCTATCGTGAGGGTTTGCCCCTCAAACGCAAGGATTGGGGCCACTACCTCGAGTGGGCCTCCCGCGCCTTCCGGATTTCGGCGCAGATCGCCCCCGATGACGTCCAGATTCACACACACATGTGTTACTCGGAGTTCAACGATATTCTGCCCGCCATTGCGGCCATGGATGCCGACGTCATCACCATCGAGACTTCCCGTTCGCAGATGGAGCTGCTGGACGCCTTCGCAACCTTCAACTACCCCAACGAAATCGGACCGGGCGTCTACGACATCCACTCCCCACGCGTCCCCAGCGTCGAAGAGATGGTGGGTCTGATGGAAAAGGCGGTTAAAGTGGTTCCCGCCGAACGCCTGTGGATCAATCCCGACTGTGGTCTGAAAACCCGCAAGTGGGCGGAAGTCACCCCGGCACTGGAGAATATGGTCGAGGCAGCCCGCCAGGTTCGCGCCCGGCACGGTTGACATCTTCCCCTGAAGCCATGAAGAAGCCCTCTTTTTTCCGAGGGCTTTTTTTATGACCATTCCGGACTATCATTAACTCGTCATATGGTTATTGAACCTTGTTGACGGCGTCAGAGTCCAATCTGCGCTTTGGTCTGAATTTCAACTGATAACGAGGGAGTGACAGCCATGGAAAACGACGTGACCGATGCCATGATCAACGGCTTCAAGGCGTTCCACCGTACCTATTATGATGAGCACCCCGACCTTTTCGATTCCCTCGTGGGGAAAGGGCAAAGCCCGAAAGTCATGCTGATAGGCTGCTCCGATGCCCGGGTCACCCCCACATCCCTCTACGGCAGCGAGCCCGGAGACATTTTTGTAGTGCGCAATATCGCCAATCTCGTGCCCCCGGCGGAGCAGGACGGCCATCTCCATGGTACCAGTGCTGCAGTGGAATTCGCGGTCAGTCACCTGGAAGTCGAACATATCATCATCAACGGCCACTCACACTGCGGCGGCATAAAAGCGCTGCTTCACGGTACTGACGGCAAATATGTCGGCCCCTGGGTGGACATTGCCAAAGACGCCCGGTCCGATGTGCTGCGGGAGTACGCCGACGCCAGCCCGGAAGAGCAGGCACGTGCACTGGAAAAAGCCAGCATTCTGATTTCTCTTGAAAATCTGCTGACCTTCGACAGTGTGCGCCGCCGCGTGGTGCGGGGTGAGTTGCAGTTGCATGGCTGGTATTTCGATATGGAAGAAGGCACTCTCCTCAGCTATCGTGCGGAGAGACATCAGTTCGAGCCGTTGGCCTGAGGACCCAGTATGGAAAACAGCGCCAATCTTTCGCCATTCAAAAATCTGCGCGCGGATGTGCCCGCCGCCGTGGTCGTCGCCCTGGTAGCGATGCCGCTCTGCCTCGGCGTAGCTTTGGCGTCAGGGACCCCGCTGATCGCCGGACTGATTGCGGGCGTTATGGG
>JAMCRJ010000028.1 GCA_023381645.1 Gammaproteobacteria bacterium
CAACGGCGACGCCGCGGACATGCGGGCAGGCAGCCTGGTCGCCATCCGTGGGGAGGTCAAAGCCCCAGGGGTCGTCGCGGTGGAAAGCGTCACCTTCCGCGTCAACCCTATGGACTTTGATTTGCCCACCTTACCTCAGATGGTGCAGGGCGCGCGTGGTGACTGGGAGCAATCCGAAAATGAGGGTGAGCGCCCAGAGGTCAATAGCCCAGAAATCGAGCGGCCCGATGTCGAGCGCCCGGAGGTGAGACCACAGGTGGAAAGGCCGGAACTCCTTGATGGCGATTAAGACAAGGCGGTATCGCCATCGCTGAGTGGTACCCCGTATATTAAGTTGAATCATACAGATGGAGGATGTCGATGAACTTGGAAAGCAACCTGCTGTGGATAAAAACCCTGGCATATTCATCAATGACCTGGAGATGGAACGAGGCCGCACCGGACACCGTTCGGCGGAGTTGCGGGGAGGATGGCGTGATCCGCCATACCCCCCTCCTGCCCGAGGTCCTGCAGGGCAACCACCCGATCTGTGCGGGGGCAGACATCGGTGCGGTGCAAGGAGGGAGCAGTCATTGTCTGCACACGCTCCTGGCGCCGGCTTTCTCATGAGCAGGCGGATTCTCGTCACCGGTGCCGGGGGCTTCATCGGCTACCACCTGTGCCGCCGTCTGTTGACCGAAGGGTGGATCGTGCATGGTCTTGATAACCTCAACGCCTATTATGACCCCGCCCTCAAGCGGGATCGCTTGGCGCGCCTGGAAAACCATCCGGACTTTCAATTCCACACCGTGGATCTTGCCGATCGGGAGGCCATGACAGACATCTTCACCGGGCCACATTTTGATGTGGTGGTGAACCTTGCGGCCCAGGCGGGCGTCCGCCATTCCCTCCAGGATCCCGCCGCTTATGTCGATAGCAATCTGGTCGGATTCGCCAATGTTCTGGAGGGCTGTCGCGCCCAGGCCGTGGACCATCTGCTTTTCGCCTCCTCCAGCTCGGTCTATGGAGCCAACGCCCGCCTGCCTTACAGCGTCCATGACGGGGTCGATCATCCGCTCAGCCTCTATGCCGCCAGCAAGCGCGCCGGTGAACTCATGGCCCATAGCTATGCACATCTCTTCGGCATTCCCTGCACCGGCTTGCGTTTTTTCACGGTCTACGGACCGTGGGGCCGACCGGACATGGCCTATTTTCGTTTCACGCGCCAGATCCTTGCCGGAGAGCCTATCCCCGTCTTCAATCATGGTCAGATGCGCCGGGATTTCACCTATATCGACGACATCATCGAAGGCGTAGTGCGGCTCCTGGACTTCGCACCGCGCCCCGCTCCGATATCGACGGAGCGGCCGGATCCGAGCACCAGCGATGCCCCCTTCCGTCTTTACAATATTGGCAACCATACCCCGGTAGCCCTGCTGGATTTCATCGCGATTCTGGAGGATCTGCTGGCGCGCAAGGCCGACATCGAATGGCTGCCCATGCAGGCCGGGGACGTTATTGCCACCTATGCCGATGTGAGTGAATTGCAGGGGGCGGTGGGTTTTTCCCCCGCCACCCCCTTGCGTGATGGTCTTGCCCGTTTCGTCGACTGGTATCGGAGTTATTACGACGCCTCTTGAAAACAGGTGACTCCGGACCACAGCATGCACACGTCACCGACTGGGACTGGTGAAATCTTGCCTCCGTGTTCCGTTTTGGCTAACGGGCGTTGCGCGTGCGTCGGGAGTAGGGTAAATGGTGGGTCCATATTCCACGACATGCTACAATCGATATGGGAACTTGAGTAAGGCGAGCCCAGGCAGGCCATGAATGGCGTATTGAAAACGGCGGTGTTGGCGATCCTGCGCCCATTGGTCCGGTATCTGATCGGGCAGGGGTGGACCTATGGGGCGCTGACGGACGCACTCAAGATGGTGTATGTGGCGGAGGCGAGCAAGCACTACGGGGAGACCGACGGCCGACCGCTGACGGACAGCCGGGTCAGCCTGCTGACCGGGATCCACCGCAAGGAGGTCAAGCGGCTGCGGCTTCTGCTGGAGGAGCACGGCGAGCGGCCGATGTTGCGGCACGGGGCCAACATGGCGGCGCAGGTGGTGGCAGCCTGGGTGTCGATGGCGGATTATGCAGATCCTTCCGGGCAACCCAAGCCGCTGCCGCTGCGCAGCGAGGCGTCTCCGAGCTTCGAGGGACTGGCGCGCCGGGTCAAGGCCGACATGCGCCCGCGGGCCATTTTGGACGAATTGGGCCGGGTGGGGGTTGCGGAGGAAAAGGAAGGGGTAGTGCGTCTGTTGCGCCATGCCTATATTTCTGCCCTGCCGGAAGACCGGGTAGCCTTTTTGGGGGAGAACGTCGGTGACCACCTGCGCAGCGCGGTACACAACCTGGAAGGAGGGGAGCCCTTTCTGGAGCGGGCGCTGTATTTCGATGCGCTGCCGGCGGCGGTGCTGGAGGACGCGCGGCCGGAGATCTATCGGATGAGCGAACGGCTACTGCGGGAGGCCCATCAGCGGCTGAACGCAGCCGAGTCGCCCGAAGGGCCGCAGCGGCGGCTGCGCCTGGGGGTCTATTACTACGAAGAAGACGCCGCGGCGAAACCGACAGAGGGACCGGCAGCGAAGGACGAGCCGCATGCCTAAGGCCCTGCGCTGGTGGGTCCTGATCCTGGGCCTGGTGGCCCTGCCGGGGGCATGGGCCCTTCCCGACCCGGCGGGTGGTGTTGGTGGGTCGGGCGCCACCCCGGATGGCATCGGGGGTACGGGTATCCATCCCGGCGGCATCGGGGGCACGGGCATCCATTCCGGTGGCATTGGAGGCACGGGTATCCATTCCGGTGGCATCGGAGGCACGGGCATCCAGCCAGGGGGCATCGGCGGGGCGGGAATCACGGCCCTGGGGGTGATCCAGGGCTTCGGCAGCATCTATGTCAACGGTCAGGAATATGTCCTGACCCCCCAGACCCGCTATAGCGTCGACGGCGTTGCGGGCACGGTAAAAGACCTGCATCTCGGGGACCGCGTCACCGTCCAGGCCGCTGCCGACGGGCGGGCGATCGCCCAAGATGTACGGGTGGAGCATGCCGTTATCGGCAGGGTGACGGAAGTCGATGCGGCCAAGCGACAACTCACCATTCTCGGCGAGACCATCCAGGCGGGCAAAATGACCCCCGTCACCATGCACGATTCGGATCAACCCCTGTCCTTCACGGCCTTGAAGGCCGGTGACGTGGTGTCGGTCAGCGGCCTGGACCGCGGGAATGGCCATTGGCTGGCGACGGCGATCTGTCGTCTCTATCCGGGGGATACCGCGCCCGCCCAGGTCCCGTTGCTGCTTCGGGGCCAGGTGGACGCCCTTTATCCGGGTCAGGACACCCTGGAAGTCGGGGCAACGAAACTCAAGGTCAACGGGGCCCTGCTCCGTGCCATCCAGGTGGGGCAGTCCGTGGTAGTCAGGGGCGAATACGCTGACGGGGAGGCCCGAGTGGAAAGCGTGAGTCCCACTGCGCTGGCGGCGCAGGACGTCGGCAACCGGGTGTCCCTGGTGGGTTACCTGGCTCGCGGGATGGATGGATGGACTACCCACGGGGTATCCCTGGTGGAGGGCCCCCACACCCTCTATGAAAACGGGGATGCCGCAACCATGCGGGCAGGCAGCATGGTCGCCATCGAGGGAAGGGTCCAGGCTCCGGGCGTCGTCGATGCGGAACGCGTCATCTTCAGTGTCAACCCCATGGACTTTGATTTCCCCGTCATACCGCGGATGCCGGTGCTCCCTCCGGTATTACATCATCCTGAAATCGAGCGCCCGGAGTTTGGGCCACCGGAGATAGAACCCTTGGTGGAAAGGCCGGAACTTCCTGATAACGATTAATCCCAAATCCAACAGTTGAAGGTGGTGGTCAGTACTTATGGCACCACCAAATTGCGCTGTCGCCGATTCCGGTGCCGGTAGGAACGCGCCACCGTAAACAAGCTTGCGCCGATGGTCCCGACAAAAAAACCGATGGGCCAGTTGGTCCAGTAAGAGAGCGCAATAGCACTCCAGATGCAGCCCTCTGCAAAAATCAGGGATAGCGCCAGCACGCGCATGGGATTGCCGCTCAACGCCTGGGCGGCGGCCGGCGGGCCGACCAGCAGGGTGAACACCAGAAAGGCCCCCACCACCGGCAAGGCCGTGGC
Source organism: Gammaproteobacteria bacterium (assembly GCA_023381645.1). The sequence continues at coordinate 4,176 of JAMCRJ010000028.1, forward strand.
AGTCACCAGGGCCAACAGGGTCAGAAATACGAGATCCATGCGTGCGGTGCGAATCCCCTGCAAGGCCGCCAGATCGGGAAAAGTCGAGTCCAGCAAGAGAGGCCGAAAATACAGGGCGATGCCCACAACCACCAGCGCGCAGATGCCCAGTATGGGCCACAAATCGGCATCGCTGACCCCCAGCACCTCGCCGAAGAGCAGGGAAAACACCGCCGGTGCATACGCACTGGTCATGCTGAGCAACAGCGCCCCCACCCCCAGAAACAGTACCAGCACCAGCCCCGTGCCCACATCGCGGCGGCCCATGCGCACCAGTTGGCGCAGCAGCAGAACCCCCATGCCGACAAACACCAGCAACCCGATCAGCGGATCGATTCCCAGCAGGTTGGCCGCCGCCGCCCCCGGAAAAGCGCCCAGAGGCAAGGCATGGGCGGCAAAGGCCGAGCGCCGGACCACCACAAAAAACCCGATGAAAGCCGCGACAAAAGCAATGGCGGTGGCGGCAATCCAGGTATTGATCATGAAACCGGAGAACATGCCCTATGCCTCGCAGTGCGGCCAGCTGACCGACTTCGGACGCGCTGACAAGCCCGCCACTTTTGCCACCAGCACCGCCGCCAGATAAAACAGGAACACCAGCGCCACGACAAAAAAGCTCACTGGCCAAGCGTTACCGGAAAACCAGTAGTAACTCTCATAGGCCATCCAGATACCACCCCAGACCGCGGTCAAACCGATAGCAATGGCCCAGCATATCGCCTGTGCCGGGCGCCGGCTCAGGCGAATCGCCGCGCCCGCCGGGCCAATGAGCAAAGCCGTCGCCAGCACCGCGCCGATCGCCAGGGCGCAGACTGCTACCGCCAGCCCCAGGGCCAGCAGTTGCAGCAAACTGATCCAACGCAGGGGAATACCCTGCGCCGCCGCCAGATCAGGGTCCACCGCCGTCAACATCATGGGCCGGTAGAGCAGACCCACCAGCAAAAACACCCCGGCGGAGGCCGTCAACGCAGGACCGACAAGACTCTGCGGAATCGCAAACATGGAGCCAAACATCACCGATACCGCTGCACCCGTAGTGCTGGTGGTCGTCACATCCAGATAGAGAAAAAGCGCCGACAGACCCAATCCGGCCCCCAAAACGATGCCCGTGGCAAGATCACGCTCCCGCACCTTGCGTACGCCAAGAAACTCCATGCCGAAGGCGGCAATCCAGGCCATACCCAGAAAGCCCAGCAAGGGATTGATGCCCAGCAGAAAGGAGGCCGCCCCACCGGCGCTGCTCACGTCGGCCAGGGCATGTCCGGCAAAGGCATTGCCGCGCAATATGGTAAACACACCGATCGCCGCACTGACCAGCGCTGCGCAACTCCCTACGATCAGCGCGGTTTGCACCGGTCCGCTAGAGAAGAAACCGGAGTTTTCCAAAAGTATCCAAAGATTCCACATGGCGTTAATCCGCCTTTTCCAGAGGCGGCACAGGCGCTGCCGTGCCCGCCTCGGTATCTTCAGCAGCGACATCGGGTAGTACGAGTATCCGCCGCCCATGCCGCAATACCGTTACCGGGTAACCATAGAGCCTGCTCAGCACGTCGGGCTGCACCACCTCCTCCACACTGCCGGTGGCGGCCTGACCGTCCACCAGATAGACCAGACGATCCATGACAGGCAAGAGTGGATTCATATCATGGGCAGTCACCAGTACAGCAATCTGTCGGGTACGCGTCAATCGACCAAGCAACGCCACCAGCGCATTGGCACTACCGAAATCCAGATTAGCCAAGGGCTCATCAAGAATGAGCAGACGCGGCCGACGCACCAGGGCATGGGCGATAACCGCCCGCTGTTGCTGGCCACCGGAGAGTTCTCCAGCCCGCTGATCCGCAAAGGCCTCCGCCCCGACCGCATGCAACGCCTGATCTACCAAAGCTTTTTTACGACCGGAAAACAGCGGCAGACCCAGGCGGTGGCCATCCAGCCCCAACTGCACCAGATCTCGAGTCCGCAGGGGGATATCCGCATCAAAAGCGATTTTCTGGGGCACATAGCCGACCAGAGCACGGCGCTGAGCAGCGGGCGCGCCGTCCATCAAGGCCTGCCCCGCACGGATCGGCGTCAGACCCAACAGACTGCGCAAAAGGGTCGTTTTGCCAGCACCATTCTCGCCGATCAGAGCACAGAGCTGTCCCGGATAGAGGTCAAAACTCACGTCCCGCAAAATGCTGCGGCCGCCCAGATCCACGGAGAGATGGGCGACTGAAAGTATCGGATCAGACATTTCCCATGCCATTACTTCAGCACGGTTGTCGAAGTACCATGCTCCACCGCGTTACGCAGGGCATTCACCTCCGCCAGCATCCAGGACTGATAGTGGTAACCCGCCGGCATGGTTTCATAGACGCCGACCACGGGGATCTTCGCCGCCTGCGCCCGACTCAGGAAAGAAGCCGTCAAAGAATTTGTGACCTGCTGATTATACACAAAAACTCTGACCTGATGCCGCTGCAGGAGCTGGTTCTGGGCGCTCACGTCCTGTGGCGCCGGGTCCGTACCGTTCATGATGGCTGCCTGCAGTTTCCACGGCGTTTTGATGTTACAACCCGCGGCTTCCAGCAAATAATCGGCGACGGGCTCCGTCACTGCCACCGGCGTACCGCCAAAGCGGGTCTTGAAGCGGGCGATGGCCTGGTACCACGGTTTCAGAGATGCATCGAATCTGCGCACATTGGCCGCGAAGGTGGCAGCATGGGCCGGATCCAGTTCGGTCAGGCTCACCGCAACCGCCTGCGCCACCGCAGGCATGGTCTCCGGCTTGTACCAGAGATGGGGGTTTGGGGTGTTTTCCGGCAGATGAAGCAGCTCCTGGACGACGATCACCCTGCGCTGTACATTCTGGTTTGCCCGCAAAATTTTCCGGACCCAACCGTCATAGCCGACACCGTTCCGCACCACGAGCTGCGCCGCGGCAAGCTCCCGGGCCACCGCAGGACTGGCTTCAAAGGCGTGCGGATCTGTGCCGGGGTTGCTCTGAATCGCAGTGACCGATACATATTCACCGCCGACCTGGCTGATCACGTCGGCATATTGATTTTCCACCCCGACCGCATGAATGGTCGCTGCGGCAGCCACCGGCGCCATAGCCAGCCCAGCGCACAGGGCGATCAGCGACAACAAGGCAGACAGCGGAGGGACACCTGCATTCCGAAAGCCCAGGTCGGTCATTTTCAACTCCTCGGAAACGGCTGCCAAAGCCTGCGGCAGATGGCCGCACAGCTTTTCATGCAACTGTGTTGCACAGTATGGAAATAGGGATTCAATGTCAATCTTCTGGTTCCGCAGGTGATTCCGGCATGGAGCCGGTAGCCGCTTTCCGGCGGCACCATGTTCCCACCCCCAAGCTTCCCCTGCCCCGAAGCTTGGGGGTAAGATGACCGCATTGTTTCATCACTTCTGGAAAAGCACCCCATGAGCCAAGCCCCCCATTCTACGCTGGATACCAGCGCCCTGACCCAACTCATTGATGACATGCTCAAACTCGCCCGTGAGCAGGGCGCCAGTGCGGCGGAGGCTTCCGCCAGCACCGGCAAAGGCTTGTCGGTAACCGTGCGCCTCGGGGAAGTGGAATCCATCGAATACCACCAGGACAAGGGGCTGGGAGTCACGGTCTATCTCGGTCAGTCCAAAGGCAGCGCCTCCACCTCGGACTTTTCCCGCAAGGCCTTGTCAGAAACCGTTTCAGCGGCGCTCACCATTGCCCGGCATACGGCGGCGGACCCTTTTGCCGGGCTTGCCGATCCCGAACTTTTCGCCAAAACCTTCCCGGATCTGGACCTCTATCATCCCTGGTCCATAGATGCAGACGGCGCCGCTGATCTGGCGCGTCGTTGCGAGGCGGCCGCCCGTGACAGCGATCCGCGCATTCACAACTCCGAAGGCGGCAGCCTCGGCACCAGCGAGGGCACGTCGGTCTATGGCAATAGCCTGGGTTTCATGGGCAGCAGCCGCTCGTCGCGACACAGCCTGTCCTGCTCGGTGATTGCGGAAGACCGCAACGGCGGCATGCAACGGGACTACTGGTATGACGTGGCCCGTGCCGCCGATGCCCTGGCGACTCCGGAAACCATCGGCAGGACCGCGGCGCAGCGCGCTCTGCGCCGCCTGGACGCCCGTAAGGTGGCCACCACCAAGGCCCCGGTGCTCTTTGAAAACCAAGTCGCGTCCAGCCTTATCGGCCACCTCGCCAGCGCCATCAGCGGCAGCAGCCTGTATCGCAAAAGTTCCTTTCTGGTGGATAGCCTTGGCAAACAACTCTTCCCGGAACACATCCGCGTTTATGAAGAACCCTTACGGCGTCTTGGGTTGGGTAGCTGCAGTTTCGACGGCGAAGGGGTTGCCACCCACAACCGCGACATCGTCTCCGGGGGCGTGCTGGAAGGCTATATCCTCGACAGTTACAGCGCCCGCAAATTAAACATGAAGACCACGGGCAATGCGGGCGGTGCCCACAATCTCACCTTGCAGCCGGGCAAGGCATCTCTGGATGAACTGCTCCACCAGATGGGGCACGGCCTGCTGGTTACCGAGCTCATCGGCTTCGGCATCAACATGGTGACCGGTGATTACTCCCGGGGCGCTGCCGGCTTCTGGGTGGAGCATGGGGAGATCCAGTATCCCGTCGAAGAGATCACCATCGCCGGGACCTTGCAGAGCATGTTCCAGGGCATGCGCGCCGTGGGCAATGACCTGCTCATTCACGGCAACACCGGCTGCCCTTCCATCCTCATTGACGAGATGATGATTGCCGGCGACTGAGGACAAGGGCCAGCAGCAGCAGAACTGAACTCAACAGCAGATAAGGGAGACTGCCCCAGCGCCCGAAGGGTGTTTCTCCGATCATCGGCTGGATGGTCCCGTTCAGAGTGCCCCCCACAAACTGGGGCAATTGCGAAATTACCCGCCCATGCGGCGAGATCAGGGCGGTAATACCCGTATTGGTCGCGCGAACATCGGGTTTCTGCTCCTGCCGGGACTGCATGGCCGCCATTTGCAGACTTTGCGCGGCGGCGATGCTGTGGCCGTACCACGCATAATCACTGATATTCAAAAGAAAGGTGGCACCCTCCCTGACACCCTTGCGCACGTCCCGGGAGAAGGACTCTTCATAACAGATGGTCATACCGGCTTTCTGCCCGTCTACGGGCAAGGCGTAGGGCCCGTCTCCGAAAGAGAAACTGCCCAGCCCCGGCAAAAAATGATGTACCAGAGGCCCGAGCAAAACGGGCATCGGAATGTATTCTCCGAAGGGCACCAGATGTTCTTTCCGGTACCAGCGCAGCGGTGCGTTCCCGTCAATTTCCATGGCCGCGTTGTAATATTTGCGGTCGACGTTTTCGGGGATACCAATGAGTAGGATTTTGCGGTGCGTCGCTGACCATTGCTGCAACTGTTCGATCAGGCTTGGTATTTCGGTCTGAAAGAGAGGGAAGGCAGTCTCCGGAAGGACGATCAACCGGGTATCGGGCGGCGTCTGCAAAATCATGCTTACGTAATGATGCAGGATGGCACTGACTTTGGCAGCATTCCACTTCTCCGTGATGGCGATATTGCCCTGCAGAAGGCTTACCCGCAGCGGCTTGCCTATGGGATGGGTGAAGGAAACGGACGCCGCCGCCATGGCTGCCCCGGAAATCACCAGGAGCGATACGACGCCGCCCAACAGCACCGGGCGAGACTGCCGCCGTTGCAGCATATAGACCAGGATGGCCGCCACCCCGGCCGTCCCCAGCCCCACTCCGTATTGTCCCACCCAGGGCGCAAAGCCACCGAGGAAGGCGTGGGTCTGGGTATATCCCGTCGCCAGCCAGGGGAAGCCCGTAAAGAGGCGGGCCCGCACCCATTCCACCAAAATCCACAACACCGGCAGGGCCAGCAACCGGCCATTCCCGACAAAAAAGCGGCCCGCCAGCCATAAGGCCAACGCCGCGTAGACGGCGCAACAAGCCGCCAGCAAAGCGACGGCGGCACCTGCCAGTGCCCAATCCATGTTCGCGAAATTGTGCAGGGTAATGGCGATCCAGCTCGTTCCCGCGGCAAAAGCAGCAAAACCGAAACCCGCGCCCAGAGCCGCCAGACGCTGTGGGCGCTCCTCCGTGGTCGCCAGGCAGAACAGGCCAAAAAGCAGGGCTATGGCCAGCGGCCACCAGGCGAAAGGCGCAAAGGCCAAAGGCCAGGCTGCACCCAAAATTAATGCGGCCAGAAGCCGCAAAGGAAAGGACGGTTTTTTCCACACGCCCACCTTCATGCACTACCCTGAGGCGTAGTTTCCGGCAGGGAAGTGCTGCGCGGCGGCGTGACCCGCAAAATCTGCACCCGCTTACGATCCGCCCGCAATACTTCCAGCCGCAAATCACCCTCCTCCACGACTTCGCCCGTGCGCGGCACATGCCCCAGGGCTGCCGCCACCCACCCGCCCAGCGTGTCGGCGTGTCCATCCTCCAGGTGTGTCACAAAATGTGTATTGAACTCTTCCAGAGGAATCAGGGCATTCACCAGAAAGTCGCCATCTTCGCGCGGTGCAATCATTACGTCTTCGTCAATATCGTATTCATCCTCGATTTCACCGACGATGATTTCCAGCACGTCCTCGATAGTGATCAGACCGGCAACGCCACCATATTCATCCACCACCACGGCCATGTGATGCCGGCCCGTACGGAACTCGTAGAGCAGATGATCCAGGTGCTTGCTCTCGGGAATGAAGGTCGCCGGGCGGAGCAGATCAGTCAGCCGCAGCGCTGGCACATTTCCACGACATCCTCGTAAAAGGTCCTTGGCCAGGAGAATGCCGCGCACATCATCACGGTCATGCCCCACCACCGGAAAACGCGAGTGACCCACCTCCGACACCCGGGCGATAATCTCGGCCAGCGGCATGTCCAGTTCGATCACCTCCATCTGCGCACGGGGGATCATCACATCTCGCACCGTGAGTTCGCCCATGCGGAAGATGCCGTCCACCATCCGTGCCGCTTCGGCGTCGATGATCTGCCGCTCGCCCGCCTCACGAATCAGCTCCAGGAGGGTATCCTGATCCTCCACATTGCCACGCAAAGACTGAGTAAAACGTTCCCACCAGCCCCGCGACCGTTCCTGGCTACTGCGATCTTCACTCATGCATTTGGTTCAGGTAAGGGTCGGCCACACCCATTTCAGCCAGCAACCGGGTTTCCAGCGCCTCCATCTCCTGCGCGGCGGCGGCCTGTTCATGGTCGTAGCCGAGGAGGTGGAGGGTGCTGTGAATAAGCAGATGACGATAATGGTCGCGCAGACTCTTACCCTGCGCCGCGGCTTCGCGCCCAACCACCGCCGGGGCAATGACGATATCCCCCAGCAGGTCTCGGCGAAACAACACCGGCAGCGCATCCTGCGGAAAGGACAGGCAGTTGGTCGGCACGGCCTTATGCCGGTACCCCTCGTTCAAGGCCGCCATTTCCGCGTCCCCTACAAATGTCAGGGACAACTCGCGTATCCGGTCATCTGCGGATACCCGCGCTGAAGGGGCGGAGAGCGCCTGCAGAATCGACCGGCGCGCCTCACCACGGGGCGGCAGCGGCATGGCCGCGACCACATCATCCACGGCCACGCGCAGATATAGGCGGCTCACGGCTTCTCTCCGAATCGATCGTAGGCTTCCACGATCCGTGCCACCAGCGGGTGACGCACCACATCGGCGCTTTCAAAAAACACCATATCGATACCAGGCATATTCCCCAGCACATCCATAGCCTGTACCAACCCGGAAAGCTGTCCGCGGGGCAGATCCACCTGGGTCACGTCGCCGGTCACCACGACTTTGGCACCAAAACCCATCCTAGTCAGGAACATTTTCATCTGTTCCGGGGTGGTATTCTGCGCCTCATCCAGAATGATGAAGGCATCATTGAGGGTGCGCCCGCGCATGTAGGCAAGAGGCGCCACTTCGATTACCTGCCGCTCCATCAGCTTGGCGACCTTCTCATAACCCAGCATTTCATGCAGCGCGTCATAAAGCGGGCGGAGGTAAGGGTCGACCTTTTCACTCAGGGACCCAGGCAGAAAACCCAGACGCTCTCCTGCTTCCACGGCAGGCCGGACCAACACCAGACGTCGTACCTGATTGCTGTCCATCTGCTCCACCGCCGCTGCGACGGCCAGATAGGTCTTGCCGGTACCGGCGGGGCCGATACCGAAGGTAAGGTCGTTATGGCGGATGGACTCCAGATAATGGCGCTGCCGTTGCCCGCGACCGCGGATCACCCCCTTCAGGGTCTGTACGCCCGCAGACTCCACCGCCACGGCGCCGGTTTCCGCTTCCAGTTGTACATTCTGGATGCTGTGGTGCACCCAGTGACTGGACAGGGAGCGCCCCTGGCGCACCTGGGCATACAGGTGGGAGAGCACATCCTGCGCCGCCTGCACGGAAGCAGCCGGACCGGTGATATGGAAGCGGGTCCCTCGGGGGAGTATCACCACCCCGAGACGCGATTCGATCTGCTTGATGTAACTGTCCAGTTCGCCGGAAAGTTCGGACAGCATGGCGGCACTGGCGTGTTCAGCGGTGAAATCGCCGTGGCTGATACTCGGCGTCTTACCCGGAGGCTCCATGGGACTATACGGCAAGGCGCTGGCTCGTCGGCGCCACATGCGCCGCGCGCCCGCGCAGACTGTTAGGCAACGCCGCCGTAATTTCGACATCCAGCATCTGCCCGACCCAATCCATGGACCCCGCCAAATTGACCGCACGATTACAGGCGGTTTTCCCCGTCAGTTCCTGCGCATCGCGGCGCGACGGCCCCGTTATCAGGACCGCCTGCTGCGTGCCCACCAGAGCTTGTGCGTAGCCCTGCGCCAACCCGTTGACGCGTCCCTGCAATACCGCCAGACGATCTTCCTTGACTGCCTCTGGCACGCTGTCCTTCAGTTTCAGCGCCGGGGTATTGGGGCGCGGGCTGTATTTGAAGGAAAATGACTGGTCGAAGCGCACCACATCGATCAATTCCATGGTCGCGGCAAAATCTGCATCCGTTTCACCCGGAAAACCGACGATGAAATCCGAAGAAATCTGGATACCCGGACGGGCGGCACGCAGACGGTCAATCTTGTCCAAATACTGCCCGACCGTATGCTTGCGGTGCATCCGCCGCAAGATGCGATCCGACCCACTCTGCACCGGCAGGTGTAAATGCGGTGCGAGAATACCGATACTGCCGTGCGCGGCAATCAATTCGTCGTCGAGGTTGGCGGGATGGGACGTGGTGTAACGCAGGCGCAGCAAACCCGGAATCCGCGCCAGGCGTTCCAGCAGATCGGCCAGGCCGCCTTCGCCCACCAGTCCTGTCGAACCCCGGTAGGCGTTGACATTCTGCCCCAGCAGGATGATCTCGCGCACCCCCTGCTCCACCAGCGCACGCACTTCACGCAGGATATCCGGCATGCTGCGGCTGTATTCCCGCCCCCGAGTATGGGGTACCACACAGAAGGTACAGAATTTGTCGCAGCCTTCCTGGACGGTGACAAAGGCGGTGGCGCCGTCGCGGCCTGGCCGTTGCGGCAGATGATCAAATTTTTCCAGCATCGGAAAGGCGGTATCCACCTGCGGACGGCGCTCGGCCAGACAGGCATCCAGCAAATCCGGCAACCGGTGCAGCGTCTGCGGTCCGAACACCAGGTCCACGTAAGGGGCGCGTCGCCTCAGCCGCTCTCCCTCCTGGCTGGCCACGCAGCCACCTACACCGATCACCACCGTCGGCCGCCTTTCCTTGAAAGAGCGCCAGAAGCCGAGCTGGGTAAAGACCTTGTCTTCGGCTTTTTCACGGATGGAGCAGGTATTGAGCAGGAGCACATCGGCGAGCACCGGATCGTCCACCAGACGCAGGCCATGACTAACCGCAAGCGTATCCGCCATGCGCTCGGAGTCATACTCGTTCATCTGGCAGCCGTAAGTCTTGATATACAGGTTCTGCAATGCATTCCCGGAAGGAGTGAGGACTTATAAATGATGATAGGGCCACCCCGCAGGATTGACAAGGGGCAGCCCAGGGGACACACCTCACCCCAGGCCCAGCGCCGATTTCAGCAGGAAGTGAAAGCGCTGATCATCCTGAACACTGCCCAGCAGCCCAAAACGGGTAGTCACCGCAGTAACCTGCGGCCCCTTCGACGTGACCGTTACGTCCACCAGTGTGTGCCCGGTACGCGCATGGATGACGCTGCCCCGGGAGGGACCGCCTGCACTTCCGGTCCCCAGGATGACACAATGCATCTGCCCCAACACCCGGGTGGCCGCGGTGAGGGTAGGCTGAAACGGTCTCGGGTAATAGTGGATGCTCTGGCCTGTATAAACGGCCGCCGCCAGCGGCCCACTCTCCGTGCTGCAGGCGCTGAGCCAGAGCGGGGACAGTATCATCATGCTGAGCAGGAACCATCTTTTGTTCATATTCATCCTCAATTTGACCGGGAAACCAACCCCCCACCGTGCCAGTATAGCGCAAAAGCGGTTCGGCATGACGCCATTCGCAGCGCCATGCTACAATACGCGTCGTTCATTCGGCGACGCGCTGGCCCGCGTTTTGCCTCCACTGGTGGAGAAAGCCCATGTCCCGATTTTCCGGGCCGATGTCCCAGGCTTGGCATTTTACCCGCGAGTTTTTACGCGACCCCCATGCTATTGGGGCGGTGCTGCCCAGTTCACCCTTCCTCGCCCGGCGGATGGCCACCATGGTGCCGCATGGGCCCGGCCTGGTGGTAGAATTGGGGCCGGGCATGGGGCCGGTGACCAAAGCCCTGCTGGAAGCCGGTATTCCGCCGGAAGATCTGGTCCTTGTCGAGCAGGCGCCGACCATGGTCCACCACTTGCGTCAGCGTTATCCGGAAATAGAGGTCATCGAGGGAGATGCCGCCCACATCCAGCACCTTGTGGCGCATCGCGGGCCGGTTCGCGCCGTGGTATCCAGCCTGCCGCTGCGTAGCATTCCCAAAGCGGTAGTCGAGCGTATCTTCCAGCAACTTCCCGGGATCAGCCGGCACGGCACGGTCTTCATCCAGTTTACGTACCACTTCCGTACCTCCTGCCAGGGACTGCCAGCCGAGTTTCGCCGCAGTCGCGTCGCCGTGGTCTGGCGCAACGTTCCACCGGCACGGGTAGACACCTTCATTTACCACCCCCCGCAGAAGGATGGATTCGAGCGTGACGGGTAATAGAGGAAAGGTGGTCGTAATGCCGCGTGACCCAGAGGCAGAACATACCGTATCCGTATTGCGCAGGGGATCGCCACTGCACTCCACGATGATGGTCGGCAATCCCCCTGCCCTGCGCCACGCTCCCCGCGCAATCTGGCCCTGGCTCACCCTGCCTGCCTCGCTCACCGCTGCGCTGCAGCGGGCTTATGGAAAAACGCGCACAGTGCGGGCGCTGCTGCTGGATAGCGGACGCGCGAACCCTTCGCCGGTCGAGCGCAGCATTTTATGCATGCGTCGCGGCGAGCGGATTTTCTGGCGCGAGGTACTCCTGCACGGTGGTGACCCCGCATATCCGGCACTCTGGGCGCGCACCACCATTCCTTTGCGAGGGCTGCGCCACGGTCTGTTACCCCTGACCCGCCATGGTACGCGCCCCATCGGCAACACCTTATTCCGCCACCGCCGGTTGCGGCGTTCCCCGATTCAGGCCGGGAGCCTGCCACGGTTCGGCCAGCGACGCTGGCAGCGGCGCTCCGTATTGCGGCGCGGCAGCGCAGGCGTGCTGGTAGAAGAGCACTTTCTGCCGGATCTGCCATGCTGGGCGGGGCGGGGACGACGCTGATGCAAGCACCCTCGCCGCTCCGCCAGCGCCTGCGCGCTTATGCAGGCTTGATGCGCGTGGATCGTCCCATCGGTACCCTGCTCCTGCTCTGGCCCACCTACTGGGGACTCTGGCTTGCCGCAAAGGGCACTCCGTCACTCCGCCTCTTCCTGATTTTCACTGTCGGCACTTGGCTGACACGCTCGGCAGGTTGTGTGATCAATGATTACTTCGACCGTGATTTCGACCGACAGGTAGCCCGCACCTGCCAGCGCCCCTTGGCGGCGGGCCTGATCACTCCGCAAGAGGCACTGCGTTTATTTGTCGTCCTGTGCCTGCTGGCCGCCGCCCTCCTGCCCCTCCTCAACTGGCTAACCATCGGGTTATCCGCGGGCGCAGTACTCATCACCATTACCTATCCCTTGTTCAAGCGCTTCACCCATCTCCCGCAAGCCTATCTGGGCATCGCTTTTTCCTTTGGCATACCCATGGCTTTTGCCGCAACTCTCAACCAGGTGCCCACGCTCGCCTGGTGGCTGATGCTGGCCAATGCCTGCTGGGTCATAGCCTATGACACGGCCTACGCCATGGCGGACCGTCCCGACGACATCAAAGCGGGAATCAAGTCGACCGCCATTCTTTTTGGACGCTTCGACCGTCACACCATCGCCGGGTTGCAGGCGGTCATGCTGACCATCTTCATCGGGATAGGTGTCGCCCAAGCCATGCATTGGCCTTACTGGATCGCCCTGGCGGGTGCCGCTGTTCTCGCGGCCTATGAGCAGACGCTGCTCGGCGGCGACCGGGATCAGGCTTTCCGTGCCTTTCTGCACAATAACTGGATCGGACTGCTACTCTTTTGGGGAATTGTCGCGGGCCTCGCGCCGGGCGGGGTATCCACCATTCTGTCCGGAGCGGCATGAAGACCGACCATTCCGGTGCTGCCCACATGCCACCGAAGCATCTTGAAAGCGACCATTGACAAACTTATACACAGTTTACTCATACACCGAAGCAAGCCGGATGCCTCCCGCCAGGTCTCTGATGTTAATTGACAATTCATTGTTATATATATGTTTTTTGTTTGCACCTTTTTTAGGCGTATACCCTAACGCCTTGAAGGACAGGGGGTCTGGGACTTTTCAGGATACTCATACACAGACTTATCCACAGAAGTTGTGGGCAACTTCATGAATCCCGAAAACACCTGCATTCAGATCGCCGTGATGGTGCCACTTCGCCGGATCTTTTCCTATGCCCCGCCGCCGGAGGGTCGTCCGCAGCCGGGCATGCGGGTACGGGTGCCTTTCGGTAAAGGCAGTCGGGTTGGCATCGTTCTCGGGTATGCCAGTTGCCCGCCCGATGTAACGCTCAAGCCCATCGGCCAAGTCCTGGATGCACACCCTGTTTTGCCCCCAGCCCTGCAGCAACTGGTACAATTCGGGGCGGCATACTACCATCATCCGATTGGCGATGCTTGGGCCACCGCGCTGCCGACCCTGCTGCGCCAGGGGCGGCCACTGCCGGCACCGGCTCCCCAGGGATACCGCCGCAGCATCGACGAAGCTCAGACGGTGCCGCGCCAGCCCGGCAAGTTGCAACAGGCGCTCCGGGAGCTACTCATCACCAACGGGGTTGTGCGTGCAACAGCCATCCCCAAGGAGTTGCGCCCCATCCTACGACAGGCCGTCCGCCGCGGCTGGATAGAAGCCGTGATGGAAGACACCCCGCCGGTGCAGGCAACGCCCTCTCCACACTGCCTGAATGCAGAACAGGCCAGCGCCGTGACCCAGTTGCGCATGGCCAGGGGCTTTAACGCCTGGTTATTGGAGGGAGTGACCGGCAGCGGCAAAACAGAAGTATATCTGGAAGCAATCCGGCCTCATCTGGAATCCGGGGCACAGATCCTCGTTCTGGTCCCGGAGATCGGCCTCACCCCCCAACTCGTGGAACGCTGCCAGATGCGTTTTGGCGCGCATCGCGTGGCCGCTCTGCACTCTGCTCAAAGCGACGGAGAGCGTCTGCGCATCTGGGCGGCGGCTGCGGCGGGACAGATACAGGTCATCATCGGCACCCGCTCGGCAGTATTTGTGCCCCTGCCCCGTCTTGCCATGATTGTCGTCGATGAAGAGCATGACCCCTCTTTCAAACAGCAAAACGGCTGGTGTTATTCGGCACGAGACCTCGCGATTCAACGCGCGAGCCTGGAACACATTCCGATTGTCCTGGGCTCCGCCACACCTTCTCTGGAAAGCCTATGCAATGTACAAAAGGGGCGCTATCGACACCTGCAACTACGGCAACGCGCTACTTCAGCCGATTTACCGGGGATGACTATCGTGCCACTGCGTCGCGAAAACCTACAGGGTGGCATTTCCACCACCCTGTTGACGGCGTGTAAGGAAACCCTGGAAGCCGGCAATCAGGTATTGCTGTTCCTGAACCGTCGCGGCTACGCCCCGGCAGTGCTCTGCCACGATTGTGGCCATGTGGTCCACTGTCCCCGTTGCAGTGCACCCATGACCTGGCACCGCCAGCAGGAACGCCTCCGCTGCCACCATTGCGGACATGAGTCGCGCTGGCCGCAATCCTGCCCTGCATGCCACAGTGCGGCACTGATTACCGCCGGACAAGGCACCGAGCAACTGGAGGAAGTGCTTCGCCAGCGATTCCCACAAACCCCCATCTGGCGCATCGACCGCGACGCGTTGCACGGTCGCGATGCCCTCGCTACGGCGGTCGCCGACATCCGCCAGAATCGTGCTGCCATCCTCGTGGGCACCCAGATGCTGGCCAAGGGCCATCATTTCCCGGCAGTCACCCTGGTGGGTATTATCAATACGGACCAAGGCCTATTCAGTGCCGATTTTCGCGCGCCGGAACGACTGCTACAGACCGTCGTGCAGGTCGCAGGCCGCGCCGGACGTGAAGATCGACCCGGACAGGTCCTGTTGCAGACTCACCTGCCCGAACATCCTTTATTGCAGAGCCTCGCCCAGGGCGACTATCGCCCTCCCGCCGAGGCGCTCCTGAATGAACGGCGGGCGGCAGGGTTGCCGCCCTTTGCCGCTCTCACCCTACTGCGTGCTGAGGCACACCAGAGATATCGCGTAGACGCGTTCCTGAGTGCCGCCTGCCGGTGTGTACCGCCCGCCCTGGTGGAAACCAGCGGTCCGCTACCGTCGCTCATGGAACGCCGTGCCGGTTTTGAACGCGCAGAACTGTGGATACAGGCACCAAACCGTACGCAAATGCAAAAAGCGCTTAATCTCTGGCTTCCGCAACTCGCCGGGCTCAGCTCCGCCAGGCACGTCCGCTGGATGCTGGATGTGGACCCCCTGCTGATCACGTGAATGCCCGCCATCCGGTCCGGATATTTAAACTTGCGTCGTGCTGTGTATATGTTATCCTTGGCGACGGCCAGTTGGGCCATCTTTGATTAATTTGGGGTGTAAAATGGCGGTTGGTACAGTGAAGTGGTTCAATGACAGCAAGGGGTTTGGGTTCATTACGCCGGAAGATGGCAAGGAAGATGTATTCGTGCATCACTCCGCTATTGAAGGTACGGGGTTCAAGACTCTGGCCGAAGGCGAGCGCGTCAATTTTGAGGTGACTCGTGGCCCGAAGGGTTTGCAGGCCGAGAAGGTCCGCCGGGCTTAATTAAGCCTAACGGGTGGCGCAGCGCCACCCGTCCCCTGCGGGGAAAAGTAACTTTACCGGTCTGGCGTTCGCAATTCCGGTTTTCTTTCGTGTGCCTATCGCACGGGTTTCTTCCGCTTCGCGGCACCAGCGCCATGCTCCTTGGTTTTATACTCGCCTTTTTCCGTCCTAGCGGAGAGTATCTTGCGCGGCACCCGCGACCCCTCATGGAAAGCCGGGCGTGGCCGGGCCGACGCCCGCCCTGCAGACGCACCGGCATCCGTCGGAGCGATCTGCAACGGCCGTCCGGCTACCCACACCTTTTGCAGATGCTGCAGCACTGACGGCTGTATATCCGCAGGAAGCTCGACCGTAGTATGCTCCGCATTAATCTGTACCTTGCGAATATTGCGGCTGGGTATCCCGGCCTCATTGGCGATCGCACCAACGATATTCTTGACCTGCGCACCGTGGCTTTCGCCCACATCCAGCCGGAAACGACGCATGGGCACATCATCAGCCCCCCCCGATGCAGCAGCACCCCGCGGGGGCCGTGCGCCCCGCTCGTCCTCAGCACGGTGACGGGAGGAAGGCGGGCGGCCAGCGCCCGAACCAGCGGAGTCGCTACGCATCGGCCTGAACACCTCCGCTTCAACGGGAATCAGGGGCCGCTCCTTCTGCACTATATATGCCAGCGCTGCAGCGATTTCTCCCAAACCCACATCGTTTTCCCGCTGATAATCCGCAATGAGGGTTTCAAAGACTGCCAGATCCTGGCTATTCAGCACCTCCGTCAACTGATCCTTGAACTGGTTCATTCGCCGGTCGGCAACATCTTCGATGCTGGGCAGATGCATCGCGGTGATCGTCTGTCCCGTCGCGCGCTCAATGGCGTGCAGCAGGTGACGTTCGCGTGGTGCGACAAAAAGAATCGCATCTCCGGTACGTCCGGCACGTCCCGTGCGCCCGATACGGTGGACATAGGCTTCCGTATCATTCGGAATATCATAGTTGATCACGTGGCTGATCCGGTCGACATCCAAACCGCGGGCCGCCACATCGGTCGCAACGACAATATCCAGTGTCCCGGCTTTCAGTCGCTCAATGGTCTGCTCGCGCAAGGCCTGACTGAGATCGCCATTAAGCGCGCCACAGGCATAGCCGCGCGCTTCCAGGCGCTCCGCCAGCTCCACGGTCGCCGTTTTGGTACGCACAAAAATCAGCCAGGCGTTGCTCTCCTCTACTTCCAAAATACGGGTAAGGGCATCCAGCTTGTGGGTGCCGCTAACCTGCCAGTAGCGCTGACGAATGGCAGCCACCGTGGTCGTCGCCGATTTAATACGGATTTCCAAGGGATTGCGTAAATAGGTTTTGGCAATGCGGCGGATGGCCTCCGGCATGGTCGCGGAGAACAGCGCCACCTGTCGGCCTGCGGGCGTGTGCTTGAGGATATCCTCCACTGCGTCGATAAAGCCCATGCGCAGCATCTCGTCGGCTTCATCCAGCACCACGGCCTGCAAATGATCCAGACGCAAAGTTTTGCGGCGCAGATGATCCTGAATGCGTCCGGGCGTACCCACCACGACCTGCACACCCCGCTGCAACTGCTTGAGCTGCAAGGTCATGGCCTGCCCACCATAGATGGGCAGCACATGAAACCCAGGAAGGAACTTGGCATAGCTTTGCATGGCCTCCGCTACCTGTATGGCGAGTTCGCGAGTCGGCGCGAGTACCAGCAACTGCGGCGCACGCAAGCTGAGGTCAACACGACTCAGCAACGGCAGCGCAAAAGCGGCAGTCTTGCCGGTGCCGGTCTGCGCCAGACCTATAACGTCCCGCCCCTCGAGCAGAGGCGGGATGCTCTGCGCCTGAATGGGGGATGGCTGTTCGTAGCCGATCTCCGTAACCGCCTTCTGGATCGGTTCAGCGAGGGCAAAATCAATAAAGCGGAGATCGGTTTCTTGAGACATGCATACACCTGGACAACGAAGAGAATTCAGCGTCCAGACTATACGCTAATTATGGACAACTTGCAGCGTTTTCTTGGTACACACCGAAAGAGGCTTCAAAGCCAGTCTGCGTCCAGCACCGCCTGCAGCTGCATCTGGATAGCCGCGTCGGCATCTGGCCCGATGGGAGTATGGCCCGCCGTGTACGTATCCGTGAAGGCATAGGCGTAGCGGATATCCCGCAAGCCGAGGCTGCCGAAGATGCGCATCTCCCAGGAGGCATCGTCGGCATGTGGTACCAGGCTCGGCCATTGCCACGCCGTTTCGCTCTCCAGTATCGGGCCAAAGAATATGGCCCCCGGCTTGTTACGCAGGCGCATGGCACAGCTCCCAACCGTACGTCCGGACATAGGTAGAAAATCGATGGTGCGGGTCAGGCGCAGTTTGCTGTCCAGCGGCACGTCGACCGGCACGCCCAGCGCCTTACTCTCCGCTGGCTGGGCCACCAGCCTGCAGCCCGCCGTCTGCCACTGCGCCAGATCTTGCGCGCCGAAACGACTGGGCAAAAAAAGCACCCGCAAGGGGGCGATGGCGCTCAGTCCGGCTTGCAGCTCCGGGCGGAAGCGGGGGGCGTTGACGAGAATACCACCGGCATCTCTGTCGGCCACGAAATAGACGGCAGGACTACCCCCCTGCCCACCCTCCACATGGTAAACGTCCCGGTCAAAAAAACTGCAGAGCTTCTGCATCGTCCTTCTCCTGCCGCCCGGCTGAATGGATCCTGCAAGTATACTCATAATCCGCTGCATAACCCATTCTGCGGCGCGTTGCGGCGTGCGGGCTCTGTGGCATAATGTGCCCATGAATGTCCTCCTGCTGGTCGCCGCACTCCTCATCATCCTCGCCGGTGCCGAGGCTTTTACCAACGCACTGGAGCACCTGGGCGACCGTCTGGGTATTTCCGAGGGCGTTACCGGTTCCATTTTCGCGGCGGTGGGTACGGCGCTTCCCGAGACTATGGTGCCTGTCGTTGCGGTTTTTGCTGCGGCCAGCGGGCAACCGGCGCACTTGGGAGAAGAAGTGGGTGTGGGTGCCATTCTGGGCGCCCCGATGATGCTGTCCACGCTGACGTTGTTCATGATGGCGCTGTTTGTATCGCCACAGCGCGGCTGGCGCGGAGCGTTAAATCCGGAACCTACCGGCCTGCGTCGCGATCTTGGCTGGTTTCTGATTGCCTTCGGTCTCTCGGCCATTGCCCTTTTTGTGCCCCACCACATTACTCTGGCGCGTATCGGCATCGGCCTGACGCTGGTCACATTGTATTTTCTGTATGTGATGGTGACCCTGCGTGCCTCGGCAGCGCTGGTCGCCGAGGGGCACGGCACCGAAGCAGGGCACGCCTTGTACTTGAGCAAGACCGGTCTGCCCACGAAGATGCCGGTCATTTTGATCCAGCTTGCCATAGGACTTGGCATGATCGTCTTTGGTGCCAGCCTCTTTGTCGACGGGATTGAGGGGCTCTCGCACTGGCTCGGTATTTCTGCGCTGATCCTGTCTTTACTGGTAGTGCCCATCGCGACGGAGTTGCCGGAGAAGATCAACAGCATCCTGTGGGTCCGCCGCGGCAAGGATACGCTGGCGTTTGGCAACATCACCGGGGCGTTGGTCTTTCAAGGGAGTCTGCTGCCCGCTATTGGGGTGATGCTGACCCCATGGTCACCATCCCCTCCGGTTCTGCTGGGCGCGGGACTCACGCTGCTGGCCGGGGGATACACTTATCTTCTGGTGCGCCGCGGCGTTATCCTGCGGCCCTATCATTTTCTTTTCAATGGCCTGTGTTACGGGGCTTATTTCTTTGCCCTTACCTGACCGCCCGAAAAGGTACTCGCCGCACGGTGGTGCCCTTTGCTAGAATGTGAGCCGTAGCCCCGGTAGCTCAGTGGATAGAGCAACCGCCTCCTAAGCGGTAGGTCGCGCGTTCGATTCGCGCTCGGGGCACCAATAAAATCAATATTATACCAACGATTCATGGCAAATTTTTTTGGTCAATTGAATTTACGCTGCAAATATGCTGCACTGAGACTTTGGATTCATTGCAGCGAGAATGCAGCATGGCAACCATAAATTCACGGGAAGACCAAGACGGCATCACGATTGGCTGGCAGGCCATCGTTCGAAAAAAAGGGTATCCCAGCCAGACAAAGACCTTCCGGACGAAACGCGATGCCGAAGCCTGGGCGCGAACCATCGAATCGGAAATGGATAGGGGCGTCTGGCGGGATCGAAGCCGTGCAGAGGCCACGAGCGTCGCCGACCTGCTGGATCGCTATGCACGGGAGATACTGCCTGAAAAAAAGAGCAGACAGGGGCCAAGTTCCGTCATCCGTATCCTGACCGCATCCGAGCTCGGTAAATTGTCGTTGGCGGCCTTGTCGCCCGAAAAACTGGCGCTGTATCGGGACAAACGGATCAAGTCCATCAGCAAAAAAACGGGCCGCACACTGACCAGTCAGACGGTACGACATGAAATTGCCCTCCTCTCCCGCGTCATTACTCATGCTATAAAAGAATGGGGCATCCCGCTCGCACATGGAAATCCGTGCCTGCAAATCAAAATGCCGGCGCAATCCGATGCGCGGGATCGCCGTCTAGTGGACGACGAAGAGGAAAAGCTGTTGTCCGCATGCGGCGATGCCCACAACCCGTGGCTACGCCCCGTAGTCGTCTTCGCCATCGAAACGGCCATGCGGGCGGGAGAAATTCTGGAAAGTTACGGTACGGCGGATACGGAAACAGGAATCCGTCCCCAAAAAACGCCGGGCCTGCAATGGTCAGACGTGGATCTGAAAAAGCGCACGGCGCACCTGCCCAAGACGAAGAATGGTGAGGCCCGCACGGTGCCCCTCTCCAGTCGCGCGGTGGCCACGCTGGAAGCCCTGCCGCGCAACCTGGACGGGCGGGCGTTCGGGGTCACTTACGAGGGCATACATCAATCCTATGTGCGCGCCTGCCGCCGCGCCGGCATCACCGGGCTGACCTTCCACTACCTCCGTCACGAGGCCACCAGCCGACTTTTTGAGAAGGGCCTGAACCCGATGCAGGTGGCGGCCATTACCGGGCACAAAACCTTGCAGATGCTGAAGCGTTATACCCATCTACGGGCGGAAGACTTGGCAAAACTGCTGGGGTGATTGGCGGCTGCTCCAACACCCCTCCAACAAACGGTTCAGATCGTGGCTACGCACGATCTAACCTTATTCGTTATGCCGCGCTGTTCGCATCTTCACTCTTGTACTTCTCAACGAGGGCCGCATGCAGTTCCCGCATCGCGTCGATTCCTGGACGGTCGGCAAGCGACTCGACATCGAAGCCCAGGCAAATCTCGATGTCTTTCTGCGAGAGGTAGTTGCCGTGAATCAGCACTTCGCGGATTTGGTCGGCGGCATCGGGATATTCGCGTTCGTCGGGGTCGTGGTTCTGGAGCAGGAACTCACGGTAGCAGTGCTCGATGACCGGGCCGGCTGCGAGTGGGTTTGAATCTCGGCCACCACCCGCAGGATTTCGGTGATCTTGATGTCGATCGCCGCCTCGGTGCTGTAGAAGATGTTGCCGCTGGGGTGGGCGGATTCGTTGCGGTCGTCCACCAGCTTGGCGTAGGTGCCGAATCGCCCTCTGGGCATCCGCGCAGCGAGTAGAGATGGCATCCACCGCGCGCGCCACCATCGAAGCAAACGTGAAGCGCAAATTCGGTAGCAGCGACCGTAGAGTTTGATCGACAGGTTTACCCTCGCCTTCGATGTACGCAGCGATTTCTGGCAACAGAGTTGCCGCCAGCGGGAATCCAATCCCGTTTGTGCAAGAGCTATCGTCAATTTTGGTGTATGAGCGTGTTCTAACATAGCTTAGGCGGCGTCCTGTTGATCATCCGGCAGGATTTCATTAGCCGGTAATCCATCGATGAATTTCATTCCCGCAAAGAGATCACG
>JAMCRJ010000052.1 GCA_023381645.1 Gammaproteobacteria bacterium
CCATCCCGACACGGCAGATTCATCACATCCCAGCGGAACGGGGTGCCGATGTGGCCGCCCGCGACTATGCTGCGGTTCTTCCGCCCCATGCCTTCGACCTGGTCCTGCTGGGAGTAGGGGAGGACGGCCATACGGCCAGCCTGTTCCCCGGCCACGACTGGGGCATGGCAAAGAACGGCCCCGCCACGATCGCCGTCCACGACGCCGCCAAGGCGCCACCCCAAAGGGTGAGCCTGAGCGGCTGGCGCTTACAATACACGCGGGAAATGTTTTTTATGGCTGCCGGCGGCGGCAAGCGGTCGGCACTCACGGCCTGGCGGCG
The DNA here is from genome assembly GCA_023381645.1 of Gammaproteobacteria bacterium. The sequence continues at coordinate 323 of JAMCRJ010000052.1, forward strand.
GGGGGAGCCCATTCCCGCCGCCACGGTAGGCACGACAGCGGATGTCTGGCTGGACAATGCAGCCTGGCCGGAAATGGTGCCCGGGACCATCTGACCCCCATGCCCCATGGCAACACCCTTCCTCCCCTTGTCCCTATGCCCCCGCAAATCCTGGTTTCGCACGCACATCAGGCGGTGTTCAGGCTTTCGCTGCCCTATCCTGCCCGCTCGACTGTTTGACCATGGAAAGCGCCGTACCCACCAGTGCACCGATATTGCCCAGATCCGCCGGGATCACCAGACTGGTGCCCGCCTTGGCGAGGTTGCCCCATTTTTCGATATAGTCCTTGGCCAACTGCATCTGTAGGGCCTCGATACCGCCCGGGGCTTGCGCAGCATCGCCGATGACCCGGATGGCGGCCGCAGTGGCTTCTGCCACCAACTGGATGGCCGCAGCCTCACCCTGAGCACGAAGCACTTCCGCCTGCTTGCGGCCATCAGCGACATTGATGTCCTGCTGCCGTTGTCCCTCGGAGGTGTTGATCTGTTGCTGCCGTTGCCCTTCGGACTTGGCGATCAATGCCCGTTTTTCCCGCTCGGCCGTGATCTGCAGCTCCATGGCGCGGATGATCTCCTGAGGCGGAGTAATGTCCTTGATCTCATAGCGCAGTACCTTGACGCCCCAGTTGATCGCCGCCTCATCCACCGATGCCGCGACAGCCGTATTCAGCAACTGCCGGGACGAGAGCGCAGCATCGAGATGCAGCTTGCCGATTTCTGAACGCATGGTGGTCTGCGCCAGCTGTATCACCGATGTAAAGGGATTGCTGGAACCGTAGGCCGCCTTTACCGAATCCGTAATCTGCAGATAGAGCACGCCGTCCACGGTCATCGTGGTATTGTCCAGGGAAATACACACCTGCGCCGGCACCTCCATGGGCACCTCGCGCATATCAAAACGGAAAGCGATGCGGTCCAGAAAAGGGATGATGAAATTCAGCCCCGGCTCCAGCACTGCATGATATTTACCAAGGCGCTCCACCACCCAGGCGCGCTGTTGAGGCACGACCCGAATGGTGGTTCGCAGGATGAAGAAAGCCGCAACGACAACGATCAGGACGACGATGAGGGAGGACATAGCGGCTCCTTGCCGGAATCTTGCTTGGGTAGCACTCCTAAATGTAGCAGATTATCGGTCTTGGCGATGATAACGGCGCGGTCCCCCGGATGGGGGGGCGGGCCATCATCGACGACCGCCAGCCACTCGGCACCGCGATAACGCACACTGTATTGCTGATTGCTGTCCGGTCCGCTGACGACATCCACCCCCTGCCCCAGATCGAAATCACCGAGATCTCCGCTTTTGCCCGCCAGGCGATGCCGCAGCCACACTCCGGCGGGCAGCAGAACCAGGCAGAATCCGAGAAAAACCCAGTGCAGCACCGCACCCGGCAGGAGCAGCCCGGTGATCGCGGTAAACAGCGCCGCCAGCGCTACCGCTGCCAGGTAGAACGTGCCCGTAAAAAGCTCCGCCAGCCCGGCGCCAAACGCAATGACGATATAAATGATCAACATCGTCACCCCCTGGGTTCAGCCTACTCCGGTAAGCTGTAGATAAATCGCGCCCAGGGGCGGCAGGACCAGTTCCAGCGAATGGGACAGACCCATCCACGACTGATCCTGGGCCTGCTGCGGCAGATTGCCCACATTGCTGCCGTGATAGGCGCCCGCGTCGCTGTTGAAGATCTCCCGGTACCGACCCGCAGCCGGCACCCCCAGACGATAATTGCGCCGAGGCACCGGCGTGAAGTTGAACACCGCCAGCACGAAACCGCCGTCCCGGTCCCAGCGCAGAAAACTCAACACCGACTGATCGGCGTCATGGCAATCCACCCAGGAGAAGCCCTCGCCCTGAAAATCCTGCGCATACAAGGCCGGAACATCCCGGTAGAGATGGGCCAGATCTCGGCTCAACCGCTGAATGCCCTGATGCCAGTCCCAATGCAGCAGGTCCCAGTCCAGGGCCTGCCCGCAATCCCACTCCCGTCCCTGGCCGAACTCGTTGCCCATAAAATTCAGTTTCTTGCCGGGATGCGCAAACTGGTAGCTGAACAGCAGACGCAGGTTGGCAAAACGCTGCCAGGCATCCCCCGGCATTTTGTCCAGCAGTGAACGCTTGCCATGCACCACTTCGTCATGGGACAAGGGCAGCACGAAGTTTTCCGAATAAGCGTAAAGCTGGCTGAAGGTCAGGTCGTTCTGGTGAAAGCGCCGGTAGACCGGGTCCTGTTCCAGGTAGGCCAGGGTATCGTTCATCCAGCCCATATTCCACTTCATGGAAAAACCCAGGCCGCCCACATAGGTGGGGCGGGAGACCATCGGCCAGGACGTGGACTCTTCGGCAATGGTGAGGATGCCCGGATGACGCTCGTTGAGGATCACATTCATCTCGCGCAGGAAATCGATGGCCTCGAGATTTTCCCGGCCACCATACCGATTGGGAATCCACTCGCCCTCCTGACGCGAATAATCGCGGTAGAGCAGGGACGCCACCGCATCCACGCGCAACCCGTCGATATGGAAACTGTCCGCCCAGTAGCAGGCGTTGGCCAGCAGAAAACCACGCACCTCGTTGCGTCCGAAGTTGAAAATATAAGTGCCCCAGTCGCTGTGCTCGCCCTCGCGCGGATCGGCATGTTCATACAACGGGGTACCATCGAAGCGCGCCAGCCCCCAGTCATCCCGGGGAAAATGCCCCGGCACCCAGTCCAGAAGCACACCGATGCCCGCCTGATGAAACTGATCCACAAAGGCGCGGAAGCCGTCGGGCGTGCCGAAGCGGCTGGTGGGTGCAAAATAGCCGCTCACCTGATAGCCCCACGATTCGTCCAAAGGGTGCTCCATCACCGGCATCAGTTCGATGTGGGTATAACCCATGTCCTTGCAGTAGGGCACCAGACTTTCCGCCAGCGCCGCGTAACTGAGGAAATGGCCCGCCGCATCACGCTGCCAGGAACCGAGATGCACTTCGTAGATGTTCATGGGGGCGTGCTGCCAGTCCTGACCGGTCCGAGCCGCCATCCAGTCCTGATCCTCCCAGACATGGTCATTTTCCACCACGCGTGCCGCCGTACTCGGTCTGAGCTCAAAGGCATGGGCGTAGGGGTCGGTCTTGACGAATACCGCCCCGGAATCGCGGTGACGGATCTCGAATTTGTAGATTTCGCCAGTGGCGAGGTCCGGGATGAACAGTTCCCAGATGCCGCTCTGGCCACGCGCGCGCATGGGGTGGGCGCGGCCGTCCCAATCATTGAAATCACCGACGACACTGACCCGTCCCGCATTGGGCGCCCATACGGCGAATAACACCCCATCCACTCCCTCGTGATGGCGACGGTGCGCACCGAGGTGACGATAGGCTTCATAGAGGCGCCCCTCGCCGAAGAGGTACACCTCCACATCCCCCAACACCGGGCCGAAGACATAAGGGTCATGGCGTTCGTGGAATCCGTGCCGATCCTCCCAGCGCAGGCGGTAAGGCACCGGTATGACCTCGCCCTGATGGGTGAAAATGCCGGCCGGATGGCTCTGTTCCATGACCACCCATCCCGCTGGCGTCTGTATCTCCACGCCGAAGGCTCCGGGCAGAAAGGCCCGCTGCACGCTCCGCCCATCAACCGTATGCTGGCCCAGCCAGGCGAAGGGGTCGTGATGACGAGCCTCACGAATGGCCAAACCGTCTTCACTGTCGCCGGACGGACCGCCCCCCGTACTGCCACGCTTTTGCATTGCCGTCACTGCGCCCTCCTTCACCCGCCATCCAGAATGGAACCATTCCTGCTTCATCGTCATGCCAACACTTCTGAGCATAACACATCCGCAAAGCGGCGCCGCTCCACCCGGCGCCCGGCTTGTTCATGCATAGGCCCTTGCCGCCAACGGACAAGTTCAGTACCTTAAAAGCCAGCGCGCCGGCAATCTCACCTATACTCCAGGTAAGGTCGTATTCCGTGCCCGAAAAGGAGATGGTCATGTCGGAAGAAGGCAGTCTCGGAGTAACCAACTCACCCCGCTTCGTCAGCAACCTGACCAAAAATACCTTGGCTCTGGTGCTCGCCGGGGGGCGAGGCAGCCGCCTCGGTCCGCTGACCGACTGGCGCGCCAAGCCCGCCGTTCCCTTCGGCGGCAAGTTCCGCATCATCGACTTCTGCCTCTCCAACTGTCTCAACTCCGGGATTCGCCGCATCGGTATCCTCACCCAGTACAAATCTCACAGTCTCATCCGCCATATCCAGCTTGGCTGGGGTTTTCTCCGCGGCGAGTTCAGCGAGTTCACCGAGATTCTTCCCGCCCAGCAGCGCATGAATACCGGCTGGTACAAGGGCACCGCCGACGCCATCTTCCAGAACATCGACATCCTCCGTGCCCACCGCCCGCGTTTTGTGATCATCCTGGCGGGTGATCATATTTATAAGATGGATTATGGACAGATGCTTGCCGAGCACGTCCAAAACCAGGCCGACATGAGTGTCGCCTGCATCGAGGTGCCGCTGGAAGAAGCCAAGGCCTTCGGCGTGATGTCCGTCAACAGCGAGGATCGCATCACCGCCTTTACCGAAAAGCCCCAAGATCCGGTCCCCACCCCCGGCAATCCCGATCGCGCCCTGGCGAGCATGGGTATCTACGTATTCAACACCGACTTCCTCTATGAACAACTCATTCGCGATTCCGACAGCCCCGATTCCACCCACGACTTCGGCAACGACCTCATCCCTTATATGATATCGCGCTACCGGGTGATCGCGCATCGCTTCCGCAATAGCTGCATTGCCAGTTCCGAGGGGGCCAACAGCCGCTGTTACTGGCGGGATGTAGGCACGGTGGATGCCTACTGGGCCGCCAATATCGACCTCGTACACGTCACGCCCGATCTCGACCTCTATGACAGCCGCTGGCCGGTCTGGACCTATCAGGAACAACTGCCGCCAGCCAAATTCGTATTTGACGACGAAGGCCGACGGGGCATGGCGCTGGACAGCATCGTCTCGGGCGGATGCATCATCAGCGGCGCCACCGTCCGCCGCTCCCTGCTCTTCTCCAACGTGCGGGTCAATGACGGTCATACCCTGATCGAAGACTCGGTCATCCTGCCCAACGTGCGCATGGGCGAAGGCGCCCGCCTGCGCAAGGTGGTAGTGGACAAGGGTACGATCATCCCGAACGGACTGGTGGTCGGCGAAGACCCGGCCGAAGACGCCCGCCGTTTCCATCGCACGCCCAACGGGGTAACCCTGATTACCCCGGAACTGCTGGGCCAGCAACTGCATTTCGTGAGGTAA
>JAMCRJ010000087.1 GCA_023381645.1 Gammaproteobacteria bacterium
TGTTGGCCGCCAGGCTGTCCGCCGTCACAAAAAAGCCCAGATTGCGCTTCACGATACGCCGCTCGTCCTCGGTCAGCCCCTTGGGGTCCTTCCACAGGGCGATGTCCCTGGACATCTGAATTTCCTGCGGCATCCAGTGGTTGGCGCAGGCGGCGAGGTATTTATCCCAGGCCCATTGATATTTGAAGGGCACCAGTTGGTTGACATCGGCGTGGCCGTTGATGATGCGCTTGTCTTCGGCGCGCACCCGTTCAAAACTGGTCATGTCAGTCTCCTCCATGCCGCCAGCATGCTCGGGACGCATTGCTAACGGTCCATTGAGAATGGGTTCTTTGCAACGATTTTCTTCAAAACTTAACATGATGCTTTCCTTGTTTTTAACAATTCCCGTATCACTGACAGGCCTCACAGGTCGGGTCATCGATCGCACAGGCTTTGGGTTGACTTGATACAACCGCATTGAGGCTGCCCGTCTGCACCGTCGACTTTTCCGCTGCCGTGGCGCCCAGTGAACGCAGGTAGTAGGTGGTCTTCAGGCCGCGTTTCCACGCCAGCCGGTAGATCTCGTCGATTTTCTTGCCGGAAGGCTGGCCGAAATAGAGGTTGAGACTCTGGGCCTGATCCAGCCATTTCTGCCGCCGCGCCGCCGCTTCCACCAGCCATTCCGGGCCGATTTCAAAGGCATTGGCATACAGGGGCTTGATGCTGGCCGGAATGCGGTCTACGGGCATCACCGAGCCATCGAAGTATTTCAAATCGTTGACCATGACCTCATCCCAGAGTTCCAGGTGTTTCAGGTCGTGGACCAGATAGCTGTTTACCACCGTAAACTCGCCGGACAGGTTGGATTTGACATAGAGGTTCTGGTAAATCGGCTCAATACCCTGGCTGACACCGACAATGTTGGAGATGGTGGCGGTGGGCGCAACGGCCAGGCAATTACTGTTGCGCATGCCGCCCTGCACCTTGCTACGCAGTGCAGCCCAGTCCAGATGCTGGCTGCGGTCCACGTCTACGCCGTGCTCACGGCTGGCTGCGAGCCGTTCGATGCTGTCGATGGGCAGGATACCCTGACTCCACAGGGATCCTGGGAAGCTCTGATAGCTGCCCCGTTCCCGGGCCAGATCGGCCGACGCATCAATGGCATGGTAGGAAATGATTTCCTGGCTGATATCGGCAAAGGCGAGGGCTGCGGCCGAAGCGTAAGGAATCCGCATCTGCAACAGGGCATCGGAGAAGCCCATCAGCCCCAGGCCCACCGGCCGGTGCCGCAGATTGCTGTTGCGCGCCTTGGCGACGGCGTAGTAGTTCATGTCGATGACATTATCCAGCATCCGCATGGCAACGCGGATGGTGCGGCTCAGCTTCTCCTCATCCATGAGCGCCAGCAACTCTTCCGGGCTGCTGTCCTCGCGCAATGCGCCGGTGTCGGTGCCCCCCGCCGTTGCCCGCAAATGGGATACCAGGTTGACGGACCCCAGGTTGCAGACGGCAATTTCCCTGGCATTGGTGTTGAGGGTGATTTCGGTGCAGAGGTTGGAACTGTGCACTACCCCGACGTGCTGCTGCGGGCTGCGCAGGTTGCAGGGGTCCTTGAAGGTGATCCAGGGATGGCCGGTCTCGAAGAGCATGGTCAGCATTTTGCGCCAGAGATGAATGGCGGGCATGCGCTTGAACAATTCGATGCTGCCCGCATCCGCCATGCGCTCATAGTGCTCATAGCGCTCCCGGAAGGCCGACCCGGTGAGGTCATGTAAATCCGGCGTTTCGTTGGGGCTGAACAGCGTCCACATCGCGTTGCTTTCCACGCGCTCCATGAAGAGGTCGGGGATCCAGTTGGCGGTATTCATATCGTGGGTGCGGCGGCGGTCGTCGCCGGTATTCTTGCGCAGTTCGAGGAATTCCTCGATATCCATGTGCCAGGTTTCCAGGTAGGCGCAGACCGCGCCTTTGCGCTTGCCGCCCTGATTGACTGCCACCGCCGTGTCGTTGACCACTTTGAGGAAGGGAACGACGCCCTGCGACTTGCCATTGGTGCCTTTGATGAAGGAGCCCAGCGCACGCACCGGCGTCCAGTCGTTCCCCAGCCCGCCGCTGAACTTGGAGAGCATGGCGTTTTCTTTGATGGCTTCGTAGATGTCATCCAGGTCGTCACCCACGGTGGTCAGGAAGCAACTGGACAACTGCGGGCGCAAGGTTCCGGCGTTGAACAAGGTGGGCGTCGAACTGACGAAGTCGAAGCTGGACAGCACTTCGTAAAAGGCGATGGCGTGGGCTTCGCGGTCGACTTCATTCATCGCCAGACCCATGGCCACCCGCATCCAGAAGGCTTGCGGCAATTCGATGCGGCGCTCCCGTACATGCAAAAAGTAGCGATCATACAGAATCTGCATGCCCAGATACTGGAAATCCAGGTCTCGCTCCGGTCGGAGCGCGGCGGTGATGCGTTCCAGATCATACTGCCCCAGGCGTGGGTCGATCAGCTCATTCTGGATGCCGGTTTGCAGATAGTCGCGGAAATACTGGGGATAACGTGCGGTCATCTCCGCCTGGGTCGCGGCTTCACCGAGCACTTCCCAGCGCACGCGGTCGAGGAGCAGGCGCGCCGAGGCGTAGGCGTAGGCGGGATCGCGCTCGATCAGCACCCGGCTGGCCAGAATGGGGGCCTGAAACAGCTCATCCTCGCTGATGCCGTCGTAGAGATTTTTGACGGTGTTGCCGAGAATGGCATCTATCGACACGGCGGTGCCCAGGCCACTGCAGGCTTCTTCGATAACGGCGCGCAGTCGTGCCATGTCCAGTGCCCGCTGGCTGCCATTCGGATAGCTGACCTGAATAACCGGGACCTCGGCTGGGGTTTCAGCCGCGGCTTGTTGGCGGCGTTCCCGCGCGCGCTCCTCGCGATAAAGCACATAGGCCCTGGCTACTTCGTGTTCGCCGGCGCGCATGAGCGCCAGTTCCACCTGATCCTGAATGTCCTCGATGTGAAAGGTGCCGCCCCCCGGCTGGCGCCGTTTCAGTGCTTCAATCACCTGATCTGTCAGGCGGCTGACGAGGTCACGAACGCGCGCGCTTGCCGCCCCGCTGCCGCCTTCCACGGCCAGGAAGGCCTTCGTCACAGCGATATGAATCTTGCTGGCATCAAAATTGACTATCGCGTTGTTGCGACGAATGACTTTGTAATGGCTGGCTTCGGAAGGGTCGTAGGCAGGGTTGCCGATGATGGCCTGGGTAGTAGGATTGGACATGGGCGGACTCCAGATCAGGGCGGAGGTGAATACAAGCAGCGATAGCGGAAGACATGGCACCTGGATACTAAATATAGACTTGTTTTTGTTGGTGTCAACTACATCTTGTGCATAATATGGTGTGCAAGTGGTGCAAAAGATGTGGATAACCGGACCAGCGGCATCATTTCACGACAAAATTTTATCCCTATCGACGGGCGGATCGGGGTGCGGCCCCGGCTGCTGGCAGCCGGGTCTGTAGCAGGCGCAACAGATAGCCTTGGACTTGTTCTAAACCATGGGTTGGGCGCATACTGACCCTCTTATCTGTCAGAAAGGAACGTCATGACTGCCTCAGCCCTGGAAATTGCCCGCGCTACCCTTTTTGCACCTGGCGGAATCAGCGAAGGGGCGTTGGAAAAGGTGTTCGGTCGCCTCTCCCATCGCGCCCTGGATGATGCGGATCTGTATTTTCAGTACAGCCGCAGCGAGGGCTTTAGCCTGGAAGAAGGGGTCGTGAAGTCAGGCAGTCACTCCATTGAACAGGGAGTGGGTGTGCGGGCGGTGAGCGGTGAGCGTCAGGGGTTGGCCTATTCTGACGAAATCGCGGTTGATGCCTTGTTGACGGCGGCGGATGCGGCGCGCGCCATTGTCCATCGTCCGGGTCAGACGAAAGGACTGGTCTGGCAGCAGCGTCCGGGGCTGGCACTATATCCGCCGGTCGATCCTCTGGCTTCCATTTCCAATAGCGAGAAAATCGCCCTGCTGGAACGGGTGGAACGGGCCGCCCGGGCCTGTGATCCGCGCATCGTCCAGGTGATGGCCAGCCTCAATGCCCGCTTCGAGGCGGTGCTGGTGGCGCGTCTCGACGGTACGATGGCTGCCGATGTGCGTCCCTTGGTGCGCCTCAACGTCTCCGCCATTGCCGAGCAGGACGGGCGGCGTGAGCAGGGCAGCGCCGGGGGCGGCGGCCGTTACGATTATCAGGCCTTTCTTCAGGGCGACATGGCCGAAGGCTTTGCCCGCGAAGCCGCGCGTCAGGCGCTCGTCAATCTGGAGGCGGAGGCGGCCCCTGCCGGCACCATGGAAGTGGTCCTCGGGCCGGGATGGCCGGGCGTGCTGCTGCACGAGGCAATTGGCCACGGACTGGAGGGGGACTTCAATCGCAAGGGCACCAGCGCCTTTAGCGGTCGGGTCGGCCAGCGGGTTGCCGCGTCGGGTGTCACCGTCGTGGATGACGGTACGCTCGATAGTCGCCGCGGGAGCCTGAATGTCGATGACGAAGGGACTCCGACTCAGTGCACGACGCTGATCGAGGATGGCATTCTCAAAGGTTATCTGCAGGACACCCTGAACGCGCGTTTGACGGGGACGCGTTCGACGGGTAACGGACGCCGCGAGTCTTACGCGCACTTGCCGATGCCGCGGATGACCAATACCTATATGCGGGCCGGGGACCGCGATCCCCGGGAAATCATCGCCAGCGTCAAACGCGGACTCTACGCCGTCAACTTTGGTGGTGGCCAGGTGGACATCACCAACGGCAAATTCGTTTTTTCTGCATCGGAAGCGTATCTGATTGAAAACGGTAGGATCACCAGGCCTGTCAAAGGCGCGACCCTGATCGGCAACGGCCCGGATGTGCTCACCAGGGTTGAAATGATCGGCAACGACCTCCAGATGGATACAGGAGTGGGTACTTGTGGCAAGGATGGCCAGAGTGTGCCCGTAGGTGTTGGGCAGCCGACGTTGAAAATCCGTGATCTGACGGTGGGGGGAACACAGGGTTGAGGAAGCTGCTCTTGTCAGGCAGTCTTGAGAAGGTTAAGATCGGACGATATATTGGTCTTATAATCAGTCTAAATTCTCCCGGTCGGGGGGTGAGCTAATGAATAATTTCTTAAAAAATATACTGTTGTGGGTGGCGATCGGCGTTATCCTGATGCTGGTGTTCCAGAACCTCAATACGAGCAGTTCTACCCCGGCACAGGCCATGGATTTTTCGACCTTCGTGAGTAGTATCAAGCAAGGTCAGGTTGCGGATGTCACCATCAACGGTAATCATGTGGACGGCAGCCTGAATTCGGGGCAGCATTTCAGCGTCTACACCCCGGCAAACGACACCCAGATTGTTCCCCAACTGTTGGCCGCGGGAGTGAAAATCTCGGTCAAGCCCCCGGAGGGGCAGTCGCTGCTGCTCTCCATTCTCATCTCATGGTTCCCGATGTTGCTGCTGATCGGCGTGTGGATATTCTTCATGCGCCAGATGGGTGGTGGTGGTGCCGGTGGCCGCGGCGCGATGACCTTTGGCCGCAGCAAGGCGCGGATGCTGACGGAAGAAAACAACAAGGTCACTTTTGCCGATGTGGCAGGTGTCGAAGAAGCCAAGGACGAACTGGCCGAGATTGTTGAATTCCTGCGCGATCCACAGAAATTCCAGCGCCTTGGCGGGCGTATTCCCAAGGGTGTGCTGCTCATGGGTTCGCCCGGTTCCGGAAAGACCCTGCTGGCGCGTGCCATCGCCGGAGAAGCGCGGGTACCGTTCTTCTCCATCTCCGGTTCTGACTTCGTGGAAATGTTCGTAGGCGTGGGCGCATCGCGGGTTCGCGACATGTTCGAGCAGGCAAAAAAGCATGCCCCCTGCATTATCTTCATCGATGAAATCGACGCAGTGGGTCGTCAGCGTGGCGCTGGCCTGGGTGGCGGTAACGACGAACGCGAGCAGACCCTGAATCAGTTGCTGGTGGAGATGGATGGGTTTGAAGGCACCGAGGGCATCATTGTTGTTGCCGCCACCAACCGTCCGGATGTGCTGGACCCGGCGCTGTTGCGGCCCGGTCGCTTCGACCGGCAGGTCACCGTACCGTTGCCGGACATTCGCGGACGCGAGCAGATTCTGCAGGTACACATGCGCAAGGTGCCGATTGCCCCCGACGTGGACGCCAAGGTCATTGCCCGCGGTACCCCTGGCTTCTCCGGCGCCGATCTGGCCAACCTGGTCAATGAAGCGGCGCTGATGGCGGCTCGTAGAAGCAAGCGTCTGGTGGACATGATTGACTTTGAAGATGCCAAGGACAAGGTCATGATGGGCGCCGAACGCAAGTCGGTGGTGATGAGCGACAAACAGCGTGAAACCACGGCCTATCACGAGTCCGGCCATGCCGTGGTGGCCAAGCTGCTTCCGGGCACGGACCCTGTGCATAAAGTCACCATTATCCCGCGTGGCCGGGCCCTGGGGCTCACCATGCAGTTGCCGACGGAGGATCGCTTCAACTACGAGCGTCAGGAAATTCTCAACAATATCTCCATTCTCATGGGTGGGCGCATCGCCGAAGAAGTATTCCTCAACCAGATGACGACCGGCGCAGGCAATGACATCGAGCGTGCCACCGACCTGGCGCGGCGCATGGTGACCCAGTGGGGTATGTCCGGCATCGGGCCGATGGTCATTGGTGAAAAAGAGGAAGAGGTATTCATTGGTCGGGAAATGACCAAGCACAGCAATATCTCCGAGCAGACGGCGAGAACTGTGGACGGAGAGGTGCGCGATATCATTCAGGAGCGCTACGGAATTGCCCGTAAACTGATCGAAGAAAATCGCGACAAGGTCGAGGCCATGGCCCGGGCCCTGCTGAAATATGAGACGTTGGATGCAAAACAGGTGAGCGCCATCATGGCGGGGCATGATCCGCAGCCGCCGGTGGAAGGTGGAACGGGAAGCTATCCCTCCACCCCCGACGGCAATGTCAGTACGGCCGACAAATCCGGCGGGCAGTCGTTGCCCGGACTCAACCCCGGCGAGCACCCGGTTTGACCCTGACGCTGGATTGCAACGGGCGCCCCTTGGTTCTCGGGCGCCCTTGTGTTATGGGAGTGCTCAATATCACTCCTGATTCCTTTTCGGATGGCGGCACCTATCTGTCTGCGGATGCCGCCCTCGTGCGCGCCAAACGGATGTGGGAGGAGGGTGCCGATATCATCGATATCGGGGCGGAATCCACCCGCCCCGGGGCGCCGGCGGTGACGCAGGAGGAAGAGTTGCGGCGACTTCTGCCGGTGTTGGAGGCGGTGGCGGCAGAGGTGCCGCTGCCCATTTCCGTTGACACCAGCAAAGCCGCTGTTATGCGTGCAGCCTGGTCTCTGGGCGCAGGGCTCATGAATGATGTGACCGCGTTGCGTGCTGATCCGCTGGCACTGGAGACCATCGCAGGGTTGGGTATTCCTGTCTGTCTGATGCACATGCGGGGTACCCCGCAGAATATGCAGGAGAACACCCATTACCGCGATGTCGTGGCAGAGGTGAAGGATTTCCTGTTCGAGCGTGTGGCACAGTGTGTCGCCGCAGGTATTCCCCGGCACCATCTGCTGGTAGATCCCGGCTTTGGTTTTGCCAAGGATCTGGAAGCAAACCGTACTTTGCTGCGCCATCTGGATGACCTTGCGTCCATAGAGGTGCCGCTGCTCGTCGGTCTTTCCCGCAAACGCATGATCGGTGAGCTCTCTGGCGTAGAATCGGCTTCAGGGCGTGTGGCGGGCAGTGTTGCCGCGGCACTTTGGGCGGTGTCGCGTGGCGCCTGCATCGTGCGCGTCCACGACGTCGCGGAAACGGTACAGGCCTTGCGGGTCTGGCGCGGATTGACCTGATTTGAAGACTGCTGTTCCTATGTGGAGTTAGGGAAACGATGGCCAGAAAATGGTTTGGGACCGACGGCGTGCGTGGTCAGGTCGGTGATTCTGTTATTCACCCGGAATGGGTGCTCCGCCTGGGCTGGGCTGCGGGGCACGTGCTCACCGCCGATGCGCCAGGTCGGCCCCGGGTAGTTATCGGCAAGGACACCCGTCTGTCCGGATACATGCTGGAGTCTGCCCTGGAGTCCGGGTTGGCGGCGGCCGGTGTCGATGTTCTACTGGTCGGCCCCTTGCCGACGCCGGCCATCGCCTATCTGACCCGTACCCTGCGCGCGGATGCTGGTATTGTGATCAGCGCCTCGCACAACCCTTATCAGGACAACGGCATAAAATTTTTCTCCGGAGACGGCTACAAGTTGCCGGACGCCCAGGAGGAGGCCATCGAAGCATGGATGGACCGGCCGATGACTCTTTCGGCCTCGGAACGGCTGGGTAAGGCCCGGCGGGTGGATGACGCGGCGGGCCGCTATGTGGAGTTCTGTAAAACCACCTTTCCCGCCGACCTCGATCTGCGCGGAATACGTCTGGTGCTGGACTGCGCGCACGGCGCCAACTACAAAGTAGCGCCCATGATTTTCGGGGAGTTGGGAGCCACACTGGAATTGCTGGGAGCGGAGCCCAACGGCATCAACATCAATGATCAGGTGGGTTCCACTCACCCTGAAGCGCTGCATGCCGCGGTGCTGCGCGTCGGCGCCGATGTCGGTATTGCGTTTGATGGTGACGGTGATCGCCTGCTCCTGGTGGACGATCGGGGTGAGTTGCTCGACGGTGACGAAATCCTTTGGCTGCTGGCGCGAGATATGTGCCAGAACGGCGGACTCTCCGGCGTGGTGGGTACGGTCATGAGCAACCTTGCGCTGGAGCAGGCGCTGGCCGGCTGCGGGGTGCCCATGCTGCGCACGCCCGTAGGTGACCGTTACGTACTGGAAGCCATGCGCCGCCATGGCTATCCGCTGGGTGGCGAGTCGTCGGGGCACATCATCACACCCGCGAACACTACCGGCGATGGCATCCTTGCCGCGCTGCGGATACTGGCCATTCTGCGCCGCAGCGGTGTGGCGCTGGCAGCCCTGCGGGAAGGCTACAGCGCTTTCCCCCAGGTGCTGAAAAGTGTGCGCATGGCCGGGGCGCAAACACTGCTCGACCAGTCATCGGCACACCAGCTCATCGCAGATGCGGAGGATCGTCTGGGAGGAAGCGGGCGCCTGCTGGTGCGGCCATCTGGTACGGAACCGGTATTACGGATCATGGTCGAGGCCGCATCCGCTGATATGGCGGCTGATGTAGCCGCCGCGCTGACCAGTGGTCTAACCAAGCTGGCTCTTGCCGGCGCTGTTCCAAGACCACGAAATTGACCATTCGAAGCTGAATCTTTACACTGGCGCCTACATTACTGTGCTGTCAGCCACCCCCAGGGGACGGTGAGGTGGTCGCAGACACTGATCATAAGGAAGAATCGCCGTGCGTCCCACTATGGTAGCAGGAAATTGGAAGATGAACGGCCTGAGTGGGGATGCCGTGCATCTCACTCAGGCCATTCTTCATGCAGGGCTGGAGCCGATGCGCCCGGAGGTGGTGATCTTCCCGCCTTTTACCCTGCTCCACGCAGTGTCTCATGAGGCCAAAAGCAGCGCCTTGCGCTGGGGGGGGCAAAACCTTTTCTGGGAAGCCAGCGGCGCCTATACCGGAGAAATATCCGGGGCTATGCTTCGTGATATGGGGTGCCGTTATGTGCTGATCGGACATTCCGAGCGGCGGCAGATTTTTGCGGAGAGCGACGCGCAGATTGTCCAGAAGATTAAAGCGGCGTTGCTGTCAGGTCTCATTCCCGTGGTTTGCGTGGGTGAAACAGAGGCGGAGCGTGCGCAGGGTCTCACAGAGGCGGTATTACGCCGCCAGCTCGAAGCCGTGCTGCCCCTGCTGAATCTTGAGGCGAGCCAACCCAACCTGATCATTGCCTACGAACCCGTTTGGGCCATTGGTACAGGTCTGAGTGCCAGCCCTGAACAGGCACAGGCGGTTCATGCGTTCATCCGCGAGTTGGCGGCTGCTTATTCGGCGCAGCTTGCCAGGCGTTTGTTGCTGCTTTATGGCGGAAGTGTTAAAGGCAACAACGCCGCCCCGCTATTTGACCAGGCAGACATTGACGGGGCCTTGGTGGGCGGCGCATCCCTGCAGGCGGGTGAATTTATCCAAATTTGTCGTGCTGCCGAGTTGGCAGGACGAGGAGGCTGAGTCAATGTACACGGTGTTGCTGGTGTTCCAGATCATTATTTGTATCGTTCTGGTGGGGCTTGTCCTGATTCAGAAGGGGCAGGGTGCCGATATTGGCGCCGTCTTCGGGGGTGGTGGCTCGCAGACGATTTTCGGAGCGCGTGGCGCGGGGAATTTTCTGAGCCATACCACGGCCGTGATCGGCGCGCTGTTTTTTTTGAATAGCCTCGGGTTGGCCTATCTTTCCGACCATTCCGGCAGCAGTGTTTTTTCGGGTATTGCCCTGCCCAGCAGGGCGCCGGTGACCACGTCGGCGCCCGTGGCTCCCATCGTTGCCGCTCCGGCGCAGTCGGTAGCAAGCACAGCGAGCCCGGTGACCAGTACGGCTTCTTCTGTCGTCGCGGGAAAGACCCCTGTCAAGCCTTGACGTCGCCAGCGCATCATGAGAGAGTTTTAACAGTTATTTAGCCGAAGTGGTGAAATTGGTAGACACACCGTCTTGAGGGGGCGGCGGCGCAAGCTATACCGGTTCGAGTCCGGTCTTCGGCACCAAATTGCAGCCCTACGGGCTGTTTTTTTATCTCTGACATCATCCAGGGATATGATTTATATACTAAAAAAATAATTTATCAGCGGCTTTGGATGTGTTTTTCGGGGCCCATATCGGGTGGAGGGGTTGGGGATGTTGAACCACTATTTGCCAGTGCTCATATTTCTGCTCGTCGCATTGGTGGTTGGCGTGGCCCCGCTGCTGATGGGATCTTCGCTGGGGCCACACAGGCCGGACAGCGAAAAGCTCTCGCCCTATGAATGCGGGTTCGAGGCATTCGAAGATGCGCGCATGAAATTTGACGTGCGCTACTATCTCGTTGCCATTCTTTTCATCCTCTTTGATCTGGAAATTGCCTTCCTTTTTCCCTGGGCGGTGGTCTTTGATCAGATCGGGATGACGGGTTTTCTGGCCATGATGCTATTTCTCGCCATTCTCGTGGTCGGTTTCATTTATGAATGGAAGAAGGGGGCGCTGGAATGGGAATAGAGGGCCTTCTCGAAAAGGGTTTCGTCACCACGACCATCGACACGGTAGTCAACTGGGGCCGTACCGGTTCCCTCTGGCCCATGACGTTCGGCCTCGCCTGCTGTGCAGTGGAGATGATGCACGCCGGGGCCGCGCGTTACGACCTGGATCGTTTCGGTATTGTCTTCCGTCCCAGTCCGCGCCAGTCCGACGTGATGATCGTGGCGGGGACGTTGGTCAACAAGATGGCCCCGGCATTGCGCAAGGTCTATGACCAGATGCCGGAGCCGCGCTGGGTGGTCTCCATGGGTTCCTGTGCCAACGGCGGCGGCTATTATCACTATTCCTACAGCATCGTGCGGGGCTGCGACCGCATCGTGCCGATAGATATCTATGTACCGGGTTGTCCGCCTACTGCTGAGGCTTTGCTTTTCGGCCTGATCCAGTTGCAGAAAAAGATCCGCCGCACCAACACCATTGCCAGGTGAGCCATGACTGACGCACTCGAAAATCTGCGCCGGCATCTCAGCGATGAGCTGGGCGCGACACTGCAAACTGCGCGCCTGGATCACGGCGAACTGACCGTGGAGTTGTCCCGTGAGGGCTTTTCTGCGGCGTGTCTCCTGCTTCGGGATGATGCGGCCTGCGCCTTTGATTTGCTGGTAGATGTCTGCGGAGTGGACTACTCCGCCTATGGCGAAGGGCCCCGGGAGAGGCCGCGCTTTGCCGTGGTCTATCATCTGCTCTCGCTGAAGCACCGCCAGCGCCTGCGGGTGCGTATTTTTGCCGATGATGATCTGCCCATGGTGCCATCCGTAGTGGAGATCTGGGCGGCCGCCAATTGGTTTGAGCGCGAAGCCTTTGACCTTTACGGGATACTTTTTGACGGTCACCCCGATTTGCGGCGCATCCTTACGGACTACGGCTTTGTCGGCCATCCATTCCGTAAGGACTTTCCCCTGGTCGGTACGGTGGAAATGCGTTACGACGCGGACCAGGGCCGGGTGGTCTACGGGCCGACGCGCACCGAGGAGCGCGTGGTGGTACCGCGTATCATCCGTGAGGCGGGGGAGGGTCGTTACAATGCCCGAAATCAATAACTTCACCATGAACTTCGGACCGCAGCATCCGTCTGCCCACGGTGTGCTGCGTCTGGTGCTGGAACTGGACGGTGAAGTGATCGAGCGCGCCGATCCCCACATCGGCCTGCTGCACAGGGCTACCGAGAAGTTGGCGGAAAACAAGACCTATCTGCAGAACCTGCCTTATATGGATCGGCTCGATTATGTGTCGATGCTCTGCAACGAGCACGCCTACTGTCTGGCGGTGGAGAAACTGCTCGGCGTCGAGGTGCCGGTTCGTGCCCAGTATATCCGTACCCTGTTCGACGAGATTACCCGCATTCTCAATCATCTGCTCTGGCTGGGTGCCTATGCCCTCGACGTCGGTGCCATGAGCGTCTTTCTCTACTGCTTCCGCGAGCGGGAAGACCTCATGGATATCTATGAAGCGGTATCCGGCGCGCGCATGCATGCCGCCTACTATCGCCCGGGTGGGGTGTACCGCGACCTGCCTGCACAGATGCCCCAGTACCAGCCGTCTCCTTACCGTGATGCCCGGCGCCTGCAAGAGCTCAACGCCAACCGGCAGGGTAGCATGCTGGATTTCATAGAGGACTTCGCGCGCCGTTTTCCCACCTACGTGGACGAGTATGAAACCCTGCTGACGGACAACCGGATATGGAAGCAGCGCACCGTGGGTATCGGTGTGGTGGGGCCGGAACGGGCCATTCAGCTGGGCTTCACTGGCCCCATGCTGCGCTCTTCCGGTGTGGCCTGGGATCTGCGGCGTACCCAACCCTACGCAGCGTATGCCGATCTGGATTTTGATATTCCGGTGGGTAAAACCGGGGACTGTTATGATCGCTATCTGGTCCGCGTCGCGGAGATGCGGCAAAGCAACCGGATCATTGTCCAGTGTGTGGATTGGCTGCGCAAGAATCCCGGCCCGGTGATTACCGATGATTTCAAGATCGCCGCGCCGTCCCGCGAAGAGATGAAAACCAGCATGGAGGCGCTGATCCATCACTTCAAGCTTTTCTCCGAGGGCATGGCGGTTCCTGCGGGCGAAGTCTATGCCGCGGTGGAGGCTCCCAAGGGGGAGTTTGGCATTTATATGATTTCGGATGGTGCCAATAAACCCTACCGGATGAAAATCCGGGCACCCGGATTCCCGCATCTCGCCGCCATGGATGAGATGGCCCGGGGACATATGATCGCGGACGTGGTGGCTATTTTGTCCACCATGGACATTGTTTTCGGCGAGATCGACAGGTAGGCCATGTTATCGGAAAAGTCTCTGGCAGAAATCGCTCGTGAGCGGGTTAAATATCCGGCGGATCAGGCGCGTTCCGTCCTGTTGGCGGCGCTGCGCATCGCCCAGGAGGAGCAGGGCTATCTGAGTGACGCGGTGATGGAGTATATCGCCGGTCTGCTCGGTATCCCGGCGATTCAGGTCTATGAGGCGGCAACTTTTTACAGCATGTACGACCTCCAGCCGGTGGGCCGGCACAAACTCTGCGTCTGTGGTAGCGTCTCCTGCTTTCTGAATGGATCCGACGCAGTACTTCAACACCTGAGCGAGCGCCTGGGTGTGAGCCCTGGTGAGACGACTGCGGACGGTCTCTTTACCCTGCAGGAAGTGGAGTGTCTGGGTGCCTGTAAAGACGCACCGATGCTGCAGGTCGGTGATCACTATTACGAGAATCTGACGCAGGAAAGTCTGGATGCCTTGCTGGCGAAATTACGGGGGGAGTCCGACGATGTTCGTTAACGGCGTTACGTTGCAGAACCGTGGGTTGCCTGACTCCCACCGCCTTTCCGTGTATGCCGGGACCGGCGGCTACGGTGCTCTGCGCAAGGTGCTGCTGGACTCCATGGCGCCGGATCAGATCATCAGCGAGATAAAAAAATCCGCACTGCGTGGTCGGGGGGGCGCCGGTTTCCCTACCGGGCTGAAGTGGAGTTTCATGCCCAAGGGCGTGACCGGCACCAAGTATCTGCTCTGCAATGCCGACGAGGGTGAACCCGGTACCTGCAAGGACCGGGACATCATGCGTTATGAACCCCATCGCCTGATCGAGGGCATGATTATCGGTGCCTACGCCATGGGGGCGAGTACCGGATATATTTTTATCCGCGGCGAGTTCGTGGAGCCGATCCACATTGTGGAGGGAGCGCTGGAAGAGGCCTACGCCAAGGGGTATCTGGGGCAGAATATCCTTGGCACCGATTTCTCCTTCGATCTGTATGTGCATCGGGGGGCGGGTGCGTATATCTGCGGTGAGGAAACGGCATTGATGGAGGCGTTGGAGGGGAAGAAAGGGCAGCCACGTTTCAAGCCGCCATTTCCCGCCAGCTATGGCCTCTATGGTCAGCCCACCACCATCAACAATGTGGAAACCTTTGCTTCGGTGCCGAGCATCATCGCCAAGAGCGGCGAGTGGTTTCTCAATCTGGGAAAACCCAACAATGGTGGCACCAAAATCTTTTCGGTGACGGGCCACGTGCAGCGGCCGGGTAACTACGAAGTTCCCATGGGTACCCCTTTCAAAGAACTCCTGGAAATGGCTGGAGGGCTACGGCCGGGGCGCCAACTCAAGGCGGTGATTCCCGGCGGCACCAGTACTCCCATGGTGGGTGGCGAGGCCATGATGGCGGTCACCATGGATTATGACTCCATCGCCAAGTCAGGATCCGCCCTTGGGGCGGGGTCGGTCATCGTCATCGACGACAGTGTTTGCATTGTCAAGGTGGTGGAACGTATCGCCCGTTTTTACATGCACGAGTCCTGCGGCCAATGTACCCCGTGCCGGGAGGGCATGGGCTGGTTATGGCGGGTGATGCATCGCCTCGAAAATGGCCAGGGCCGCGAAGAAGACCTGCAACTGCTGCTGGATGTGGGATCTCGCATTGAGGGCCGCACCATCTGCGCCCTGGCGGATGGTGGTGTGGCACCGGTGGTCAGCTCTGTGCGTCTGTTTCGTGAAGAATATGAATACCACATTCGGCATAAGCACTGTTTGGTGGATGGGGGGGCTGTCTGATGCCGCATATCGAGATCGACGGACAGTCCATCGAGGTCGTACCAGGGACCACCATCATGGAGGCGGCCCAGGCTTTGGGGATCTATATCCCCTTCTTCTGTTATCACCCCAAACTGTCGGTAGCGGCCAATTGCCGCATGTGTCTGGTAGATGTGGAAAAGGCTCCCAAGCCATTGCCGGCCTGCGCGACGCCCGTCGCGGACGGCATGAAGGTCGCCACAGCGTCACGCAAGGCGAAGATGGCGCAGCAGGGTGTGCTGGAGTTTCTGCTCATCAATCATCCCCTGGATTGCCCCATTTGCGATCAGGGTGGTGAATGCCCCCTGCAGGACATCACCATGGGCTTTGCCAATCCGCACAGCCAGTACGCCGAAGAGAAACGGGTCATGCAGGACCCGAACATCGGGCCGCTCATTGCCACGGAAATGACGCGCTGCATCCAGTGCACCCGCTGCGTGCGCTTCGGTCAGGAAATCGGCGGGATCATGGAACTCGGGGCGACGGGGCGTGGTGAGCATATGGCCATTGGTACCTATGTCGCCAAGGCGGTGCAATCAGAACTATCCGGCAACATGATTGATCTCTGTCCGGTAGGCGCATTGACCAGCAAGCCTTTTCGTTTCAAGGCCCGTTCCTGGGAACTGAAGCATACGCCGGGGCTTTGCCCGCACTGTTCGACGGGCTGTAATACCGACGTGCAGAGCCTGGGCCGCGAAGTGCTGCGAGTTCTGCCGCGTGACAATCAGGCGGTGAATGAAGAGTGGATTTGTGACAAGGGACGTTACGCCTATACCGGCCTACAAGCAGAAGACCGCGTGACGCAGCCTTTGCTGCGTGTCGACGGCGTATGGCGTGAGGCCTCGTGGGCGGAAGCGTTGGATGTCGCTTTGTCGGGACTGGAGCAGGTGATTGCCCGGCATGGCGCGGAACGGCTGGCCGGACTCATTTCGGCGCAGTCCGGCAATGAAGAACTGTTCCTTTTCCAAGCCTTGCTGCGCGGCATGGGCAGCCCTCACGTGGACCATCGTTTGCGTCAGCGGGATTTCCGCGCGGATGCCGCAATGCCGGTCTATCCGGCGCTGAACATGGCTCTGGATGATCTGGAGCGCGAGCCGCTCATATTGCTCTGCCATGCCTTTCCGCGGCAACAGCAGCCGCTGACCAACCATCGTTTGCGCAAGTCGGTGTTGCAGGGTGGCAAGGTGATCGCCATCGATAGCCTGCGTCAGGATTTCAACTATCCCGTCACCCAACTGGTGGCAGAAGCAGGCGCCGACCTGGCCCTCTATGCGGCGCTCTGCAGCCAGTTGTCCGGTCACGCCAGGAAAACCGGCGCGGAGTCTCTGGCTGGTGTCGCAAATGACCTGCTGGCGGCAGATAACCCCCTGATCCTCATTGGCAGTGCCTTGCTGCATCACCCGCAGGCGGCGGCGATGATCGCACAGATCGAGTCTCTTGCCGGGTTGGCGGGCGCGCGGGTGGGCTGGCTGGCGCAAGACGCCAATAGCGCCGGTGCCTGGCTGAGTGGTTGTGTACCGCACCGTCTGCCGGGGGGGCATCAGGCGCAGGCGATAGGGTTACCTGCCGATGCGCTTTGGGATGCGGATATGCGGGGCTTCATACTCCTGGGTACAGAGCCGGGTGTGGACGCGATGCGCGGCGTAGCCGCACTGGCGGCATTGCAAAAAGCGGAGTTTGTGCTGAGCATCGCGCAGTTTGCGGGCGAGGCGAAGCAGTACGCCGATGTGATTCTGCCCATGGCAGCCTTTGCCGAGGGGTCCGGATCGTTCATCAATAACGAAGGGCGTCTGCAAACCTTCCGCGCCGCGGTAAAAACGCCGGAGGAGGCACGTCCTGCCTGGAAGATACTGCGTGTACTCGGTGACGGCCTTGGTCTGCCGGGATTCCAGTTTAATGAACTGAGTGAAGTAACGGCCACTTGGCAGCGTGAAATCGGCGAGTACGCCCTGGATGTGCCGCCTTTCCGTACCTTCCCGGTCTTGGAACCTGTTCCGGTGTCCCCGTATGCAGACGACGGATTATGCCGGCTGGGCGATTGGCCCCTTTTCCGGGGCGATCCGCTGGTGCGACGTGCCGTACCCCTCACCCAGCCCGCTGTGGCGAAAATGCATCCGGATCAGGTCAGGGCGCTGGCCCTGCAGGGGGATTTCGTGGAAATCAGCACCCCCAGCGGCAAGGTTTGCCTGCCTCTGGTAGCGGATGCCGGGATTCCGACGGGTACCGTCTGGGTACCTATGGGATATGGTGAGACGGCGATATTGGGTGCAGCCTACGCGGCCTGCTCGGTGACCACGGCGACGCCGCCCGCCACTGCGACCGGTACTTAGGAGGCAACGCCATGCATGATTTTCAGAGTACGGCGTGGTGGGCGATCCTCTGGTCGATCATAAAGATTGTCGTTGTCTTGGTGCCACTACTGTTGGGTGTGGCCTATCTGACCCTGGCCGAGCGCAAGGTGATTGGCTACATACAGGTACGTCTGGGCCCCAATCGCGTGGGCTTCAAGGGGTCGTTGCAGCCGATCGCCGACGCGGTCAAGCTGATGTTCAAGGAAGTGATCATCCCTACCAACGCTAATCGGTTTCTGTTTCTGGCCGCACCGGTGCTGGCTTTCGTGCCGGCAATGCTGGTCTGGGCGGCTATTCCTTTCGGCCCGGATATGGCCATCTCCCACATGAACGCCGGTCTCCTTTATGTGTTGGCCATCGCCGGCCTGGGGGTATACGGCATCATCGTTGCGGGCTGGGCGTCCAATTCCAAATATGCCTTTCTGGGGGCCATGCGGGCGGCGGCTCAGTTGGTGGCTTACGAAATTGCCATGGGCTTTGCCCTGGTGGGGTTGTTGATGGCAGCCCAGACCCTGAATCTCACCAAAATCGTGGAAGCCCAAGCGGGAGGCGGTTTCTGGTCCTGGTACTGGTTGCCGTTATTTCCGTTCTTTCTGGTGTATTTTATTTCCGGTGTGGCCGAAACCAACCGCGCCCCCTTTGACGTAGCGGAAGGCGAGTCGGAAATTGTGGCGGGATTTCATGTGGAGTATTCCGGGATGGCCTTCGCGCTGTTTTTTCTGGCGGAATATGCCAACATGATTTTCGTCTCCATGTTGACGACGGTACTCTTTCTCGGTGGCTGGTATGCGCCGATCAATACACCATGGCTCACCTGGATACCGGGTGTCGTCTGGTTATTGCTGAAAACCGCTTTTCTGCTGTATGTGTTTTTATGGATTCGCGCCACTTTTCCCCGTTATCGCTATGACCAGATCATGCGTTTGGGCTGGAAAGTGTTTATCCCGGTGACCATTGCCTGGATCGTCGTAGTCGGCGTTGCTCTGGAAACGCCCTTGCGTGCCATTTTGCGCTGAGGAGAAGAACAATATGCAATTTCGCCCAAGGCAATGGTTCAACACTTTTTTCCTGACGGAGATGCTGCGCGGCATGCAGCTTACCGGCCGCTATTTTTTTGCGCGGAAGATCACCGTGCAATACCCCGAAGAACAGACGCCGCAGTCGCCCCGTTTCCGCGGCCTGCACGCCTTGCGCCGCTATGCGAACGGTGAGGAACGCTGCATTGCCTGCAAACTCTGTGAGGCGGTGTGTCCGGCGCTGGCCATTACCATCGAAAGTGACGTCCGTAGTGACGGAACGCGGCGGACGACGCGCTACGACATCGATCTCAGCAAGTGTATCTTTTGTGGACTCTGTGAAGAATCCTGTCCGGTAGACTCCATCGTCGAAAGCCGGGTGCTCTCTTATCATGGAGAAATTCGCGGTGAACTGATATATACCAAAGACATGCTGCTGGCCAATGGCGATCGTCTGGAAGCGGAGCTGGCTGCCGATCGCGATGCTGATCGCGCTTACCGCTGACGGAGAACGGATGCCATGCTGCCAGTAACCACGATTCTGTTTTATATCTTCTCCGCTATATTGCTGGGCTCTGCAACGCTGGTGATAACGGCGCGTAATCCGGTGTACGCGACCCTGTATCTGGTACTGGCGTTTTTTAATGCGGCCGCCCTGTTCATCCTGCTGGGGGCTGAATTCCTGGGGTTGATTCTGATTCTGGTCTATGTGGGCGCGGTGATGGTGCTTTTCCTCTTTGTGGTGATGATGCTGGATATCAACCTGGCACGTATCAAGGAAGGCTTTCTCAGTTATCTGCCATTGGGTCTCGCTATTGCCATCCTCGGTGTACTGGAGCTGGCGGTTGTTTTCTGGGCGTCTCCCCTTGGCCATATCCCTGCACCCGCCGCACTCCCGGCTGATACCGACAATACCCGGGCACTGGGGGGGCTTCTGTATACCCAATATCTGTATCCATTTGAAATAGCTGCAGTGATTCTGCTGGTGGCGATTATCGCCGCCATTGCCCTGACCCTGCGGCGCCGGACTGGTACCAAAACTCAGAATATTGCCGCGCAGATGGCTGTGCGGGCCAAAGACCGGGTACAACTGGTGGATTTGCGGGAGCCTGAATGATGAATGCTGGACAACCGACCCTGGCGGCCTACCTGATTCTCGGAGCGATGCTCTTTTCTATCGGTGTGGTTGGTGTTTTCCTCAATCGCAAGAATGTCATCATTCTGCTGATGGCCATCGAGCTGCTGCTGCTGGCGGTAAATATCAATCTAGTCGCATTTTCCCGTTATCTCGGCAATCTCGACGGGCAGGTATTTGTATTTTTCATTCTTACGGTGGCGGCTGCCGAAGCGGCGATTGGCCTGGCGATACTGGTCGCCTATTTCCGCAATCGCCATAGCATCAATGTGGATGATATCGACGAGTTAAGGGGCTGATATGTGGGTTTTTGACTGGTTAAACGCCTTCCCCCCCCCTCGCCGTGTATCTGGTTATCCCCATGGCGCCGCTGGTGGGTGCACTCGTGGCCGGTTTCTGGGGCTGGAAGCTCCGGGAGCGGGCGCATTGGGCGCCGATCATCGGGGTGGCCATTGCCTTCTATCTGTCGCTGGCCGTGCTCTGGCAAACCGGTCACGGTATAACCTTTTACGGAGATGTCTATACTTGGGCGGTATTGGGTCATCTGCCGGTATCCGTCGGTTTTGACATCGACAGCCTGACGGCATTAATGCTGGTCGTTGTCACTTTTGTATCTCTGGGCGTGCATCTTTATACCGTTGGTTATATGCACGGCGATCCGGGTTACGCGCGTTTTTTCAGCTATATTGCCTTGTTCACGTTCAGTATGATCATGCTGGTGATGAGCAATAATTTTCTCCAGCTCTTTTTTGGCTGGGAAGCGGTGGGTCTGGTTTCCTACCTGCTCATCGGCTTCTGGTTCCAGCGTGAAAGTGCCAATGTCGCCGCGATCAAGGCATTTATCGTCAACCGTGTCGGTGATTTCGGCTTTTTGATCGGTATTGCCGCAGTATTCCACTATTGTGGCAGTCTGGATTATCGTACGGTATTCGCGGCCGTACCTCACCTGATCGGACAAACACTGGAAATCATACCGGGACATCCCTGGAGTGTGCTGACCTGGATTGCCCTGCTGCTGTTTGTCGGCGCCATGGGTAAATCCGCGCAGGTGCCTTTACATGTTTGGTTGCCGGAATCCATGGAGGGCCCGACCCCCATCTCCGCCCTGATCCACGCGGCGACCATGGTCACGGCGGGTATTTTTATGGTCGCACGGATGTCGCCGATTTTTGAACAGTCCGCGACGGCCCTTACGGTGGTGCTGATCATCGGCGCGGTAACGGCGTTCTTTATGGGGCTCGTCGGTCTGGTGCAGAACGATATCAAGCGTATCATCGCTTACTCGACCATTTCCCAGTTGGGTTACATGACCGCAGCGCTGGGCGCTTCCGCCTTTTCTGCGGCAATTTTTCATCTGATGACTCACGCCTTCTTCAAGGCCTTGCTATTTCTGGCCGCAGGTTCAGTGATCCATGCGATGTCCAACGAGCAGGATATCCGCAAAATGGGCGGGCTGCGCAAAGTCATGCCCATCACCTATGTCACCTTTCTGATCGGCAGCCTGTCGTTGTCCGGCATTCCGCCCTTTGCCGGATTCTTCAGCAAGGACCTCATTATTGAGGCAGTAGGGCTCTCTACCCTGCCCGGAGCGGGTTGGGCGGAATTGATGCTGGTGGCTGGCGCCTTCGTCACGGCGCTGTATACCTTCCGGATGTTTTTCCTGGTCTTCCATGGAGCCCCGCGCATGGATGCCCACACCCGCGCGCATCTGCACGAGTCACCCTGGGTGATTACCGTGCCCCTGATTGCGCTGGCGATTCCGGCGGTTTACGCGGGTTGGGCATATATTGGGCCCGTCGGCCTGGGGCACTACCTGGATTCTTCCCTGGTCGTTGCCCCGCAGTGGAATACCATTGGGGAGATCCGTGCCCACTGGCCGGGTGCGGGCGCGTTCGTGCTGCACAGTCCGGAGACCGTACCGTTCTGGTTGGCGCTCTCGGGCATTGCCGTCGCTGCCTGGTTCTACTGGTTGCGGCCGGGTCTGCCTGCAATGCTGACCCGGTTTCTCAGCCCCGTTATCTGGGCGCTGCAGCGCAAGTACGGGTTTGATGCCTTCAACCAGACGGTTCTGGTACGCGGCGTCTTACAGCTTGGCGCTTTGTTCTGGCACGTGGGCGACGAACGCCTTATCGATGGCATCATGGTCAACGGTACGGCCCGCGAAGTCGGTAAGGCGGCATTATCCTGGCGGCGTGTCCAGACGGGTTATATTTACCACTATGCTTTCGCAATGATTATCGGGTTGATTCTGCTCATGAGCTATTTTGTGGTCTGGAGAGGATAAGGCATGACGCACTCCCCTCTCCTCAGTTACGCCATCTGGGTGCCGATCATCGGTGGTCTGCTGGTCCTTGCGGTGGGTGACCGGCGTGCGGAGGCCGCGCGCTGGCTGGCACTGGTGGCCTCGCTGGCTGCTTTCGCCGTGACCATTCCCCTCTTTACCGGATTCGATACCCATACGGCGGCGATGCAGTACAGCGAACGGGTCGCCTGGATTCCCTCCCTGAATATCTTTTATCACCTCGGGATCGACGGAATTTCCCTGTGGTTTGTCCTGCTCACCAGTTTCCTGACGGTGTTGGTGGTCATCAGTTCCTGGAAAAACGTGCAGGAGCGGGTGGCACAATTCATGGCGGCCTTCCTGATCATGGAGGGTTTGATGATTGGCGTTTTCTGTGCACTGGACGCCATTCTGTTCTATGTATTCTGGGAAGCCATGCTCATCCCCATGTTCCTGATCATCGGGGTCTGGGGCGGCCCGCGGCGGGTCTACGCGACCATTAAGTTCTTTCTCTATACCTTCCTCGGATCGGTACTGATGCTGGTGGCGCTGCTCTATCTGTACTTCCACAGCGGGGATAGTTTCAGTTTGTTGGTGTTTCAGAAAACCCCTTTGGGCATGAGCGCGCAGACGCTTATCTTCTTGGCCTTTTTCTTTGCCTTCGCGGTAAAAATTCCCATGTGGCCGGTGCATACGTGGTTGCCGGATGCCCATGTCGAGGCGCCCACCGGGGGCTCCGTCATCCTGGCAGCGGTAATGCTCAAGATGGGCGCCTACGGCTTCCTGCGCCTGAGCCTGCCGATTGTGCCCGACGCGAGTCACAGGTTGGCCTGGTTGATGATTGTCCTGTCCCTCATCGCCATCATCTATGTCGCGCTGGTGGCGATCGTGCAGGAGGATATGAAAAAGCTGATCGCCTATTCCTCCATCGCTCATATGGGTTTCGTGACGCTGGGATTTTTTGTGTTCAATAGCGTGGCGATCGAGGGCGGTATTATTCAAATGTTGTCTCACGGCTTTGTCAGTGCAGCCATGTTTCTCTGTGTCGGCGTGCTCTATGATCGGATGCATACCCGCAATATCAAAGCTTACGGGGGAGTGGCCAATGTCATGCCGGTTTTTGCCGCGCTGATGATGCTCTTTGCCATGGGTAATGTCGGCCTACCGGGGACGTCGGGTTTTGTCGGCGAATTCATGGTGGTGCTCGGGACCTATCAGGTAAATCCCTGGTTGGCGATTCTGGCGGCCACCAGCCTGATTACCGGCGCTGGATATACCCTCTGGCTCTTCAAGCGGGTGATTTTCGGCAGTATTGTCCAGCCCGAAGTGGCCAGACTGAAAGACCTCGATGGTCGGGAGGTGTTGGTGCTCGGTACCCTGGCGGCCTTTACCCTGCTGCTCGGTCTCTGGCCAGCGCCCTTCCTTGATATCGTGCACAGCTCGGTACAGCATCTGGTGACCCAGGTGTCTCTCTCCAAGATTCCGGCGTAAAGGACCTTGCCTATGAATTCATTCCTTATGCACTGGACTTACGCCACCCCGGAAATTTGGGTGCTGACGATGGCCTGCGTCGTTTTGCTGGCAGACCTGTTTTGGGGTGACGGTCTGCGTGATCTTGCCGCGGTGCTCACGGTGCTGACCCTCAGTGGTGCGGCGGTGCTGACCGTTTTTGAGATGGGGCAGAGCGGTACCGCCTTTGCGGGCCTTTTTGTGCTGGACCGCTTCACCAACGTTGCAGAGCTGTTCAGCTATCTGGCCGTGCTAATGGTGGTGCTCTACTCCCGGCGCTATCTGGTGGACCGGGGTATTTACCGCGGCGAGGTGTTTGTGCTGTTGCTTTTCGCCCTGCTGGGAATCATGGTGATGGTTTCCGGTGGCAGTCTGCTGAGTGTTTACCTCGGGCTGGAACTGCTGGCGCTGAGCCAATATGCCCTGGTTGCCTTTTACCGCGACAGTGTGATGGCGACGGAAGCGGGGTTGAAATATTTCGTTCTTGGAGCGCTGGCCTCGGGTTTGCTGCTCTACGGGATGTCGCTTCTTTACGGGCTGACGGGCACCCTGGACGTGAGGGATATTGCCGCTGATCTGGTGAATATGACTGCAGGCAATCTGGTACTGGTCTTTGCCATCGTATTTATTGCCGCGGGTATTGCCTTCAAGCTGGGCGCGGCGCCCTTTCATATGTGGTTACCCGACGTCTATCAGGGCGCGCCTACGGCGGTGACCGCCTTTCTTGCCTCGGCGCCCAAAATCGGCGCCTTTGCCCTGATCATCCGCCTGCTGGTGGACGGCGGCTACGGCATGCAGGAATCTTGGCAGCAGATTTTTGTCGCGCTGACCGTGGTATCGCTGGTGGTGGGTAACGTGATCGCCATTGCCCAGCAGAACATCAAGCGGATGCTGGCGTATTCCACCATCGGTCATGTCGGATTTATGTTGTTGGGGGTCGTGGCGGGTACGGAGGTCGGGCTGGCCAGTGCATTTTTTTATACTGTCGTCTATACGCTGATGTCTCTGGCGGGTTTTGGCATGATTCTGCTCGTGAGCCGGGCGGGTTTTGAGGCGGAGCGTATCGATGACTTCAAGGGCTTGGCGCAGCGCAAGCCCTGGTATGCTTTTTTGATGATGATCGTCATGTTTTCCATGGCGGGTGTGCCACCGACGGTGGGCTTTTATGCCAAACTCGCGGTGTTTCAGGCGGTGGTGGCAGCGGGATATGTGTGGTTGGCCGTGGTCGGTGTCCTGCTGGCGGTGATCGGGGCATTTTATTATCTGCGTGTCGTCAAGGTGATGTATTTTGATAAGCCGGCGCCGGATGCGGGGTTGATCGTACGCGATGACCTGGCCAGTATGGCATTAACCGTCAACAGCCTGGCGCTGCTGGTGCTGGGTATCCTGCCGGGGCCGTTGATGGCCTTTTGTTTCTATGCCATGCGGGGGGTAATCTGACCGACGTCCATGCGCGGGCGGGGCGCTGGCCTTGCACCGCAATGGTCGTGATCGGGTCTGTTTCCTCCGACCCCGCGCTTTTGCAGCCGGCCTCGTGCAGTTCTTGACGTATAGCCCGCCAGCCGGTACATTTCGGGCTGCAGGCGCGTAGCTCAGGGGGAGAGCGCTACCTTGACACGGTAGAGGTCGGCGGTTCGAAACCGCCCGCGCCTACCAAATCCCG
>JAMCRJ010000088.1 GCA_023381645.1 Gammaproteobacteria bacterium
GGCGTCAGATAGGCAGAGTGGGGGTCCAGGGCGCTGACCATGCCGTTGATGGCGCCATCCATCAGTTTTTTGTCGGAAGTGGGGTCGACGTAGTGAGATTTGACGATCCCGAAGACCTGACTGAAAGTCTGGATCTGTTCCAAAGGGATGCTATTTTGATCCTTTGCCGCGTGAACGGTGACGGCAAAACTGGCGCTGACACCCAGAACGAGCCCGACGCTGACGCCCAGCAGGGTACCGGAGCGCGGCTTGGGGGAGCGGGGAACGGACATAGATAAAATCTCCAAAAGTGTGGATCCAGGGCAGGGCGCTTGGCAGAACCGGCAGCGTGATTCTCAGTTGTGGATGTAATCCAGCGGATTGACCGGGTGGCCAGCATTCCGCATCTCGAAATAGAGACCATCGTTCCCCAGTTCGCCGCCGCTGCCCACACTGCCGACCTGGCGTCCGGTAGAAACCTGTTCTCCAACGTGGACATCGGTAGCGCCCAGGTGCCCGTATATGGACAACAAACTATGTGCGATCTGCACGATGACAATCTGTCCATAGCCGCGCAAAGGCCCCGCATAAAGTACCATGCCCGGCGCGATGGCGCGAACCTTCGTCCCTACCGGGGCCTGAAAGGTGATACCCTGCCAGTCGAGTCCGCCAGTCACCCGGGGTGCGCCGAAACGCGCGGTAACCGGACCGGTTACCGGCGCGGGGTAGCTGCCGTGCCCGACGATAGGGGTTGCGGGCAATGCGGGAGCGGGGGTGGCGACTATCACCGGCGGACGAACTACGGTGGTGGGTGGCGGCTTTTGTGCATTCGCCGCACGTTGAACCTGTCGTGCCCGCTCTGTTTCCTGCACCCGCTGCGCCTGCTGTTCCGCCTGCCTTTCCTGGGCCAGATGATGTTGCGCGACAGCGGCCCGCTGCGCGGAGATTGCCGCCGCGCGACGGGCCGCAGCAGCGGCAGCGGCCTTGCGTCGTGCTTCGGCGGCAGCTTTGGCGCGGGCGACTTCTTCCTGATGACGGAACTGAACGGTCAGACGGCTCACCAATCCATTGAGAATATTGGCATTCGCCTGTAATTCTGCGATCTTGGTCTTGTCGGCGGCAATGCGGGCTGCAAGCTGGTTTTCCAGCGCGGCGTGAGCCTCACGCTGTTGCCGGAGCGTCTGTTCCTGCGCGCTGACCTGTTGCGCCAACTGAGCGAGATGGGTTTCGTGGATTTGCACCTCGTGCCGAGTCTTCCGTATCTGTTGCGCGGTGCCTTGGGTTTTGACGATCAGTGCGCTGCGCGCCCTGGCCAGGGACTCGTAAAAGACGCTCATGCGCCCCAGTTCTCCGGGGCGTTCCGTTTGCAGCCAGACGGCCAGCGGGGTAACTCCGCCGAGCATGTATGCGCCGCGAAGCTGCCGGGCGAGGATGCCTTTCTGTTGACTCAGTTCCGCCTGCAGTGCATTGATTTTTACCCGCAGTTCGGCCAGTTGTGCCTGTGCCGAGTGTTGCTGCTGCTGGATTCCGGCCAGCTTCTTTTGCGTCGCAACAACCCGCTGATCGAGCGCGCTGATTTCTACGCGCAGTTGCGCCTGGGTTTTCTGCCCCGCCGCGAGATGCGCCTGTACCTGCCCTAGATTCTCGTGTATATGCTCCAGTCTTTTCTGACTATTTTGTATTTTTTCCTGAAGCGTTGCCGCTCCCGCTCCCGCACCAGCCGGAAGGAGCAAGATCAAGGCAAGCAGTGCGCCGACGCGGGGACGGGACAGAAGGGGCATGGGTCAGAGGAACTGCACCAGGTTTTTGCCGCCCATTTCAGGAGGCACCGGCAAGCCCATGAGCCGGAGCAGGGTGGGCGCGAGATCCTCCAGTGCCCCCCCGGATATAATCTTTGCAGGGCGTCCGATGTAGAGCAGAGGCACCGGGTTACAGGTGTGAGAGGTGTGCGCCTGGCCGCTCCCGACATCCAGCATCTGCTCGACATTGCCATGATCCGCTGTGATCAGCGCTTCGCCCCCGACGGCGCGCACGGCGCTGACAATACGCCCGAGGCTGCGGTCTACCGCCTCGACCGCGGCAATGGCCGCAGCCAGTTTACCACTGTGGCCGACCATATCGGGATTGGCGATATTGCAGATGATGGTATCGTACTGGCGACTTTCAACGCGGGCGACCAGGGCATCGGTCAGTTCATTCACGCTCATTTCCGGTTGCAGATCGTAGGTGGTGACCTTGGGAGACGGAATCAATACGCGATCTTCGCCGGGGAATATCCGTTCGTCACCGCCACTCAGGAAAAAGGTGACATGGGCGTACTTTTCGGTTTCGGCAATGCGCAACTGATGCAGGCCGAATTGGGATACCCATTCGCCAAAGGTATTTTTCAGACGAGTGGGGGGGTATGCGACCAGTGCATCAAAATGCTCACTGTATTCCGTGAGGGTGACGAAGCCTGCGAGTTGGGGTTTGACCTGTCGGGCGAAGCCGTCGAAGTCTGCCTCGACAAACGGCCGGGTGATCTGGCGGGCGCGATCGGAGCGAAAGTTCATGAATAACACTGCATCGTGATCGCCGATGCAGGCGGGGTTGGCACCAATCCACGATGGCGCGACAAACTCGTCGCTTTCGCCACGGAGGTAGGCGGCACCAAGCGCCTCTAAACCCGTGGCATAGTGCTCCCCCTTGCCGAGGGTAAGCAGATCATAGGCCTGCTGGATCCGATCCCAGCGGTGGTCACGATCCATGGCGTAAAAGCGGCCGATCACCGAGGCCAGAGCGCCACCGTAGGTGTTTATCTCGGCATCCAGTCGTTTCAGAGATGACTCCGCGCAGCGCGGCAGGGTATCGCGACCGTCCAGAAAGGCATGCACATAGACCCGTTCAGCGCCCCGGCCCCGCGCCAGACGTAGCGCGGCGAGGATATGTTCTTCGTGAGAATGCACCCCACCCGCTGAAAGCAGACCCAGGATATGGACGGCACCGCCCTGTGCCTCGGCGGCATCCACCGCTGCACAGAGGGCGCTGTTGGAGTAGAAACTGCCGTCGGCGATGGCGAGATTCACGCGCTCGTACTCCTGGTACACCACGCGGCCTGCTCCGATATTGATATGCCCGACTTCGCTGTTTCCCATCTGTCCGCCGGGAAGCCCCACAGAAGCCCCGGAAGCGTTGATGAGACCATGGGGACAATTTTGCCACCAGCCATCCCAGTTTGGCGTGCGCGCCTGGGCAATGGCGTTATCTTCGGAATCCTCCCGGTAGCCCCATCCATCGAGGATCAGGAGCAACACCGGACGTGGTTTTTGAATCATCAGTTTCCTCTGCACAGCGAACGCACCCCGTTGATGATGCGCATTAGAACAGATCAGGCGAATGCTGTCATGGGGTCATGACCAGAGGTGTCAGGTGCCAGATGTCCGTGTTGTATTGAGCAATGGTCCGGTCGCTGGAAAAAATCCCGCTGGCCGCAGTGTTGAGAATGCTCAGCCGTTGCCATTCGGTCTGATCATGCCAGACATCCGCCGCCTCCCGTTGCTTGATTTTATAGCTGGTGAAATCGGCGAGCACCATCCACGGGTCATGGGGATGGGTGACGGCGTGGACGATGGGGTCGAAAATGCCCGGTTCGAACGCGTTGAAATAGCCGCTCTGCAACAGGTCCATGACCCGTGCCAAATCGTGGTCCGCCTGGATATAGAGCTCCGGATTGTAATGCCCGCGCAATTGGCTGACCTCTTCGGCATTCAACCCGAAAAGGAAAAAATGCTCGGCGCCTACCGCGTCGCGGATCTCGATGTTGGCGCCGTCCAGGGTGCCGATGGTCAGGGCCCCGTTCATCATAAACTTCATGTTGCCGGTGCCGGAGGCCTCCTTGCCTGCCGTGGATATCTGCTCGGAGAGGTCAGTTGCCGCGCAAATCTGCTCCATGAGGGAGACCCGGTAATCCGGTAGAAAGCTCACGCGCAACAAGCCTTCCGTATCCGGATCATGATTGATGACATTGGCGATATTGTTGATGAATTTGATGGTGCGCTTGGCCATGAAGTAGCCGGGCGCCGCCTTGCCCGCAAACAGGACGTTGCGGGGAGTCACCTGGTTCGCTTCGCCGCGCTTGATGCGGTCGTAGAGATGAATGACGTGCAGGGCATTGAGCAGTTGCCTTTTGTATTCATGGATGCGCTTTACCTGCACGTCCACCAGGGCATCGCGGACGAAAGTGACGCCGGTATGCTGATGCACCAGCGCCGCCAGCCGTTCCTTGTTGGCGCGACGTACCTCCGCCCAGCGCTTGCGGAACTTCGCATCGTCCGCTGCCGGCTCCAGATCCCGCAGCCGTTCCAGGTCGTGCTTCCAGTCCGGGCCGATGCGCTCGGTAACAAGGTCGCGCAGCCCGGGGTTGGCCCACTGCAACCATCGTCGCGGTGTCACTCCATTGGTTTTGTTGTTGAATTTTTTCGGCCAGAGATGGTGGAAATCGGCAAAAAGATCCTCGCAGAGGAGCCTGGTGTGCAGTGCCGCGACCCCGTTTACCGAGAAGCTGCCCACCACGGCGAGGTGCGCCATGCGCACCATCTGCTCGTCGCCTTCCTCGATGATGGACAATCGTTGCAGCAGGCCGGTGTTGCCCGGTGCACGCCATGCCACTTCCTGCAAAAAACGTGCGTTGATTTCCATGATGATTTCCAGCAGGCGCGGGAGGAGCTGCCGGAATAAACGCACCGACCACCGTTCCAGTGCCTCGGGCAGCAGGGTGTGGTTGGTGTAGGCCATGGTATGGCTAGTGATGTCCCAGGCTTCCTCCCAGTTCAGGCCGTGTTCATCCATCAGCAGGCGCATCAGTTCCGGCACGGCACAACTGGGATGGGTATCATTGAGTTGGAAGCAGTGATGTTTGGCAAAATTGCGGAAATCTTCACCGTGGATGGCAACCCAATCCGCGACCACATCCTGAAGGCTCGCGGAAGCCAGGAAGTACTGCTGGCGCAGGCGCAGTTCCTTACCGTTTTCACTGCTGTCATTAGGATAGAGCACCATGCTGATGTGCTCGGCGTTGTTTTTGGCTGCGACGGCTTCGGGGTAGGCGCCGGCGTTGAATTCACCGAGATCAAAGATGTCAGTGGCCGTCGCCCGCCAGAGACGCAGGGTATTGACCACCTCGTTGCGATAACCGGGGATGGGAATGTCGTAAGGTACGGCAAGCACGTCGTGGGTGTCGACCCAACGCTGATGGAACCTTCCCTGGGCATCGTGATATCCGTCGCTGCGTCCGAAAAAGTGAACACGCCGTACCCGTTCCGGTCGTTTCAGTTCCCAGGGGCAACCATTCCTCAGCCAGTGGTCAGGTTCCTCCACCTGCTCGCCCCCGCGAATTTCCTGACGAAACATGCCGTAGCTGTAGCGAATGCCATAACCCGTGACCGGCAGTCCGAGAGAGGCGCAGCTATCGAGAAAGCAGGCTGCAAGACGGCCCAGCCCGCCGTTACCCAGGCCAGCGTCGGGTTCAAGTTCCATGATGTCCACCAGTTCGCGGTGCTCCCTGGTCAACGCCTCGCGCGCCGCGTCTTCCAG
>JAMCRJ010000049.1 GCA_023381645.1 Gammaproteobacteria bacterium
GGCGTGTTCTGGGTGCCGGTATCGGGCCGCTGGGACAGGGTGCAGGCCGCCGCCAAACAGCCGGACATCGGCAAGCGCATCGATGAGGCCATGACCGAGATCGAGCGGGAAAACCCCCATCTGAAAAGCATCCTGCCCAAGGGCTATGCCCGTCCCACGCTGGATCAGCGCCGCCTGGGGGAACTGGTGGACCTCATCGGTACCATTGGCCTCGGCACGGCGGAACATCAGGCCCGCGACACCCTGGGCCGCGTCTATGAATACTTCCTGGGGCGCTTTGCCAGCGCCGAGGGCAAGCGGGGTGGTGAGTTCTACACCCCGGCTTCCGTAGTGCGCGTGCTGGTCACCATGCTGGCCCCCTACAAGGGTCGTATCTATGACCCCTGTTGCGGGTCCGGCGGCATGTTCGTCCAGTCGGAAAAGTTCATCGAAACCCACGGCGGCAAGGTGGGCGACATCAGCGTCTATGGGGAAGAATCCAACCCCAACACCTGGAAGCTGGCCCTCATGAATCTGGCCATTCGCGGCATCGAGGCGGATCTGGGACCGGAAGCGGCGGATACCTTTCACAAAGACCTGCATCCCGACCTGCGGACCGATTACATCCTTGCCAACCCGCCCTTCAACATTTCCGATTGGGGCGGCGATCTGCTGCGGGACGACAAACGCTG
Source organism: Gammaproteobacteria bacterium (assembly GCA_023381645.1). Next base: position 672 of record JAMCRJ010000049.1, read on the forward strand.
GCAGTACGGCGTACCACCCACCGGCAACGCCAACTTCGCCTGGGTGCAGCACATGGTCCATCACCTGGCCCCCTATGGCATCGCGGGCTTCGTGCTGGCAAACGGTTCCATGTCGTCCAATACCAGCGGTGAGGGCGAAATCCGCAAGAACCTCATTGAAGCCGATCTGGTGGACTGTATGGTGGCCTTACCCGGCCAGCTTTTCTACAGCACCCAAATTCCCGTGTGCCTGTGGTTTCTGGCGAAGAACCGCGACGATGGCAAGGGCATGGCGGGCAAGGAACTGTACGAGCGTACCGGCGAAGTGCTGTTCATCGACGCCCGCAACCTGGGCTGCATGGCCGACCGCACCCATCGGGAACTGTCTGACGAGGACATCCAGAAGATCGCCGATACTTACCATAACTGGCGGGGTGATGGTGACGGGGAATATGCAGACGTTCCCGGCTTCTGCAAGGCGGCGAGCCTCGACGATATCCGCAAGAATGGCCACGTCCTGACGCCGGGCCGCTATGTGGGGGCTGCCGCCAAGGATGACGATGACGAGCCATTTGAGGAAAAGATGGCGCGACTGACCAAAGACCTATCGGAACAGTTGGCGGAAGGACGGCGGCTGGAAGAGGAAATGCGGAAGAACCTTCGGGTGTTAGGGTATGAACTGTGAGCGGCTCCATTGACAACGCAGTGTATCAATACAAAAATCAATATGCGGCTTGAATGGGACGAGGCCAAGCGGCAAGCCACCCTGGAACATCGGGGTTTGGATTTTGCCGATTGCAACGAAATCTTTGCAAATGTGACCTTCGAGTTTCCCGACGACCGTAAGAACTATGGTGAGCCCCGGACGATCTGCATCGGATTTCTGAAAGGCCGTATGGTAGCGGTGGTTTACACTCAGCGGGGGGTTCACCGTCGCATTGTCTCGATGAGGAAGTGCAATGAACGCGAAAAGAAAGTCTACCGTGACCGTCTGGAAAGACGAGGATGAGGCCCCAGAGCTGACCGGAGTTGATTTCGATCATCCGCAAGGCCGATGGAAACACGGTGGGGAACCCATTGAAGAAGTTCAGGGCAAGGCGGCCTTCCGCGAGGCGCTGAAGAAGAAACAGGTCAACATGCTGATCGACGCCGATGTTCTGGAATTTTATCGCCGGAAGGCTGGTGGGCGCGGCTACCAGACACTCATCAATCGGACCTTGCGCGAATCCATGGAACGGAACGCCCTGCTGGACGCCGTACGACAGGTGGTTCGGGAAGAGTTGCACCGTCCCTCATGAACGCTATCCGGGTGATCATCGCCCGAAATTCCGCTGCATAGTCGTCACCGCCTACAGACCATCTCCGGATCAATGGCATTTGGACAACAAAACGAGGAAGCCATGAAATGTGTCATCTGCAAACATGGAAATACGGAATCGGGTTACGCCACCGTTACTTTAGAACGGGGTGATACGGTGCTGGTCATTCGTGATGTTCCCGCACAAATCTGTAGCGAGTGTGGAGAATATTATCTCGACACAGCCACCAGCACGCACGTCATGGCGTTGGGCGAAGAAGCGGTACAACGCCACGCAGAAGTGGAAGTGCTTCGCTATGTGGCTTAACTGACAACGCAAAATGATTTGCGAACTGGATACCGTCATTCCAAGGTCACAATTGGTGGTCTTAAACGATGAGCCTGACTTGAGATCACAATCTGTGACCTCAAGTGCCCATGGCGGGAGAAGCTCCTATCCCTACGCCTTCACCGAACAGGGCGTGACCATGCTCTCCCGGCGGTGCTTTGCCTTTTCCAGAATGGACAAGAGCGGATGGAAGGTCGTGGAGCGGATGGATGCGCTCATTGAGCGCAATTTGCGGGGGCTTGGGTATGGGGGGTGAGTGGAAAGACTGCTCGCTTGGAGATGTGGTCGAGTTGAAGCGTGGCTACGACTTGCCGCAAAAAGAACGCCTGCCTGGTGACGTTCCGCTGGTCTCATCCTCCGGTGTCACGGACACCCACGCAAAAGCAATGGTCAAGGGACCGGGGGTTGTGACCGGGCGATATGGAACATTAGGGCAAGTCTTTTATGTTGAGCAGGATTTTTGGCCGCTCAACACCACGCTTTACGTGCGCGACTTCAAAGGCAACGACCCGCGCTTCATCAGTTATTTCCTGCGCGACGTCGATTTTCTCGCCTATTCAGACAAGGCTGCCGTTCCCGGCTTGAATCGCAACCACTTGCATCAGGCGAAGGTTCGGATTCCGGTCGATCCCGCAGAACAATGCCGTATCGCCCACATCCTGGACACCCTCGACGACAAGATCGAGAACAACCGCAAGACGGCGAAGACCTTGGAAGCCATGGCGCAGACCATCTTCCAGTCGTGGTTCGTGGACTTCGACCCGGTACGTGCCAAGATGGCCGGGGAATCGCGGGAAAGCATCTGCAAGCGGCTAAAGCTCACGCCCGAGATTCTGGACCTGTTCCCTGACCGGCTGGTAGACTCGGAATTGGGGGAAATTCCAGAGGGGTGGGAGGTCAAACCTATTATTAAAGAGTTTGACGTGACCATGGGCCAATCACCTCCTGGAAATACATACAACCAAATAGGCGATGGATTTCCGTTCTATCAGGGTTGCGCAGATTTTGGGATTAAATACCCAGGCAATCGAATTTTCTGTACTGAACCCACAAGAACAGCACGTAAAGGTGATACGTTAATCAGTGTTCGCGCCCCTGTTGGAAGAATGAATGTTGCGACGGAAATATGCGCAATAGGTCGTGGCGTTGCAGCTATCCGGCATCACACCGAGAGCACCGCATACACTTACAATTTGATCACATCTCTTCACGATGTTTTTGATGGCTTCAATTCTGAAGGGACGGTTTTTGGTGCCATAGGAAAATCTGATTTTCATAAGGTAAGGATAATTTCACCTCCAAATATTATCGTTACAAAGCATGACTCGCTATGTAACGCCACTGATCAACGGCAGTCTATCTTTCATGAAGAAATAAGCAGGTTGGTTAAAATAAGGGACCACCTTCTACCTAAGCTCATATCTGGTGAGATCCGCGTGTCTGATGCGCAAGCAGTGGTTGATACAACCGCCAATGCCAGTAAGCCATTTCACGACTAAGTCATGAAGACCGTGGCCGAGCAACTTCAAACCCACATCCGATCCGAGATGCTGGGCGATCTGCGCAAGATTGAGGGCATGAAGAACCTTCTCGGCCACTTGGCGCAGTTCAATGTGGTGGTGGACGCCAATATTATCCTGGGTGATCTGATCTGGCTTGTCGGCAAACGGAAAAATCCAGAGGCGACCACTGAACTTGTGGAGTGTATCAACGCTGGAACCATTGTAGCTTATGTCGCCCGCCCGGTGTTGGCAGAAGTGGATGAGCACATCGCAACGATAGCCACGGCCAAAAAATTGCCTGAAGATGCGTTGCGGCGGGAGTGGAAGAGTTATCGCAAACTCCTCAAACTCAGAACCCCGTCGAAGGCCCTTGTTGACCGTTATAAGGAGGGTCAAGACCCGGACGACGCGCCAACCATTGCACTCGCAAAAATGATTCGGGCAGATGGCATTCTGAGCAAGGACAGCGACGTCGTGGCGATGGGCGGCCTCGTGATCGAGTTGGACTTTACGAATCACGCACGAGACTACTCACGAAAAACCGCTGTAGCGGTGACTATTCGGTGCTCAGGCGGAATCGTGCTGATCGTCTCCTGGGCTTCGATTGAAATCATTCTAAAGTCGGCAGTAGGTTGTGTCGCGTGGTTTCGCAGTCTGCCTGCATCTGTCCAGATCATCCTCCTATTCGCGGTCGTCGCCGTCGCGTCAAACAAGAATGCGCAAGAGCACGTGATCGCCATGATTGCGCCACTCAGGACCGCAATATCCGGTCACTGGCCAGAGGCAATTGACTGGCTGGCGAGCGTAGGCGCAACGCTTGCCGAAAATACGATTAAGCCGCCCGTTCCAACTTTCAAAGCGCAGAAAAGTCGCAGAGCATCTCCATGAACGAATCCACCATCGAACACCACGCCATCGCCCTGTTCCAGGAACTGGGCTACGCTTACGCCTTCGGCCCGGACGGCAACCAAAAAGAACGCGAAGACTATGAAACCGACCTCTGAAATCGTGATCTACGATGGCGGCGAGGCCCGTGTGGAGGTGCGCGTCGAGCGCGAAAACGTCTGGCTGAGCCTGCAGCAACTGGCCGACCTGTTCGGTCGCGACAAGTCGGTGATCTCGCGCCACCTGCGCAACATCTTCGCCAGCGAGGAACTGGAACGGGATGCAGTTGTTGCAAAAAATGCAACAACTGCTGCGGACGGCAAGACCTACCTCGTTGAGTACTTCAACCTCGACGTCATCATTTCGGTGGGCTACCGGGTGAACTCCACCCGCGCCACGCGCTTCCGCCAGTGGGCCACGCGCATTCTGCGCGAGCACCTCACCCAAGGCTACAGCCTCGACCGCCAGCGCTTCGAGCACAACGCCGCCGAGCTGGAGGCGGCGCTGGCGCTGGTGAAGAAGGCCGCAGCGGGTGAGACCCTCACTGCCGAGCTGGGGCGCGGGCTGGTAGACGTGATTGCCCGCTACACGCAGACCTTCCTGTGGCTGCAACGCTACGACGAAGGACTGCTCACTGCGCCAGCGGGCAGTCCGGGCGGGGTGCTGCCGACGCTGGCGCAGGCGCATGCCGCCATCGCTCGGCTGAAGGCCGATCTGATGGCGCGGGGCGAGGCGTCGGACCTGTTCGGGCGCGAGCGCGGCGATGCCTTTGCCGCCATTCTCGGCAATCTGGAACAAACCGTCTTCGGCGAGCCGGCCTACCCGAGCGTTGAGGCCAAGGCCGCG
>JAMCRJ010000009.1 GCA_023381645.1 Gammaproteobacteria bacterium
CAGATCAAGTTGCGCAATATTTTGCGTTTTATTGAAGATGGAGATCGTGCGAAAATTACGTTGCGCTTTCGCGGTCGTGAAATGTCGCATCCCGAATTGGGTATGGAGTTGCTCAATCGGGTAGAAAAGGATTTAACAGAAGTGGGTGTGGTTGAACAACGGCCACGCATGGAAGGGCGACAAATGGTGATGATTGTCGCGCCGCGGAAAAAATAGGAGACCATCGTGCCAAAAATGAAGAGCAATCGCGGGGCGGCCAAGCGTTTCAAGCGCACCGGTTCCGGTAAATTCAAGCATCGTCAGGCGTTTTTGAACCACATCCTGACCAAGAAAACGACCAAGCGGAAGCGTCACCTGCGCCATACGCTGGTTACTTCGGGTAGCGACCAGGCCGCATTGCGGCGCATGCTTCCCTACGGTTGATGATAAAGGAACAGTACCATGTCTAGAGTAAAACGTGGCGTAACCGCCCATGCACGGCACAAGAAAGTTCTGGCCCGTGCGAAGGGCTTTCGTGGCCAGCGTAAGAGCAATTATCGCATTGCCCATCAGGCGGTGATGAAGGCTCTGACCTATGAGTATCGTGATCGCCGGACCAAGAAACGCGATTTTCGCAGTTTGTGGATTGTGCGTATCAATGCAGCGGCACGTTCTGAGGGCGTGACCTACAGCCGTTTCATGAACGGCTTGTTGCGCGCGGGTATCCAGCTTGACCGCAAGGTGCTGGCCGACATAGCCGTACGTGACAAGGCGGCCTTCTCCCGTCTCGTTGAGGTGGTCAAGGGCCAGTTGGCAGCTTGACGGTGGCGGAGGCTGTGGCGATGTCTTTTCAATCCATGGCCTCCATCGCGGAGGCTGCCCGGGAAGTCGCGGCAGCCTCCGACTTGAACACCCTGGAACAGATCCGCCTGCGGTGGCTCGGTAAGAAGGGCGTTCTTACCCAGGCAATGCAGCAACTCGGGCAGTTGTCGCCCGAAGCGCGGCGGGAAGCTGGGCAGTTGCTCAACCAGCGCAAGTCCGAGGTGCAGTCGCTTTTGCAGGAACGCAAGGCAGGGCTTGAAGCGGCGGCTATTCATGCACGTCTTCAGCAGGAACGGCTGGATGTGACGCTGCCGGGACGGCGGGAAGCGTGGGGTAGTGCGCATCCCATTCGTCAGACGCTGGAGTGGATAGAGCATTATTTTTTTGGTTTGGGTTTTGAAACCAGCGATGGCCCCGAAATCGAGGACGATTATCACAACTTCGCTGCACTCAATATTCCAGAAGACCACCCTGCACGGGCGATGCATGACACCTTTTATCTGGACGCAACACGTCTTTTGCGCACCCAGACGTCGACAGTTCAGATCCGGTTTCTAGAATCCCATCAGCCGCCCTTGCGCATGATCGCCACCGGCAGGGTATACCGGCGCGACTCAGATATCACCCATACGCCGATGTTTCACCAGGTGGAGGGCTTGCTGCTCGACGAACGGGCCAGCTTCGCCGATTTGCGCGGTTTGCTGTCCGATTTTCTTCACGGGTTTTTCGCAAAGCCTGATCTCCCGGTACGCTTCCGTCCCTCTTACTTCCCCTTCACGGAGCCTTCCGCTGAAATTGATATCGGCTGCGTCATCTGCGGCGGTTCCGGCTGCCGGGTCTGCAAGCAGACTGGCTGGTTGGAGGTGCTGGGCTGCGGTATGGTGCACCCGGCGGTGTTGGCGGGTGCGGGTGTCGACGGCGAGCGTTTCAGCGGCTTTGCCTTTGGGATGGGTGTTGAGCGTCTCACCATGCTGCGTTACGGAGTGAATGATCTGCGTCTCTTCTTCGAGAACGATCTGCGCTTCCTCAAGCAGTTTTCCTGAGGACCCGCCATGCGTGTCAGTGTTCAGTGGCTTCGTGAATTGCTCGAGATTTCCTGGGATACGGAGGAGGTCGCCCGGCGTCTGACCATGGGCGGTATTGAGGTGGAGGCGATTGAGGATGCCGCGCCGTCTTTTCGCGGAGTGGTCGTCGCCACCGTCCGGTCCATGGCACCCCATCCGGAGGCCGATAAGCTGCGGGTGGCAGAGGTGGATGCGGGCGACGGGCAGCTACGCACGATTGTCTGTGGGGCGGACAACCTGGCAGCAGGTCAGCGGGTGCCTCTGGCCCTTCCCGGTGCGCTACTCCCTGGAGAACACCGCATCGACACATCGGTGCTGCGCGGGATATCCTCGGAAGGAATGCTTTGTGCAGCCGCGGAGCTGGGGCTCGATGACGGCAGCAGCGGTTTGCTGGTTCTGGACGCGGATGCGCCGGTGGGAGCCGATCTGCGCGCTTACCTCGGTCTGGATGACCAGATACTGACCCTGGGGATTACACCGAATCGTGGCGATGCGCTGTCCGTAACCGGAGTCGCCAGGGAGTTGTTTGCCCTCGGGGCTGAAGCGTTGTCCCTCCCCACGGCGGCTATCCCGGTACCGGCATGGGCGATCGTGCGCCCGGGCGATATGGTCCCCGGTGACGGAGGCTTTGCTCCGCAAATTGCCGCAGATGCGCAAAACGCCTGTCGTTCCTACACTGTCCTGTGGATAGAGGGTGTTCCGGAACGGTTGCCGGATTATTTGCGTGAGCGTTTGCGTCGTGCAGGGCAGCGTTGTATCCATCCTGTAGTGGATCTGCTGAATCTGCAAATGCTCGAAACGGGACAGCCTCTACATGCCTTTGACGCAGAAACTCTGCAAGGGGATCTCACCGTGCGCTGGGCGCAGACCGGGGAGATTCTCGATGCTCTGGATGGCCGCGACTTGCCGCTGGAATCCGATATGTTGGTGATTGCGGACGACGCAGGTCCGGTGGCTCTGGCGGGTATTATTGGTGGGCGGCGTACTGCGGTGACCGCACAGACGCGTTCCATTGTCCTGGAGTCTGCTTTCTTCCAGCCCGGGGCTATCCAGGGGCGCGCACGCCGCCTGGGCCTGCAGACGGATGCCGCCATGCGCTTTGAACGCGGCGTCGATTTCACCTTGGGGCCGCTGGTGGCCAGCAGTACCCTGCAGCTTTTTGCCACGTTAGGTATGGCACATTTGCGAACAGAACGATCCTGTACCGTTCTGGGCCAGTTGCCGGAGCATCCGCCGATCCCCTTGCGCCGTGCCCGACTGGCACGCATCCTGGGAATGGATTACGAGGATGATGTGGTCGAAGCGGCCCTCTCCCGCCTGGGGCTGCATGTCAACAGGGTCCCCGATGGCTGGCAGGCGATTCCCCCGAGTCACCGCTTTGATCTGCGCATCGAGGCGGATCTGATCGAGGAGGTGGGACGGATCTATGGTTATGAGCGATTGCCCGCCCACCGCCCTGAGGGCACCCTGCAACCCCTGCCCATGACGCGGGGACCGCAGGCAGCCACTTTACGCCGAGTTTTGCAGGCGCGTGATTATCATGAGGTGATCACCTACAGTTTTATCTCCCGTCAGGCGCAAAATCTGTTCACACCGGACGCCGACGCACCAGCGCTGCTCAACCCCCTGTCCGCAGATTTGGCTGTCATGCGCGCCAGTCTTTGGCCGGGTTTGATTCAGGCGCTTCAATTCAACATGAAACGGCAGCAGGAACGAGTACGCATTTTTGAACTGGGGCGCGTATTTTCCGCCCACGGGCAGCGCCTCGTCCTGGGCGGCTGTATAGTCGGGACAGCGGATCGGGAAAGCTGGGCGGAACCCCTGCGCGCGGTGGATTTCTATGACCTGAAAGGCGACGTGAGTGCTTTGCTCGCACTTTGGCCGGGTACGGACTTTACCTTCCGGCCACTGGACGCCTACCCGGCGCTGCATCCGGGACAGGCTGCAGAAATTTGTGTGGAAGATCGGCGGGTGGGGGTACTCGGTGCGTTTCATCCAACCCAGGTCGCAGAGTATGACCTTGACAAGTCACCGTTTTTCTTCTACTTGGATGTGGAGTGGCTGGGTAATCTGGCGAGCACTTCTAGGTTTGCATCGCTGTCGCCCTTTCCGGCGTTGCGGCGGGATATAGCGTTGGTTATCCCAAATGACATACTGGCGGGAACGGTACTCGATACCATGCGGGCCGCTGCATCGGGTATTGTGCGGAACATCACCATTTTTGATCGTTATCAGGGTTCTTCGCTGGTGGCGGGAACGTACAGTCTGGCTTTTGCGCTGCTCCTTCAGGACGCGGAGCGGACGCTGACGGATACAGAGGTACAAGCAGAAATGGACCGGTTGCTGGTTGCCGTGCGGCAACTCGGTTCCATCGAACTCAGGGCATAGGGAGAATAATGTGGCCGTTACCAAAGCTGAAATTGTAGACATGCTGTTTGAGAGTATGGGTCTGAACAAGCGGGAAGCCAAAGGTATCGTCGAGGCCCTATTCGACGGTATCCGTGAGAATCTGGCCAAAGGCGAAGAGGTGAAGCTGTCCGGCTTTGGCAATTTTACGTTACGCGATAAAAATCCCCGCCCCGGACGTAACCCGAAGACCGGTGTGGAGATTACCATCACGGCGCGGCGCGTGGTGACGTTCCATCCGAGCCAGAAGCTCAAAGCCTACGTGAATGGTAGCGAACCAGGCAACACATAGGGAAAAGGTGAGCAAAGACCTCGCTCCGCTCCCGGAAATACCGGAAAAACGGTATTTCTCCATCAGCGAGGCTGCCCTGCTGTGCGGGGTGAAGGCACACGTGCTGCGTTACTGGGAGCAGGAGTTTCCGCAGCTTAGTCCGCTCAAAAGAAAGGGTAACCGGCGTTATTACCAGCGCCACGATCTGTTGTTGGCGAGACAGATTCGTACCCTTCTCTATGGAGAAGGGTACACCATCCACGGTGCGCGGGAGCGTTTGCAGGGGCTGGCGCGCTCCCCGCACCGCGAGTCCCCGGATAAAAATCAGCGGCAACTGAGTCTGGATGTCGCGGGCTCGTCCGTCAGTGTTATCGAGGTCCGCAAACGTTGGCAATACCTGCGCCAGGAATTATCGGAATTGTTGGATTTATGCGGTCGCAGGCATTGACCCAAGCAGTGTTTCCGCAGTACATTACGACCTCTTGCGGGGCGTAGCGCAGCCTGGTAGCGCACCTGAATGGGGTTCAGGTGGTCGGAGGTTCAAATCCTCTCGCCCCGACCAATAAATCCAAGGGGTTAGGACGGTTTTCCCTGATTTCTTTTTCTACAATCGTTGCCGTTTTCTACAATTCTGCTCAGTGGGGGATCCTCTCCGCTTCTCTGACTCTGATAAATGGTTGCTGCGCGTCATGCTGGTCTAACCGTTTCGAAATGGCTTCGTATTATGGGGATAAAGAATGATTAAGCTAAAGTACATAATATGTATATTAGCCTTGGTGTATTCTTTCTACCCTATTTGGGCGGGTGCTCATGATCGGCTGGTAACAGTTAGGGAGATCGAGATTCCCGGTGCCCCGGCGCGATTCGATTATTCTGCGATCGATCAGCAGAACGCAAGATTATATGTGAACCAGGAAGGAGCTAACCGTACTTTAGTGTTCAGTACCATCAACTATGGTTTTCGTG
>JAMCRJ010000094.1 GCA_023381645.1 Gammaproteobacteria bacterium
CCCAGGGCTGTAAACGTTTCAGCCGCAAACTGTTGCTGAGGACGAAAACCGAAGACAGGCCCATGGCCACGCCGGCGAGCATCGGATTGAGCTGAATCCCCAGAGGGATAGCCACACCGGCCGCCACCGGTATCAGCAGTATGTTGTAAAAAAAAGCCCAGAACAGATTCCCGCGAATGGTCCGCATGCTTTGGCGCGCCGCCTGAATGGCGGTAATCACCCCGCCCAGATCGCCATGGGTGAGGGTGATATCCGCCGCTTCCATCGCGATATCCGTGCCCGAGGCCAGAGCCATACCCACATCCGCCTGCGCCAGCGCCGGCGAATCGTTGATGCCCTCGCCGACAAAAACCACCTTGTGGCCCTCTGCCTGCAGTCGACGCACGATTTCCGCCTTATCCTGCGGCAATACCTGCGCATAGATATCGTCAATTCCCAACCGGCCGGCGATCACCCTGGCCGCGGCCTCCGCATCGCCCGTCACCATCGCCACCCGCAAGCCAAGCGTCCCGAGCGCCCGTACCACCTGAGCGGACTCCGGCCGAGCCACATCACTGATCTCCAGCAGCCCCAGCAGGCGGCCGTCCCTCGCCACACAGACGTTGGTCCCGCCGGTCTGCTGCAAATCGCCAGTGGAGAACCCCGCCATAACGACCCCCTGCTCTTCCATCCACGCCGGCGTGCCGGCCAGCACCGTCACCCCGTCGACCCTGCCCCGCACACCCTTCCCCGGAAATGCCGTAAAATCACCCACTGCCGGGATATCCAGATGACGCTCCCCGGCGGCCGCCAGCACCGCTTGGGCCAAGGGGTGTTCGGAGGCGCTCTCCACGGCAGCGGCCATCTGCAATAAATACGCCGGGTCCGCGGCATCGATCCGGGTCACCGCCGGACGTCCGTAAGTCAGGGTCCCGGTCTTGTCCAGACAAACCGTATCCACCGCCGCCAGAGCCTCCAGTGCTGCCCCCTTGCGAAACAGCACACCCAGCTCCGCTGCACGCCCCGTACCGACCATCACTGCTGCCGGAGTGGCCAGCCCCATCGCACAGGGACAGGCCACCACCAGCACCGCGACTGCCGAGAGCATGGCGAGGGTGATCGCAGGCGGTGGCCCGAACAGCAGCCAGAAGAAGAAACTCAGCAAAGCGATCAGGATCACCAGCGGTGTGAAAATCCGCACCACCCGGTCTGCCAGACCCTGGATCGGCAATTTGCCCGTTTGTGCCTGCTCCACCAGCCGGATGATCTGCGCCAGCACCGTACCCTGGCCTACCGAGGTTGCCCTGATCAGCAGGCGCCCTTCGCGGTTCACCGTGCCGCCCACCACCGGATCACCCTGTTTTTTGCGCTCCGGCAGTGGCTCACCGGTGAGCATGGCCGTATCCACATGGGAGTCGCCATCCACGACCACGCCATCCACAGGCAGACGTTCCCCCGGCCTGACCACCACCTGGTCGCCCGGAACGACGGCGCCGATCGCGACCTGCAGCTCGGTGCCGTCGCGCAGTACATGGGCCTCCTTCGCCTGCAGACCCAGCAACTGTTTGATCGCTGCGGAAGTCCTCCCCTTCGCCAGTTCTTCCAGATATTTACCGAAGAGCACTGCGGCAATCACTACCGCCGCGGAATCGAAATAGACATGCCGGGCGCTGGCGGGAAACCAGTCCGGCGCGACAAGGACCAGCATGCTATACAGCCAGGCTGCGCCGGTCCCCGTCGCCACCAGGGAATTCATGTCCGGCGACAGGTGGCGGTAGGCCAGGAAGCCAGGCCGGAAAAATCGTCGGCCTGGGCCGGCCAGCACGATCGTCGCCAATACCGCCTGCACCCAGGCCCAGAATTGCGGGAAAGGCTCCAGGCCACTCAGCAGCCGATCCACTGCCGGAACCAGAGCCATGCCCATGGAGAGCAGTAGAATGGGGACCGCCAGCACCACCGCAAGGATCACGTCCCGGCGCATGGTGCGGATGGCCTGCGCTTTACGGTCAGCGACGGCCACATCCCCCTGCACCGGACGCGCCCCATATCCGGCTGCGGTCACTGCGGCGATCAGGGTGTTTTGATCCACGGTATCCGGCAGATAACGCAGCGCCGCCCGCTCCGTGGCGAGGTTGACCGTCGCCTCCAGCACCCCCGGCAGACGGCGCAGACTGCGCTCCACCCGTCCGACGCAGGACGCGCAGGTCATCCCCTCGATCACCAGTTCGGTCTCTGCGATCACCGGCGTGTACCCGTTTTCTGCGATAGCGGTGATCAGGGCGTCAGGGCTGATTTGCGCCGGATCGTACTGGACTGCGGCATGTTCCGTGCTCAGATTCACCACCGCCGCCCGTACCCCCGGCAAGCGGCTCAGGGTGCGCTCCACCCGGCTGCTGCAGGAGGCACAGGTCATGCCTTCTATCCCTATCTCCACATCTACCATGAGTGCGCCCCTGCCTTCCGATCACCCGGCGGAGCCGGGTGGATACCGATGAGGATCGTATCCCTCAAGCCACTTGTAATGTCAATCCCACATACCCGGATACCATCCCATACCCACCCTGCGCAAAACAGTTGATTTTAACCGAAGGATGCTTATCATTTGCGCTCTTGCGCGCATTTCCCGGCGCCCGATGAGATTGCCTCTGGAGTGAACGATCGTGGATATCCGTCTTTCCCGCCGCGTCAATGCGGTGCGCCCATCCCCCACCCTTGCGGTCACCGCCCGTGCCCAGCAACTGCGCCGCGAAGGAAAGGATATCGTCAGCCTTGGTGCCGGCGAGCCGGATTTCGACACCCCGGAGTACATCAAGGAGGCAGCCATTGCCGCCATTCGCCAGGGCTTCACCAAATATACCGCCGTCGGCGGCACACCGGAACTGAAGGCCGCCATCATCGGCAAATTCGCGCACGACAACCATCTGTCATACCGCCCCGATGAAATTCTCGTTTCCGTCGGCGGCAAGCAAAGCTTCTTCAATCTTTGCCAGGCCCTTCTGGATGCCGGCGATGAGGTCATCATTCCCGCGCCCTACTGGGTATCCTATCCGGACATCGTGCTTCTGGCCGAAGCGCGGCCCGTCATCATCGATACCGGTGCCAACCAGCGTTTCAAGATCAGTCCGGAGCAGCTGGAGGAAGCGATCACGCCCAACACCCGCCTGCTGGTCATCAACAGCCCCTCCAATCCCTCCGGCATGACCTACAGCCGCCCGGAATTGGAAGCCCTGGGTGAGGTCCTCCGCCGTTATCCCCATATCCTCATCGCCAGCGATGACATGTACGAAAAAATCCGCTTCCACGATGAAGAGTTCGTCAACATCGCCAACGCCTGCCCGGATCTGGCTCCACGCTGCATCGTCATGAATGGCGTGTCCAAGGCCTATGCCATGACCGGGTGGCGCATCGGCTACTGCGCCGGCCCCAAGACGCTGATCACCGCAATGAATACCGTACAGTCCCAGAGCACCTCCAATCCCACCTCCATCGCTCAGGTGGCCGCCCAGGCGGCACTGGAAGGCGGCGACAGCGCCATCCACGAAATGGTGCTGGCTTTCAAGCGGCGCCACACGTATGTCTACAACCGCCTGAAAGTACTGCCCGGCGTTGCTGCCATGCCCTCCGATGGTACCTTTTACAGCTTTCCGGGATTTCGCGAAGTCATGGCGGTGAAAGGCCTGCGGGATGATCTTGCCCTGGCCGAGGCCTTGCTGGGGGCCGGAGTGGCCGTCGTACCGGGCTCGGCCTTCGGCACTCCTGGCCACATCCGCTTGTCCTTCGCGACCAGCGACAAGAACCTGGAGATGGCCCTGGACCGCATCAGCGCTTTCGTCAACGCCTGACCGCTCAGGGGGCGGGGCTAATGCCGACCGCCGCCGCAATCCGGCGGGCGCGCTCTCGGGCTTCCTCCACATTGTCGGCGCATGCAATACCTACCCCGAGGCGCCTGAGTTTGCTGGCCGTCGGCTTTCCGAAAAGCCGCAGATCGCTTTCCGGCACCGCCAGCGCGACCTCCAGCCCCGAATACACAGGCCCCCAACCGAGTCTCTTTCCGCGCACCACCGCCGACGCTGCCGGGCGCCGGAAACCCGGTTCCACCGGCAAACCCAGAATGGCACGCAGGTGTAGGTCGAACTCACTTTGACGTTGACTGGCCAGAGTCACCAGACCCGTATCATGGGGACGCGGCGAGAGTTCACTGAAGATGACCTCCGTGCCACGCACGAAAAACTCCACCCCATACAGTCCCCGTCCGCCCAGATTGTCGGTCACCCGTTGCGCCATCTTTTCCGCCTCCCGCAACGCGGTATCGCTCATTGGCTGTGGTTGCCAGGATTCCACATAATCACCGGCCTCCTGACGATGCCCTACGGGCGCGCAAAATGTCGTCCCGAAGGCCGAACGCACGGTCAGCAGGGTAATCTCGAAGTCGAAATCCACAAAGCCCTCGACGATGATCCGCTGACCGCCCACCCGACCCGCCGTCTGCGCTTCCTGCCAGGCCAGCGCCAGCTCCGCCGCGCCGCGCACTACGGACTGCCCCTTACCACTGGAGGACATGACCGGCTTGATCACACAGGGAAAGCCCAATGCCGCCGCCGCGTCTTCCAGTTCCGCCAAGGTTCCGGCGAAACGGTACGGCGATGTCGGCAGGCCCAACTCTTCCGCAGCGAGGCGGCGGATACCCTCACGGTCCATGGTCAGCTGCACCGCGCGCGCCGAGGGCACCACCGTCGCCAGACCCTTTGCCTCGATCTCCGCCAGCGCCGATGTCGCGATGGCCTCTATTTCCGGCACCACATAGTGCGGGCGTTCGTGTTTGACAATGGCCAGAATAGCCTCCGGGTCGGTCATATCCAGCACATGGGAACGATGAGCCACCTGCATGGCTGGCGCGTCGGCGTAGCGATCCACCGCGATGGTCTCTACCCCCAGCCGCTGCGCAGCGATCAGGAGTTCCTTGCCCAACTCGCCAGCACCGAGCAGGAGCAGACGGGTTGCGGAAGCGGAAAGTGGTGTGCCCAGTTGCATGGAAATTTCCTTCCTAACAGTGAAACGGCGACATAGGGGCTTAAACAGCTATACTGATGTTAACATTTTCGGGCAGACGTGTACGCAAAGGAGCGGATTATGGGCAATAAGGACATCGGAATGGTGGGCTTGGGCCGGATGGGTGCCAACATGGCACGGCGTCTGCACCTCAAGGGCATGAAGGTCATCGCTTACAACCGTCATACCGAAAAAGCCACGGAGCTGGCCAAAGAAACCGGAATGCACGCCGCCAGCAGTCTGGAAGCTCTCGTTCAGGCGTTGCCTACCCCCCGGGTCCTCTGGCTCATGCTTCCCGCCGGAGAGGCCACCCAGAGCCACATCGATTCCATTCTTCCCTTGTTGAGCAGAAATGACATACTGATCAACGGTGCCAATGCCTTTTACGAGGACTCCATCGCCCAATCCCAAAAAGTGGAGGCGGTAGGGGTACATTACATAGACGCCGGTGTTTCCGGCGGTATCTGGGGTCTGCGGGAGGGTTATGCCCTGATGGTCGGCGGCAGCCCGGAAGCCGTAGCCGAGGTAACGCCTTTTCTGGAGGCACTGGCGCCGGCCGTCGACAAAGGCTGGTTGCACTGTGGCCCCGTCGGCAGCGGTCACTTCGTCAAAATGGTCCACAATGGTATCGAATACGGCATGATGCAGGCCCTTGCCGAAGGCTTCGCCATTTTGCAGGGCAAAACCGAATTCGGGCTGGACCTCGCCAAGGTCGCCGAAATGTGGCGCTACGGCAGCGTCGTCCGCTCCTGGCTCCTCGACCTCACCGCCGA
Organism: Gammaproteobacteria bacterium; assembly: GCA_023381645.1. Next base: position 5,802 of record JAMCRJ010000094.1, read on the forward strand.
TACCCTCGCCAAAGATCAGGTGCTCGCCGATATCGCGCCGATAGTGGCGGACTCCGGCGAAGGCCTGTGGACCGCGCAGACGGCCCTCGCACTGAAAATCCCCGCGCCGGTCATCACCCTCGCCCTGCAGATGCGCTGGGCTTCCCAGGGGCGCGACGACTACGCCGCCAAACTCCTGGCGATGATGCGTAACGAGTTCGGTGGTCACGCCGTGCAAAAGGAGGCCTGAATGAGCGATTGTAATTGTCAGTTTGTCATTTTCGGGGCGACCGGGGATCTGGCCTGCAAAAAACTCCTCCCCGCACTGTATCACCTGCATTGTGCAGGAAGGATGCCCGACGAACTGCGCATTCTCGCGTTTGGCCGACGCCCATGGGATGACAAGGGCTGGCAGGATTTCCTGCATGAGCAACTGGAAACCTATGCCAGCAATTATCAGGCCGATCACTTTGCCGATTTCTGCAAACATTTTGAATATGTGCGCGGGGAAATCCATGAGCCGGAATCTTTTGTCAGACTCCGCGCCCTGCTGACTCCGGAAGGGGCCGAAAAACCGGCAGGCACCATTTTTTATCTGGCCATTCGCCCCACCGATTTTATTCCGGTAGTACAACGTCTTTCCAGCGCCGGATTCAATCAGGAAGGGGACTATCGCATCGTGATTGAAAAACCCTTCGGGGATGATCTGGAAAGTGCCATGCAACTCAATGAGCAACTGCACAACCACTTCCGTGAAGACCAGATTTATCGTATCGATCACTATCTTGGCAAGGAAATCGTCCAGAATCTGCTGGTTTTTCGTTTCGCCAATCTCGCGATCGAGGCCATATGGAACCGCAATTACATCGACCATGTCCAGATTACCGTGGCCGAAGATATGGGCATTGAAAACCGGGCCGGATACTATGATCAGGCGGGTGCTCTGCGAGACATGCTGCAAAACCACCTGATGCAGGTTCTTACGCTGATCGCCATGGAACCACCGCCCTCCCTGGAAGCGGACAGCCTGCGCGACGAAAAGGTCAAAGTCCTGCGCTCCATCCGCCCTATTCCCAAATCGGCCGTCACTGCCTATGCCATGCGCGCGCAATATGGTCCCGGCGTTGTTCATGACAAACACGTTCCCGGTTATCAGGACGAGGCGGGCGTCGAGGTCAATTCGGTCACCGAAACCTATGTCGCCGCCAAATTTTACATCGACAACTGGCGCTGGCGGGGTGTGCCTTTTTATCTGCGTACCGGCAAGCGCCTCGCCGCCAAAACCTCCAGCGTCGCCATCCGCTTCCGACATACACCGCAACAACTGTTCCGCGAAACCAGCATCGAACGCATCGAACCTAACTGGATATTGCTTTCCCTGGAACCAGAGAGCCTTAAAATCGAGATACAGATCAAGGAGCCGGGTCTGGAAATGCGAGTTCGCCCCGTGCAGCTCAACGCCTCCTACCGCAAAGACGGCGAACAGGAGTTGGATGCCTATGAGGCCCTGCTGCTGGATGTGATGGAGGGCGACAGAGCCTTGTTCATCCGCTTCGACGAGGTGGAGTGGGCATGGCGCGTCGTTGATCCCATCATCAAATCCTGGGGACGGGAAACGGACTACATCCTCACCTACCCGGCAGGCTCATGGGGACCGGACGAGGCCACCCGGATCATGGACAAGGAAGACCACTATTGGCGCAATCAAATCTGAGGAAAGATACGGCGGAGGCCATATCCTCCGTCGGCTCTGGCCGATGTCGTCCATTGTGAACAGCAAAAACACCTTAAAACTCAATGGCTCTGAGATATGCCACAAAAAAGCGTAGCCAACAGTCTACAATATCGCCCCGCACCACGGCATCACAGGCATGTGCATATTTATAAGTTATATAAACAATTCAGATGGCTATCATAACATGGCACGACTTATGCTTATAACCCTGGGCAACCTTCGTTTTCTGACGGTAAGGAGTCTGACCATGCAAAAGCCCATTATTCCCGAACGTAAGATCGAGCACCTTTCCGAAGTGATCAAGGCCATGTCCCACCCCTTGCGTTACAAGATCATCTGCCTGCTGGGACGCGGTGAGATGAGCATGCAGAACCTCGTGAAAGCCATCAACACCAGCCATAGCAACGCCTCGCAGCATCTTGCCCTGTTGCAGGACAGTGGCCTGGTGCTGATGCGGCGGGTGGCCAGTCGGGTCTACTTTCGCATCCGCGATCAGCGCACACTGAGCCTGCTGGCCATGAGCCACCACGTTCTCGCCTGACTTCAATCCAGCAGTGACATGCCGCGCCGCAGGAACTTTGCGGCGCTCTCACCGGGTTCCGCTGTACCCAGAAAGCGGCGCCAAGCCCCCGCACCGCGTTGTCCAAAGCGCAGTCCGTGTAGATGACGACTCAGGCGCGGCGCAGGCAACCACTCTCCCCATCGTTCTGCATAGGCTATCAGGCCGGAAAGGATCACTTCCGGTTCCGGCAACGTTTCCCTGCGCCCCAGGGCACGTTCAATTTCCGCCAGCAGCAGGGGATGGTGATAAGCGGCGCGCCCAAGCATTACCCCGTCCACTGCGGAAAACTGCGCGGTCACCGCCGCCAGATCGTTAAAGCCCCCGTTGATCTCGATGGTCAGATGCGGCAGATCTCTTTTTAACTGATGCACCCAATCCCAGCGCAAAGGCGGCACATCACGGTTTTCCGCGGGACTCAGGCCCTTGAGCCAAGCATTACGCGCATGCACGATGAAATGTCGGCATCCCGCCGTTGCGACGGTTTCCACGAAGGCACGCAGCGCCGCGTAGTCCTCCTCTCGGTCAAGACCGAGGCGGTGTTTCACGCTGACAGGCAGGCCGCTTTCGCCCATCGCTGCCACCAGTTCGGCAACCAGATCGGGCGTCGTCATCAGACAGGCCCCGAAGCTGCCCTTCTGCACCCGCGGCGACGGGCAGCCCACGTTCAGGTTGAGCCCGTCATAGCCATAGGCACGCGCCATCCTTCCGGCGGCATGCATTGCGTGGGGATCGTCACCTCCCAACTGCAAAATCAAGGGATGCTCCGCCTCCGAGAACTCAAGAAAGCGCTCTGGATCACGGCCCAGCAACAACGCGCTGGTGGTGACCATCTCGGTATACAGTACGCAGGAGGGACATACCAGACGCAGAAAATACCGGCAGTGGCGGTCAGTCCAGTCGAGCATGGGGGCCACTGACAATATGTTATCCCTTGATTTTGCCGTATCTTTGTTGATTGTCATAGGGTTTCCTTGCATTGAGCAGGAGGATCAGGCGCCGTTCGTTCTCCGGGGTCGGTTCAAAGCCGATACCGGTTACAGCGAATCCGTACCAGTGGTGGTCTCGACCGCCTCCTGGCGAAAAACGGTGGCTGATCACTGAGAGACAGGACTCCGTTGGAGGCAAGCAAAGGTAAACATTTCTGTGCATAAATTAACAATTCTCAATGCAGTATTGTCCTGGCTAATGTAAAAGAGAATCACTAGCATTCATTAGATAGGGGATATTCCCATGGACAACAGAGGATTATTGTATACCCAAGGCCAGACCTGTCCCACCTGCGGGGCGGATCTGCCCGGATTTAACAACGTCGGCAACAGCCTGCCCAACAACCAGAACATCCGCGGTGGCCAAGGCAACCGCGGGCGTGGCGTCGGCGGAGGTGGTGGGCGTGGCATGGGCGGCGGCGGAGGCGGAGGCGGCATGGGTGGTGGCGGCAGAGGCTTGGGCGGCGGCGGGGGAGCCGGCATGGGTGGAGGCGGCAGAGGTTTGGGCGGTGGCGCTTGGCAGAGCGCGTTTCCCGCTCAGGTCGGCAGCGACTTCGTCTATCTCGACCGCACCGCGCACCGCAAGGAGCACCTCGCGCAGATCCGCTCCACCGTTGCAGCGCATCCCCCGGGCGAGCTGAGCGCTGAAGAGCGCGACGACTTGTTGCTGATGCGCGAGGAAGAAAAAATTGCCCGCGATGTCTATCTACGTCTTTATGACCGCTGGGGAATTCGTCCTTTCGACAATATCAGCGGGGCTGAGCAGGCACATATGGACGCCATCCTGACCTTGCTGAAACATTACGACCTTTCCGACCCGGCGCAGGGACTGGAAGTTGGTCGGTTCCGCCGCGACGACCTGCAGGATTTGTACGACCGCCTCGTGCAGCAAGGGCTGCAGAGTCGGGAAAATGCGATCCGTGTTGGCCTGCTGATTGAGGAACTGGACATCGCTGATCTGCAGAATGCGGCGCATCGCACCGTCAAACCGGAGATCCTCGCGGTCTATGCCGAACTTGAACGCGGGTCACGCAACCATTTGCGTGCATTTTATCGCTGGAAGCAGGGGCTCAGAATCGATTACCAACCGACGCATCTTCCATTCGACGAATTTGAGCGCATCGCCCACTCGGCGCAAGAAGACTGTCAGTGATCTGCATGAGGGCATTTTATGCCATGCCAATGCTCGAAATACCTCCCCGAGTTCCGGTCGCAATCTAGCCGCATTCCTCGTCGGGAGGTGTTGACAGCACCCGTTTAACTCATTGGGCCAGCCCTTCCCCACCGCCTCTCCGGATCGTCCAGGGAGGCCATGTTTCCCCCATCAGGGCGGCTCATCTATGTTGATACCAAAGGAGTATACTCATCCATGGCCTTGTTCATTACCGACGAATGCATTAACTGCGCCGTCTGCGTGGAGGAATGTCCCAACAATGCCATCTTTTTCGGAGCGCAGCATTACGAGATCGATCCGGACCGATGCACCCAATGTGAGGGATTTTTTGCCAAGCCCCAGTGTCAGGAGGTCTGCCCGGTGGATTGCATCTTGCTCATTCCACCCAGCTCTCCCAGTTAATATCCCGAGGTGTATCTCCACCGGATTCAGGTTGAATAGCCAGTGACATTTCCCTCGGGTTCACAGGAACAGGCCTACGAAATTGCTCATCTGTCGGAGCATTCATCAATGGATGCCGGCAAGATCTGGAATGCCGTTCAGTTGTATGATTGATATGAATCAAAATATATAAATCATAAAAAATGACAAATATCAATGCTAGACTAGATTGACTCCTACATGATGTCTACTCTAGATATCGCAATGGACCAAGTTAGGTACGGGCGGCACCTGGATATCTCTCATTTTGATTAGGAGGTATTCCATGAGTATGATGATTGATCCCACCGTGGTGGAGCTATCGCGGCTGCAGTTCGCGCTGACCGCTCTCTACCACTTCTTATTTGTACCACTCACCCTGGGTATGAGCTTTATTCTGGCCACCATGGAAACGGTGTATGTCATCACCGGCAAACAGATATATAAAGAAATGACCCAGTTCTGGGGCAAGCTCTTCGGCATCAACTTCGCCCTGGGCGTCGCCACGGGCATAACCATGGAGTTCGAGTTCGGCACCAATTGGTCCATGTACTCGCATTTCGTGGGTGACATTTTTGGCACTCCCCTGGCCATCGAAGGTATTATGGCCTTTTTCATGGAGTCCACCTTCGTGGGCGTCATGTTCTTCGGCTGGGAGCGCATCAGCGCCAAGGCGCATCTGGTGGTCACCTATCTGGTGGCCCTGGGCTCCAACCTTTCAGCCTTGTGGATTCTCATCGCCAACGGCTTCATGCAGGATCCCCGCGGCGGCACCTTTGATCCCAACACCATGCGGATGCAGTTTTCCAGCTTCATGGACTTGATCTTCAACCCCGATGCCCAGGCCAAGTTCGTCCATACCACCCTCGCAGGCTATATAACCGGCGCCATGTTTGTCATGGGCGTCAGCGCTTATTACATGCTGACCAACAAGCGGAAAGATATGGCGTTGCGTTCCTTCCGGATCGCCACGCTCTTCGGCGTGCTTTCCAGTATAGGGGTGATTACATTGGGGGATGCGCTCGGTTTCATCGACGTGAAGGCCCAACCCACCAAGCTGGCGGCCATGGAAGCCATCTGGAACACGGATTACAACACGGTGTCCGCGTCCTGGAACCTCATCGCCATCCCCAGCCGCAGCGAGCAGAAAAATCTCTTCGAGGTTTCCATCCCGTATGTCCTTACACCGCTGCTGACCCACTCCGAGACGAAAGTCATTCCCGGCATCATCCAGCTGGAGCAGGAAGCCAAGCCAAAGATTGCCAATGGCATCAAGGCCATGATCGCCCTGAAGGCGTACAACCTGGATCATGGCAACACCCAGGCACTGGCCACCTTCAAGCAGTACGAAAACGACATGGGTTATGGTTTCCTGGCCATGCAGTATGCGCCTGATCAGGACCTCAAGAAGATCGACGCCACCAATCTGCCCAGCGTTCTGGACAAGACCGCGAAGGACACCATCCCCAATGTCTGGGTAGAGTTCTGGGCCTTCCGCCTGATGGTCGCCATGGGCTTCTTCATGCTGGCCCTCTTCGCTTTCGCGGCTTATTTCAGCCTGAAGAACGAAATCGAGAAACACCCGGCCTTGCTGAAGCTGGCGATGTGGAGCATTCCCATGCCCTGGGTTGCCGTGGAATTCGGTTGGATCACCGCCGAAAATGGTCGTCAGCCGTGGACGGTATTCGGCTGGCTGCCTACCTTCGTCTCCGCTTCCACCCACAGCGTCGGCTACATGGTGTTCTCGCTCATCGGGTTCACCCTGCTGTACAGTTCCTTCATCGCGGCGGAGCTCTATCTGATGTTCAAATACGCCCGTCTGGGTCCGCAGGATGATCATCATGGTCACGATGCGGTGGCGGCCGGTGGCGGCATGGCGGGACAACCGACCTTCGCCAAGCCGAGCATGAGGAAAGAGTAAAATCCTTCAACCATTAGGTGTCAGATGCCATCGGAATCTCCATGTTAACCGTTTAGCAGATCATTTCCGGGCGCTTTATACTCGCAACCAATGCAGGACTTGACATAAAAAATCAAGTCCTGCGACATTGAAATCCAAGAGATTACCTATCATCGTGACTACCAACATCTTTATGAGGAGCAAATCATGACTTATGTAGTTGCCAATCGCATACCTGTCACTCCGGAGTTTGCGGAGCGATTTGAGGAGAGCTTCCGCAAGCGAGAGGGAAAAGTAGAAAATCATCCGGGCTTTGTGCGGATGGAAGTTCTCAGACCGGAAGATCCCGAAGGCGTTTATGTAGTATTGACCCACTGGCGGGTTAAAGACGATTTTGTCGCATGGATGCGCAGCGACGACTTTCGCAAGGGCCATGCACACCCGCTTCCGCCCGAAGCCTGCCGCGGCAAGAGCGAGGTAGAGACCCACGAGGTATTGATCAGCACTTCAGCGGAGTGAATTCAGGTATCAAGTTCTGCCATTGCAGATCCAAGGCCAGCATAACCCAGATCGAAGGAGTAAACGATGCAACAAAAAACCATCAATGAAAAGTTTCCTATTTATTATCAGGAGATCATGAAGGGAAGCACCCCCTATCGGAATATCACAGAGATCATCGACGCTCTCAAAGCCGTACTCGTCAAAAATTCGTCCTCCCAAATCATTGCTGTTTTTGATCTGCATGATCATGTGCAACAGCGAGGTGGCAAAATTGCCGATGGCATTCTCGGGGCCCAGACTCTGCTCTTTTGCGTAGCCAACGCCATTCCCCACGCTGATATCGTGGCCCTGCGACCGCGCTCCATCGGCGTGACCGAGTTTGGCGACCGCTTTGTGCTGAATTTTCTTGAGGCACCCGCCCAGCCCGTCACCGATATCATGCTGGCACTGGTCGAGGCCGTTGCCTAGGAGATCTGAGGGGGCGACCAAGGTCCTTGCTGGTCGCCTCTTTGCCTTGAACAAAAACTCCCGCGCACAAATTAACAATTCTCAATGCGGCATTCCCTTGGTGGGTGTAAAAAGGAATCACTAACATTCACCAGATAGGAGATATTCCATGGACAATACGGAATTAAGTACCCAAGGCCGGACCTGCCCCACCTGCGGGGCGGATCTGCCCGGAACTAACAATATCGACAACAGCCTGCCCAACAACCAGAACATCCGCGGTGGCCAAGGCAACCGTGGGCGCGGCGTCGGCGGAGGTGGCGGGCGCGGAGCAGGTGGCGGTGGTGGCCGTGGCATGGGCGGCGGCGGAGGAGCCGGCATGGGTGGTGGCGGCAGAGGCATGGGCGGTGGTCGCAGCCGCTCGGCCTAGGCTGAAATAGCTTCCGTTCCGGCATAAAGACAGGGTGATGCAGCCGCTCGTAGGCAGGGAGGCTATGGATGTCTGTCGCTATCGTCCATTCGACAACGCCCATAGGTAGCGCCATCGGCGCGGCCAAACTGAGTGGACGGCATAGCGCGGATCTCCCGGCGGACTGAAGTTTCGGCTTCATTGCAACTATTAGGAATGCCGGCATGAATACGAAGGTTGAATCACCCCTCTTTCTTCATAACCGTATCCCGGCAGGGACTGGTTCCTTGCTGGGCTTATCCTGGCTGCACTTTCTGAATGACGGCGCGGCAAATTTTTTGCCGGGCATCTTGCCGGCTGTATTGTTGGCCCTGCACCAGAATGTAGCCATGGCCGCTGCCATCATGTCTGCGCTCCTCATTGGCCAATCCATGCAGCCTTTGATGGGTTGGTTGGCGGATCGCCAGGGTGGGCGCACGATGATCCTGCTGGGTGTGGCCGGCACCAACATTGGTGTGGCGCTGGTGGGCTGGATATCCCAGTTATGGGCACTGTTCCCTGTGCTCTTTTTGATTGGCCTCTCCAATGCAGCTTTTCATCCGCAGGCGATGTCAGGCGCGCGCACCCTGGCTCGTCTGCGCCATGGTACGGTAATATCCGTATTCATGGTGGGCGGAGAGTTGGGTCGCGGGCTATGGCCGCTGTTGGCCAGCTTGGTTGTTATGCACTGGGGTATGGCCAGTTTATGGATACTTGCACTGGCGGCCTTAGCCACCGTTCCCTTCATTGTCTGGGTCCTTCCCAAGCAAGCGCCTCGCCATGCCATGGCTCCGCCTATCGCCTGGCGGCGGCATTGGCGACCAGCCAGCCTTCTGGTGGGATACGTATCCATGCGCTCCCTGCTGCTCTACAGCCTGATCACTTATCTCCCTATTCTCTGGCATGACCGTGGCGGGACTCTGGTGGGTGGCGCTGCTTTGGTGAGCGTGCTTCTGGTAGTTGGGGTATTGGGCAACTTGGGTGGGGGTATGGTTGCCGATCATTTCGGACGAAAATTGGCCCTGGTGGGCTCCAGCAGCCTCGTTTTATTGCTGGTCATCCTTTGCTTATTATGCAGTAGTTGGTGGATCTGGCCTGTTCTTGGCCTGTTGGGTATCGCCATCTATAGTGCCCAGCCGGTGACCGTTCTTATCGGACAGGACATTTTCCCGGAAAATCGGGGGTTGGGATCGGGAATCGCTCTGGGAGTGGGAAATGGATTGGGCGCCTTATTTCTTCTGGCCATAGGAATTGCTGTAACCAGATTTGGCGTTAATAGTGCTTTATGGTTATTGATTGTCATTGCCATAATAAGTTTATTCTTTGCAACAAGGGTTTTGGCAGAGATGCATATCACTCATTAAGCACAATGATGGGGTAAGCACTCATTTTTCTTCGGGCTCCTCGGAAATTGTCGCTGGCCCCGGTCTGGTAACGGCCCGAGGCAAATTCCCTCAAACAGCGCCGACCGCGGGCAACAATGCCAAATCTTGGGCAGCTTGCCGCGGTTGCGCTGCGGCCCTCCCCAGCGCATGACTCCTCCTGTACGAGCTATAATTCGTATGACCCTGCTGCTCGTAATTGGCAGCCTTCCTGCGGGCTCGGCAGTGGCGGGGCCGTTTCTTGCACTTTCCGCCCCGGAGGCAACCATGCAGATCCATTCCAATGCCTTTGCCAGCAGTGGCATTATTCCGCGCCAATACACCTGCGAGGGGGAAGACCTTTCGCCCCCCCTGCACTGGGAGGATATCCCCGCCGGGACTCAAAGTCTGGTCCTTATTGTGGAAGACCCAGACGCTCCAGACCCTGCAGCTCCCCAGCGTATCTGGGTACACTGGATACTGTATGACATCCCGCCCCATGTTCGGGAACTCTCCGCAGGGGTACAAAGGCTTCCAGCCGGCGTTCGGGAAGGCATCAATGACTGGCAACGCAGAGGGTACGGAGGCCCTTGCCCGCCCATCGGTAGACATCGGTACTTTTTCCGGCTCTATGCCCTGGATACGACCCTGCCCGTATTGCCAAGTCCCGACAAGGATAACCTCCAGGCGGCCATGCACGGACATGTGCTGGCCGAAGCCACGCTCATGGGACGCTATGCCAAGGGCGATCGTTAAGTCAGCGATTTTTAGATCAGCTAACCAACCAGCTTCTGGGATGTTTTTCTGCGGCGATTGTTCGTCCGCGTCATGGTTCCGGTGGTGTGGCCACAGGGTCCAATTTTACATCTTGACTCTGTAGCGTACTTCAGGGTTTACCATGTTTTAAAACATTCTGAAAGGAAGCATCGAATACCGAAATGCCGAGAATCCGCCGATCTTTCCCCCTGATTGCGTTGCTGGCTTTGTTCCTGCTGGGAGCATGGATGAGCAATGCTGCGGTGGGCATGCCGTCTTGCCTTTCATGTGCTGCGGTGACAGGCCCGTCGGCAACAGGCCCGGCTTGTTGCCGGAATGATCGCGCCGCCGATATAAACACGCATTCCAGGGCGGCCCAAGGTCAGTGCATGTTGATCTGCGCCGGGGCTCATGCATCAGGCGGATTGAAACTTCCTGAAATGACTTCCCCAGCCCAGGTAACGACGGGCTTCGTAACCTTTTCCCGTCGGGTAATATTCCGTCCGGCACGATACCCGATTTTCTTCTCGCACCATATTCATCATCCCCCACCGCTCCACCGGGTGCGATTGGTCATTTGATATCTCCAGAGCAAGCTGGCACCCCTCTGTGAACAGGGGATTCATGTCACTGATATGCCCTGGAGATATCACATGTATACGACTATTCGTGGTTGTTTGACCCCGCCGGCATGGGGCGGAATTCGCTTCCTGGCCGGAGTGCTATTGCTCCTGTCGACGACGCTTGCCAGTGCCGCGCCGTTGAGCCTGCAGGATGCTGAGGCGATTGCCCTGGGGAAAAATCCCGGTCTCGGCGCCATAAAGCAGAAGATTGTGGAATTACGGCACCAGGCGGTAGCGGTAGCCCAGCTACCCGATCCGCATCTCGATCTCGGCGCTGCGGACCTACCCCTCAACAACTTCTCCATGAACCAGCAGCAGATGAGCATGCTGAGCGTGGGTCTGAGTCAGACTTTCCCCTCTTTTGGCAAACTGGGACTGGAAGGACAACAGGCGGGGGTCGAGGCCCAGGCGTCCGTCGATACCCTGCGCGGCCAGTCGGCCGAATTGGTGTTGTTACTGCGCCGCGCCTGGCTGCAAGCCCTCTATGCCGAAGATGCCGAGGCAACGATCCGGCATCAGGAACAGTTACAGGCAGAGAGCGTACAGGCAGCGCTGGCGCTCTATCGGTCCGCTCAGGGGTCCCAGGCCGATGTGCTCCGAGCCCAACTGGCGCGTGACAGTCTGGCCAATGATATCAGCAAGTTGCAAGCTGAGCGGGCGAGCGACCTGGCGCAAATCGCGCAGATCCTGAACCTCCCGCAACCGCCAACCATAGAGCATCAATGGCCGAACCTGTCGCCGCCGATTACCCTGGTTCAGGCGGAAGCCCGCCTCTCCGGACAACCCCTCCTGCGTGCCGCCCAGGCGCAAACCCGCGCGGCGCAAGTGGGCGTAAAGGTAGCCAAACGTGGCTATTGGCCGGAAGTCACGGTCAGCGTCGATTATGGTCAGGATTTCTACCCCGGCAGTCCCAACTGGCTGTCAGCGGGGGTTGACCTGAGCCTGCCCATATTTCCGGAAAACCGCCAGGACCAGGACGTTGCCGCCGCCCGGGCCAGGGCCCTGCGGGCGCAATATCGCTACGACGATCAGCATCTGGCCATGATCCAACAGGTGCGCGCCAACTTTGCCCGTTATATGGCACTCAAGACCGAGCTGGAGCGTACTGATCAACGCCTGCTGCCCACCGCACGAAACGCATTTTCCGCAACACTCGCGGCCTATGCCGTAGGACGTGCCGAACTGAGCGCGGTGCTGCGCACCCAGAAGGAGGTGCTGGACTACGCCCTGAGCCGCCTGCAATACCGCCGCGATCTGGCCCTCAGCGCCGCAGAACTGGATTTCCTCACCACCGAAGGGGGAGCACAACCATGAAGTCACGCAACGGGATCATCGGTGTCGGCTTGCTCGTCCTTGGCGCAGCCCTTGGGGCGGGCGCGGTGTGGTGGCTGCGAGTCCCTGCCGCCGCGCCTGGCGCCAACAACTCCAATGCAATCCATTCTCCGAAAAGCACGCCCAAGGGACGGCGTATCCTCTACTGGGCTGCCCCCATGAACCCCAAGATTCATTCGGATCACCCCATGAAGGACAGTATGGGTATGCCTTATATACCGGTGTACGCCTCCAGTCCGAGCGCGCAAAAAACATCCGGCCTCGGCATCGATCCGCGCCTCGCGCAAAACCTGGGAGTGCGCCTCGTGAATGTCCAGCGCCGTCAGATGGGCCACGCGATCCACACCGTGGGCACCGTGGCAGTGGACGAGAATCGCGTCTATTCCGTTACTCCACGTTTCTCCGGTTGGGTGACACACCTGAATGTCCGCGCCGTAGGCGACCCCGTGCAGCGCGGCCAGGTACTTGCTGAACTGTATTCTCCCGAGCTGTATGGTGCGCAACAGGAATATCTCATTGCCCGCCGCCGGGGTGGAGCGACGGAAGACCCGGCACTGCTGGCGGCCGCCAGGGCTAAATTAAGACTGTTGGGCATGCCCGAAGACGAAATCGCTGCACTCGCCCGGCGCGGCACAGCAGAGCGGGACGTGCCACTCCTGGCGCCGGCTTCCGGGGTGGTCGAGACCCTCCATGTGCGCCAGGGTGGTTATGTCTCGCCGCAGAGCAATGTCTATGAAATCGCCAATCTCGACCGGGTCTGGGTCAATGTGGCGCTCTACTCCTATCAGTTGCCCTGGGTGAAGACTGGCAATCCCGTACGCCTGCATCTGCCAGCCTATCCCGGCAGAATCTGGGCTGGCCGCCTGAATTTTCTCTACCCGACCCTCGATTCCAAAAGCCGGACGGTGACGGCCCGGCTGAGCTTTTCCAATCCCGGCGGGAACCTGCGCCCCGGCATGTACGCCGACGCCACCATCGTGGCTAGCCCAGAGGAGGCTCTGGCCGTACCCAGCAGTGCCGTATTACATACCGCCCAGGGGGATTATGTGATGCTGGGTGAGCATGATGGACATTTTCTGCCGGTCCAGGTTGCTCTGGGGCCAGAGGTTGACGGCTGGGTAGCCGTCGACAAGGGACTCAAAACGGGTGACAGGGTAGTGGAGAGCGCCCAGTTCCTGCTTTATTCCGAGTCTCAGTTCCAGTCGGTCAAGGCCCGTATGCTGGGAGGTAACACGGCGCCTACCAAGAGTGCCATGGCCGGGATGAACATGGGTCAGGGAGGGCAGGCTCATGATTAAAGCGATTATGCGCTGGTGCATGGCCAACTACCTGCTGGTCGTGATCGCCGTTCTGGTGTTGATCGCCGGCGGTACGCTGGCAGTGATGAATATCCCTTTGGAGGCTCTCCCGGACATCTCGCCCACCCAGGTCATCGTCAAGACTTCCTATCCGGGTCAGGCCCCGCAGATCGTTCAGGATCAGGTGACCTATCCCCTGGAGACCACCCTGCAGGAGGTGCCCGGTGCCCAGGCCGTGCGCGGCTACTCCATGTTCGGCGACTCCTATGTCTACGTCCTCTTCAAAGGGGGCACCAGCATCTATCAAGCCCGCAATCTGGTACTCCAATACCTGAGCCAGGTGCAGTCCAAGCTGCCGCCGGGAATCACACCGGCCCTGGGCCCGAATAGTTCGGGGGTGGACTGGATCTTCGAATACGCCCTCAGCGATCCCGGCGGGACGTTGAATCTCGCCCAACTCACCACTTTGCAGAACTGGTTTCTCAAATACGAGCTGCAGGGCATCCCCGGCGTCGCGGAGGTGGCCACGGTAGGGGGCATGGTGCAGGAGTACCAGGTGGTGGTGAACCCCCAGAAACTCCTCGCCTACAACCTGACCCTGCCGGAAGTGGAGGCCGCCATCCGTGCCGCCAATGGGGAGACCAGCGGCTCGGTGGTGGACATGGGAGAGACGAGCTATATCGTCCGCACGTCTGGTTATATTCGCTCCCTGAAGGACCTGGAGGATGCTTCGCTGGGGGTGCGCGACGGCGTGCCCATTACGCTGCGTCAGGTCGCCCGGGTACAATTGGGGCCACAGTTGCCCAATGGCATCGCCGAGCTCAACGGCCAGGGTCAGGTGGTGGGCGGAATCGTGATGATGAACCAGGGTGGCAACGCCTATACCCTCATCCATCAGATCGAGCGCAAGCTGAAAGATATCCAGCCCTCCCTGCCCAAAGGCGTGCAGGTCGTCACCACCTATAGCCAGGCCCCCCTCATCCAGCGCAGCATTCATACCCTGACCGGCAAGTTGCTGGAGGAGTCCCTGGCGGTGGCGCTCATTTCCCTGCTCTTCCTGCTGCGCGCGCGTTCGGCGCTGGTGGCCCTCGTTGCCCTGCCACTGGGGATACTGGCCGCCCTCCTCATCATGTGGGCCATGGGCATCCCTGCCAACATCATGTCCCTGGGCGGTATCGCCATCGCCATCGGCGTGATGATGGATGCCCCCGTGGTCATGATCGAAAACATGCATAAGCACCTGGAGCAAACCCCTGGCGTCGATCCCTGGGCGGCGGCAACCGCTGCGGCGGCAGAGGTTGGTCCGGCGCTGTTTTTCTCGCTGATCATCATCGCCGTTTCCTTTCTGCCGGTCTTCGCCCTGAGCGGTGAGGAAGGCAAGCTCTTCGCACCCCTCGCCTTCACCAAGACATTTTCCGTGGCGGCCGCCGCCATACTCTCCATCACCGTAGTGCCCATCCTCATGGCGTGGTTCATCCGCGGTCGCATCCTCCCCGAAAGCAGGAATCCGCTGAACAGACTTTCCACTTTTATCTACCGGCCAGTGATCCATACTGTTCTGCGCGCACCCCGGACCGTTTTGATCATCGCCCTGCTGTTCACCGCGACCCTCTATTACCCCTGGAATCGTCTGGGTTCGCAGTTTATGCCGCCCCTGAATGAAGGATCGCTGCTTTACATGCCCATATTCCAGGACCCCGCCATCTCCATCGGCGAGGCGGCCGTGATCCTGCAGCAGACGGACCGCATCCTGAAGGCCTTTCCCGAGGTGAAAACGGTCTTCGGTCAGGCGGGAAGAGCCCAGACGGCGACGGATCAGGCACCACTGTCCATGTTTGATACGACCGTCACCCTCAAAGAGCCGGATGAGTGGCCTGTCGGGATGACCATGCATAAACTGCAAAATAAAATGAACGAGGCGTTGCACATTCCAGGTCTGTCCAATATCTGGACGCAACCCATCAAGAACCGGGTAGACATGGTCACCACCGGGCTGACCACGCCCCTCGGCGTCAAGGTGGCCGGTCGGAACATCCATACTCTCAACCGCGTGGGGCAAGAGGTTCAAGCGGTTCTGCAGAAGGTACCTGGCACCCAAAGCGCCTATGCGGCCCGAATCACGGGTGGCCGGTACATCGTCGTTCATACCGACCGCATCGCGGCCGCCCGCTATGGTCTGTCGGTGGCGGATGTGAATCGTTTCGTGGAGACGGCCATTGGCGGTCAAGTTCTGACCACCGCGATACAAGGGCTGGAACGCTTCCCGGTGAATCTACGCTACCCTCGGGCACTGCGGCACTCCTTGGCCGCATTGATGGAAAGCCGGGTCGCGACACCCAGCGGTGCCCAAATCCCTCTCGCCCAGGTCGCCGATCTGCATATCGAGGGTGGAGCCTCCATGCTCACCAGCGACAACAGTCGGCTGAACAGTTGGATCTACATCGACCTGAAACCCGGCACCAACATCGGTGCCTATGTACCCCGCGCCAAGGCCGCGATTGCGAAGGACATTCATCTCCCGGGTGCGTACACGCTCTCCTGGGTAGGCCAGTATCAGGTCATGGAGCGAGCCGCCAAGCGCCTGGAACTGGTCATTCCCGCCGTCATTCTGCTGATCGCCCTGCTCCTCTACTTCAACTTCAAGAACTGGGTGGAGGTGGCCATCATCCTGCTCACCCTGCCCCTGTCCCTGGTTGGAGGCTTCTGGCTCGTCTACTGGCTGAACTACAAGTTATCGGTGGCGGTGGCAGTGGGTTTTATCGCCTTGGCGGGGGTGGCGGTGGAATTCGGAGTGGTAATGCTGCTTTACCTGGATCAGGCCCTCCTCCGGCGGCAGGCACATGGCACTTTGCAGACATGGCACGACCTTCGGCTTGCCGTCATCGAGGGGACCATGCTGCGTCTGCGACCACTGGCCATGACCTTCAACCTGGTAGTGGGCGGTCTCTTGCCCATCATGTTCAGCCATGGTGCCGGCGCCGATGTGATGAAGCGCATTGCCGCCCCCATGGTGGGTGGCATGTTCAGCGCCGCATGGCTTGCGCTGCTGGTGATTCCTGCCCTTTATGCGCTGTGGCAGAAGCGGCGATTGGGCCTGCACTGAGGATAAGGTAACACCCGCCCGGAACGCAGAACTCGTAAAACGCCAATCGGTTACGCGCCAAATATCAGGATCAACCTCTGCCCAAGCCGCTGGGGCTGTGCTATCCTTTCGGCTCCCGGACGGGGAGCAGGAGCAGGCAAATTCTGCTTTCTGTTGCCGCGGCCCTGCCCAGGTGGCGAAATCGGTAGACGCAAGGGACTTAAAATCCCTCGGCTTATGCCGTGCCGGTTCGAGTCCGGCCCTGGGCACCATCTTAATAAAGCAATTGGTTACACGAATCTGTCAAACCCAAAGCCTGGCAGCCATCGCAAGTATGACCATCGCCATTATTACCTTGACCCACAGTTTTCCGCGGCGACTCATGGTAAGCCTCGTAGCCAGTCTCGCGCCAATCATACCACCCATGCCGATGACGATGCCCGCAGCCCAGTGAACCTGCCCCATCCAGGCAAAGATAACGAGAGTCGGCAAGGTGTACAATGCGATAATCAGGGTTTTATAAGCGGCTACCTGTGCGAGATCTCTGGTGAGAAAATGGCGCAGCGCGAAGATAAAGAGAAAGCCGATACCGAGCTGCATAAAGCCGCCGTAAAACCCCAGAGCGAGCAGCGTGGGGTAGAGCCAGGGCGACGCATCGCCATCTGGACGTGTGGATTCTCCGGTAACAATTTTTGGAAGAAACATGGTGGCAGTGCTAACTGCCAGTACAATCACCAATATACGCTGAAACCAGAGATTGCCGATATGGATACCGGCAATGGCGCCCAGCATGGCGCCCGGCAGCGTCCATAGCGCCAGCTTTATTCCCATTTTCAGATCCACCAGGTTATGGCGGTAAAAGGTGCGCGCAGCGGTGAGGTTTTCCAAAACGATGCCGATGCGGTTGGTGCCGTTTGCGGCGATTGGATCAAGGCCCACGAAAATGAGTGCAGGCAGGGTCAGCATGGACCCCGCCCCCGCCAGAACATTGATAAACCCGGCACCTATACCGGCAAGGAACAAACCAGGAAGGATCCACCATACTGTGCCGAGTGATTGCATCGTGAGGTTATATCAACCCTGCTTAAAATGGCGTAGAAAATTCCGCCAAGTTCCAAAGTCCAGCATACGGACGTCGATACGCACGGGTTCATTGCGCTTGATCCGGAGACGGCAGCCTGATGGCAGCATTTTTGTTCAGGTCATTGCATTTGCGGTAGCAGTTCCGTGAGCTTCTTCTCGCTTATCAATCCCGTTATCAGCCCAAGCTTGCCTTTCTTGGGCAGATAGATGATATCCGGGAGCTCGTCGATATCCACTTCCTGCAAGAACACATCGTTTGCTTCTATCTTTTTGATGGCCTCGATGGTTTTTGGTGACGCCTTGCCGATTGCGTCCGTAGCGCGTGCGAGCTTGGCTGGCTGGCCTGTCTTCATCCCCTTACCAATGGCGTCTTCGGCTTTTTGCAAGGCCGCTACAGGGTTGTCAGCCTGCAATATGGCGGCAGCCTCCGGCATGCTGCTGGGCTTTATTATAGCGACAGGAACATAGCGGACCGTCAATTTTCCTTCTCGAATGAGACGGGCCTCGACCGCATATAAAAGATGACAAAATGGGCAATTTGTATCCGTAAAATCGTAAACGACAGGTCCCTGGTGGCCCTCCTGGATATAGGTAAGTTTTTTCCCCATCAGTTGCCAGAAATCGCTCGGAGTCATTTTAGCGGGTGCGGCGGCCATGCTGGACGTTGCAGTGGCAGTCGCCGCGCTTTCTGTGGATGTGGACGAAGCGGATGTTTTTTTTGCACAAGCCGAAATAGACGATACCAACCACGCTGCCAATAATGCACGAGCCATGATCACCAGTGACTTTTTAAACATTAGTTTCTGCCTAATTTCAGGTAAGATAAGCGAATATCATACTCGGCCCCGATCCCGAAAGGCCGAAGGCATCCGCGCCACGATACGGACAGAAATATCCGCAATCAGAAATGTACGAATGACGCCCCGACACAACCTTACGGATCCCGGCACGTGCCAACTGCCAAGCTGTAATCTATCATATGCGGCCATATACCGCACTCCTGACGCTCAGGGAAAGCAGTCCGGTGACGGACGCGCTTACCCGTGTTGCAATCCTGGTCTCCAGGCTTCATCATGATGGCCTGGCGTGCCTTTCCCTGCAGACGCACCATAAGTTAGGGCCTGTTGCCGTCCCAGGCACCGCCGAACTTACTATCAAGGACTTCACACCATGTCAATTCAACCAGCAATATCGCCCGCACCCACAGT
>JAMCRJ010000110.1 GCA_023381645.1 Gammaproteobacteria bacterium
GGACCGTGTTTTTCACCTGCGCCGACGGCTTGCCGGGCCGCGGTCCTGATGGCGGTTTTGCAGAGAATTTTTGGGAGGAATTTGAAATGAAAGTGATTTTACTGGAACGTATCAACAAGTTGGGGCGCCTGGGCGATGTGGTCGAAGTACGTCCGGGTTACGGGCGCAATTTTCTGGTGCCGCAGGGCAAGGCCGTAGTGGCCAACCAGCGCAATCTGGAAGACTTTGCCGCACGCAAGGCGGCGCTGGAGCAGGTGGAGGCAGAACGCCTGCAAGTCGCGCAACAGCGCGCTGCGGCGCTGGCCGATGCCGTGGTCAAGATTGCCCTGCAGGCGGGCGAGGATGGTCGTTTATTCGGATCGGTAGGCCTGCATGACATCAGTGCCGCTCTGGCGGCCCTGGGTCACGAAGTGGCTCATTCCGAAATCCGTCTGGCGGGCGGGCCGATCAAACGGATCGGCGAATTCCCGGCGCGTGTGCATTTGCATCCGGAGGTCGAACTGGATGTGATGGTCTTCGTCGAGCGCGCCTGATCCCAGGCCCTGGCGTGTCTGATTCGGCGGACTACGGCGGCGGGGTCAAGGCCCCGCCGCACTCTATTGAGGCGGAGCAATCCGTCATCGGCGCCCTGCTGATCGACCCTGAGACGGCGGAGCAGGTCACTGAGGCGGTGACGGCCGAAGATTTTTATGAGCGTCGTCACCGCCAGATTTTCCAGGCCATCAGTGCCATGCTGGGCGCCGGGCGGGCGGTGGACGCCATCACGGTCTCCGAGTGGTTGCAGGATCATGAGCAACTCGCCGATGTGGGCGGGGTGCAGTATCTCCTCATGCTGGCCAACGAGACACCCTCGGCAGCCAATGTGCTCGCCTATGCGCGGATCGTGCGGGAGCGGGCCATCCTGCGTGACCTCATCCGGGTTGGTCGGGAAATTGCCGAGCTGGCCTATCGTCCGGAAGGGCGGCAGGCTCAGGCCTTGTTGGACGAGGCCGAAAGCCGGGTCTTTCATCTCGCCGAAGGACAACAGCTAGCCGGTGAAGGCTTCAAGCAACTCAAGGATGCACTCCCGGCGGTTATCGACCGGATCGAGACCATCGCCCGTGAGAGGAAGGGCGTCACGGGGCTGTCCACAGGCTTTACCGATCTGGACGAGAAAACCTCCGGCCTCCATCCGGGCCATCTCATTATTGTTGCGGGCCGTCCGAGTATGGGCAAAACCTCCTTCGCCATGAATATAGCGGAGCATGTCGCCTGTATCGAAGGCAAGCCAGTCGCGGTTTTCAGCATGGAAATGCCGACCGACGAGATCGTCCTGCGCGCGCTCTCGTCGCGCGGGCGGGTAGATCAGCACCGCCTGCGCAACGGCAGCCTGGGCAATGACGACTGGCCGCGCATCGCCCATGCCATCGGTGAGCTCGGTAATGCGCCCCTGTTCGCCGACGATTCTGCCGCGCTGACCCCTACGGATTTGCGCTCGCGGGCGCGTCGGCTGAAGCGGGAGCATGGCCTGGCCTTGATCGTGGTGGACTATCTGCAACTCATGCAGGTGCCGGGACGGGGTGATAACCGGGTCGCCGAGATTTCCGAGATCAGCCGTTCGCTCAAGGCGTTGGCCAAAGAGCTGTCGATCCCGGTGATTGCCCTCTCCCAGCTCAACCGAAGTCTGGAAAACCGTACCGAGAAGCGTCCGCAGATGTCCGATCTGCGCGAATCCGGCGCCATTGAACAGGATGCCGATCTGATCCTCTTCCTCTACCGCGATGAGGTGTATTACAAGGACAAGGAAGAGGTGAAGGGCATTGCCGAGGTGATCATCGGTAAACAGCGCAACGGACCCATCGGGACGGTGCGGATGAGTTTCTTCGGTGAATATACCCGTTTTGAGAATTATGCGCCGTCCGGGGATGGCTTCGGGCATTAGTTGCTTGCACCAAGCCCGATCATCGGCGTGCCGTCCATGCATTTTTTCACGGGATTTTCTCGCGCCTTGGGGTGTATCATTGGCCCATGACCCGCCCGATAGTTGCCGATATCTCCGCTGCTGCGCTGCGCCATAATGTAGCGGTGGTGCGCGAACATGCACCCCGCGCACAAATCATGGCGGCGGTAAAGGCGGATGCTTATGGGCATGCAGTGACCCTTTGCGCCCCGGTGCTGGCCGAGGCTGGAGTGGACGCCTTTGCAGTGGCCTCCCTGGAAGAGGCGGAGGCGCTGCATGCCTTGCGGCTGGATCGCCCCATCTGCCTGCTGGGGGGGCCATTCGGCGCTGACGAAGTATCCGTCGCCGCAGAACGCGCCTATCTGCTGGTGATTCACGAACAACGCCAGTTGCAGTGGCTGGAGACCCATGCTGCGGATGCTGCGTTGCGCTTGTTTATCAAGGTGGATACGGGCATGCACCGGCTGGGTTTTGCCCCGGAACGATTGCCCGCCCTGTTTGCCGCTTTGCAACGCCACCCCCGCTGGAAGATATTGGGGTTGATGAGCCATCTTGCCCGCTCCGATACGCCGGAAGACCCCTTCAACCGTCAACAGGCGGGTGTTTTCGCCGATGCCATTGCCCACGTCGGTCACGCCACCGCAGGTCAGCACAGCCTCGCCAATTCGGGGGGGGTACTGGCGCTGCCCTTTACCCACCAGCACTGGGTGCGGCCCGGACTCATGCTCTACGGTCTTTCGCCCTTCGTCGGGCGCCGCGGCAGCGAAATCGGTTTGCGACCCGTGCTCTCCTGGCGCAGTGCGGTGGTGGCCATCCGCGAACTCGGCCCCGGTGACTGGCTGGGTTATGGTGCGGCCTGGCAGGCTCCGGCGCACTGTCGGGTGGGAGTGGTGGCGGCGGGTTACGGCGACGGTTATCCGCGTCACCTGGGGTGTGGCGCGCCGGTCACGGTAGCCGGGCAGGCTACCCGCACTTTGGCGCGGGTCAGCATGGATATGCTTTTTGTGGACCTGACGGCCGTGGCGGCGGACATCGGCGCTCCCGTCGTCCTCATGGGGGCTGGCGGACCGCCTCTCGAATCCCTGGCAGCGGAACTCGGTACGATCTCCTATGAAATGAGTTGTCGCATGCAGATGCGGGTACCGCGCCGGCTGGTTTCATGAGTCGCGACAAAACCCTCTTCGTTTGCCAGGAATGTGGCAGCATCAGCAATAAGTGGCTGGGACGCTGTCCAGATTGCGGTGCATGGAACAGCTTCGTCGAACAGCGTGTGGAGAAGACCGTGGCCAAATCCCAAACCACCTATGCCACGGCCAGCCCGCCGCAATTTCTGCATGCGGTGCCGATCACGGATGTAGGGCGCAGCACGACGGGCCTGGCGGAACTCGACCGGGTGCTGGGCGGTGGGCAGGTGCCGGGGGCAGCCATTCTTCTGGGTGGGGAGCCGGGCATCGGAAAATCCACCCTCCTGCTCCAGACCGCCCATCACTTGGCTCAGGCCAGTAAGGCGCTTTATGTTACCGGGGAGGAGTCGGCGGCACAGGTCGGCTTACGTGCGCGGCGCCTGGGGCTGGGCCGGAGCTCCGTACGGGTAGTCGCCGAAAACCATCTTGAAGCGATCGAGGGGCTGCTCCGGGGCGAACAGCCCGCACTGGTGCTGGTGGATTCCATTCAGACCGTTTATACCGACACACTGCAATCAGCCCCCGGCTCGGTGGCGCAAGTGCGGGAGTGTGCGGCACGCCTGGTGCGTTTCGCCAAGGCGACGGGCACCACGGTGTGGCTGGTGGGTCATGTGACCAAGGAGGGGGCCATTGCTGGCCCACGTGTGCTCGAACACATGGTGGATACCGTGCTCTATTTTGAAGGGGAGGCGGGTAGCCCGTACCGGATCGTGCGCGCCATCAAGAACCGCTTTGGCGCGGCCAACGAACTCGGTGTTTTTCAGATGCATGAGGAGGGCTTGAGCGAGGTCGCCAATCCTTCGCAGCTTTTCCTGTCGCAGCATGAGCGACCCGTGGCAGGGAGCGTGGTACTGGCTACGCAGGAAGGAACCCGACCGCTGCTGGTGGAGGTGCAGGCGCTCGTGACCCCGAGTCCACTGGCGAATCCGCGCAGGGTTGCCATCGGGCTGGACCCCAACCGCCTCTCCCTCCTTCTGGCCATTCTGCATCGTCACGGTGGCAGCATGTTTTTTGATCAGGATGTCTTCGTGAATATCGCGGGGGGGATCAAAGTCAACGAACCTGCCGCCGACCTTGCCGTGGCCCTCGCCTTGGTCAGCAGTTTTCGCAATAAACCCCTGGAGGGCCGTCGGGTGGTCTTTGGCGAATTGGGTCTGGCAGGAGAGGTGCGCCCGGTGGCGGGCACCGAGGCGCGGGTTCGTGAAGCCATCAAGCTGGGCTTCAAAGGCGCCATTCTCCCGCGCGGCGACAAGATTCCGGCTGCTCCCACGTTTAAACTGCACCCAGCGGGCCGCCTGGGTGATGCAATGGAGGCAGCCTTTGCTGGGGGGTGAATCCTGGCGTGATGGTTGCAACGTGCCTGCCGGCATGATGGCAGGCGGCTTGCAATATCTTTCCGGAGCGGTTAGTGTGACCTGTAACTGCAGGTAATAAATCACATAATTTTCTGATATGTGAAGCTGTCCGGCGTTTTTATGATCGTCTGAAAGGAGGAATATTATGCAAAAGTTTCCGGTTTACTCTGCTGCACAGGGTCTGTTTCGTTCATCGCTGCAGAGGGGTATGGCGGGGGTCGTTTTGGTTGCTTGCGGACTGATGGGCCTTGGGGCCGGCACGGCGTTCGCGTCCAGCGTGGGGACATCGGCACCGGGGTTGATGCGTACAGCAGTAGCCGGGGGCGCAGTGGCAAGCCCCGCGGAAGTAAAAAATTTTGCGGCAGCCGTCCAGGAGATCAAGCCACTCAATGAACAGGTCCAAAGTGCCTTGAGTCGGAAGGGTATCACCGCCACCCAGCGGGAAGAGTTGAAAAAATCCTATATGACGAAGGTGGACGATGTCCTTGCCAAAAATCACCTGACCGCAGAGCAATATTCCAGCCTGCTCAGGCAGACCCAGAGCGATCCGGAATTCGCGAAAGAGGTCGAGGCAGACATGCGGTAACAACCCACCCTGGCCAGCGCCGCTTTCCTCACGGGATTTCGGCGTGCCAGCTTGTGCTTCTTTCGGCCTTTCCTCCGCATCTGTGCTTTGTGTGATAATAGGGCATATAGGAGGTCTGCCAAAATGCCCAAGCTTGATTTGCCCCGCCCCGATCATGCCGCCCGCCGTCGTCTGCTGATGCAGAAGATGCACACTGCCGGTGTCGCGATCATACCCACCGCCATCCCCAAGAGCCGTAACGGCGATGTACAGTACCCCTTCCGCGGCGACAGTGATTTCCTCTATCTGACCGGCTTTGCAGAGCCGGAGGCTGTACTGGTGCTGGCACCGGGACACGCTGACGGGGAGCAGATATTGTTCTGCCGTCCTCGTGACCCGGAGCGGGAAACCTGGGATGGGCGTCGCGCTGGGCTGGAGGGTGCTCTTGAGCAATGTCAGGTGGATCGTTGCCTCTCGATTCATGACCTGAACGACATCCTTCCCCAACTGCTGGAAAATCGGGAATTGCTGTTTTATCCCATGGGTCAGTCCACGGATTTCGACGCGCGGGTCATGCACTGGCGCAATGTTGCCAAGAGCAAGATTCGCCAGGGTGTGCGCTACCCGCTCGAAGTGGTCGATGTTGCCAACCTGATCCATGAGATGCGGTTGTTCAAAGACCCCGAAGAGATCGAAATCCTGCGGGCGGCGGTGGGCATCAGCGGTGCCGGGCATCGCCATGGCATGCGCCAATGTCGTCCGGGTATGCGGGAATACGAACTGGCCGCCGAGATCGAGCATGTTTTTCATCGCCTCGGATCGCCCAGTGTGGCGTACCCCAGTATCGTCGGTGGCGGAGTCAACGGTTGTATTTTGCACTACACGGAAAACGATGCGGAACTGCGTGATGGCGATCTGGTACTGATCGATGCCGGCGCAGAGGTCGGCGCCTACGCCGGAGACATCACCAGAACCCTGCCGGTTAACGGGGTTTTTGGTCCCGCACAACGGGAAGTTTACGAAGTCGTTCTGGCCAGCCAGAAAGCGGCAATCGCCGCCGTACAGGTAGGGCGCTCCGTTACCGATTATCATGACGAGGCCGTCAAGGTGCTGGTGGACGGCTTGTTGGAGCTGGACATACTTTCCGGCAGCCGCGACGCAGTCATCGAGCAGGGCAGCTATAAGGCCTTCTATATGCACCGGACGGGGCACTGGCTGGGCATGGACGTTCATGACGTCGGCCACTATCGCGGCGCGGATCAGTCCTGGCGGAAACTGGAGGCGGGGATGGTGCTGACGGTGGAGCCGGGCCTGTACTTCTCGCCGGATAATCCATCGGTACCGGAGCGTTGGCGCGGTATGGGGGTTCGCATCGAAGACGACGTGCTGGTGACCACCGGCGGTCCGGATGTTCTGTCGAGCGAAGTACCCAAGGAGGTTGCCGAGGTCGAAGCCATGATGGCAGCAGGGTGGGCGGAAGGCTGACGAAACCGCCCGGACCGTATGCGCTGCTCGCTTAGATACCGTTGGTGACAGGTGCCATGGAATGGACGAAACGTAGTTTGGCCTGCTTGACGCCAAAATTCATGGCGTGTTGAACGCTGCCCATGAGTATATCGGCTGCCATGTGGTAGCGGGGATTCATGGTATCCCAGACTACGCCATGAATGACGCGCCCGGAACGTAGGATGATGTTGATGCGTTCGCCACAGCGGTTGCCTCCGTTTTTGCGGAAGAACAGGTCTTGTGACAGCGCCACCTGATCCGGCCGGTTGGGGCCGCAGGCCGAAATATCCGGGGTGCTGTTCGTCTGATCAGCAAGTGCGTTATAGGCGGTTACGCGCCGCAAATAAAAAAATCCGTGGTGCATGAGCAGTGCGCCGTCACTGGCCCCCTGTGCCTGGGTGGAGTCCGCGACAGGCTGGGCATCGGTGGTATCACCCAGGCTGTCGCCCGGCTTCAGGGGGTCGCCGATACTGCCGATGGGTGTGCCGAGGAATGGTGCGGGCAAGTCCGGTAGACTGGGCGCCAGGGCGTTGGGCAGAAAAAACGTTGACAGGGCAAGACTCATCCCGGCAGATAATCGTCGTATCAAGTCTATCTCCTTATCTAAGCTGGTCTGTGGCGACCCCTCCCGGCCGCAATGACGCTGGCATATATCCCAAAAGAGTAAATGAAACAGAATTTTACAAAAAATATGAGAAAAGTCAAGAAGATAATTTTATTTAATTGTAAACAAGGAGATAAGTGACAACCCTTCGCCCGAGGTCTATGCTCTGTGGCAACGTCGGCTGGAAGATGTTGGATCTGTTTAAACACGATGGATACATTTTTGTTGAGTGCCGGTGAAGGTGTGCCAGGCGGTCGCCCGTGCGTCTGCGGGCGCCTGATGCACCGGATTGCGACGCCACCGGAGAAATGTGTGTAAAGACTGGCGTGTTGTTGTTTTTTTAGCTATGCTTTGTCTGCTCGTTTTCCAACCCAACAAAGGAGACTGCTATGAGCAAGTTCACCACCGCTTTGAAGGTAACTGCGCTGATTTTGCCCTTGGGCCTGGCTGGTTGTGCGACCACTTCTGACCTTGCCAAGGTTTCTGCGAAGGCTGATGCCGCGCAGTCCACCGCCAACGAAGCACTGGCCAAGGCCAATGCTGCGCAGAGCACCGCTACCGATGCCCTGAGCAAAGCTGACGCCGCGCAGAGCACCGCTGATCAGGCGATGAGCACCGCCAACGCTGCCAATCAGAAGGCTGATGAAGCCAACACGAAGGTGGAGCGGATGTTCAAAAAGGCGATGATGAAGTAATTCATCACGCTTGTTGTTTGTGGTGAGACCCTGCCGAAGAATCGGCGGGGTTTTTTAGTATTTGACGGTTGCAGGCATCTGCCCCTTTACTTTCGACCCACGAGCGTTTCAACGCCACTCTCACCACCCCGCATGCGCCAGAACACCCGCATTGGCTGGTCCATCCGGGAACAGGCGCGGGCGCATTTGCGGTGCATGGTGAAAAGGGTTTTACGGAAACATGGTTATCCGCCCGACATGCAGGAAGGGGGCGGTGAATATGGTTAGTGCATGGCACAACAATGGCACAGTCCCCGCTAAGAACTGTGCTACAGAGTGCCTAACTGCTTAAAATATGGGGTGGCTGACGGGGCTCGAACCCGCGACAACCGGAATCACAATCCGGGACTCTACCGACTGAGCTACAGCCACCATGGACAGAGCGCAGATCATACAATGGCCGACGCCCGGCTGCAAGGTCGGCGAAACGGCTCGATCAATCCATGAACAGCGAACTGACCGAGTCTTCTTCCGCAATCCGGCGGATGGTTTCGGCCAGCAGCTCGGCAACGGACAACACGCGAATCTTGCTGCTGGCCCGGGCGTCCGGCCTGAGCGGTATGGTGTCGGTGACGACCAGTTCGTCCAGATCGGATCGCTCGATGCGCTCCATGGCGGGGCCGGACAGTACCGGGTGAGTACAGTAGGCGCAGACCTTGACGGCCCCCCGCACCTTGAGGGCATGGGCCGCTTCGCAGAGGGTGTTGGCGGTATCGACCATGTCGTCCACGAGAACACAGGTACGGCCGTCCACATCTCCAATGATATTCATGACGACCGATTCGTTGGGGCGCGGTCGGCGTTTGTCGATAATGGCGAGATCCACTTCGAGGCGTTTGGCAATGGCGCGGGCGCGGACGACACCGCCTACATCCGGGGAAACCACAATCAGCTCCGGATAGCTCTGGCGCCAGATGTCGCCGAGGAGAATGGGTGAGGCGTAAATGTTGTCCACCGGCACGTCGAAGAAGCCCTGAATCTGGTCAGCATGTAGATCCATGGTGAGGACCCGGTTGGCACCAGCACTGGTAATGAGATCGGCGACCAGTTTGGCGGTGATGGCTGTGCGCGAGCGTGACTTGCGGTCCTGGCGGGCATAGCCGAAATACGGCATGGCAGCGGTGATGCGATTGGCCGAAGCGCGTTTCAGTGCGTCGATCATGGTCAGCAGTTCCATGAGGTGATCGTTGGTCGGCGTGCAGGTAGGCTGGAGCACGAAAACATCCCGCCCGCGCACGTTTTCCAGTATCTCAACAAAGACTTCGCCGTCGCTGAAGGCGCTGACTTCGGCACGGCCGATAGGAATTTGCAGGAAGCGCGCTACCTGGGCGGCCAGCACCGGATTGGCGTTCCCGCTGAAGACCATGAGATTGCCGTGGGCCATGTGATATCGTTCTCTCTTCGCAGGTGGCAAAACAGTCCGAGGACAATTTGGCTGGGGCGCCAGGGATCGAACCTGGGAATGCCGGAATCAAAATCCGGTGCCTTACCGCTTGGCTACGCCCCAATAATCATTGCTCGGCGGGATCGTAAAGTGGGTGCTGGTTACATCCGCGTACCGCCCATGCCCGCCAGGGCGGGGGCGCCAGCGCGGCAACCTGCTGTGCGGCAACGGCATCTGCCACCACTCCGAAAACGCAGGCTCCGCTACCCGTCAGCCGAACATCGCGCACGCCATGGTCTCTTAACCAGTGTATGCTGCGATGGACTTCGGGATAGCGGGCACACACCACGGATTCCAGAGTGTTTTCCGTCGCCCCGCCGAGAAACGCGCTTATTGTGATGGGCACATGGTGCCGTGTCAATTCAGGGGCGGTGAATATTTCTCGGGTACTTACCGATATCTGCGGATGCAGCAGCACATAGTGGCTCTCCGGGAGGGCGTCGAGTGCCTGCAGGCGTTCGCCCACTCCCTCCGCCCAGGCGCTGCGCCCGAATAGGAACACCGGAACGTCGGCGCCAAGGCTGGCACCGATCTCCATGAGTTCCGCGCGACTCAGGCCGGTGCGCCACAGCCGGTTGAGCACGATGAGGGTGGTGGCGGCATCCGAGGAACCACCCCCGATGCCGCCCCCCATGGGCAGGATTTTTTCCATACGAATGTGGACCCCCTCGCGGACGGCACCGACCTCGGCCAAGCATTGCGCGGCGCGGATACTGAGGTCATCGGCTTCTGCCACGCCTTTCGGCCCACCGCTGCGGGAAAATTGTCCAGCAGGGCGCGAGCTGAACCATAGCCGGTCGGCCAGGTCGATAAACTGGAACACCGTTTGCAGTTCGTGATAGCCATCGCTGCGCTGGTCGATAACGCGCAGCATCAGGTTCAGCTTGGCGGGGGCGGGATAACTTTCGCTCATGGAGTGCCGGGTTTCCCCATACGCCATTGGGTGATGGCCAGGCGCAGGATGATGCCCTCCGGCCCCGTGGCCTGGAGCAGCTTGGGCATGGTGAGGCCGCCTACCGGCGCATATTGGAGATATTGGATCCGCCAGGGGCCGCTGTGCAGGACTTCGGGCAGGCCAGCGGCATTCTGCTGCTCGGTCGCCGTACCGCGGCGCAGGCCAAGCATCCAGTCCGGCAATGCATTCGCCGGCAGATCAACATGGAGGACCAGCGCAAGGAGGGCCTCCAGAGTATCCGCCTGTCGGATATCACCATTGGCCAGTTGCAGGTGTGCGCCTCGGGGATCGACGGTAATGCGGGCGACCGTGCGGCCGAGGGGGTCGTAAACGGAGAATTCCTGGTGCCGGGGGGACTGCTTCCAGTCGAATCCGAAGTCTTCGCTGCTTTTGGGGGTGCTGAGTGCTGCCTGGCCGCTGGCCTGCCAATGTTTCAGGCTGGCGACGACCTGGTTTCTCTCGGCCGTCGGCAGGATGACCCCGGAGGATGGCGAAACGGGAGGGGTGGTCGCACAGGCGGACAGCACGCCGGTAAGCAGGAGTGCGGCCAGAGTGCGAACGGTTCTCGGGGACCGAAGCCGGGTGGGTGGCATGGTGTGGGGAATCCTCATGGCTGGCGGTTGAGAGCCCTTTTGAGGGTGGCATCATCTGGGTGTTTTTGCAGCGCCTGCTGCCAGACCTGCCGTGCCTCCGCATGGCGTCCCAGCGACCAGAGGACTTGTCCGAGGTGTGCGCTGACATCGGCTTCATCGGGCAATGCCGCATGGGCCCTCTGCAGATATCCCAAGGCTCGGTCATTGTCACCCTGCGCATGATAGAGCCAGCCGACGCTGTCCAGAATCTCGGGATTGTCAGGGCTCAGACTCAGGGCCTTGGTGAGCAATTTTTGCGCTTCGGCCAGATCGCTGTGCCGTTCCACCAGGCTGTAGCCAATGAAATTGTAGGCTTGTGCATGGTCCGGCGCGAGGCGGATAACCGTACGCATGGCTTTTTCCATGGCCGGATAATCCTTCAGTTGCTCATAGATGGCGCCCTGGGCGTACCAGAGGCTGGGCTGCTCCGGCATGCGGTGCAAGGCGCCGCTGATTACCTGCAGGGCCTGTGGAAGGTGACCGCTGTCCTGTAGCAGGCCCGCTTCCAGCAGCGGAATCTGCGCATCCTGCGGATGCGCGGCCGCCAGTGCCCGCAGTTTGGCGGTAGCCTTGTCGTGATGACCCAGCAGGTATTCCACCCGAGCGCTGCGTAGCTCGACTTCAGGGTAGAGGGGGCCCGAATGGATGCGTTGGTACCACTGCAGCGCCTCTGCCCATCGGTCCTGTGCCTCGTAGAGGCGGCCCAGATAGTAGACCGGGACGGGGGACTGGGGTGCCAGATTCCGGGCACGCAGCAAAACGCTTTCCGCCTTCTCCCAGTCCTTCCGGTCGATCTCCATGAGTCCGAGAGAAAGGAGGATGTCAGGGTCATCGGGGTTCTGCCGCGCCATGTCCTGATAGAGGCGATAGGCTTGGGTCAGGCCGCCCATCTGGAGATAGAGCGCCGCCAGATATTGGCGAGCGAGAGTAGCCTCGGGATGGCTGGCGGTGAAGCTTTGAATGCTGCGCAAGGCAGCTGCCGGGCCTTGAACGGCCTGCAGGGCTTCGGCGAGGCTGATGGCGGCTTCCTGCCAGTCAGGGCGGATGCCGAGCGCCTTCTCCAGCCAGGAGATGGCGTGTTCCGGTCGTTTTTCAATGAGATCGATGCGCCCGAGCGCGTAATAGGCGGCTGCAGATTTCGGGTCTTTGTCGGCCAGTGCGCTCAATAACCGCCGCGCCTCACCGCTGCGCCCGTGGGTCACCAATAACTCGGCGAGCTGCACGGTGACCTTCGGATCGTCGGGGAAGCGGGCCAGAGTGGCCTGCAGCAATTGCAAGGCCTGCTCGTCCTGGCCGGTGGTAAGAAGCAACGCCGCTTCAAACTGATCCGCTTCGGCGCTCCCCGGGGCGGCCTGCCGCCAGCGTCTGGCGAGTTGCAGTGCATCCCGAAAATCGCCAAACCGGGCAATAGCCTGCGTTGCCCGCCCGAGAACATTGGGCTCTGGTGCCAGTTTGGCGGCTTCCTGCCAGGCGGGAATGGCCAGTTGCGGTTCCCGCTGTGCAGTGGCGAACTCAGCCACCAGCAGATAGTAGAGCTGCTCCCCGGTCATGCCGCCCGAAGAGGAATCGGCGGCTGCACCTCCGGCGGTAAGGCACAGTGCAATACCCGCCACGATGCCCCCAAGCCTGCTCCTCATCCGCTCGTTCTCCATATTTTTGCCAGCGGGCACAATACCCGTTGGGGCTCCGGCTTGCAATCCTGTCCGGCATCGGCGACAATCCAGCCCCCTAATCGTCGCTCCGCAGGGACGGTCACCACCATTTTCTGCTTCGGACTGAGTCACCATACTGCCCCCATCGCGGTCCGGGAAAAAGTCGCTTTTTCTCCGGAGAGGCTTGCTGCAGCCTATCACGACCTGGCGGAGCGGGGTTTGGCTGCCGAGTCGCTGATCATATCCACCTGCAACCGCACGGAAATCTATGTTCACGGCGGTGCGGGCTACCATCGCCAGGCCTTGCAGGACTGGCTCTGCCATTTTCACGGCGTGGACCCGCGATTGCTGGATGGGCATATCTATCATTCGAACGATGCGGAAGCCGTGCGCCACCTGTTTCGCGTGGCCTGCGGTCTGGATTCCATGATCATCGGAGAACCGCAGATTCTCGGCCAGGTCAAGGATGCCTATCAGGCCGCGGCGGATAGCGGCGCCGCCGGGCCGGTATTGAATCGCCTGCTGCACTGGGCCTTCCGCGTGGCGAAGCGGGTGCGCTCGGAGACCGCCATTGGTTCGGCCCCGGTCAGTGTCGCCTATGCGGCCGTATGTTTGGCCAAGCAGTTGCTGGGCAGTCTCGAAGGCAAATCGGTGCTGCTGATCGGCGCCGGGGATACCATCGAGCTGGTGGCGACCCATCTGCGCGAGCATGGGGTGGAGAGATTCGCCGTAGCCAACCGCAGTGCGGAACGCGGTCAGCAACTTGCCGAAAAATTTACCGGCGACTCCCATGCGCTGGAGGCTATCCCCCATCTGTTGCACGATGCCGATGTGGTGGTCAGTTGCACCGCAAGCCTGCTGCCCATAGTGACGCGGGAAACGATCTCTGCGGTCATGGCACGGCGGGCGCGGGGCGACCTGATGCTGGTGGATCTCGCCGTACCCCGGGATATCGCCCCGGAGGTGGAAGGTGTTGCGCAGTGTTTTCTCTATACGCTGGACGATCTGAACGATATCGCCCAGGCGGGCATGCGCGCCCGCCGTGAGGCGGCGTCGGCGGCGGAGCTGATCATTGCCGATGAGGTCGGCGAGTTCCAGCAATGGCGGGAGAGTCTGGACGTGGTGCCCGCCATCCGTCGCCTGCGTGATCATGTGGAGGGACGGCGCCAGGAGGAGCTGCGGCGTTTTACCCATTACCTGGATCAGGGGCAGGACCCTCGTGCGGTTCTGGATGCCTTCTCCAAGGCATTGATGAATAAAGTCCTTCACGATCCTATCGCGACTCTTCGCCAGCCTTGTCAGGACGCGACCAACGAAAGTCTGGTTGCGGCACTGGATATTCTCTTTCGCCTCAGCGACGCCGAAGGATGAGCCTCAGTCCGCGGTTGCAGAGCCAGCTCGAGCAGCTGGCCTTTCGTTTTGATGAATTGAGTCAGTTGCTGGCGAGTCCCGGTGCGGCCGGCGATACCCAGCGTTTTCAGAGCCTCTCCAAAGAGTTGGGCGAGATCGGCCCGGTCTTGGAACTGCTCCGCCGTCATCAGCAGCGACAGCGGGATCGAGACGAGGGCGGGCGTATGCTGATGGAAGAACAGGATGCGGAACTGCGTGCGCTGGCCAGCGAAGAGGTTGCGGCGGCCGAGGCAGAACTCGACCAGATCGAAGCAGCCCTGCGGGTACGCCTATTGCCCAAAGATCCCAATGATGATCGTAGTGTCTTTTTGGAGGTGCGGGCAGGGACCGGTGGTGAGGAGGCCGCGCTCTTTGCGGGAGTGTTGGCCCGGATGTACACCCGTTATGCCGAAAGTAAGGGCTTTGCGGTAGCCATTCTTTCCGCCTCCGATTCGGAACGGGGCGGCTACAAGGAGGTCGTGCTGGAAATCAGTGGACGTGGCGCTTACTCCTGCCTGAAATTCGAATCGGGCGGACATCGGGTGCAACGGGTGCCCGAGACCGAGACGCAGGGCCGCATCCATACTTCCGCCTGTACGGTGGCGGTGCTGCCCGAGGTGGATACGGTGAGCGAAATCACCATCAATCCCGCCGACCTGCGCATTGATACCTATCGTGCCAGTGGCGCGGGGGGGCAGCACATCAATAAAACCGACTCCGCCATCCGCATCACCCATATCCCCTCCGGTCTGGTGGTGACCTGCCAGGAGGACCGCTCCCAGCACAAGAACCGGGCGCGGGCCATGGCGTTGCTGCAGGCCCGTCTGCTGGAACAGGAGCAGGAGAAGCAGCAGAGCGCGGCGGCGCAGACCCGACGTCTGCTGGTGGGCTCCGGAGATCGCTCCGAACGCATCCGCACCTACAATTTCCCCCAGGGGCGGATCACCGACCATCGCATCAATCTCACGCTGTACCGGCTGGAAGCGGTGCTGGAGGGTGATCTCGATGCCATTATCGAACCGCTGATCAAGGAATATCAAGCCGATCTCCTGCAGCATCTGGGTGATGACCTCTGATCCAGGCGTAGCACACCCTCTGTCACGTAGCCTGCGCGACTGGCAGCATCATCTGCGCGAACGACTGCGGGTAGTCAGCGATCAGCCGGAGCAGGAAGCGCGCTGGTTGCTGGCCGCTGCCCTGGGGTTGGATGCGACAGCCCTGCTCCGCAATGCCTTGCTCCCCATTCCTGCGGACCAAGGAGAGCGGGTTGCCGCACTGCTCGTCCGGCGCCTCGCAGGAGTCCCTCTGGCCTATTGTTTGGGCGAGTGGTCTTTTTACGGGCTGGACCTGCGCGTAAGCCCGGAGGTGCTGATCCCCCGCCCGGATACCGAGACGTTGGTGACCCTGGCTCTGGACGGTCTGGCGGAGGAGGGCGCAGTGCGTGTGCTCGATCTCGGCACCGGCTCCGGGGCCATTGCCCTGGCCATCGCCCTGGCGCGGCCGCAGGCGGAAGTCTGGGCCGTGGAGCAGAGCCCAGCGGCGTTACAGGTGGCGCGCGCCAACGGTGCGCTTCTGGCGCCCCGGGTACATTGGCTGGGGGGCGACTGGTATGCGCCACTGGACGACGCCCTGCGTTTTGATCGGATAGTAGCCAACCCGCCTTACCTGGCTGAGGATGACCCTCATCTTCCCGATTTGCACCATGAGCCGCGGGATGCCCTGGTGGCTGGCCCCCGTGGCCTGGAGTGCCTGGAACGCATCATTGCTGGCGCATACGAGCGTCTTTCGACCAGCGGCGTACTCTTGCTGGAGCATGGCCCGGATCAGGGGGTCGCGGTGCGTCGCCTGCTCGGCAACGCCGGTTTCTGCGCCGTGCGGACCCGCTGTGATCTGGCCGGGCGCGAACGTGTGAGCAGCGGAACGAGGATCTAGCCATGCCCGAGTTGCCCGAGGTCGAAGTCACCCGTCTGGGTATCGCCCCCCATCTGCGGGGACGGCGCCTGGAGGGGGCCGTGGTGCGGGACAGCCGCCTGCGACTGCCCGTGAATGACGACCTTGCGGCGCGGGTGAGTGGGCAGCGTCTGCTGAACCTGCGGCGGCGGGGCAAGTACTTGCTGCTTGATCTGGAACGGGGAACGATCCTGATCCATCTGGGAATGAGTGGACACCTGCGCGTCCTCCCCCAAAGTGCCCCGGTGCGGAAGCACGATCATGTCGATCTGCTGTTTGCGGACGATCTCTGTCTGCGCTTTCACGACCCGCGCCGGTTTGGAGCCGTGCTCTGGCTTGCCGATGCCGACCGCCATCCCCTCCTGCAGCATCTCGGGCCGGAACCCCTGGGCGATGCGTTCGGCGCGGAATACCTTTACCAGCGGGCCCGAAACCGGCAGATACCGGTCAAATCCTTCCTCATGGATGCCCATGTCGTTGTGGGCGTCGGTAATATTTATGCCAACGAATCGCTGTTTGCGGCGGGTATCGATCCACGCCGCCATGCCGGACGGATCACCCTGCCGCGTTACATGAAACTGGTGCAGGCGCTGCGCGCCGTCCTGGGGGCCGCCATTGCCCAGGGTGGAACGACCTTGCGTGATTTTACCCGACCGGATGGCGGGAATGGATATTTTCGACTATCTCTGGCGGTGTACGGACGAGAGGGGGAGCCTTGTACACATTGCGGTGCGCCGTTACGGGGCGTCCGTATCGGTGGACGGGCGACGATCTATTGTCCCCAATGTCAGCGCTGATGGGTCGGGAGTAGGCATGAGTGAACCGGGTTTGTTGGAATTGTCCCCCATTCTGCAGGGGCTGCGCGCGTTGAATGGCTGGCGGCAGGACGTCATTACCGGCCTGCATGGGATGGCCACGATGATGGCGGATCTGGGCCTGTTACCCAGCGGGGCCATGCTGCAGATGGAAACGCTGGCTTATGAAACGGAGCAGGACAGCTTGCGTATTGCCTTTGTCGGCGAGTTTTCCCGCGGCAAGACCGAGCTGATCAACGCGCTCTTTTTCTCGGATATGGGGACACGGCTGCTGCCCTCCGGTTCCGGCCAGACCACCATGTGTCCGGTGGAGATCCGTGGTGCGCCACAGGGGCGACCGGGGTTGCAACTGCTGCCCATTGCCAGCCGTAGTCTGGATGTCAGCATCGAGAAACTCAAGAGGGCGGGGAGCGCGTGGACGCGCCTGCCGCTGCCGCTGGAAGAAAAAAGCGAACTCAACCAGACGCTGTTGCATCTTACGGAAACAGTTTGTGTGACGGTAGAGGATGCCCGCCGCATCGGACTGTGCCCGCCGCTCAACCGTACACCCAAGGACCGCGAACGCACCGTCTGTCCATCCTGTGGACTCGGTAAGGTGTTGATTCCGCGCTGGCGTCATGCCCTGTTGTATCTGGCGCATCCCATGCTGGATGCCGGCCTCACGGTGTTGGATACCCCCGGCCTCAACGCCATCGGGGCAGAACCCGAGCTGACTTTTGGCATGCTCGCCGATGCTGACGCCATCATTTTTGTGCTGGGCGCGGACACCGGCGTCACCCAGAGCGACCTGACCATCTGGGAACAGTATCTGATACGCAATGCGCACCAGAAGCACATCGTGCTGCTCAACAAGATCGACACCCTCTGGGACGAATTGCGTGACCGGTCCGGCGTGGTGGCGGAAATTGAACAGCAGGTGGACAAAACGGCGGAACGACTGCATGTTCCCCGTGAGCAGGTTATCCCGGTTTCCGGCCAGAAGGGGCTCGTTGCCCGGATCCGCCGGGACCGGAAGCTGCTTGAACGCAGTGGGATGGCTGCCCTGGAGCGTTCCATCGCCGAGGTGCTGGTGCCCGCACGGCAGGCGGCCATTCAGGCCAAATGCCGGGCGCTGGTAGAGCGTGTCGTGATGGACCAGAAGAGTCTGCTGCGTGAGCAAATGAACAGAATCACGGTGCAGATAGAGGGTATGCGCAGCCTCAAGGACCGGACTGCAGAGAAGGTGCCTGAACTGGTGGAGCAACATCGTCGGTTGCTCCGGAGCTTTGAGGCCGACCGGCAGGCCTTCGAGGGGAAAAAGGCGGTTTTCCGGCAGGCGGTTGAAGAGCTTCTGTTGGCCCCCCTGGCGCCCGCCTCCTTTGATTTCGTGATCAGCAACGCCAAGGCGGAGATGCTTTCCGCCTGGACGACGGCCGGTATCGTCGAACGCTTCAGACGTTTCTTCGCGGAGGCCATAGCCCACTTCGATACTGCGCTAAAGGGTGCGCAGCAGGTATCGGAACGGGTGGCCGGGGAGTATCAGTCGCTGCAGAAGCACTATCGTCTCCCGGCACTGAGGGCAGTGCCCTATGCCATCATGCCGCGGCGGGCGGAGCTCATCGACATGGCGGAAAGTTATGAGCGATTCGGAATGATGCTGGAGATCGCCGTGAATACCCAGAGTGCGGTGGTGCGCAAGGCCTTCCTCACCGTAGCCGGGCGGACCCGGGACTTTGTCGTGGAAACCAGGCGAGAGGCGGAGGCTTGGGTGGATGAGATCATGGCGGTCATGAACCAGCAGTTGCAGGTTTATCACGATAACGCCGAAGAAGAACTCACGGCGTTGCAAAGTATTGTCCAGACGATGGGCAATATTGACACCCGCATTCAGCAGTTACGTCAGAACCTGCAAACCGCGGAGGAACAGGCGGCCCGTCTTGACCATCACGCGACGCCGTTGCTCCGCTTGTTGCGGGAGCCATTCAGCACTGCCCGACAATCCGCAGAAATTTCTGTTGCAGGGCCTCCGGCGATTCCGCATGGTCAGGGTCGCTGACAATGCAGTCCACGGGGCAAACCTCTTTGCATTGCGGAGTGTCATAGTGGCCGACACACTCGGTGCAGAGACCGGGATCGATGACATAGATCCGCGCGCCCATGCTGATGGCGTTGTTGGGGCATTCCGGCTCGCAGACATCGCAATTGATACACTGATCGTTAATGAGCAGGGACATCGTGTTCTCCTCAGGGCAGCCCGGTATTCTACTTTTCTGCGGCGCCGGGGTCCATGCCGATACAAAAATGCCGCTTCAGTGCCGTAGCCACCACGGGCTGGACAAAGGCACCTACGTCGCCCCCCAGACGGCTGATTTCCCGCACGAGGCTGGAAGAGAGAAACGTATGCTGATCGGAAGTCATCAGGAAGAGCGTCTCGATCCGCGCATCCATACGCCGGTTGATGGAAGCCAGTTGAAATTCATGCTCGAAATCCGATATGGCGCGCAATCCGCGCAGGATGAGGTGGGCCTTTTCTTCCTGAAGCAGATGAATCAGCAGTCCGGGAAAGGGGCGTACCCGCACCCCAGGAATCGCGCCCAAGGTCGCCTCGGCGAGCGCGACCCGTTCGGCGAGAGGAAAAATGGTGGTTTTCGCCGTTTGGGCGGCTACCGCTACGACGACCTCGTCGAACAGTGCCGCAGCTCGCCGCACCAGATCCTCATGGCCATTGGTGATGGGGTCGAAGGTGCCGGGATAAATGACCCGGCGCTTTGTATCGGGCTCAATCATGGGAGTGCTCCGGCAAGGTCCTGTAGAGAACATAGTGTGCAGTACCACAGTGGCCCCGCCGGTGGGCTTGCCAGTGGCGGGGGATCAGGGCGTCGTCCCACCGCTCCGCGGCGGAGGTTTCCAGGTAGAGCCAGCCTCCCACGGCAAGTTTCCGGTCCTTCCACAGCAGACGTGCCATCCGGGCTGGCCAGCCCTGGTCGAAAGGCGGGTCCGCGAAAAGGATATCGAAGGGCCTGGTACACTGTTGCAGGTACCCCAGCGCGTCCGCTCCCGCCAACTGCTGTGCCGCTACGCCGCAGGCGGCCAGATTCCGGGCCAGGAGCCGGCGATGCCCCGGATCCTGTTCGACAAAAACGACTTCCCGTGCGCCGCGTGACCAGGCCTCCAGTCCCAGCGCCCCGCTACCGGCAAAAAGATCCAGCACCCGCGCCCCAGCCACCTGTCCCTCCAGCCAGTTGAACAGCCTCTCCCGTACCGCGCCCGGCGTGGGGCGCAGGGTATGGCCGGCCGGGGTCAGCAGGCGTCGCCCGCGATGATGCCCCGCGATGATGGAGACGCTCATGCGCAGCGGCCCGGCAGCGGGGAGCGTCCCGCAAGGTGCGTGCGGGCATCCCGCGCATTGTTCGATTCCGCCCTTCGGTGGATAATGTAAAGATTCATGGCGTCTGAGGTCTGCTTAACCCAATGGTGTTCGACTGGTTCAAGCGTAACAAAAGCCTCCCTGCGGGGGAAACGTTCGCCGAAGAGGTGATATCCCCTGCCCCTGTGCCGACCATCCCGGAAGATGCCCCCAAGGGACTTTTCTCCCGTCTTCGGCAAGGCCTGGCCCGTAGCCGGGAACAACTGGCCGGGGGTGTAGGGCGTCTGGTACTTGGTAAAAAGGTGATCGATGCGGATCTGCTGGAAGATCTCGAAGCCTTGCTGCTACAGGCAGATCTCGGCAGCGCCGCAACCCGGGAAGTCATGGACAGCGTCACGGAACGGGTGCGTCGCAACGAACTCACGGACCCCGGCGCGCTCCAGGCGGCACTGCGCGAATCGCTCCTGGATATCCTGCGTCCCCGCGCACAACCCTGGTCGCCCGAGAAGGGGCATTCTCAGGTGTTGCTCATGGTCGGTATCAACGGCGCAGGCAAAACGACCACCATCGGTAAACTGGCGGCACGCTGGAAGGCGGAAGGTTTCACGCTGGTACTTGCTGCCGGGGACACCTTCCGCGCCGCCGCTGTCGAGCAGTTGCAGGGCTGGGGGAAGCGCGTGCAGGTGCCGGTGATAGCGCAGGGTACGGGCGCTGACAGCGCCTCCGTGATTTTCGATGCGCTGACCACGACCCGCGCGCGGGGCAGCGACCTGCTCATCGCCGATACCGCCGGGCGCCTCCATACCCAGGGCCATCTCATGGAAGAGTTGAAGAAGATCAAGCGGGTTCTCGGCAAACAGGACCCGGAGGCGCCGCAGCAGATCTGGCTGGTGCTGGACGCCGGGACCGGGCAGAACGCCCTCAATCAGGCGCGTCAGTTTCATGACGCGGTGGGGCTGACGGGCATCTGCATCACCAAGCTGGATGGTACCGCCAAGGGGGGCGTGGTGGCGGCCATCGCCAAGGCCCTGCCTATCCCCATTCGCTACATTGGTGTCGGTGAGCAGGTCGAAGATTTACGTCCCTTTGACCCCGAATCTTTTGTCGATGCCCTATTTGCGGAGTCGAAGTCATGATCGAGTTTATCAATGTCACCAAGCATTACCCCGGACGACATCATGTCCTGCGCGAGGTGAATCTGCATTTGCGTAAAGGCGAGATGGCCCTGCTGACTGGATCTTCCGGCGCTGGCAAAAGTACACTCCTCAAGTTGCTTCTGCGCCTGGAGGATGTCAGTCACGGGACGCTGATGGTCAACGGTGTCGATGTCTCCACCCTCAGGCGCCGCCATATTCCCGCCTACCGGCGGCGGATCGGCGTGGTTTTTCAGGACCATAAGCTGCTGATGGATCGCGATGTGTTCAGCAATGTGGCGTTGACCCTGCAGGTGGGAGGCCTTAGTGGCCGGCAAGTACAAAGCCGGGTACGGGCAGCGCTGGAGAAGGTGGGGTTGGGCAATCGCGCACAGGATTTTCCCGCGATCCTGTCCGGGGGTGAGCAGCAACGGGTGGGTATCGCCCGCGCCATCGTTCATACCCCGGAAATTCTGCTGGCGGACGAACCGACGGGAAATCTGGACCAATCTCTGAGCACGGAGATCCTTGACCTCTTCCGCGACTTCCATCACCACGGAACGACGGTGCTGGTGGCCACCCATGACCAATCGCAAGTCAACCGCCTCGGCCTGCCGGTATTTCACCTGGAAAAGGGCCATCTGCACACGCCTGGGGAGAACAACGCTTGAATCTTCATATCCGCCTGGAAGCTGCAAAAAATGCGCTGAACACGCTGATCAGGCAGCCTGTGGCCACCTTCATGACCGTGTTCGCGTTGGCCATCGTTCTGGCGCTTCCGGTGGGTCTTTTTGCGGCCCTCAACAATCTCCAGCAACTGCTGGGACACTGGCAGGATCAGGCACAGATCTCTCTCTTTCTGCGCCAGGAAGCCTCCGCCGCCGAGATTCAGAACCTCCAGACCCTGCTCGAACGTGGCACCGGAGTGGTGAGCGTGCGTTATGTGGGCAAGGCCGCTGCGTTGACGGAGTTTGAGCACACCGCCGGCATGACGGCGGCCATCCAGACCCTGGGCGAAAATCCCCTGCCAGCCTCTTTCGTGGTGGAACTGAACCCTTTGGCCCAGAGTCCGTCGGCACTGCAGACATTGGTGGCCTATTGGGGCCGGCAACCGGGGGTGGCCAGCGCACAGTCAGACCTGGGCTGGGTGGCCCGTCTGCAGGCGATACTTGCGCTGGGTCAGCGCGCGGTCTGGATTCTCGCCGGATTACTCGCGGTGGGCGTTATTCTGGTCATGGGTAACACCATTCGCCTGCACATCGCCCAGCGGCGTGACGAAATCGATGTGGCGAGTCTGGTGGGGGCCACCCGCGCCTTCATCCGCCGCCCTTTTCTTTACCAGGGCCTGTTTCAGGGGGCAGTGGCCGGGGTGTTGGCCTGGATGATTGTCGCCGTCACGGTATCGGTCTTGCAGGGGCCTGTGGAACGGCTGGCGGAACTCTACGGTACCCGTTTTCATTTGCTGGGTCTGAGTTCCGGGCAGGGCCTTGTTCTCATCGCCGCCAGTGCGCTTCTCGGCTGGCTGGGGTCCCGCCTTGCAGTCGGGCGGCACCTCGACCATACTTTTTCCTGAGGGCGGATTTTTGCGGCCCGTCCTTGAAAGGGCGGGCCAGTGGCTCCATATGCCGGGTGATGTGTCGTGAATCAGAATCCACCAGACGGAACGTGCGGCCGTGTTCAGAGTCCAAGCACGCAGGACGGTGCATGAGGATTGCCATGAAAGAACTTGCGATAGCCAGTAGAGATTTGGTCAGCCCTGACGGGCTGGCGGGGTATCTGCGTTTTGTGAACGCCCAACCGCTGCTGCGGCCGGAAGAAGAACGTGATCTGGCCCGGCGCCTGCGCGATCACGGCGACGTGGATGCGGCCAAGGATCTGGTGCTCAGCCACCTGCGCTTTGTGGTGCGGGTGGCGCGGGGTTATCGGGGATATGGATTGCAGGAAGCCGACTTGATTCAGGAAGGCAATATCGGCCTGATGAAGGCGGTGAAGCGCTACGACCCGGATCATGGCGTACGTCTGGTCTCCTTTGCAGTGCATTGGGTCAAGGCGGAGATTCACGAATTCATCCTGCGCAACTGGCGTATTGTCAAGGTGGCCACCACCAAGGCGCAACGCAAACTGTTCTTCAACCTTCGTTCCAGCCGCAGCCATACCGGCTGGATGAGCGGTGAGGAGAGCGCCGCCATGGCAGACGATCTGGGTGTTACCCAGGCCCAGGTGCTGGAGATGGAAGGGCGGA
Source organism: Gammaproteobacteria bacterium (assembly GCA_023381645.1). The sequence goes on from JAMCRJ010000110.1 coordinate 23,446, forward strand.
TGTCCGGTTACGACTACTCGCTCAACCTCGAACCGGATGAGGAACGGGAGGGCGGACGTGTCCTGGATCTGGCGGACCCCACCGGGTCGCCCATAGAGCAACTGGTGGAGCGGGACTGGGATCAGCAGCAGCACAAAGCCCTGCATACGGCGTTGTCGGCCCTGCCCCAGAGGGATCGTTACATCATTGAAAACCGCTGGCTGAGCGACGACCCCAAGACCTTGCAGGTGTTGGGTGATGAACTGGGTGTTTCGGCAGAGCGGGTGCGGCAACTGGAAAAAAGCAGTATGGGCAAGTTGCGTCAACAGATGCTCACGACGGCGGCGGTAGCTTGAGCGCCGTACTGCTTTTTCACGTTGACGATGCCGGGCGCTGGCCTAATCTGCTGGCCAATCTGCGCAATGCCCAGGCAGCGGATCCGGCGCAAAGCCTGCGGGTCATCGCGAATGGTCAGGCACCCGTGTCCCTCTGGGCAAAGGGACACTGGCGGCGTGAGATCGAAGAGCGCATCAGTGCCGGGGTGCAGGTCGATTTTTGTGAAAACAGCGTGCGTAACATGGGGTTGAACCCTGACGACCGGCCTGCGGGCAGCCAACTGGTCGCCGCCGGGATCATCGCCATTGCGGATGCCCAGGAGGCTGGCGCCCTCTACATCAAGCCCTGACCCCGCTGTACAGTTCCCCCATCACAAAATATAACGAGACAAATCCTCGTCCTGCGCCAGATCTTTCAGACGGCTGTCCACATAGGCGGCGTCGACCTCCAGGGCCGTAGTGCCGCCGTCGGGTGCGACAAAAGCCACCTCTTCCAGCAGCCGCTCCATGACCGTATGCAGGCGCCGGGCGCCGATGTTCTCCACCCGTTCATTCACCTGCTGGGCAATTTCGGCGATACGCCGCACGCCATCCTGGGTAAAGTGTAAAGCCAGCCCGTCGCCGGCCAGCAAGGCACTGTATTGCCGGACCAGCGCATTCTCCGGCTCCTGCAGTATCCGCACCAGATCCGCCGCACTCAGGGCCTCCAGCTCCACGCGGATAGGCAGGCGACCCTGCAGTTCCGGGATCAGATCGGAGGGCTTG
>JAMCRJ010000011.1 GCA_023381645.1 Gammaproteobacteria bacterium
CCTCGACCTTGCCTTCGCGCAGTTCCTCATCCGCCTGGACCCGCAGGCCCCGGCCCTCCTGCCCCTGGCGGGCGCCCTCCTCGCCCGGCTGGAGGGAGAAGGCCACACCTGCATCGCGCTGGAAGACCTCCTCGGCGCGCCCGAACGCCTCCTGGACTGGCCCGCGCCGGGGCACGCCATGCTGGCAACCGCACTCGGCCACTGGCCGCATGCCGCCCAATGGACAGAAACCCTCGCCCAGAGCCTCTGCGTGCAGGTCACCGAGCGCAACGCCTCCGACCCGGCAGACAGCGCAGAAACGCCCCTGGTCCTCAGTGCCGCCCGCCTCTATTTGCGCCGCTACTGGCGCGACCAGCAATTCATCGCCGAGGCCCTGCGCCAGCGCGCCCAACAGCGCGTCGCCGATGCCGCCAACCCCGAGGCCTTGAGACCCTGGCTGGATCAACTTTTCCCGGCATCTGACGAACCCGGCGATGTACTCCCGTGGCAAAAAATCGCCTGCGCCCTCGCCCTGCGCAGCCACTTCAGCATCATCACCGGCGGCCCCGGCACTGGCAAAACCTACACCGCAGCCCGCTTCATGGCCTTGCTCATGGCGACCAGCAGCACACCCCTGCGCATCGTGCTTGCCGCCCCCACCGGCAAGGCCGCCGTGCGCATCGACGAATCCCTGCAGAGCGCGGTCGGCACTCTTCCGCAACTGGGCCGGATACCCGACATGGCTGCCGCCTTCGCCCGCCTGCGTCCGGCGCGCACCCTGCACAGCCTGCTCGGCGCCCGCCCCGACAGTCGTCGCTTTCGCCATGACGCTGCCAACCCCCTCGAACTCGACGTACTCGTGGTGGATGAAGCCTCCATGATTCATCAGGAGATGATGGCCGCCCTGCTCCGCGCCCTGCCGCCTGCGGCCCGCCTTATCCTCCTCGGCGATCAGGACCAGCTTGCCTCCGTCGAAGCGGGCGCGGTGCTGGCTGAACTCTGTCTCGGCAGCGGTAAATACGATGCCGAAACCTGCCACTATATGCAGGCCAGTTGCGGTGCCGCGCCGCAGCCCGGCGACAACGGCCCCAGCCCCCTTGCCGCAAACATCATCCGCCTGCGACGCAGCCATCGCTTCAACGCAGAAATCGGCGCGCTGGCGGATGCCGTGCATGGCGGCCACCCCGAAACCGCCGTCCGCATCCTGCAAACGGCGCACACCGGTACCCTCGCCTGGCAACCCGCCCCTGCCATCCACCAGATACTGGAACTCGCCCGCCCGGAAAGCGCCTATGGTCGCGTCTGGCAAGCTGCAGGCCAGCCGCCACCGAAAGACCAGGAACAACATGGCGCGTGGGTTAAAGCCATCCTCAACGACTACGCTGGCTTCCGCATCCTCTGTGCCCTGCGCCAAGGCCCCTGGGGCGTTACCGGCATCAACCGCGCCATCGAAGACTACTTGCAGCGCCAGGGCATCCTGCAGAGCCGCAGCCTTTGGTATGCCGGCCGCCCCACCCTCGTCACCCGCAATGATCCCAACCTCGGTCTCAGCAATGGCGACATCGGCATCGCCCTGCCCGACCCGGATAAACGCCTGCGCGTCTACTTCCCCAACAGCGAAGACGTCCCCCGTGCCATCCTTCCCAGCCGCCTCAACCACGCCGAAAGCGCCTGGGCCATGACCGTCCACAAGGCGCAGGGTTCTGAGTTTGCCCACACCGTCCTCATCCTTCCCCCGGAAGACAGCCCCGTTCTCAGCCGCGAACTGCTCTACACAGCCATCACCCGCGCCCGCAAATGCTTCACCCTCATCGCCCCCCGCGAGCGGCTGGAAAACGCCGTTCAGCGCCAGACGCGGCGGATGAGCGGGTTACATGCGGCTTTGTACGATCCCGGGCCGCGAATCTCGACAGGTCAGATTTCGACGTAGAGCGTGCCGTCTTCCACGCTCACCGGAAAGGTTTTGAGCGCCTTTCTCCTGCATACCAGATTCAGTATCTGAATGCCCGGGGGGAAGTTGGCCCAGTCCACGACCTCGCCGGTACGGATATCGAAACGTGCGTGGTGCCGATGGCACTGGATCAGGCGGTCATCGATGATCTCGCCATCCGTTAACGACGCCTTCAGGTGGGTGCACCTGGCCTGTGTGGCATAGTAACCGTTGCTCAGTGCATAGACGGCAAGATCAAAGCCTGCAACCTTGCAGGCTTTGGCCTGACCACGGGGGAAATCGTTTTGCGTTCCAATCTCGTATTTAACCATGGTGAACATGCTCCTGTGGAAATTGTCTCTGCGCAACACATGAGGGCGACATAATGGGGCTTGGAAAGAACCTCCATAGACTGGCCGCCCATCTCCGTTTCTATCGCAGGTTCCAGCACTGCGACGCTTGGTGGTAATTACGCGATAGTTGATAGTGTGTCAAATTGTGGACAAACCCTCTTAATGCCAACCTGAACATAAAATAGCAAATGTCGTTATTGAGCGACGGAAGAACCGGATGTCGTACCCCCTCTACAATGGACCAATAAACAATAGCTTTTAATCCTATGTTATTGATCATCGTCATTTCATATACCGCCACAGATCATTTTGGTTATGTTGCCTCACAGCGACGGAAAACCTAGTCAATGCCATCAACCATGAACTGGCACCGCCAAAAAATCAACCGATAGCGGCTGTGGCATGATATCTGCAGCGTTGTATATGTGGTGAAGAAAACTGCGAAATCATGGAGTGTCATTGTGTTTAAAGATGCTGATACCTTTAATGTTCCCGGGGCACTGCTACCTCGTGGTAAAATTCCACATGTCACAACGCCGCCTCTGATGCAGCGCTACCTGGACTGCCTGGAGTTGACACCCGCACAGCGACATTGGGTAGAACAGGAGATGGCACAAATGCCAAGCGGTTCAGACAATATCAAGGCATTCGGTGCATTACAAACAGCGCTAGGATCCCTCGCGGATGGTGACGAACTTCACGCGAGGCTGGCACTGTCGTTGCCCGCCACACGTCACGCTGAGCATCCTGCGGCATGGTTGCGCCATCAGCAAGCTCCGGTAATTTGCCGCTCATCGATGGCCCCAAAACCGTTTCTACGTTCCCCGCAAGATGCGTTGCAGCACTTTTTCGGTCAGCTACACGTCGCTTCAAAGATAGGTGGCAGCCTCAAAGCGGCTTTTGCACTTTCAGCGCGCAGCACATCCGCGCACAGCAAAAGGATTGCCAGGGCTGCAGTGGTATGGGGCATTATCCTGATGGGCGGATTGATTGCCCCAGCATTTGCACATGCTCACGAAGATCATTTCCAGCTTAAGCCCGGATATGAAGCGCAGCAGTTGACGAACAGGGCCACATGTACACAAGAACCAATTGTCCCGCCTGCTCCGCGCGGACTGCCGTTGCATGACGGCTTTGATTCCTAAGACCCCTTGTCACGTTGCAGCAAATAGGTCCAGGTGTCACTGAGGACATGGCCACGCGACTCCAGAAAAAGGCGCACGTTGGTCGGATGACGCGCGGGTGGCAGGATCTCGGCCTGCATCTGCCACTGATGATCGATCGGGTTGAAGTGCACCGCGGAATGGATTAAACGGGTACCGGACCCCACGGAAATATGTGCTTGCACGGGGGTGCTCGCCGGGAGCCGGCCCAAACCACCACCCGCGAAATTTACCACAATACGGCGACTACCCTCGCCGTGTGGTACGGCCCCGAGATAAGTCGCGACGGGGTGCCCCCCCGGCGACAGATCGGCGGCGTCGCGGAAAAAATCGAGCCGATACCGAACGGAAAATGCCTGTCCCGGCTGTGGGGGATGTCGGGGCACCCAAAACGTCACGATATTGTCAAGATTGCGGTTATTGGTAGGCAATTCCACCAACTCTACCTGCCCCTTTCCCCAATCGTTCAAGGGTTGAATCCAGACACTCGGCCGCTTCTGATATTGCGTGTTGATTCCCTCATAATTGGCGAATCGCCGATCCTGCTGAAACAAACCAAAACCCTGCGGATGATCCAGGGTATACCGCGTGACTTGCGTATACAGCGGGTTATTCAATGGTCTGGTAATCCACTCTCCATCACCATTGGCCATGATGAGGTCACTGGAATCGTGCTGTTGTGGATGCCAGTCACCAGCACGGATACCGCGCCCACGACCATGCCAGAACATGCTGGATAACGGTGCGATTTCCAGTTGACGAATCTTTTTGCGCAGATACAGCACCGCATGGACGCGAAGATGTGTGCTCTTGCCGGGCGTTACTTCAAAGCGATAGGCACCGGTTATCAACGGACTGTTGAGTAGCGCGTAAATCGTCAGGTGATGTACGCCAGGCTCCGGGCGCTGTAGCCAGAATTCCTGGAAGTACGGAAAAATTTCACCGGAGGGCAACACAGTATCAATCCCGAGTCCGCGCGCCGAAGTGCCATAGACCGCATCCTTGTTCACCGCCCGAAAATAGCTCGCGCCGAGAAAAGACAGAAATTCATCATGCTGCCGCGCATATCCGATATCTTTAACAAGGAAACCCGCATAGCCGCCATTTTTAGGGATATGAACCTTTTTCGCCGGTCGTCCTTCGACGGAAAATGTCTTCGAATCATAGTGAATGGGATACGCCTGACCGTTGCGAATCACATTGACGCGCACGGGATGATCGAAGGTGCCGCCCAACGGGTAAAACAAGACTTCGAAGGGCAAACCGTCGTGCTTCCACAGCGGACGGGTGTCGAGAATATGCCCATACGCCCGCGGACTCAGTTGGCGCAGACTTTTACTGGCCTCCACCGGGCGCGGATGCCAGGGGCTCCGAGCGAGATTATGGGCGTCATGCACCACCTGACTGAACGCGAATGGCGCCGCCAAAGCGCCCTGAGCAGTGGCGGCTAACAGCGCTCTACAATACAGGGGAAGCAGGACGATACAGATATTGAACGTTGTTTTACACAAAGCCATGCCTTTAGTCTGGCAAATTATATGCCACCAGTCCCAGGTCATTAATTTTCTGCAAAAATGTCTTGATATGGCTATAGGCACACTCCCATTTTTGTCGCCTGAGAAGGTTCCTCGCTGTTTCAAGTGGGTAGCCTGAGATCCAGCTTGCCGAGGATCAGGTAAGCCATGTTGATAAAGTTCCTGTGGGTGCGATAGCCCCGGGCCTTGGCCTTGGCGGATTGGATCAGGCTGT
>JAMCRJ010000070.1 GCA_023381645.1 Gammaproteobacteria bacterium
GATCAGCGCTCACAGCATAGGCAGCGTCCCTGGCGATGTCGTCAGGGACATTGGCCGCCCTGAAGGCGCGATATAAAGCGAGCGGGCTTTTCATGACATGAACTCTTGTGTATGGAAAAATGTGTAAGCAACTATAGTTAATCAATATAATCATATAGAAAATATGAGGTGGCGTAGCAAATATCGGCATAATTGTAAACATCCGGGGCACTCTCAAGAATGAACTGCAACACCTATGGTCCAATGGGGCCGGAGGTGGAAGATGGGCGAAAGGTACCATCAGTTGAGTGTGGATGAGCGGAATCTTCTGCAGAGAGGACTGAATGCTGGTCAGAGCTTGAGAGCCTTGTCCAGGATCATGAATCGTAGTCCCGGCACTCTGAGTAGGGAGTGACGGGACAAGGCAAAGCTACGACGCTGTCCGTGGTCGGGATTGGGCGCAGACGCATCGGCGGCGCGGCCTGTGCAAGCTGTTGAACCTAAAAAAGCAGTTACGGCCCGGCCAGAACAGGAATCGCCTCATCTGGTAACCACGGTGATTGGGTAATTTGGGCGACGATGTAGCGCACGAGGAGGTCCCATGGCTGGTGCCCCCAGCAACCGCTCTGCAGTCTGGCGTACAGCCCGTAAGCCTCGGCGGATATTCTCAATTCCGCGCTCCACCTTTTTCTGCGCGGCATGCATGGGCGTCAGGTAAAGCTGGGTCTGTCCAGCGTGTTTCGGGCTTCGGCCTATGGCGGACAGCAGCAATGGACGGCTGGTGATAGCCTCTCGCCGGGATTCCGGAAAGGCCAGTCGGGTATACCAGCTCCACCAGTTGTAGATCAGCCCCACGGCGCGGGCGGAGAGCCGGCAACGCGCCAGATCACGGGTGCTGTACCCGCCCCAACCCCACTGATTCTTCATCTCGTCAAAACCGTTCTCCGCATCCGCCTGGTCCGGATACATCTGCGCGATGCCCAGAATCCTTTCTGTGAGATCCGTCACCAGCACGGCGTATTCGTAGACCTTGGTCTGGCGCCGGCCCACGAAAGCAAATTCCAGTTGGCCCTGCTGTTCCTGGGTGGCAATCAGGTTTTGCTTCAGCAAACGCCGGAGAATGACTACCCGGCGGCTCTGCTGCCATCCGGCAAGTTGAATGCTGTCCTCGCGGCCTTCCCAGGCTTGTCCGGCGCTCATCCAGTCGCGGCGGGTAAATGCTCGCTGCAACAGGCGTTTGACGCAATTTGAAGAGGTAGGGCTGCTGCCGGGTCTCCATCTCGCGGATGACGGCATCATTGCCAAAGCCACAGTCGCCACATACCAGATAAGGGCGCTGTTCAGCACTTAGGGAGTCCAGTACGCGGTTCAGCCCTGGTCGGGCATGGTCGGAGGCCGTGGTGTTGCCAGCCGTGACTTCCACATCCAGCAGCAGAAAACAAACTGCTGATTTCCTGAAACTCGGCAAAGAATACCAGCTGACCAAAGGGGGTGGCTGCCGATTCTTGATCCCAGGATACACCTGAATACGACCACCCCGGGTGTCCACGACCATGGCCTTTACTGTCGCAGGAATGGCCTTTTGCGGCCGATTTTCGTCATTACCCACAGGGTGAGCCTCCATTACAGGGGAAAAACCAATCCTATCAAAGGAATCCTGCCAAATCAGCAGAGGTAACTGCCGAATTTAGGATGAGTGACCCTGACCTCCTCAACGTCTGGCACGAGCAGTGCCCGGTAGGCCAACCCTGGGGTAATTCGGCGGGAACCATTGGGTTTCGCTGCGATCTTGAACCACCTTACGCACAATTATCGCCAAACCGATAAATTACGCAACGATGGATAATTAAGCATAAATCCGAGGCGCCCCCCCGCTCGCTGTGTGCCCCTGCAGTACAGCTCATGCCCGACTCGCCAGGGGGTGGGTGACCCTGTGGACCGTTCAGGAAGTGGTTACTACGAGGTAGAATATGGGAGTTAACCCCTGTTTCAACTGAAAAACTCTTTATTAAATTAAATAAAACATGTATATTAAATTAACCAAAACATGTGGGGCGATCGAATGGCGCGACCGAAACGAAGCGAAGCAACAAAGTTGGCCCTAGCCTTGGAAGAGCTGCACGCCAAGATCGGGCCAACCCAAGGTGTCGTTCGCGGCCAACAGATCAAGAATGCCACGCGAGTTTTACTCCTAGAGAAGGGCTTTCTGCGGGAAATCCTCAAGGGGTGGTACTTCGTTTCAGACCCGGGTGCTCATCAGGGCGACAGCACGCTGTTTTACGCAAACTTCTGGGAATATCTAGCGTACTACCTGGAAGATCGATTTGGCGCTCAATATTGCTTATCAGCGGAATCCTCCTTGCTACGGCATTCCCAATGCAATGTTATCCCACGGCAGATCCAAGTGCTTCTGGGTGTCAACCAAAGTCAGATTCAGGATCTGGTCTTTGGGCATAGCTTGGTGATGTATCCCGGACAAAAATCCATGCCCACCGAAGAACAGGTTGTCCTGATCGATGGCCTGCGATGTATGTCCCTACCTTACTGTCTGATCAAGCTCCCACCCAGGCTTTATCAAACCTGGCAAAAAGAAATTCAGATTGTGCTCGGTACGCTTGCAGATCCCGGGGCCATCGCGGTGTTGGTAGAGACCAGTGGGCTGGGGATAAGCCGTGTGGTAGCGTCGCTTCGACAAGTCGGCCGCAAGGAGTTCGCGGAACGTATAGAACGCGAACTGGCGGGATCCGGGTTTCGTCTTCCCCAGGTCAAGGACCCCTTCGAACCGGATGCCGTTTACCAACTTCAAGCCATGGGAAAGTCGCCGCTATACGCGCGGGTCCGACTGCTCTGGAAGGAACATCGTGAGGAGGTTTTGGCGATGCGACCTACGCCTCCTCCGGCCTGGCCTGAAATCGCATTTCTTCAGCAGGTGGAAGCGGCAAAGCTGGAGGATGCTTACCACTTGCGCGAGTTGCGGCAGGGCAATGGCATTCAGACGGTCATCCTGCCGATCGAGAGCAAACCGAGGCTATGGCTGCACGGGGTTATTGAGTACGGTCAGAGATATTGATGGCTTTGGATACGCTGACGGTCACGTAGCGTGAGGGGCTGGGGGTAAACCCCCTCGAAGAACTTGAACAAACGCGCCTGTTGGGGGAGTGTCACTTTCCGACCAAGAAAAGGACCCCGTCAGTGTGCCATAACCTTCTGCATGATCCCAAAATATTTCAGTGGTTGTACCGCGTTGATGAAGCCCTTGCCGAAGAATCCAGGGGCATTCGGTGTGTCTGTGGTGGGAAGTGGCATCGGGCGGACTACCCTCGCAAGCCCAGAGGCTGTTTACGGGATTTCAGAATGCCGTACGCCTCGCGCTTCAGCTTCTGCTGTAGCCACTGCCGCAAGCGCAGAACGTCACCCTCCGTGCGGTTTCTCGGGCGCCGGGTCTATTTGGCCCTGGTGATCCTGCTGATGGCCGGACGGCTGACCGCCAGAACACCGGGTGCCCAGGAGGTTTGCGCTTTGCTCGACGTGCCCGGCCGCACCCTGCGACGCTGGCGAGACTGGTGGAAGCAGGACTTCCCGCTGACCTCCCTCTGGAAGGCGGAAGTCGCCTGCTATCTGCCGCCGGTCCACCGGGAAGATCTGCCACTCAGCCTGCTGGCCCGGTTTGCGGGTCCACCCATAGCCGCCGTGCTGGACGGTTTGGCGCTGCTCACGCCGCTGACGATCCGCCAGAGGTAAACCAGGGGTAAACATCAAACGGAATGAGGGTTGCAGATTTCCCGCAGAACTTGGCAAGTGTCACCCTGACTGAGGGTTTGTAAGCTGGGTCTCCCGTGTTGCCCTGGGCAGCACCCCCTCTGGAGACTGAATGATGAAGACCCGTATCGACTCCCCCCAACGGGATCGCTGGGCGCTATTGCGCTTTGCGATCATTGGCCCCTTGCTGGCGGCACCACCCGCTCCGGGAGAACTCGCTCCGGCACTGGAGGCGCTGGCCGCCCGGATCTGGCGCCATCCGCTCACCGGGGAACCGGTCCAGTTTGGATTCTCCACCCTGGAGCGCTGGTATTACCGGGTACGCGCGGCAGAGAATCCGGTCCTCCCCCTGCGCAACCGGTTACGCAGTAACGTCGGCCAGTTCCCGAGTCTGACGCCGCTGGCGATCGAGACGCTGACCATCCAATATCGGGAGCATCCGGGCTGGACAGCCCAGTTGCACTACGACAATCTGAAGGCTGCCCTGCAGGGGCAGGATGTGACGCTTCCGTCCTACCCGACGATCCGCCGCTATCTCCAGGCACAGGGCCTGTTCCGGCAGTCGCGACCGAAACGCGCCACCGCCGGCGCTATCGCCGCCCGTGATCGTCTGGAACGCCTGGAAGTGCGCAGCTATGAGGTAGAACATACCGCCGCCCTCTGGCATCTGGATTTCCACCATGGCTCCCGCCAGGTGCTGACCCGTGCTGGCGCCTGGGAGACACCCATGCTGCTGGGGATCATCGACGATCACTCGCGGCTGCTCTGCCACCTGCAATGGTATCTGGACGAAACCGCCGAGAGCCTCATCCACGGCCTCTGCCAGGCCTTTATGAAGCGCGGCCTGCCACGGGCGCTGATGACCGACAATGGCGCCGCCATGGTGGCCGAGGAAACCACCAACGGACTGGCCCTGCTGGGGGTGCTGCATCAGACGACACTGCCTTATAGTCCATACCAGAATGGGAAGCAGGAGTGCTTCTGGGGCCAGATCGGAGGCCGCCTGCTGCCGATGCTGGAGGGAGAGGAAGGGCTTACTCTGGGTGCCCTGAACCGGGCGACGCAGGCCTGGGTGGAGCGGGAATATCATCGTAGTAGGCACAGCGAGATCGGCACCACCCCGCTGGCCCAACAAAAAACTCCACGAACTCTTGCCGTGGAACTGGAAAAAAACCGCATTAGCTTGATCTGAGACAAGCTGCAAGGGTGGGTTGGCTAAACGTTTACGGTATATTGGTAAAAGGCAGCCCAACCGACAAGTTGCCGATTCAGGCTTTCCACTAGATCCATCCGGTTCATGCTGTAATTGCCCGACAGTTGTTTGGTTAACCGCGCGGCAAAACCCCGATACTTCTCCCACGGAATGGTCGTCACAGGCCGCATGCGGCCGCGTGGTCCGCGCTTGCGGATA
>JAMCRJ010000060.1 GCA_023381645.1 Gammaproteobacteria bacterium
TATGCTCCTTGACGAAGGCGACGATTTTCCTGCCGGTGTCCCCATCCAGGGAAGCGGTAGGCTCATCGAAAATCAGCAGGTCCGGTTGGGCAACGATGGCGCGGGCGATGGCGACCCGTTGTTGCTCACCCCCGCTCAGTTTGTAGGGCGGCAGGCTTTCTTTTTCCGCCAGACCGACGACCTGCAATGTTTTGCGCGCCTCCGCCAGACTCTTGTCCCAGGGTTCTCGCCGGAGAATCAGCGGAATGGCCACATTTTCCAGGGTGGTCAGACGAGGAAAGAGGTGGTAGTCCTGAAAAACGAAACCGATGGTCTGCAGACGAAAGCCGGCCAGTGCGTCATTGCCGAGCTTCCAGATATCCGTATCCTTCACTACCACGTCGCCGTCATCGGGGCGCAAGATGCCGGAGATGATGCTCAACAGCGTGGTCTTGCCGGAGCCGGAGGGGCCGACGATATAGAGCATCTCGCCGAAGTCCACCGCGAAGCTGACCTCGCGCAGCGCGTAGGTCTGGTTCGTCGCTTCGCCAAAGGATTTGGTGATGTCCCGCGCGGTCAGGATCATGCTAACCCCGGAAGACGTCAAAGGGGTCGATGCGGATGACCTTGCGAATGCCGATATAGCTCGAAAAGGCGGAAATGATCAGGACCATGACAAGGGCCAGAAACAGGTTTTCGTAAGTGACCATGGCGGCGTAGTTGGCGATCTTCAGTTTGGCGACGGCAATCATGGTGGAAGACAGCAGCACGCCGAAGCCGAAACCCAGAAAACCGACAACCAACGACTGAAAGACGATCATCTGGATCAGTTCGCCGCTTTTGGCACCGATGGCCTTGAGGGCGCCGAAGTGCTCCAGATTGTCCAGAACGAACATGTAAAAGGTTTCTCCGGCAATGGACAGGCCGACGAGAAAACTGATCAGAGTCATGATCAGGATGTTGGTGCCCATCCCGGTCTGAAATTCATAGAACCGGTCGTTGCGGGCGATGAATTGCTGATCGGTCAAGGCCAGATAGCCCAGTTGCTTTACCTGCTGCTCGATGGCGGCGATATCCCGAGTGCTTTTCGGCTGCACCAGGATGTAGGAAATCAGGTAGCGGGTGGAGGGCAGGTCCTGGGTGGCGCGGTTATAGGTGGTATAGAGGGTCGGCAAGCCGAACAGGCCGGGCACCGGGGTGTGGGCCAGGGCCACGACCACCGCGCGATGATCATTGATCTCAAAGCTGGTGCCTATTTTTGGGCTGCCCAGCTTGGCGTAGTTGGCATCCTTGACCATGATGAAGGCGTTGTTCTTGTAAATGTCCGTAATGCTGCCGGATATGATCGTCGGTCGGCCGAACAGGCTGGCGTCGTCCAGACCGATGATGGTGGCGGACTGATAGGTGCCGTCATTGAGCTTGACGAGGCCAGCACCGACATAAAAGGGCACCGCAAACTTTACGCCGGGTATGCTGCGCACCGCGTCCAGCACGTAGTTGGGCATGGGGATACTGTTTTGCGGGGTTTGGACGGCGGGGTCCATCACCCACATCCTGGCGCCGACATTCACGATGTTGGATGCGGATTGATAGAGGATGCCGGAGAACATGGAGGTCATCTGCATCATCAGAAACACGGAGAAGGTGATGCCAATGACCAGGGTGGCGAATTTGCCTTTGTCGTTGAGCAGCAGTTTCAGGGCGATACGGAGCAGACCGTTCATGGCTGAATGCCTTTTGGTGCGCTGCCCCTGCGCGTGATGCTGATCGCACCCATATTTCTCCAACCCCCGCCTGATTCCAGACAACCTCGATCCTGCCGGCCCGCCAGGTAGAGATGGCGCTTCCTCGCAGCCATCGTGTCACGATGCGCGATCTACTCGCGTAAAGAAGGATAGGGGGGCGCCACGGGATGCGCAAGGTGCACCTGTGGAAGCATGGCAACCAGATTCTGGACGAACAGCGCGGAGCGATCCGTCAGGGTATGAGCACCGGCGAGGCGTAGGCCGGTGCCGGAGGTGGCAGCAGGACCATGGACGTCCATGGTGACGGGGAGCGTCGGGGTTGAATTCACGTCTGTCTGGTAGCCATCTCCGCCTTCAGCCGGGCGAGGTCGTCGTCGATACTGCTGGTGGCGCGGAGCTTGTCCATTTCCCGGTCCGTCTGGCTGCGATGGTCGAGAGGATCGTTGATGACCCCGGACTCCAGCAGGCCGTCCATGGCCTGGGCTTTGGCCTGCTCCTGCGCGGTACGGTCCTGCGCCCGGCGTAACGCATCCCCGGCGTCATCCAGCCCATGCCCCAGGCCGGTCAGGGATTCGGTGACTTTGACCTGGGCCTGCGCCGCCGCCATCTGGCTTTTCATGACTTCTTTCTGGGTACGGAACTGTTCGATGCGCTCCTGGAGCGCATGTTCGTAATCCGTGAGCTTCAGGGCTTGCGCCGCGACGGTGTCGTGGGCTTCCTGCAGGGCGGTGATTTTCTGCGCTTCGGCCTGTTTTTCCGCCAGCGCGCGGCGCGCCAGATCTTCGCGGCCGGCACCAAGGGCCATGCGCGCATCCTCTTCCGCTTTTGCGGCCTGCTTCTGCGCCTGGGCGATCTGGTTCTCCAGGGAGATCCGCTCAGTGACTACATCCGCAAGGTGGCGCTTGGCTTCCTGCAGGCTGGTCAGCATCTTTTCGTAGGAGAGATCCAGGGTCTCGGCCGGATCTTCGGCCCGGCTGAGCAGTTTATGGACTTTGGCTTCGAGAATATTGGCGGCGTGCTGGAAAATGGACATGCAGGGCTCCTGTAGGGCGCGGTCGCGGTGAAGAACCGTGTGCTTAGATATAGCACAGCCTCACATCTCCGCAACTTTTTGAGGCTTGCCTTTAGCCTCTACCAACCCGGAATGCTGGTCAATCCTCCATAAACTCCTAACCCCCCCGCAAGAATCGCCACGAACAGCACCAGCCAGAGATAGGGGCCGCGCAAGCGGTGTTCGGCGGGCAGCGCCTTGACGGACAGGGCGACCAGAAAGCCCAGCACCAGGGGCAGGAGCAGCGCATTCATCACTTCGACGCCGATGTCGAGACTGACGAGATCGGGGATGGTGATCACTGCCGCAGCGCCAGCCACGATGATGGTGGTGTAAATTCCGTAAAACCAGGGCGCATCTTTGGGGTGATGCTCCAGCGAGTGGCGAAAGCCGGTGACTTCCCCCCAACCCCAGGCCCCGGCGAGGGAGGCGACGATGGCCGCCACCATGCCCGCCCCAAGGATGCCCAGGGAAAACACAATCCGTCCCCAAGTGTTACCAAGATAGGGAATGATGGCCTCTGAGAGCTGATGTACCGTATTGAGGGGGGCGTTGGGGTTGAGGCGGCCAATGGTGGCGGCTGTGGCGATCAGCACCGCCGCCATGATCGCCTGGGTAATGATCGCGCCGAAAGCGGTATCCCAACGGGCGTGGCGGTAATGTTCGGGGTGCAGCCCCTTGTCGGCCACTGCCGACTGCTGGTAGAACACCATCCACGGCATGATGACGGCACCGATATTGGCGGCGACCAGCATCATGTAGTGGTCGTTGGTGATGGGGGCGTGCAGCAGGCCATCCAGGATTTCATGGGCGCTGGGATGACTGGCCCAGGCGATACCAAAAAAGACCAGCTCAAAGAGGCCCATGATCAGGGCGATGCGTTCAACGCGTCGATACGAACCGGTCCAGACGACGGTCAGCAGGGTGGCCGCGGCCAGGGTAACCCCGACCCAGCGCGGCAAGCCATAGAGATGGCTGACGCCCGCGACTCCCGAAAATTCCGTCAACAAGGCGCCGGTAGTGGCAACACTGAGACCGGCGACGGAGAGATAGGCCCAGCCTTTCCCGAAGGTTTCGCTAATCAGTTCGCCGTGGCCTTTACCAGTAAAAATGCCGAGACGGACAGTCAGTTCCTGCACGATGTAGAGGATAGGCATGAGGATGAATTGCAGGAGCAACAGCTTGAAGCCCCATTGTGCGCCACTCTGGGCGGCGGTGATGATGCTGCCGACATCCGTATCGGCGAGCATGACCACCAGGCCGGGACCCAGTACCGCCAGGAAGATGCCCCAGCGCGAGCGGTGGGCCAGGGATTGGATATTGCGGGCAGCGGGCGCAGCAGACATGGAATGATCCGTATTTACATTGGTAGACGAGAATGATTCCCGTTTATTGATGATGTGTCAAGCATCTGGCCGTCGGAAAATACCCTTAAATGGGGTTTGTGGCCAGCCCCGGCGCGACCGTTCCATGGTCGGGAAATGCAAGCTTCGCGATGAGCCCGCCGGTTCGGGCATTGGCGAAACGAAGCGTGCCGCCGTGCAGGGCCATGATGCGCTGGCAGATGCGCAGGCCGATGCCGGAACCGTGCCCGGACTGGCGGGGCAGCGTGCCGCTGTTCATCGCTTCTATATCCTGTTCAGGCACGCCGGGGCCGTGGTCGCGCAGACAGATTTCGGTGCTGTCCGGGTGGCGGATGATCTGGATGTCCAGACGCCCGCCACCATACCGTCTGGCGTTGTCGAACAGGTTGCGGAACACTCTTTCCAGCGCCAAAGGTCGGCAGCGCAGGGGCGGCAAGGCGGCCGCTTCGGCAGCATGTTTTACCTGTACCTCCAGGCCGTAGCGTTCGCGACCGGTTTCGGCCATTTCCATTACCCAGTCGGTCACCTCTACCCGGATGACTTTTTCCTCGTCTCCGCTGCGTACCAGGGTCAGAAACTTGTCGATGGTTTCATCCATTTCACTGACGTCCACCAGCATGGCCCCTTTCCCGGCCAGCAGATCGGGGTCCTGAAGATGCAGGGTCAGCAGCAGACGCGACAGGGGCGTCCGCAGTTCGTGGGAAATGCCGGTGAGCAGCAGGGTGCGTTCTTCGTGCAGGCGGTGCAAATCCTTGGCCATGCTGGTGATGGCCTGTTCCAGGTGGCGTACCTCCAGGGGGCCGCCAATGGGTGCGAGGGACTCCGGCATGTCGCCGCGACCGATGCGCGGCGCTTCCGCCGCCAGCCGGGCCAAGGGGCGGTTGATCTGGCGAACGATGATCCAGGCGCCGAGCAGGGTGCAAAGGGCGATGATCCCGAGGCGCATGAACATGAAGCCCTGGCCGCCGAACTCCATGGGGGAAACGCGCAGACCCAGCCAGGGCTGGTGATGATCCCCGCGAATCCACATCCAGGTGGTATGGGCATCGGCGGGGCCGACCCGGAGTGCCGCGCCGGGGGCAATCCGGGCCAGATAATGGGCACTTTGGCACAAAAAATAGTTGTTGGCGGGGGTGCCGGGCAGAGCCTGGGGTGATCGCCACTGCAGGGTGCCGATGGCGGTGTGATCGGCGCCAGCCGCGATAAGGGCGTGGTCAGTCTGCCAGAGAAACTCCGCGAAGCGTTCGGCTGCGGGATTCAGCACGTACTGATGAAACAGGACATAGACGGCGCCCTGGGTCCCCAGCAGTAAAACCGCGAGCAGGAGCACCGTCCGACCCAGAGTGCTGCGCGGCCAGAAACTCCGCATGCTCAGGGTTCCGCGACGAACAGGTAGCCATAGCCCCAAACCGTGCGGATATGCCGGGGTTGGCCGGGACTTCCATCGAGCAGGCGGCGCAGGCGGGAGATCTGCATATCGATGCTGCGATCATCGTTTTCGAGCTGACGGCCGCGGCTCAGCCACATGAGTTTTTCGCGGGTCAGGGGCTGGCCTTCATGCTGGATGAGGGTTGCGAGGGTCTGGAACTCGGCACTGGTGAGGGACAGGGCCTTTCCGTCACGCAGGATCTCCTGCCGGCTCATGTCCACGCTAAAAGGACCACACTGAAAGGGAGCGGTCGACATGCTGGATAGCCGATCGGCCCCGCGGACCCGGCGCAGAATCGCCTGGATACGGGCCACCAGTTCGCGGGGATGAAAGGGTTTGGCAAGGTAGTCGTCGGCGCCCATCTCCAGTCCCAGAATACGGTCCACTTCATCACCGCGCGCGGTGAGCATGAGGATGGGGACATCATGATGCTGGCGCAGGCGCCGGCAGATTTGCAGGCCATCTTCATGGGGCAGGCCCAGATCGAGGACGATCAGATCCACGGGCGCTTCGGCAAGCAGACTTTCGATCTGCCGGCCATCGCTCATGCCCCGCACCCCAAAGCCAAAGCCCTGCAGGTGCGATTCTACCAGACCGCGCAGGCGCAGATCGTCGTCCACCACCAGAATCTGTTTCCGTGTATCCATGAGCACACTCTAACCTGTTGTTCCCGGAAGGACCAAGATGAATTGTAACAAGACCTTTCGATGCGCCACAAAGCGACACTCTGTTACGTTTCAGGCCCCCTACGGCAGAGATTGTTACAGGCATCCCCGTTACCATTTTCATCGGTCTTCCCGGTGGATCGAGTGAACGAGGGTTTTGCATGAAAAACGCCAGGTATCCGCATGGCCACAGGCGGAAGAAGACGGGGCGATCCGCCCCGGGCATGGCCCGGCTGGGCGTCTTGCTCGGGATTGTCGCTGCGGCTGGCTGCGCGGTGGGGCCGCGGCCCGGTGCGCCCGATGTGCCAGCACCTGCGGCCTATAACGCGCATCCCCTGGACTTGCAGGGCGGGCCGCAGCGGATTCGGTGGACGCAGCAGGAATCTCAGGCCTGGTGGTCGCTCTTTCATTCGTCCGCGCTGAACGGCTACATCCGGCAGGCCATGCAGGCCAACCCGGATCTGCAGGCGGCGCGGGCGGCCCTGGCGCGCGAGCGGTCTCTGATCACCGTAGCGCAGGGCGGACTGCTGCCCAGTGTCGGTGCCGGTGCCGGAATCCGTCGTGGACGGGCACAGCGCACCGGTGCGAATGGCGGGGCGAGCTATCGCATTCCCGGCAACCTCTATAGCCTGCTGCTGGGAACCATAAACGTCAGCTACAACCCCGATGTGTTTGGTCGCCAGAAGGATCTGGTACATGCGGCCAGGGCCCGGGCCGCAGTCAGTCGTGCCAGTCTGCATCAAAGCGAAGTCTTTCTGGCGGCGGCCGTAAGCCGGGCGGTAATCAACGGTGCTGCGGCACAGGCCCAGCTCGACGCCGCCCGGCAGATCGCCACTGCCGATGCCCATCTGTTGCGCCTGCTGCAGCAGGAATATCGGTTGGGTTATCAGAATCTGCAAAGTGTGGATCAACAGGAGGCCATCAGCGCAGCGGCGCAGGCGCGCATTGCCCCCTTGCAGGCGGATGTGGCGATGGCCCGACACGGGCTGGCGGCTTTGCTGGGCCAGTCCCCCGATGCGGATCTGCCCATGCCGACACTTGCCAGTCTGCAATTGCCGTCCAGTCTGCCCACCACCCTGCCTTCGGCTCTGGCCGCGCAGCGCCCGGATATCCAGGCCGCAGCGGCGGAGCTGGAAGTGGCGGCGGCGCAGGCCGATGTGGCCACCGCCGACCTGTATCCCCAGTTCAATATCACCGCCGACATCGGTAAGGCGGCCATGACCGGGGGAATGTTCTTCAACCCGATTTCGACCCTCTGGTCCCTGGGGGCGGGGATCGCGGCACCGATTTATAACGGCGGCGCCCTCCATGCCCAGCGTCGCGCGGCGCTCGACCAGTACAAAGTGGTCAGTGATCAGTATCGCGGCACCGTACTCGACGCCTTTCGTGAAGTGGCCGATGCCCTGCGCGCTTTGCAGGGCGCCGACACGTCCTATCAACATCGTCTGGCCGCACAGACTGCCGCCGGGGCCGCCCTGCATCTGGCGGAGGCCCGCTACCGTGATGGCGTCACCGACTATGTCACGGTGCTCGATGCCGAAATCGCGTATCAACAGGACACGGTCGCTGCCATCAGCGCACGTGGGCAGCGTTATCTGGACAGCGTGGCGCTCTTTGTGGCGCTGGGCGACGGCTGGCAGCCCGATGCCGGTGATGCCCGCACGGCCGGCGACGCGCAACCCCATTCCGCCATTCACCACTCTCCGGGAGCCCCTGCATGAAGAAGGCCTTTTTCTTACTGGGTATCGTTGTCGCGCTGCTTTTTGGCGGTGTTTATGGCTGGTATCAATGGCGTCAGGGTCAGTTGCATGCACGTCTGGCGGCGGCGGCCAACCCGGTGGTCACCGTTTCTGCCACGCGCGCAAAAAACGAGTCGATGGCGGGCGAGTTGACCGCCGTGGGCGAGATCGTGCCGCAACAGGGAGCGGTGCTCAGTCCCCAGACTGGGGGTGTGGTGCAGCACATCGGTTTTCACTCCGGTGCCACAGCGCAAAAGGGACAGTTGCTCCTGTCTCTCGACCCCGGCGCTTTGCCCGGCCAGTTGCAGGCCGCCCAGGCCGAGGCCGACCTTGCGCGGGTGGATTATCAGCGCGCCGAGAAGGTCTTTGCCATCCACGGTATCTCCACCGCCGCACTGGATAAGGCTCGCTATGGCGCCAGCGTGGCCCAGGCCAGGGTGACGGCCCTGCAGGAGTCTCTGGCGGATACGCAGATCCGTGCCCCCTTCAGCGGAGTATTGGGGTTGCGTACCGTGAACGTGGGAGAATATGTCCATGCAGGTATGCCGGTGGTGCATATCGAAAACCTGCAGACACTCTATGCCGATTTCACGGTGCCCCAGCGTGATGTGCAGGCGGTGCGGGCGGGCGCGCCGATACAGCTTGACGTGCATGACGGGATTATCCTGCATCGTTACAGCGCCAAAGTGCAGGCGGTTTCCAGCCATGTGGACGAGCAAAACCGGGCGGTCAGCGTCCGCGCCCTCGTCGATGCGCCACTGGGCTTGAAGCCGGGCATGTTCGTCCGCGTCGTCCTGCAAAAAGAAGCACCCACGGCACGCCTGATGATTCCCACGGTGGCGGTGAGCTTCAATACCTACGGGGACTTTGTCTATGTGCTGACCCTGGGACCGGACCATACCCTGATCACCAAAGAGCAGCCGGTGACCACGGGCCTGCAGCGCGGAGACCAAGTGGTGATTCGTTCCGGCCTCAAGGCGGGCGATCTGGTAGTCACGGCGGGGCAGGTCAAACTGCACAGCGGCGACCATGTGCGCATCAATAACGCCGTGCATCTCTGAGGATCCCCATGCATTTCACCGAACCCTTTATCCGCCGCCCCATCCTCGCCATTTCCCTGAGCCTGGTGCTGTTTTTCTTCGGGCTGCGCTCCCTCGGCCTGATGCCCATCACCGAGTATCCGCCCACCAACAGCTCCATGATTACAGTGACCACCCACTACTTCGGGGCGACCCCAAAGACCGTCAACGCTTTTATTACGGCGCCGCTGGAAAAAGCCGTCGGCCAAGCCCCCGGCATCAACTACATGACGGCGGTGAGTGAAGATGGCATTTCCATCCTTACCCTCTATATGCGCATGGGCGAAGATCCCAACGCGGCCTTGTCCCAGGTGCAGAGTAAGGTCAATACGGTCCTCAATCAGCTCCCTCAGGGGGTGATGCAGCCCGTGGTGCAGGAAATGTCCGGTTCCGGTGCCTACCTGATGTTGCTGAGCTACCATGGTAAAGGCTTCAATCAGCAGCAGATCACTGACTACCTGACCCGGGTGGTGCAACCCGCCATCCAGTCCGTGCCGGGGGTGGGCCTGACGTCCATCCTGCCGCCGGGCACCGGCCCCAACGGTAATACCTACGCCATGCGCGTCTGGCTGAATCCCCAGGAAATGGCCGTGCTGGGCATTACCCCCGCGCAGGTCAGTGCTGCCCTGAAGCAGAATGATTTCGTCGCGGCGGTTGGGCGTCTGCGCGGTCAGTACACGGCGGTCTCTCTGAGTGCCAACACCGCCTTGCACAGCGCCGCAGAGTTCCGCAATCTGGTGGTGGCGACGGTACATGGGGTGCCGATTCGTCTGGGACAGGTGGCCAAAGTCTCCCTGGGTGCCCAGACCTATGACTCATCCGTGATGGTGGACGGTCAGCCCGCGGTCAATATCGGTATTCAGCAGGCCCCCGGCAGTAACGCCCTGAAAGTGTCTCAGGGTATTCAAAAAGTCATGGCCCAGTTGGACTCGACCATGCCGCCGGGCATGAAGGGTTACACCATTTACAATGGCGCGCAGTTCGTCAAAAGCTCCCTGCAGGAAGTGGAGGTCAATATCGCCTTGGCCTTGCTGGTGGTGATCCTGGTGATCTACTTCTTCATGGGCTCGTGGCGGGCGCTGATCGTGCCGGTGCTCGCCATCCCGGTGGCGATGGTGGGGGCGATCACCATCCTCCATGCGCTCGGCTATACCCTCAATCTGCTCACCCTGCTGGCCATGGTGCTGGCCATCGGGCTGGTGGTGGATGACGCCATTATCGTCGTCGAAAACGTCCACCGGCATATCGAAAACGGTGCCACGCCTTTGCACGCCGCCTTGGCCAGCGCCCGTGAACTGGCCAGCCCCATCCTGGTCATGGCGACGACGCTGGTGGCGGTTTTTGCGCCCATGGCTTTCATCGGCGGGCTGGTGGGGCATTTGTTCAGCGAATTCGCCTTTACCATTGTCGCCATGGTGCTGCTGTCCATGGTGGCCGCCCTGACCCTCGCCCCCATGCTCGCCTCGCGGGTCCTGAAGGCCGGGCACGAAGGCCGGATGGCGCATCTGGTGGA
The DNA here is from genome assembly GCA_023381645.1 of Gammaproteobacteria bacterium. The sequence continues at coordinate 10,565 of JAMCRJ010000060.1, forward strand.
TCATGTTTTCGGACGACTCAAGGGGCTGTATGGTCGCACCTTGTTTCAGAGCCTGCGGGTCTGGCCGGCGACGGTGACGCTGGCGCTGATCCTCACCGTCGGCATTTATTTCCTCTTCTCCATCAGTCAGAGCGAGCTGGCCCCGCCGGCCAATCAGGGCATCGTCTATGTCAATGGCGTCGCCCAGCCGACCGCGACCCTGGAGTACATGAATGCCTACGATAGTTACCTGACCAAGACGGTTTTCAATAAAGTCGGCAGCCGCAGCCACAGCTTCGCGGTCAATGGGGTGGGTATCGGCGGCATGTTGCTCAACAACGAGGTGATGGCGGGGGTGGTGCTCAAACCCGAGCGCGGCGATGTCACCACGCAGCAGGTCAAGGAGAAGGTGCAGAAACTGGCCGAGCAGGTGCCGGGCATGAAGCTCTCCGCCTTCGGCCTGCCGCCCTTGCCGGGTGCGGCGGTGGGGCTGCCGGTGCAGTTTGTGATCACCAGTACCGGTGGCGGCTATCATCCACTGGATGCGGTCTCCGGCAAGCTGGTGCAGGAGGCCAGGGCCAGTGGCCTGTTCTCCTTCGTCTGCAAAAATCTGAAGTACAACAATCAGATCCAGGAAATTCATATCAATCGCCAGATGGCGGCCTCCTTCGGCCTGAGCATGGCGGATATCGGGCAGAATCTGGAAACCCTGCTGGGCGGCAACTATGTCAATTACTTCGACATGGACGGCCTCAGCTACCGCGTCGTGCCCCAGGTGCCGCCCGCGCTGCGCGCCAATCCGGATTTCCTGAAGGCCTACACCATCAAGACGCCATCCGGCGCGCAGGTGCCACTGTCCACCCTTGTCTCCCTGCAGTCGCGACCGGCACCCACCTTCCTGCCGCAGTTCCAGCAGTTGCCCGCGGTCTTCATTCAGGCCAATCCGGCACCAGGGGTGTCTTTGGGTCAAGCCCTGCAATTCCTGCGGGATCATGCCCAGAAAATCCTGCCCGCCGGAGATCAGATCCACTATGCCGGTGTCTCTCGTCAATACATGCATCAGGGCAGTGCGCTGGTGGTCACCTTCGGTTTTGCGCTGTTGATGGTCCTGCTGCTGCTGGCGGCGCAGTTCAACAGCTTTCGCGACGCCCTGGTGGTGCTCACCGCGGTGCCCGTCGCGCTCTTCGGCGCCCTGCTGCCCATTGCGCTGGGTGCCTCCAGCGTCAATATTTATTCAGAAGTGGGTATGGTGATGCTCATCGGCCTGATCGCCAAACAGGGCATTCTTATCGTGCAATTTGCCCGTGTCATGCAGGCGGAAAAGCATTTCGACCGACGTCATGCGGTGGTGGAAGCGGCAACCCTGCGCCTACGCCCCATCCTCATGACGGTGGCGGCGATGATTGCCGGCGCCGTACCCCTGCTCTTCGCCAGTGGCGGTAATGCCGACGCGCGGTTCTCCATGGGACTGGTCATTGTCAGCGGTCTGAGCTTCGGGTCGCTGGTTTCGCTCTTTGTGATCCCGGCGTTTTATGTGTGGTTCGGGCAGGTGGTGCGGAAGCCGGAGAGGGATTTAGCGGGGTAGTTTTGATATGCGGTGCGCTGATTGTGGTGATGGACGCCTTTCGGGGCGTTTTTTCGTTGGGGGTAGGGAATCATGGGGTGGATTGAGTAGGATCATGAATTGGTGTAGGTTTGTGGACAAGAATAGGTGGTGATCTGCATTGCTGTGCGGACGCGTTTGCGTGTGGCGTTCATCCGGAAAAATTTAGGCTGCTATAAATGTTGCAGGAGGGTGTTGGGTGCTTGATTTTCTGGGTGGGGGGTGGGGATGGAAAAATTTAGGCGACATGGGTGGGACTGTGCAGTCGTTTTCTAAATTACGTTAGGAACCGCATGCACGCCAAGGAGCCGGTCGAAAAGCTGTTGGAAACCCTTGAGCGCCAATTATTGGCGCCGCAGGTTCGCAAGTCGAGGCTTGTATCCGAGCTATTGGCAGAGGAGTTTGTCGAGTTCGGCAGCTCTGGCAGGCAGTTCAACAAGGCGCAAATCGTGGCTGCTCTGCAGGTCGAGACATCGGTCGAGGTTACTGCGTCGGAGTTCAAGGTTCAGTTGCTCTCGTCGCAGGTCGCGCTGATCACGTATCGAGCACACCGTCACAGTGCGCCGTCAACCCATACACTTCGCAGTTCGATCTGGCAACAAAGGGAGGGGCAGTGGCAGATGGTCTTTCATCAAGGCACTCTTGCAGCCGTTTATACGTGAGGGCATATCCTAACCCATCAGTCGAGAGGGACGCTTCGCGGCGAAGCCGCTCGCGCCCCTCACTTTTACGTTGGGCCTATTCAAGGTTGCCGCAATGACTGATCTCTTTCCGCCTTGGCCGCTGTTCTCGGCATTCCTTCTTGCGAGCTTTGTCCTCGCCGTCACGCCCGGGCCTGGCGTGCTCTACATCGTTACACGCAGCCTTGTTCAAGGGCGCCAGTCCGGGTTGGTGTCGGTGGCCGGTGTCGCGCTCGGCAACCTCGGCAACGCGCTTGCTGCTTCGGTTGGTCTTGCCGCTTTGTTCGCGGTTTCGTCACTTGCTTTCTCCGTAGTCAAGTATGCCGGCGCGCTCTACCTTGTGTACCTCGGCGCGCAAATGCTCCGTTCCTCCCCCGTCGAGATTTCAGCCGACGTTCCCGTCGCTGCGCCACTTAAGCGCGTCTTCCGTGACGGTTTCGTCGTTGCTCTGCTCAACCCCAAGACTACGGTTTTCTTTGCTGCTTTTCTGCCGCAGTTCCTGAGCCCCAATGCGCCGCCCATGTTTCAGAGCATGGCGCTTGGTTTTCTCTTCGTGGCAATCGCCGCAGTAACCGACAGCGCCTACGCTTTGGCCGCGGGTGCGGTCGCGCCAGCGTTACGCGGCAGCGTTGCTCGCCACATTGGTCGGCGTCTTGGTGGCAGTGTGTTCATCGGTCTTGGTGTCTTCACTGCGCTCGCGGGGTCGCGCGGTGGCAAATAGGCCCAACCCGGCGCTCAACCTCGCTCCCTTCGGTCGCTGGACGCTGCGCGATAAAGCCGCGCAGCGCCGGTTAGCTCTACGTTCGCGGGCGCTGTGCGCCCGCGAACGGGGCGCGAGTGTCGAACATCGGGGCGTTGGGCGCACAGCGCCCGCGAACCCCTCGTTCGAGCGGACACCGCTACGCGGCTTCGCCCGCGTAAGCCTCCGCGCACTTCGTGCCCTCCGGCCTTACGCGGGTGCCGCACAACTCGCGCCCCGTTAGGGGTCAGAAACACATATGGATACGCGGCGTAGTCAATGGGTCGAGAGGAAAGTAAGCATTGCACGTCAGCTAAATGGCGGAGAGTGCGGTGCCGACTACGCTGAAGCCGTTATGGTTTTGTCCGCCGCCATTTCTGCTTTAGCAGCGGAGATGTGGCCCGGGATGCAGAAGGACAGAGCGCGCTTTGTCGAAGTGGTCGTTCAGTATTCTCCGCAGAGTCTTGATGTAACGCGGCTTAGTCTTCCTCTTCTTGTTGGCCGTCTTGCTCAAGATCAATCCAAGAATGAGGAAGCCGTCCTCAAAGAAAAATTCTTGCGCTTTGATCCGTTCCGCGTTCTTACTGGCGATGAAGTTGACCGCCCCGAGAGCGAAGTGCTTTCGTTATGCCCAACACTTACGATAAAGTTTCTGCGGCAATTCAGCTATGCAAACCTTCTGTACGAAGAAGTTCGCTCCGCTTATGTGCATCAGTACTCAACGGGAGAACGGGCGGATTCATGGCCAATGACGTTACAAGCCGATGCCTCGATTAGCTACGTCAACCGGGTAAATGATCCATATCGCCATATTCACTTTCGCTTGGAATGGGTCGCTCGTGTCGCCATCGAAGTAGCAAAGTCGATCGATCTTGCTTCGCCCTCCTTTCCGTGTTCTGATCCGAATGCATGGTGGATACATGGCACCGCCCCCTAACCTCACATTCGAGAGGGACTGCGCAAAAGCGCGCAGCCCCTCAATTTGAACGTTGGGCATCACAACCCCAGGCTTCGGCAGAAAGTTTCTCTTGACTTCGAGTACACTCTAACTCCTAACATGGCTGCCGTGACCAACAACGCCATCTCAATCGGAGAGCTTTCCCGCCGTAGTGGGCTTTCCCCGCACACTCTGCGCTTCTATGAGGCGGAGGGAATCCTAAAGCCAGCGGGGAGGACTGCAAGCGGCCATCGGCAGTATCACGGGGACGATGTTCTTTGGCTTGAGTTCGTCCTCCGGCTGAAGCTCACCGGAATGCCCCTTGCCGAAATCAAGCAATACGCAGCCCTCCGTTCGCAAGGCGAGAAGACGTTGCAACCGCGGCTAACGATGCTCAAGCTCCATCGCGAGCATTTGGTCACCAAGCTCGATGAGCTTTCGACATGCGCCAGTGTCCTTGACGACAAAATTCGTACTTATCGAAAGATGCTTGCCAAGCAACCGGCGCCCACTAAGAAGGCAGCCAAATGAACCAGCCCCAGAGTTCTCTTGAGTCATCCCGCTATTCCCGTGGTTGGGAGAAGTTGCGTGAAATCGATGGACAGGCAGGCGAACGCGTTATTGCTTTCCTATCCGACATTGCTCCCGACTTCGCAAGGTACCTAATCGAGTTCCCGTTCGGCGATATCTACTCTCGGCCGCAGCTTGATCTCAAAGCGAGAGAAATCGGCGTTGTCGCAGCGTTGACTGCTCTCGGTAATGCAGCGCCGCAATTGAAAGTGCATATTCATGGCGCACTCAATGTCGGCTGCACGCGCGAAGAAGTGGTGGAAATCATTATGCAAATGGCCGTCTACGCGGGCTTTCCCGCCGCTCTCAATGGATTGTTTGCCGCCAAAGAGGTCTTCGCGGAACGCGATCTCACGGAGACGTAATGTGATGCCCAACCCATCATTCCACCGGACCTGCGCGAAAAGCCGCGCAGGCCGGTGAATTCAGACGTTCGCGGGCGCTGTGCGCCCGCGAACGGGGCGCGAGTGTCGAACATCGGGGCGTTGGGCGCACAGCGCCCGCGAACCCCTCGTTCGAGCGGACACCGCTACGCGGCTTCGCCCGCGTAAGCCTCCGCGCACTTCGTGCCCCCCACCCTACGCCTGACTCCATTTCAGAGAGGCGACAACTACCCTGACACCGGGGGACATAAGGAGGTCGAAAATGCGGAAGGATATCACCTTTAACAGCAAAGGTCTGCCTTGTCGTGGTTGGCTTTGGGTGCCAGACGATCTGGCAGAGGGCCAGAAGTCACCAACCATTGTGATGGCGCATGGGTTTTCGGCTGTGAAAGAGATGGGTTTGCCCGATCTTGCCGAGCGATTTGCCGCTGCTGGCTTTGTGACGCTGGCCTTTGACTATCGGTATTTCGGCGATAGCGAAGGCGAACCGCGCTGCCAGTTGTTCCCGCTCGAGCAGGTGGAGGATGTCCGCAATGCCATCACCTGGGTATCGGATCAACCAGAGGTTGACCCACAGCGTATTGGCGTCTGGGGGACCTCCTACGGCGGGGGGATTGTCGTATACACAGCGACCTTTGACAGGCGCATCAAGGCCGTCGTGGCCCAGGTACCGGCGACCGTAAGCGCGGAATTCCGGCGCGCTCTAGACCCCAAGGGATGGGACGTGCGGGACGCGTTCTTTCTGCGAGACCGTACTGAGCGCTACAGAACCGGAGCAGTCAACTATATGAAGGTCGTGGCGCCTGAGGGCGAGCCATGCGTCTTTCCCGGGAGAGAGAACTATGAGGGTTACAGGACCTTGGCGGAAACGAGTCCGAACTGGCGCAATCAGGTGACCGTCGAGTCGCTGGAAAAGATACGCGAGTTCGATTCTACCAGGCTGGTCCACTGGGTCGCACCCACTGCACTGCTGCTGATCCCAGCCGAGAAGGATAGCTTGATACCGGTGGGCGCCGTCAAAGAGACCTACGAAAGGGCGCAGGAGCCGAAGGCCCTACTGCCACTGCCGATCAAGCACTTCGACATCTACTACGAGCCCTGGTTCTCAAAGGCTGCTGGTGCAGCGATCGACTGGTTTGAGAAGTATCTCTGAGAAACACTCGGCCTTGCCAGGGTTTCATTTCGTTATGATTAGAGTGAACCGCCCCAGGTTTGGTGGAGGCTCCAACCTTTGAGAGAATGGAGCGGCGCTGACCATTGCATTACCATTGGCCTTCTTCAAGAATCTGGGAGTGCCGAGCCTTGCGGCCCGGTAAGAATTCAATTCATCGAACCGCCGGATACGTGATCCGTACGTCCGGTGGTGTGGGAGGGAGGGCCGTGAGGCTTCTTCCTATCCCGATTAGCCCCCACAAGGAGACACGGCATGGCAACGATGCAGGCAGTAATGCTGACGAAGAAGGGCGGCCCTGAGGTTCTAGAGACGGTGGAACTACCCTTGCCAGAGCCCGGCGCGGGTGAGGTGCGAGTGAAGGTTCGTGCCACTGGAGTGGGGGCGACCGATATCACAATGCGCCGTGGCTTCTATCCGTATGCCCCGTCGATTCCTTTCGTGCCCGGCTACGAGTCGGTCGGTATCGTCGACGCTGCGGGCGCGGGCGTCACAACGCTGAAGGAGGGCGACCGCGTTTGCGCGCTACTGGTACATGGCGGCTACGCGACGCACGTGGTCCGCGGCGCGGAGCATTGGGTGAAGGTTCCTGACAGCATTGATGATGTGCAGGCGGTGCCGCTCATTCTCAATTACGTCACGGCATACCAGATGATCCACCGGAGTGCTCGGCTCCAGCACGGGCAGTGGGCACTGGTGAACGCGGCGAACGGCGGAGTAGGTCAGGCGCTACTTGACCTTTTGCGTGCACATGGCGTCTCGACCATCGGCGCGGCGGCCAAGGCGCGGCATGACATTGTCACATCGTACGGGGCGACTCCGATCGAAGGGAGATCAACCCCGTTAGACATCGGCGTACACACGGTCCGGGCGGAGGGCGTTGATGCAGCATTCGATGGTGTCGGTGGCGCACACACGGGGCAGTGCGTGGCTTCGACGCACCGGGGCGGAATCACCGTCTGGTACGGCTTCGTTGGTGCTCCGGGGCTTTCTGCGGTAGTGCGGTCAATGCTGTCGTTGTTCGTAGGCGCTCGGGTGCGCGGCCGGCGGGGATCCTTCTACGGAATTACCATGCTGTATCGGAAGAACCCCCATCCGTTCCTCGATGATTTGCCGAAGTTATTTGATTTGCTAGCGCAGAAGAAGATCTCACCTCGCATCGCTCAGACGTTCCCGTTGTTGGATGCGCGCAAGGCGAACGAGCGGCTCGAGGTAGGCGGGATCGATGGGAAGCTGGTGCTTGTCGCGGTCGAGAAACGTGACGGCTAACTGTCGCATCAACACCGACCTGCTCCAGCGTTGCTTCGCGCCGCCTCCGCAGGCGGTGTTATGCGGAACGTTAGGCCGTTTTAGTCAATGGTCGCCGAATCGTAATACTCTGCGCCCTACAACCGGCAAAAAGGGGGAATCAATTGTCTTCAGTGCACATCGATATGGAAAACGTCGAATGGACGTCTGCTGTTCCGTTTTATGGGCCAGGTGCCGTGTATCACGGTCAGGAAATTGTGCAGTTAAAGGTACTTTGCGATCGACGCCATGAAGGTGGTGGCATCACCTGGATCGTCAAGTTCATTCCTCCTGCCGGCAAGTTAATCAAGATTGTCGCTGTCGCGTTATCGGATGAGCATGTCTTTATCCTCAAAGGTGGCCGAACCACTAAATCCGGACGTCCAACCAAGACTTCAGGTGGTTACAGCCTCAATCCGAAGGGTCAACCTCACAGCGCTATGATCGCCTCCGAAATGACCGCTCTCGTTGTTTATGTAGGTGAGCCTGACGATGTCAAGTCTATTGAGGTCGTCGATATTGCGGCGTCCGGAAAATGACAGCCTATAATCTATGCATGCATCTATCAGACGTATGGGCCATTGAAATGACCAGCCTAACACTGCATTCGAGCGGGACGCGCCAAAGGCGGCGCGCCCCTCAATTTGAACGTTATGCACCCATTATCAGATAGGAGTCTTTTATGAATGCAAAGTATTCTGGGCGGTGTCTTTGTGGGGAAATCAGCTATTCAGTTGATATTGAACCAGTGTTTACTGGAAATTGTCATTGCAAAGACTGTCAAAGATCATCAGGCAGTGCATTCATTCCTGCGATGATTTTTCCTGAAGAAGATGTTGTTGTTTCTGGTGAAGTAAAATATTTCGAGTCTCAGGCAGACAGCGGAAATATGCACAAAAGAGGTTTTTGCCCGAATTGTGGTTCTCAATTGTTCGCTCGGTTCAGCAATATGCCAGGAATACTGGGCATAAAGGCTGGAACTTTAAATAACACATCGAATTATATTCCAAAGTTAGATTTCCATGTAGGTAGTGCTGCACCTTGGGACTTTATGAGCGCCGAGCTACCTAAAAAGCAAGGGGCCGCACAAAGCTAACGATAGTGCATAACAATTCATTCAAGCCGACACCACTTCGCGGCGCGGCTTAATTCAAACGTTAGGCATCAATGACAATTTCCCGCGAGATTCGTGATCGCTTAGAGTCTAAAGCCCCTGGTCGTGCCGTATTGGCCGCTCTTGAGCGGCTTCTCACAGATGATGCTTACTTGCTTAAAGTTGATGCAAATGAGCGTTCAATCTCGCATCGCTTCGGCATGCACCTCCAAGCAGAGCTGCCTGACTTTCATGTGGACTGTGAGTACAACCGCACAGGTGTAGATCCAAAGCGAATTAATTCCCTCTATTTGACAGTTCATACAGATGACACAAATGGCAAGACCGTCTATCCAGACGTTATTGCTCATATTCGAGGTCAAGATCAGAATTATCTCGTTGTGGAGTTTAAGAAGAGCAGCAGTAGCGACAGCACAGAGTCTGATTTCAATAAGCTGCGAGGTTATAAGGGAGATGCAAGCCTCAAGTATGAGTACGCACTCTTTATTGAGCTCGCAGTCGACGGCCAGGCAGGCGTCTCCCGTGTGGAGTGGGTTGATGCCTAACAATTCATTCAAGCCGACGCCACTTTGCGGCGCGGCTTAATTCAAACGTTAGCCGTTATCTGCACGGATCAATCAAGCGCCATGAATCCTTTCTACATATACGCCCTGAAAGATCCAAGGTCTTCTCCTGCGAGGCCTTTTTACATCGGGAAAGGCACTGGCAATCGCGCCTGGGATCACACCTTGCGCGTGGATGCGACACGCAAGGGAAGGCGCATTGCCGAAATCCAAGAACAAGGCTACGAAGTCGTGACAGCAGTATTAGCTGATGAATTAACTGAAGCACAAGCACTGAAATTGGAAGCCGAGCTAATCGCTGCGTTTGGTACTGAGGACACAGGTGGACTCCTCACAAATTCGGTAATGCCATCTGGCGCTGCTCCTAAAGCTCGGCGCAACCTAACTGTGCCCGCTGGCGTTGTCGAAAAAGCTCAAATTGGCCTGGAACTCTTGAAGGCCGCAGTTCTTGAGCTGGCCCAGGCCAACCCCGACGGAATCACCAATTCGGACGCATCAAAATCTCTCGGCCTACAGAGCGATTACGCTGGTGGGTCAAAGGACTACCTCGCTTGGAGTGTGCTTGGCCTACTCATGCGCGAAGGGAAAATGATTCGCGGCGAGGAAAGGAAACATCGTGCCGTTGTTCGCTAAAGCCACGGCTAACAACCGCTTCGAGAGGGACGCTCCAACAGCCGGCTTCGCCGCCTGTTGGAGCGTCCCTCAAGCTAAACGTTAGGGCGCATACCATGGTCACATTTCAGCGCGTCAAGTACGCTGACATCAACTCGCGCCAGAGGGAGATTTTCAACTTCCAGAAAGTCTCTGGCCTCCTTGCCGACGTTGGGTTTGCCACATATCGGCTCACGGACGACTGGAACGGCGCAGACTTTCTGGCTGTTCACTTTGATGGTTCAACGTTTCTGCGCGTCCAATTGAAAGGGCGCCTCACGTTCGAGAAGAAGTACCAAGGCAAAGACCTGTGGGTGTGCTTTCGCCACGCCGGCCTTGTGTATCTTTTCCCGCATGATGTTCTGTTGGCCAAAGCACTGAAGGTCACGAACATCGGAAACACGGAGTCTTGGTTAAAGGCCAATGGCGGCTATTCGTTTCCCTCTCCGCCAAAGTCGCTGGAGGCTCACTTGCAACCTTACTGTCTCGGCCATGAGATCTGAAGGTGGCCGATGCGGCCCTCGCGAAGCTGAAAGATCGGGTGCGGGAACTGACCCGTCGTACACGAGGCAACCGCTTGGAAGTGATTGCGGCAGAGCTGAGAGGAAGCCTGCTTGGCTGGAAAGCGTATTTCGGCATCGCCGAGGTGCTGAGCCCTCTGCGCGATATCGACAAGTGGGTACGACGCAAGTTACGTTGCTATCTCTGGAAACAATGGGGGTCGGCGGGCTATCGGGAACTGCGCAAGCGCGGGGTATCGGTGCGCGAAGCGTGGAACACCAGCAAGTCGGCGCATGGGCCGTGGCGGCTGTCGAAGACACCGGCGCTGACCATTGCATTACCATTGGCCTTCTTCAAGAACCTGGGAGTGCCGAGCCTTGCGGCCCGGTAAGAATTCAATTCATCGAACCGCCGGATACGTGATCCGTACGTCCGGTGGTGTGGGAGGGAGGAGCCGTGAGGCTTCTTCCTATCCCGATTAGCGAGCATAGGGAGGCAATTTTGATAGTCGAAAGCTCTGCTGCATTACTTGAAATATTGACCAAGATTCCTGCGGGAATCGACTACTTTTACATGCCGCCTGCACCACAGTGGGTACCGGATGTCACACTTAAGAAAGCTCATCAGAACAAAGAGTTCTTTCTCTCAATCGTCGGGCTTAACAATGTTTCATCAAAAGTTCTTCAATCACTTCGCATAAAACTACCGTTTAAACCTATATACGAGCCTTCGTTCGATATTCATGGGACAGTAGAGTCAATCAACGCAACTTACGATGCGGACAAATCTGAGATCGCAATACAACAGCTCGATCCAGGTGAGAAAATATACGTTGCGATATTCCTTTCTGGCCGTGAGGCGGAACATTTTACAGAGCCTAAAGTAATAGTTTCTGATAGGCTGCTATCGCGAAGCATGCGAGCCATTGGTTTCATGAGGCGTAGACCAAGAGAATTTCTGCTTATGGCTGCCGCCTTATTGGCGTTAGTAGCAGCCGTGTTCTTTGCGTTGTTTCTGGCATACAATAACTCACAATTAAATCCAAAAGTCAGAGCTGTTGACCAAGTTATGCAGGGTTATGTTGGTTGTGTTCCAACCGCGTATTCACAGTCTAAAGTAAATGACGCTTTGTTGGCTCAGAGTATGTTTGGTGAGAAGTTTTTGTTAAGCATAAATCATGTCAAAACACGCGAGCAGCTATTCAAGAAGAAATATGTTGTCATTTGTAAAGCCCACTAACAACTCGGTCAATCGGACGCTATTCGCGCTACGTGGTTTTTGCACCTGTTACCTCGGGCGTTAGAAAGCCCTCTATGCTCGGCTCTCTTAAACTATTTGGCTGGCTTTATTCTCTGTCCATTTTCATCGCGCTCTATCAGTTGCGCGTTGCACCGTTGCCCGTTCTGTTAATGGTCGCTCCAACTTTCGCGCTCTTTCAACTCCTGTGGGCGCACGACATTTTTAGCAAGCTTCCTCAAGCACGCTGGGCATTCAAGATTCCTGGGGTATTATGGTTACACATTGCTCTTCAATCTGCTCTGGCACTCCCCAAATGGGTTCGCATTCTTATCGTTTTCGCGTGCATTTTCGGAGGACTTGACCTTGAACCGCCCCGAGTATTGTAGAGACTGATTAATGTAAGTCATGCCGCTTTACCGGCCTGACGGGCGAGTTTCTGGTAATATTGTGCCTCAGCTTCTGCCGGAGGGATATATCCCAAGGGTTCCAGAAGTCGGTAATGGTTAAACCAATGCACCCATTCCAGGGTGGCCAGTTCCAGGGACGCTTTGGTTTTCCAGGGCGCACGACGATGGATCAGTTCGGTCTTGTACAGTCCATTGATGGTTTCTGCCAGGGCGTTGTCGTAGCTATCTCCCTTGCTCCCCACAGAGGGTTCAATGCCAGCCTCGGCAAGCCGTTCTGTATAGCGGATGCTGACATATTGCGAACCACGGTCGCTGTGGTGAATCAGGGGTTGGTCCCGTTGCGGTTGTCGGGCGTGTAGCGCTTGTTCCAAGGCATCCAGCACGAAGTCCGTATGCATGGTAGAGCTGACCTGCCATCCCACAATCCGACGCGCAAAAACATCGATCGCAAAAGCGACATAGAGCCAACCCTGCCAAGTGGAAACGTAGGTGAAATCCGACACCCAGAGCTGGTCAGGCCGCTCCGCCCGAAAAACCCGGTGGACCCGGTCTCGTCCCTGAGCTAGCATGTTGGGCATCTCGTTGGACATTTCCCCTTCACTCGGCACCAAACTCACGGTATAACTTTAATATTATCTTTACGGAGACATTAGCCATGGGAAATCAACTCGAATTGCTCGAAGCCGAAGCCCTGAAACTAACTGCAGGGGAGCGCGCAGCTTTCGCTCAGCTATTGCTCGCTAGTCTCGACGAAGATTCCGAGATTGAGGAAGCGTGGGCCGCCGAAACCGAGCGTAGAATTGCTGACATCGAAAGTGGGGTGTCGCAAGTCATTCCGATTGCTGACGCTCTGGCACAGGTCCGTGCAGCGCTGAAGTGAAGCTCGTCGTTACTCCACTGGCGCTCGCCGAACTGCACGACGCAGCAGCATTCTATACGCTGAAGGCGGGTGTCGAGCTTGGTCTCGCGCTTGTGGCTGAGTTTGAACGAACGGCCAATCTCGTTCTGAACAACCCTCTGCTCGGTGCTGTGTTCCGAAGCAAGCGCCGGCGATATATCCTCCGTCGATTCCCATATAGCATCATCTATCAGGTCACCGCAGAGGAGCTTCGAATTCTCGCCGTGGCGCATCACAGGCGTCGTCCCGGCTACTGGGCGCAACGGAAGTAGTACGCACAAAGAGGAGATTGAAAATGCGTAAAGCCAAACAAAAGCCTGTGGGCCGCCAGCCCAAAATTGACATTGGTGCTGAACTGCTAGCGTCGGTGCGCGAAATGAAGGCGGGCATTCGTGCCCGTGTTCATTGCCCCGAGATTTCTGCAGTCGGTCATGCCCGCTTGGCATCTGGCCTTTCTCAAACCCATCATTCGAGCGGACCTGCGCGAAAAGCCGCGCAGGCCGCTCAATTCAGACGTTAGACAGCCCTCATAGCGAACGTGCGCAACCTATGCCCATTCCAGACTTTCAGTCCTTCATGCTTCCTCTCTTGGCTCTTGCTAGTGACGGACGCGAGCATTCGCTTGAGGAGGCGCGAGATGCTCTTGCGCGTGAATTCACATTGACGCCGGAGGAGCGAAACGAGTTGTTGCCGAGCGGCCGACAGCGTCGCTTTGATAATCGTGTCGCCTGGGCCAAGTCGTTTCTTGATAAGGCGCGCCTTCTCGACACCCCGCGTCGCGCACACTTTCTGATCACCGAACGTGGGAGACAGCTTCTTGCCGAAAAACCAAAGCGTATCGACATTCCCCTACTTGAACGCTACGAAGAATTTCGGGAGTTCCGCGCCGTCCAGCCGAAGCCTTCCGGTGCAGCGACAGCAGAACGGCACCAAGCCGAAAACCAATCCTCTACGCCGGAAGAAGTCCTTGAGCAAGCGTATCAAAGTATTCGTGCGGACCTAGCAACCGAAGTGCTTACTCGGGTCAAGGGCGGTTCATCCCAATTCTTCGATACCTTGGTGGTCGAACTTCTTTTGAAAATGGGCTACGGCGGCGACCGCGCGGAAGCCGGAAAGGCGATTGGCGGCGTCGGGGACGAAGGCATCGACGGAATCATCAGCGAGGATCGCCTTGGTCTCGATACCATCTACATTCAAGCCAAGAGGTGGGAGGGAACTGTTGGGCGTCCCGAGATTCAGAAATTTGTTGGCGCGCTTCATGGCAAACGCGCGCGGAAAGGTGTGTTCATTACAACCGGCACCTTTTCCCCCGACGCGCGTGACTACGTGTCGCGAATTGATCCGCGCGTCGTCCTTATCGATGGCCGGGAACTTGCGAACTATATGCTCGATCTTGGTCTCGGCGTCACACCGAAGGCGACATACCAAGTGAAGCGCATCGACTCCGACTACTTTAGTGATGAGTAGGCTATCTAACCACGCGGTCAACGCGGACGCCCGCCGGCGGGGCTTCGCCCGCGTCGCGGTCGCCGGTTACCTTACTCGTTATGCCCACGAAAACGGCAGTCAGGAAATATGAGTAGATACACGGAGCCGGAGTGGTCCAATTCCGCGCTGATCACCATTGATACGCAGCGCGATACACTCGACGGGCAACCTTTCGAGATTCCGGGGACTTCGGCGATCTTCCTCGCACGACGAAGCTTCTGCAAGCTTTCCGAAAGGCTAACAAGCCCATCGTTCATATCGTTCGAATCTATATACCGGACGGTATAAATGTCGATCTCTGCCGCAGGGAGTTGGTTGAGCAAGGTGCCGCCTTGGTACTGGCGGGCACCCCCGGTAGTCAGCTCGCGCCCGACTTACTTCCGCGTGCTGGCTTGGAACTTGATACCGATCTGCTGCTTTCCGAGGGAATCCAGACCCTGGGATCAAATGAAGTGGTGATTTACAAGCCGCGTTGGGGGGCTTTCTACAACACCCCCTTGGAGCAGCACCTTCGGAAAGAAGGCATTTCGACGCTTGTCTTCAGCGGCTGCAACTTTCCAAATTGCCCTCGCACTTCAATCTACGAGGCAAGCGAACGAGACTTCCGGGTGGTTTTGGTGGAGGATGCGATCTCCGGACTATATGATCAAGGAAGGCGGGAAATGCACAACATCGGAGTGGAGTTGCTTTCAACGGACCAAGTCTCAGATGCAATCGGGCGCTATAGAAAGCGGGCGGGCGCGAGTGTCGAACATCGGGGCGTTGGGCGCACAGCGCCCGCGAACCCCTCGTTCGAGCGGACACCGCTACGCGGCTTCGCCCGCGTAAGCCTCCGCGCACTTCGTGCCCTCCGGCCTTACGCGGGTGCCGCACAACTCGCGCCCCGTTGGGGCACATCAATATGACCGACGCAGATTTCTATACACGCTTCTATTTTTAGCTTGGTCTTTCGTTTTCGGCTTTGTTCTTTGTGCTAGGCATATTCAACCAGGATGCCCGAGCGTGGATCATCGAAAAGTAATATATCCCCCGTGGGGCGCTACGGGCACCGGCGCAGGTCCCTGCACGGATCTTGGGAAGTCGGGTGTGCACGATCACCATTGCCGCCCCGCAGCAAGGACACCGGATGGGCGGTCGTTGTTTGGATGCTGCCGTTCAGTTACCGTTGCGTTCCAGCCATTGCTGACGCTCATGATGCTGACCGCTGCGGGCTGTGAAGCTGTGCTTCTCGGTTCCCTCCGTGTTTTGGCGGCCGGTTACCTTGAACGTTAGGGTTATCCATATCGACGTATGGCTTTCTGTATGGGCTGGTGCTACTCTGTGTCCATGGCAACAACTCGCTTTGGTTGGGACCCCGACAAGGACGCTGAGAATCAGAGAAAGCACGGAATCTCTTTCTCCCGTGCCCAATACGCCTTTGCGGACCCGCAGCGCGTGATTGCCAAGGACGAGACGCACAGCCAGACCGAAGAGCGGTTCTATTGCTTTGGTGAAGTTGATGGTGGTGTGCTCACAGCGCGGTTCACTTACCGCGCGTCGGTAATTCGAATCATCGGCGCCGGTTATTGGCGCAAAGGAAAGGCTATCTATGAGCGCGAAAATCAAATACACCGATGAACCCCTTGGCAAGATTCAAGTGGTTCCCGACTTCCTTCCTTCGCCAGCCGAATTGGCATTTCGTGAAGAAGGGGTGAAAGTAACCTTGGCTCTGAGCAAGAAGAGCATCGAGTTCTTCAAGTCCGAGGCCACAAAACATCACACGCAGTACCAACGCATGATTCGGCGGCTTCTCGACGCGTATGTCGACGGCCAGGCCCCAACCCGGCAGTCCACGCCGACGCTGCGCGATAAAGCCGCGCCGCGCCGGTGACTTCTACGTTAGGCTACTTGATGCCATAAAGCACACAGGCGTATCATGGAAAACATGAAGCCTGTGAACTGGAACACCGAAAAGAATATCCGCCTCAAAGCAGAAAGGGGCGTCTCCTTTGAGGAGGTGCTATCGGCCATGTCGCATGGCGGCCTTCTTGATGTTCGAGACCATCCAAATACAGGCCAGTATCCGAACCAACGTATGCTGGTGGTTCGGATTCGCGGCTATGCCTATCTGGTGCCGTTTGTGGAAACCGAAAGTGAAGTCTTCCTGAAAACGATCATTCCAAGCAGGAAGGCTACCCGCAATTATTTGACGGAAGGTGGTTGAAATGGATAAAGAAAGTAAACTTGAAGAGGAGATTTTGGCCTCCTTTGAAAGAGGCGAATGGCAGTCCGTGCCAAATCTCAAGGCTGAAATCGCCCGCTTTGCCTCAATAGCATCGGCATCACTTGTCAAAGACAAGCGCGTCAATATTCGCATTTCCTCTCGTGATCTTGAAGACATTCAGGCCAAGGCCGCGGAGGAAGCCATTCCTTATCAAACACTCATGGCTAGCGTACTTCATAAATTTGTCACCGGACGCCTTGTTGAGCCGTCACCCAGTCTAACCTCTCGTTCAAGCGGGACGCGCCAAAAGCGGCGCGCTCCTTAACTCACACGTGTGCGCCGGGCATGGCACGTTACTTCGCAGGTGAGAGTCCTGTGGCCAGGTATACGCAGAGCCGAAGGCAAATTGCGCAAGTTATATCGGCCCAATGGGAACCGCATTTTCACCGCCACAGCTACGGATTCCGCCCTGAACGTTCGGCCCATCAGGCCGTGCGCGAAGTACAGGCGACAATCCGCGCAGGATACGGCTGGGTGGTGGACATGGACTTGCAAGCCTTCTTTGAGCGGGTCAACCATGACCGGCTGATGGCACGACTGAAGAGCCGTTGCCCAGATACCGGCCTGCTGCGCCTGGTCAATCGCTTCCTGAAGGCGGGCGTGAGCGTCGGTGGACACATTGAGCCGACGACGATGGGCGCGCCGCAAGGCGGCCCACTCTCGCCAGTACTGGCCAATGTGGTGTTGGATGAACTGGATTGGGAACTGGACCGGCGTGGCCACCGCTTCGCCCGTTATGCCGACGACTGCAATATTCTGATCCGAAGCAAACGTGCGGGAGAGCGGGTGATGGGCAGCGTGACACGCTACGTCAGCGACACACTGAGGCTCACAGTGAATCCGCTGAAAAGCGCGGTGGACAGGCCCAAGAACCGCAAGTTTCTGGGCTTCACGGTCAGCCGCAACGGAGCTAGGCTGAAGGTAGCCGACAAGGCCATCGCAAAGCTGAAGGACCGGGTGCGGGAACTGACCCGTCGTCCGCGAGGCAACAACATTGGCGTTATCGTGGCAGAGCTGAGGAAAGCCCTGCTTGGTTGGAAAGCGTACTTCGGCATCGCCGAGGTGCTGAGCCCTCTGCGCGATATCGACAAGTGGGTACGACGCAAGCTACGCTGCTACGTCTGGAAACAATGGGGATCGGCCGGTTACCGGCAACTGCGCAAGCGTGGCGTGTCTGTGCGCGAAGCGTGGAACACCAGTAAGTCGGCGCATGGGCCGTGGCGGCAGTCGAAGACACCGGCGCTGACCATTGCATTACCATTGGCCTTCTTCAAGAACCTGGGAGTGCCGAGCCTTGCGGCCCGGTAAGAATTCAATTCATCGAACCGCCGGATACGTGATCCGTACGTCCGGTGGTGTGGGAGGGGGAGCCGTGAGGCTTCCTCCTATCCCGATTGGCCTTCTTGTGGCGCTCGCATAGCCACTTGACAAACGTACGCAATGGCGTACCATCAAGACTTCTTTGAAGGAGCGTGAAATGAATACACTTACCGCCAGCGAAGCTCGCGCAAATCTGTACCGGCTCATTGATCAAACAGTAGAGTCTCATGAGCCAATCATCATTTCTGGAAAACGCAGCAGTGCCGTGTTGCTTTCTGCGGAAGACTGGAGCGCAATTCAAGAAACCTTGTACCTACTGGCCGTACCCGGCATGCGCGAGTCCATCAAGGCTGGTATGGCCGAACCCCTTGCAAAAAGCTCGAAGGCGCTTAAGTGGTGAGTTGGGAAGTTGTTTATGCCAAGCAAGCAATAAAGGACGCAAAGAAGCTTGCTGCAAGTGGCCTTAAAGCAAAGGCACAAGAACTGCTCGAGGTTCTTGCCAACGACCCATTTCAAAATCCACCACCCTTCGAGAAGTTGGTCGGTGATCTTGCCGGCGCATACTCTCGCCGCATCAATATTCAGCACCGCATAGTTTATGAAGTCTTTACCAAAGAGAAAACGGTTCGTGTCCTGCGTATGTGGACGCACTATGAGTGAGCAGAGGCCCAACCAATCCATCAACACGGACTGGCGCGATAAGGCCGCGCCAGCCGGTTATGTCAGACGTTAGCAACTGTGTTGTAAGTCAATAGAAGGGTGGGGGCTGTACCGCGCAGCCGCTCGCACAGGCCGGCGATGGCTTCTTCGCTATGGGTAATGCGTTCGGTATGGCCATCGGGTTGCCAGCCCAGGTCGAGCCAGTCTTTGGCAATGTCGATGCCGATAAAGGTTTCGTGGTTGCTCATTCTGGTACCCTGCCTTGCAAAAATCCGGGCTTGGTCAGGCCCAATCAACTGTCCGGGTTACAAGAACATGCGACACGGCGCCCCGCGCTAACGTACGGGCTGTACCGCCCAAGGGCTCAACGGGCTGCCGCGTCGCCAACCGCAGGGGAATTACTCCCCCGCTCAAGTGCCGATTCTTCTACGAAATCGGTGGACTGAACATACAAGGCATCAACAATGAACGAATCGCGATATCGCGAAGTGTGGCTTGAAAGCCCAGACGGGCAATCTCTTTGCGCCCTTATAAATAGCAATCTAGGGTGGCTAATGTATCTTCGAGAAAGCGGGGATGCCGGATTCAGCTCACGAAATCCCAACTACAGCGGGCCTGCTGACGCCACTATTGAGTATCGGTTAAACAATGGACAACAGGATGAATATCCGGCCTCGTGGGCGCTTCCCGTTGTCGAAATTGGGCGCGCTCTCAATTTCTTTCAGAAGGAGCTCAAACCGCCCACTTTCATCTATTGGCATAACGATTCCGGAGATGGAGTTGTTCTTGAATACCAAGATGCCTAACAACCGGTTCGAGGCGGACGCGGTGAACCAACGGCGGCGCTTCGCGGTTCTTTTCGTGCCCCGCGCCGCTCAACCGGACGTGTGCGCCTCTCAGGTTTCACCTTTACCAATATCCGCCTCATCACTACCCGCAAACATCCATGATCAGAATCAGCATCTTGTACCCGAACAACAAAGGTTCACGGTTTGACGTTTCCTACTATGTCGAAACCCACATGCCCATGTCCATCAAGCTTTTAAGCGCTCATCCGGGCTTCAAGGGGGTATCTGTTGAGCATGGTCTCGGTGGTGCGGTTCCTGGGTCAGAACCGATATACATTGCCATGTGCCACTTCCTCTTTAGTTCCGTCGAAGATTTTCTGGCTGCCTTCATGCCCAACGCAGAAGTGCTTCAAGGCGATATGCCAAACTACACAGACATAGAGCCGGTCATTCAATTCAATGAAGTACTCATCTCTCGGTAACAGCACATTGCGCGCATCGCTGCCCAACCCATCATTTCACCAGACGCTGGACGTCAAAAAATTCGAGTGTATACTAAGTATAAATTGTCACTTTGTTCGGAGGTTTTATGCGCTACCGTATCGCTCTTCATGAATCAGAAGAAGGCTTCTCCGTATCAGTGCCGGGCTTGCCTGGCTGCTGGTCGCAAGGTGCTACTGAAACAGAGGCCATTGAAAACATCAAAGACGCACTCCGTGAATACCTTGAGGTAATTAACGAGCAGCTTCGCGGAGAAGAAGTGCGCGAAATAGAAGTGGCGAACTAAATCTTGCCAAAGATTCCCGGCATCAATCATCTCGCAGCAGCTCGCGCTCTTGAGAAGGCGGGTTTCAGCATCATTCGCCAAGGCAAACACATTATTATGTCCGATGGTACACGTATTCTTACCATCCCACGCAACAACCCGGTCAATGCTTTTACACTTGGAGGTATTGTGCGTGACGCAGGTCTGACAACGGAACAATTTCGAGAGTTGCTTTAACATGGTATTTCCGTCCACCCCGTCAGTCGAGCGGACTGGTGCCAAGACATAAGCCTGTTACTACAATGACTGCTGCAATTTGAAAACTCAGCGCTCCGATCATTTTTTGTGTTCGGCCAGCCGCTCACTTTTACGGTTCGGCGTCACAATCGGCTGGTGCGTGACCGAAGCTCCAGAGAATGCGAAAATGAGGCGCAACGAACATGCGGAGGACAAAATGCGCAAGAAGTCTAAAGTTCCCTCGGCGCCCGACATTGAGCGCATCACTCGGCCAGCCACCATCTCACTACGCGGCTCAACATTGTTTGAGGGAGACGCCCTCACCGTCTTGCGCCGCCTTCCATCCGAGGCCGTGCGCTGCGTGGTCACTTCTCCACCGTATTGGGGGCTTCGAGATTACGGGTTTACCGAGCAGATTGGACTGGAAAACACATTGCCTCAGTTCATCCACCGCCTTGTCACAATTTTCTCGGAAGTCAAGCGAGTACTAACGGACGACGGAACCTTATGGCTCAATATCGGTGATGGGTATACCAGCGGAAACCGGAGATGGCGGGCACCAGACAAAAAGAACCCCGCTCGGGCCATGGACGTTCGGCCAGACACACCGGAGGGCTTAAAGCCCAAGGATCTAATGGGCGTTCCTTGGCGTCTTGCCTTTTCATTGCAGGAGGATGGCTGGTATCTCCGTAGTGACGTCGTATGGCACAAGCCAAATGCAATGCCCGAGAGCGTCAAGGATCGCCCTGCACGTTCGCATGAGTACCTGTTCATGCTCACAAAATCAGAACGATATTTCTACAACTGGCAGGCAGTCAGGGAAACCGCAGATATGGGCGGGTTGCGCAACCGCCGCTCGGTATGGAACGTAAACACTAAGCCTTTTTCCGGTGCCCACTTCGCAACCTTCCCCCCGGACCTGATCCGGCCTTGTATTGAGGCTTCCACGCAGCCAGGCGACTATGTACTCGATCCGTTCTTCGGGTCGGGAACCGTGGGCCTCGTATGCCAGGAGGAACACCGGCAATACGTAGGCATTGAACTGAACCCGGAATATGTCGCCCTAGCCGCCGACCGATTGCAGGGGCACGACAGCAACGTAGTCAGGATTGCGGCGGCATGACGAAAAAGATCAAATTTCCCCCGCCGAAACTACAAGTCGATTTCGCTTTCGCCCTGAAACGCTTCCGCGCCGTCTACCTGCAAAGCGCCCTCCTGGAGACTGTGCGCGACCTCGACATTACAGAGATCGACCGGCAGCTTGCCCAATTCGTGCCCCCGGCCGACTTGGCTGCGGTCGCGCAATATGGCTTACGCGGTGAACTGCTTTTCGCCGTACCTGCCGTGCTTGAGGCGAACCCGCACTTGTTGGGCTATTACCGCTTGCTCATGGGCTATAGCCAGAAGGAGTTTTACGGCGGCGACAAGGGTTTCGGTGTTGGCTATTTCAAGTCCATGGAGGAAAAGGGAAAGATCAGCCAAGCCTCAGCGGCCGACTTGCCCGAACTCTGCGCCGCCTTCTGCGAAACCGCTTCGCTCCTGCTCGCCGGCATCGGACCGCTGCGCCTGAGCCGTGAACTTCTGGACGATCTTACCCTCCTGACCGTCGGGCCGCAGTTGCGTGGTGGTGCCAACAACCAGCGTGGTGCCGATGGCATTGTCCAGGTATTCGAGATCATCCGCGAAATCGTCGCTCATGCGGTTGCCGAGTTACGCGAGAGCGCTATTGAGGTAAAAAGCGCCACCGGCCGCCCGTTCCTGATCGAGTTTGCGGCTGACCCAGACATCATCATTCGGGAAGAAATGGCGCACCAGCATTACCGCAACGTCGTTGCCATTGAGGTCAAGAGCGGCACTGATATCTCCAACATCCACAACCGTATTGGTGAGGCCGAGAAGAGCCACCAAAAGGCCGGGCAGCGCGGGTTTACCGAGTGCTGGACCGTGGTCAACGTCAACCGCCTGGATATGGCGAAAGCCCGCGCTGAATCCCCATCGACAGACCGCTTTTACTCTCTGGCCACCCTCGCCATGCGAGCTGGCGACGAATACGACGACTTCCGGCGCCGTGTCATGTCGCTAACTGCAATTCCATCGCCACCACACTCATAGATGCAGTGACGCCGAACCCATCATTCCACCGGCCTGCGCGAAAAGCCGCGCAGGCCGGTGAATTCAAACGTGTGCGCCGTAAATTCAGCATCTGCGTGGTGTGGTGACAAAAGGCACACAGCGGCGTAAGCTGCTCTCATGAAACCATTTCGCTGGAGTCCGGAGAAGAACGAGACCGTCAAAGCGGAGCGGGGAATTTCGTTTGAGAACATTGTTGTCTCAATCGAAGCCGGTGGGTTGCTGGACATTGTGGCTCACCCGAACCAGACGAAATACCCCAAGCAGCGCGTTCTCGTAGTGGCGAGTGACAACTAGGCTTATTTGGTGCCGTTTGTTGAAGAGGAAGAGTATTTCTTTCTCAAGACCGTAATCCCGAGCCGCAAGGCAACGAGGGACTATTTGAATCAAGGTGAAACAGATGCCGAAAATTGATGCCTACGAACGTGAAGTCCTCACCGCCTTTGAGAAAGGCCAACTGAAGTCCGTTGCCACGAAGGCCGAGCTAGCGAAATTCAAGGCAGCAGCGCGCGCTACGGCTATTAAAGATCGCCGGGTCAACATCCGCCAGTCGTCTGGCGATTTGAGCGACATTCAAGTTAAGGCACTTGAAGAAGGTGTGCCGTATCAAACGCTCATCGCCAGCGTTCTTCACAAGTACGTTACGGGCCGTCTGGCCGAGCCGCGCGCCACCAAGCAATCAAGTCGTCCCGCGACAAAACGGCGCGTTACGTCTGGCAGTTGAATGTTCACTTTGGCGCCGACGCCCAACCCGGCGGTGCAAGGGACGCTGCGCGATAAAGCCGCGCCGCGCCCCTGACCTTGAACGTTGGGCAAGACGAGGCTGACATGAAGTTTGAATTGGAAGAAAGTCTCCGAGGCGCGCCTGACGAGGAATTGTTAGAGGATCTACGTCGCAGTGTAAAATCTCTCGGTCGAGAAACCATCACCATCCCCCGGTGTCAGGGTAGTTGTCGCGTCTCTGAAATGGAGTCAGGCGTAGGGTGAGATAACCTGGCCATAGTGGACAGTCCCGTTTCAGGAGGATGCCGGAAGCCCTGATCAAGCGGTGTATGCTATATTTTCATCCCTGCAAAAGGCCAGGGGCGGGTGTGATTGCGGTATGGATGAAACAAGCGGAAGGCATCAGGCAGGGTCCTGTGGCGGGACAGGCGCGGCCTTTGATGCGATGGACCCTGACGAAAAAGTGGCTCTGGTGCGGGCCTTGCGCTGGCCGCTGTCGGCTTCGGCAGGCACACCATCCTGTTCGACGACGCCGGGCCGTCCTGTCCGGCCATTGCTCGTGGACCCTAAAAATTTGCCGCGGCGGCGCGCATTGACCACCGTGGCTGGTCGATTTGCCTTGCTCCATGCCCTCGCCCACATTGAATTCAATGCCATCAATCTCGCGCTGGATGCGATTTGCCGCTTTCCCGGGCTTCCCGATGATTTTTACCGCGACTGGTTGCAGGTGGCACAGGAAGAGGCCGAGCACTTCGTCCTGTTGCGCGGGCAATTGCGACGCCTCGGTGGCGATTATGGCGATCTGCCCGCCCATGACGGTCTCTGGGAAATGGCTCTGGATACGGCGGCGGACCCTCTGGAACGCATGGCACTGGTGCCGCGCGTGCTGGAGGCTCGGGGACTGGATGTCACCCCGGCCATGCGCGAGCGGTTGCTGGCGGCAGGGGATGCAGAATCGGCCGCCGTGCTGGAGCGCGTTGAACGCGATGAGCGTGGGCATGTCGCGGTGGGCAGCCGCTGGTTTCGCTATCTCTGTACACAACGCGGCCTGGAGCCGGACCGCACCTTCATGACACTCCTGCAGCAGTATTATCGGGGACGGATTCAGGGGCCACTGGCGCTGACGGCGCGGCGCGCGGCGGGCTTTTCGGAGCCGGAGCTGGACTGGTTGCAGAGCCGCATCGGACAACCCGCCGCCACAAAGCCGGAGGAGGCTGATCATGATTGAGACGATACTGGGCATCGAAAGCTCCTGTGATGAAACCGGGCTTGCCCTCTATGACCGCCAGCGTGGCCTGCTCGGCGAAGTGCTGTTCAGCCAGATTGCCCTGCATGCGCCCTATGGCGGCGTCGTACCGGAACTGGCGTCGCGGGACCATGTGCGCCGCTTGCCCCTGTTGTTGGAGGAACTGCTGGCGCAGACGGGCGGGCAGCGCCCTGACGCCGTCGCCGTCACCGCTGGGCCGGGACTGATCGGTGCCCTGCTGGTGGGGGTGAGTTTTGCCCGCAGCCTCGCCATGGGCTGGGGTATCCCGGTGATCCCCGTGCATCATCTCGAAGGACATCTGCTCGCTCCTTTGCTGGGTGGCGTTGACCCCTTTCCGGCAGTAGCCCTGCTGGTTTCCGGTGGTCATACCCTGCTGGTGGAAGTCCGTGCTCCTGGCGACTATATTCTATTGGGAGAGACGCTGGATGACGCCGCTGGTGAGGCCTTCGACAAGGCGGCGAAGATGATGGGGCTGGGCTATCCGGGTGGCCCAGCGCTGGCTGCGCTGGCGGAGGGTGGAGATGCCCAGGCTTTTCGCCTGCCGCGACCGCTGCTGGACCGGCCGGGACTGGACTTCAGTTTCAGCGGTCTGAAAACGGCCTTTCGCTTGGCCTCCATGCCCATCGCACCAGACGATGGGCAAAAGCGGGCCGACCTGGCCGCCAGTTTTCAGGCCGCAGTGGTGGAGACGCTGTTCACGAAGTGCCAGCGCGCCCTGCAGCAGACCGGGCTGAAGCGTCTGATCGTGGCGGGTGGGGTCGGCGCCAACCGGGCGTTACGGGCCGCCCTGAACGGCATGGTGTCCGAAGGTGTGGAAGTCTTTATAGCCGATCTCGCGCATTGTACAGACAACGCGGCGATGATCGCCCTGACCGGTGCCCTGCACACGGAGCGGGCCCAGGTAGCCACAGCGGACTTCCCGGTGCGGGCGCGCTGGTCCCTGGCGGAGGAGGAAGCGTGATGAACGAGCCATTTTCTCTGGATATGGTCGTCGACGAGCTGGCGGCGCAGGATGTCGACTTTCAGGAGGGCCTGGACTGGCAGCAGACGGATCATCCGCAGGAAGCGGCCATCGCCTTCAAGCGAGCATTGGAGCATGGCCCCGAGAGCGCGGTGACCTGGACCTTCTACGCCTGGGCACTGTCTGCTTCCGGTGACCCACACGGGGCCATTGCTGCCTGCCGCCGCGCCATCGCTTGCGATGCGGAGTGGGGGCAGGCGTGGAATGATCTCGGCGAGTATTTGATGGATACCGGCCGTGAAGATGAGGCCCTCTTCGTGATTCGCCGCGCGCTCAAGGCCAAACGCTTCGACAGCCCGCATCTGGCGCAGATGAATCTGGCCCGCTACTACCTGCATAAAGGCAGCATGCGCCGTGCCCTGGCTGCAGCGCAGGAGGCGCAGCGGCTGGTTCCCGGTTTTCGCCCCGCGGCGCGACTGGCGGACTGGATCAGCGACCGGATGCTGGAGTGGAACATCAAGGATTGACGGTCCTCAGCGCCTTTTGAAGGGACGTTCGCTGCCATCCAGCAGACGGCGGATATTGCCGCGGTGCCGCCAGAGGATCAGCAGCACCAGCACCATGATGAGCACCCGCATGCTCGTCGCAGAAGATACCGCAAAGACGATGGGCACCGCGCTGACCGCCGCCAGCAGCGCCGCCATGGACGAAACGCGCGTCACCGCAAACACCAGTATCCACATACCCAATATCGACAAGCCCAGCACCGGCAGGAGCGCCAGCAGAATACCCAGCGCCGTGGCCACCCCTTTGCCGCCGCGAAAACCAAAAAACACCGGATAGAGATGGCCGAGAAAGGTGGCGAGGGCCACGGCGGCCAGCGCCCAGTCCTCCAGTCCCAGCAGGCGGGCGATGACGATGGGGACGACGCCCTTGGTCAAGTCTCCGAGCAAAGTCAGCAAGGCGGCCTTTTTGCCGCCGATGCGCAGGATGTTGGTGGCGCCGGGATTGCCCGATCCGGACTGGCGCGGGTCCCCCAGACCCAAGGCGCGCGCCACCAGAATGGCGGTGGCAATGGAACCGACGGCATATCCCCCGCCGATCAGGGCAACATCCAGAAGAAGTGACATGCAGTGCTTTGGCCGGAAAATTGGTTATTATAGGCCGAGCTGCGGCGGATTGCCGCTTTTTTCGGGATAAACATGGATATTCTTTTTGTACGTGAACTGAAGGTGGACACCCGCATCGGCATCTACGACTGGGAACGTCAGGTCAAACAGACGGTGCTCATCGATCTGGATATCGCTGGGGATGCGGGGGCGGCGGCGCGGACCGACAAGGTGGAGAACACCATCAACTACCAGACCATCTGCCAGCGCCTGGTCGCCCATATCGCCGCGTCGGAGGTGGAGCTGGTGGAGACCCTGGCCGAGCAGATCGCGGACATCATTCGTGGCGAATTCGGCGCGGCCTGGGTGGAGGTGACGGTGCATAAACCCGCCGCCGTGCGCGGGACGCGGGATGTGGGGGTGCGGATCGAGCGGGGCAGTCGCCTGCCCTGAGCGACCAAAGGCCCGATCAGGCCGACACCACCACCCCATACAAATCATGGGCATCCGCCCGGGTAATCTCCACCTCTACCCAGTCCCCGACCTGCAACCCCGCCGCCTTGCCCAGATGCACCACACCATCGATCTCCGGGGCGTCGCCGGCGGAGCGGGCGGTCACCTTGCCGCCCCGGCCCACTGCGTCCACCAGCATGCGCTGACGCTGGCCCACCCGGCGTTGCAGGCGCCCCCGGCTGATGGCTTCCTGCACGGCCATGAATGCGGCGCGACGCTCTTCCTTGAGCGGCTCCGGCACCGCTCCGGCGATCGCGTTGGCGGGTGCGCCTTCTACTGCGGAATAGGCGAAACAACCGACCCGATCCAACTCCGCCGCCCGCAGAAAATCCAGTAGCTCCGCAAAGTCCGCATCGGTCTCGCCGGGGAAGCCGACGATGAAGGTGCTGCGGATGGTCAGGTCGGGCACTGCCTGGCGCCAGCGGAGAATCCGGTCGAGGGTTTTTTCGGCGGCGGCGGGGCGGCGCATGGTCTTGAGGATACGTGGACTGCCGTGCTGCAGGGGCACATCCAGGTAGGGCAGAATTTTGCCGGCCGCCATCAGGGGCAGGAGCTCGTCGATGTGCGGGTAGGGGTAGACGTAGTGCAGACGCACCCAGACGCCGAGTTCGCCCAGGGCCGCGCAGAGATCGGTGATGCGGGTCTTGAGCGGGCGGCCGTCGTGAAAGGCGGTGCGGTATTTGCGGTCCACCCCGTAAGCGCCGGTGTCCTGAGAAATCACCAGCAGTTCTTTGGCGCCACCGGCCACCAGCGCCTCGGCCTCGCGCAGAATATCGTCCGGCTCGCGGCTGACCAGCTTGCCGCGCATGCTGGGAATGATGCAGAAACTGCATGACTGATTGCAGCCCTCGGAGATTTTCAGATAGGCATAGTGGGGTGGCGTCAGGCGCAGGCCCTGGGGCGGCACCAGATCGGTGTAGGGATCGTGGGCCGGAGGGAGCGCCGCATGGATCGCGTCGAGCACCGCACTGGCCTGGTTGGGGCCGGTGACGGCGAGCACCTTGGGATGGGCGCTGCGCACAAAGGCGCCGCCCGCGCGGGCACCCAGGCAACCGGTGACCACCACCTTGCCGTTCTCATCCAGCGCCTCGCCGATGGCCTCCAGCGATTCCGCCACCGCCGCGTCGATAAAGCCGCAGGTATTGACGACCACCACGTCGGCGCTGGCGTAATCCCCCACCAGCAGGTAACCCTCGGCCCGCAACTGGGTGAGGATGCGCTCGCTGTCCACCGTGGCCTTGGGGCAGCCGAGGCTGACGAAGCCGACTTTAGGCGCAATGCCTTTATTTTTAATCATAATGAATCCATCTCGTTTTTAAGATTTTTTACGGCTTGAATGGCATTTCCTAGTTCGGTCTTAATTTCATGCAGATCGGTGTTGTAGTGGCTGAATGCGTTCAACACGAGCGATCGATACTGTTCGATGGCATTTGCCGAGTTCGGCAGATCGGCTTTGCTGGCTGCCCAGAAGTCCTCGCTGGAGTAGTCTTTGATCCGGGGCTTGAATACCAAAGATTTTTTCTTCTTCTCGCAATATTTACGGACCAGTTTTTCAAAAGCGGAGCGGGTATATACGGCCGCCGCTTTGTAGTCGCACTGATGAAGATGATGCTCGGCCGTAGCGATAAAGTCCTGGTTGTCGATAATAACCGGGATATCGCTACCATCCTTGCAAGTCTGTGCATAGAGCTCCATCGTTTTCCACGTGGATTTTCCTTCCAGAAATCCACGTGCATATTCGAACCATGGTTTGTCGTATGTCGTGATGAAAATCTGGTAGTCAGGAAATTCCGTTTCGAGGATGCTCAACAGCGGTAGCCGGTTGGCGATATCTAGACCGATAAAAATATCATCCAGGAACAGCACCTTGCAGGGTATGCCCTGCACATGGCGCTTGATCATTCCCAAATAAATGGAGATGGCGATGGCCGATAGTCGTGCCTCGTTGAGAAACAGATGCGGTTTGTCGATTTGCTTGCCTGCGTAGCTCAGTTCCACATGGACTTCGGCCCCCTCAAGGGCCGAATAGTCGCTGTTTGGGCGCACTTGGGAGAAGCGCAGATTCAGCTCGATATGGTGGTTGAAACGGTCGAGGATAGGCCTGGCATGGTTCAGGATGTTTTCCGGGCTGTCCGGCTTGAATAATTCGCCAAAAGCCTCGTTGAAAGCCCTCAAGGTGGCGCTCACATCCGCCTTTTTCCGGGTAATGAGATATTCCCTGCCGGTGCTTCTGCCGATGGCTTCCCCTACATCCGCCCATAATTCTCCCAACTCCTTGCCGCCAGTCAGAGAATACTTGAAATGTTTGAGTACGCCATTCACCAGCAGGTCAAAGAGGTTGATGACCTCGTCCTTCTTTAGGTGGTGGATGGCGAGCAGATGCTTATAGGTAAGAAAGCTCTTGAGCCTGTTGCCGTCGCGGATACTGGTATCCGCCGCCAGGCGAGTATCATTGACGGTGCTGTTCCATGAATAGGCTTTGGACCTTCTTTGGCCTTGGCTGTCAGGCTTGAAGGTGACCTTGACGGCAGTCTTGCCTTCCTTGCCCGGTCGCACAAACACGTTTTCCAGCTCGGCAAGATCAATGTCCTCAACGGAGGATTGGAAAAAGTCCTTCAGCGCGTAATAAAGCGAGCTTTTGCCGCTACCGTTTTCGCCGTAGATGAAGAGGTTTTTACCGTCGACAGTTATTTTATAACTGCCAAGAAAGGCCTTGTAATTGGTGACTTCAATGGACTGGATTCTCACCTGCACTCCTTTCGATTTGTCTTTATCCTGTGGTTATCCGACCCTATACATAGCTCATCTACCATGTGTGGAAGGAGTAATGAAGCCGTCCCTTGGGGCGGCTTCAGCCCTTTTGGCTGTTTCCAGATGGCAGGATTCGTCGCAATATACATTGAGGGTGTCCGTCATCGCTTCAATGCCTCGCGGATGGTATGCACCACTTCTATGCTGTCCAGGGTTTCCAGATGGTTGCGCACCGGGTGACGGGGGTCGTAGAGGCGGTCGAACTCGCGCTGGATGACCGCAAGTTTTTCTTCGTCGCTCATGGCGTCGGTGATGCGTGTCAGGTCGCCTAGGTGGGGCAGGATTTGCTTGTTCGCGGCCTTGATCTCGTCGGGGAAATAGAGTTCATATACCAGGCCGTCGATGAGTTGTTCAAAGTAGGCGGACTGGAGTTTCAATCCCTTTTCGGTGGCCAGCAAGACATAATTTGCAAGGGATTCATAAACTGCTTTTTTAGCCGTATTTATTTGTGGCACCGGGAGCTTTTCTACAAACATCGGCTTATATTCGAAATAACCGCCATTACGTGTAACCCCCAAAGAGCGAATGTAGTAGTCTGCTACCGTCGAATTCAGTATGGCCAGCAGGTACCGATCGCCACCGCCAATCAAAGGGCTCGGTGCATTGATGTAGAAACCTTGGGTAACCAGTGCGAACTGGCAACTAAGTGCAAGATTGCCCCAGGCAATTTTATCCTTTTCAAACTCCTCGTAATAGGCAATTTGGTCTTGTGTCTCGAACCATTTATTACCCGTATTTTTGCGACTTTTGATAATATTGCCGTATTCGTCTTTGCCGACTGCCTCGCCAGTCTGATGGAGCCTTTTGCCAAATGATCTTAGGTAATCGTGGACGGCCGGATACTCGTCGATGTTCAAGTTTAGGGCTGGGAAGGTGGCGATCAACCACAAATCCGCAAAGTCTGCCCGGTAACGCTTGATGTCCCGACCGCGCAGGATGGGCTTGATGATCTCGGCGCTCTTGGGATCAGCGGTGATCAGTTCGTCCTTCTTCTTGCCGTCGATGATGAAGGCCTCGTTGAAGCCAGTCAGAATTCCTCGGTAAATAGATACATCCCAGTCTTTGAGCGGGGTGCCGATCTGTTCGATCCGCGTTTTGATCTCGTATTCGACGTTATTGCTGATGACCCAGCTTTCGCTGGAAAGATTGTCCAATGTGATATTCTTCCTGGCGACAAAGGCATCCAGCGGTGTCACGCGGGTGAAAGAAGGGTCTATCAGGGAGGCCTGAACGCCTTCCGCCCGCTTTTGTTTACGGAACAGCAGCACGTTGGTATCCACGGTCGCTGTCTCGAAGACCTTGAAGCTGGAAAAGTCGATCAGGGTAAGCGGTTGGGTCTTTTCACTGAATAAGCGGCGCAGCTTTTCCCCATATCCGGCCCGCATCCATTTATTAGAGGTAATGAAGGCGAGCACACCTTTATTCCGAAGCAGGCGGTAACCCTTTTCGTAGAACAAGCAGTATATGTCGCCCGTTTTGGCGAAGGTTTCGTACTTCTGCTTTTCCCAATCTTTCTGAACCTGCAGGCCGCTGAAGTGCTGAATCTGGACATAGGGTGGATTGCCGATGACCACGTCGAAGCCGCCCTTGTAATGCCAGACCTCAGAGAAGAACAGACGGAAATCGAAATCCACCTGTGCTCCATGAATCCTTTTCGAGTCGGCCATCTGTTGCTGAATCGCCTCTTCGATCCGCTCCTTGAGGGCCGCCTTCTTGCCGTGGTCCGACTCTTCGAAAAACTGTTTCTTCAGATGTTCAATCTTGTCGAAGGTCGGGCTCTTCCAGTTTTCCGAAAAACCGATCAACGAGTTGCCCTGCACGATCTTATAGTCCAAATTGGGCAGCGCCGCTATCTGGCTATAATCTTCTTCATCCACAATCAGCGACAGCCATAGCCGCAAGCGGGCGATGTCGATGGCCGAGGCGTCGATATCCACGCCGTAGAGGCTCTCGCCGATGGCGTAGCGTTTGAGTTCATAGGCGCTTTCCTGGTTGCCGCTATGCGGGGCTAGGGCCATGCGGGCATTGACGATTTCATGCAGCATTCCAACCGGAAAAGCGCCGGAGCCAATGGCGGGGTCACAGACTTTGATGTCTGCCAGCGCCGCATCGATCGCTTCGGCGTGTTGCCGCACGGACTCGGGTAGCTGGAACTTGTAGGTGTCCGTCTCCTTGCCCTTGCTCATGACCCGGGTGTCATTCTCCAGCGCCAGGTGACCTTTGCGGATCAGCGTTTCAATGTCGGTCCTGGGCACCTTGATGTGCTCAGTGCCTTGCCTTTCCTGCACGCGGGGGTCGCCGAAGAGGTCGCCTTGGGGTTGCGCCAGTTCCAGGGTGGCGTAGCGATTGAGCCGATTATCCAGGTAATGGATCAGGCTCTCCTGGCACATGTAGTGGACGATCTCGCGCGGTGTGTAGAAAGCGCCCTTGCTCTTGCGCTCGGTGACTTCCAGCATGTTTTCGAATACCTTGCCGAGCATCTCCGGGTCTACTGCCACTTCTTTTTCCAGCGGCTCATCTTCCTTGATGGTAAAATTGTAGCGCCCGAACACGTCGAGGATGCCGGTGCCCACGTCACCGTTTTTGTTCTTCTCATCGTTGTGAAAAAGGGTGTTGGGGAGATCGATGGGCTCGTTGTGCCAGTCGTAATCCGCTTCGAACAGGCCGCCATTGAGGAAGGGAACCCGGCAGTCGAAGCGGGCGTAATAACCGGGGTCCGGTTGCGCCTTGCGCTCGTCGGCCAGGGCTTCATAGAAGAGATATTGCAGGAAATCGCGGTGGTAGTTGCCGTCCGTCTTAATAACCTGATCGTAACGCTCCCGCATGAAGCGCTTGCTGCCGGTGCCCCATGGCTGGTTTTTGCTTACACCCAGCCAGCCTTTCTTTTGCAGAAAATAGAGAAAGACGATCTGGCCGAGTAGCTTTTTGGCAAAGCGGCTGACCCGCTGGTCTCTTGCTTCTTCGCCCTCATGGTTGAACGAAGCTTGCCGTTTCAGATGCTCCGCCAGCTTCTGGAACAGCGCCTTGTACTGGTCGAAGAACTCGTCGGTGACCTTCTCGATGCCGAAGGCGGCCTCGATCTCCTCAATACGCGGATCGGCATAGTCCATTTCCAGCAAGGGCAGTAGCTGCTTGCTGGCGGTGTGGCTGTTCTCGTGCGCGCCGACCAGATAGGAGTAACGCTTGGCCGGGGTTAATTCCTCTTTGAGTTTGATTTTGCCCTTATCGTCCTGGTAGGCCTCGTGTTCGATCTTGACGAAAGAAAAGCGCCAGTCAGCTCCCCGGTCGTCTTCGGCGTAGAAGGCGATCAGGGAGGCCTCTTTCTCAAATTGTTTCAGACGGTTGACGGCAAAGTTGCGGAGCGCGGAGCGGGCGCGTTCCAGTTTGTTCAAGGATTTGACTTCGACGATCAGCAAATCCAGTTCGTGGCCGTCCGGGTCCACATACTTGCCGATGCGCCAGTACTGCTTGATATGCTGCTTGAAGGCGTCGGAAATGAGGTTGCCCGTATAGTGGCCATTACGGGGCTCATACTGGTTGAGCAGGTTGCGCAGAAATAGCTGATAGCGTTCCCGGTCAAAGGGCTGGGTGAATAACTCCGTCAGGGATTGCCGGGCTTGTTGCTTGTCCATGGATTATTCTCAGTCTCCCTGGACCATGTAGCCGGAGAGAATGATTTCCCGCCGCGCGCCCGGCTGCTTGGCCGTTTGCTGGTCTGTAGCTTCCAACGAGCGGATGTGCTTGCGCAGGATGGCGACCATCTCCAACGGGTCGAGGGTCTTTTCAATGGCCGTTTTGACGGTATGGGCGGTCTTCTTGGCCAACAGCCCCTGCGCGATCATGCGCCGGACGCCTTCGATGAACTCTTCGTCCGTGTCGGTGAACTTCTGGCAATTGCGGAATGCTTTGTCTTTCAGTCGCTTTTCGATATAGCCGACATTGGAACGGCCACCACCCCCGATACCCCCGGGTTCGTTATCCTGCAACGTATCCTGGGCGAAGCGCTGCCGGTTGGTCTCCAGCCAGTGGTAGTATTCGGCAGGGATGGGATGTCTTGGCGTTTCGGGGTCACACTCCAGCAGGCTTGCGGCTTCGAAGAAGGTGATCTCGCAGCTTTCGCCACCCTGGTTGCGGTAGAATTTTTTCAGGGGGCCGATGCGGAAAAAAGTGACGAGTTCATCGGTGGTTTTGTCTTCCACCTTCCGGCCAGACCGCGCCTTCTTGGGTAATCGTTTTATTTTATTAAATAACTCTGGCTGACCATCGCGCAGAGTGCGCATCATATCCAGGTATTTCAGCTCGGAGTCGCCTTGCTCCTCCTCACCGGTGTAGGCCGATTTTCGGCTCAGGGTGTCAAATAGCTCCTGGCTGCCAATCTCCTCACCATCAGAGAGGTATCTGGCATCTTCGCCAAGAATATCGTGGAACATTTGCAGCTTGTTGGTGATGTTCGTCTCCAGTCCCAGATGTGCGTCGGACTGGGTAGTGGGGAAGAAGTTGTAGATGAATATTTCAGGATGCTCCGTGCCGAGACGATTGACGCGCCCGGCCCGCTGTAGCACACGGGTGGGGTTCCAGGGCAGATCGTAATTGATCAGCACGTTGGCCCGGTGCAGGTTGATGCCCTCGGACAATACATCGGTGGTGATCAGAATGCGCAGTTCCTCGCCATGTTCTTTCTGATTGGGATCGAAGGCGGCCTTGACCAGGTCGCGGGCCAGTACTGGGTTACGGGTGACAGGCGGGCGGCCTGCGCGCCCGCCCTGGCTGCTGAAAAAGAGCACCTTGCCGGGGTATTGCTTGTTAATTTGCTCAAAAAGATAATCGCCAGTTTCCCTCGATTCCGTGAATATAATCAGCTTGCACGATTTAAGATTGGCGTCCTGTTGGAGTCGCCGGATAAACGCTTCAACTTTGGGGTCTTCATTTACGGTGTGCCAAATGGCTTCGACCCGGCGCAGGGTCTCTAAATCGTGTTGCAAATCATCGGTAAAATTCTCGCGGAAGTCTTCAGCGGCGTATTTCTGCGCTTTGTCTTCTTCAACGAGGCGTTCCAACCGGTCGAAGTCATCGTTGTCCAGCAGCTCATAAACATCAATATCCTTACTGATATAGACCATACCCATGTCGAACATGGCAATGAAGCGCTCGTAGGATTCAATGAAGCGGCGAATGCTCCTGCGGAAAGCATGGAAGCTGCTTTCCAGCCGCTTGATCAATATCCCCTTCATGAAACCACCCACGTTGCGCTGCTGCTGACGCTCGAATTCGGAGAGCTGCTTGCTGCCCGTATAATATAACAGCGGTATATAGCGGGCGTAGCGGAAGTCCTGAAGCAGGCGTATGGTTTCGTTGAATATGTTTTCCAGTTCGCCTTCGAATTTGTAAACGATGCGGCGAGGGTCCTGGACTTCTGGAAAGAAGAGGCTTTGGGCTTCTGTATCCTTCTTGAACCAGGTCATTACATCGGTACGGGTTCGCCGCACCATGACGTGCTTGAGAATCCGCTCCCGGATTTCGCGGGAAACCGCCTTGATAGCCTCCTTATAAGCTGGATCACTTCGATCCAGCCCCTTGAAGCGTTTGCGCAGGGAGGTGAAAAACCGCTCCAGATTGGGTATGCCGGGAATGGTGGAATTCTTGGGGGCCTGAAAAAGCTTGAGCTGGGCGAAAATGTCGTCAATGGTGTTGTTAAGGGGAGTGGCGGTGACTAGGATCACCTTTTTACCCCGGCAGATGTCGAGCAGGTCGGCATAGGCACGGGTAGCCTCGTTACGAAACCGGTGGGCTTCGTCCACTACAATATAATCGAAGCGGTGCAGCCCACCGGACCGAATGATTTTATCTAATTTGCCGAGAGACTCCACACGGGCTGGCACACGAAAATCCTGCAGACTTTCTTCCCAGTAATCTTTAAGTACCGGTGGGCAGATCACCAAGATGCTACCCTTAACCTGTTGAAGGAGCTGGGCGGTAATAAATGTCTTTCCAAGTCCCACTACGTCGGCAAGAAATACCCCATTATGTTCATTGAGTTTTTTCAGCGCCTGCTGGACTGCCTGTTGCTGATATTGAAGGGACATGAAGCCTTTTGGCAGGAATATCTCCATATGCTCCTGTAGGTTGATGTCTTCCTGCATATATTCATATATGAGTTTAAGATAGAGCTCATAGGGGGTAATAGTATCGTTCAGCCAGGTCTTTTTATCGACGGCATCAATAAAGTCTTGAGAAACATCAACTGATTGTTTCCAGAGTTCTTCGAATTGATCTAATGCAAACTCAACATCGCGGCGTTGGCGCAATTCAACATTGAACTCACGGTTTGCGACGAGACCGGAATAGGAGAAATTGCTTGACCCCGTAATCACAAAGCCATAGTCACGATCATCAGGGGCGAATCGGCCTATATAGACCTTGGCATGAATATTCTTGGCAGGGAAAACGCGGATTTCGAGTTTTTTACCGCTTCCACCGGATTGTTTGTCGCTCACGGGGTCTGCACAATTTTTTTGCAGAAATTCAATGAACTTCTTGATACCGATCTCTAGATTATTATCTGGCTCAACAGATGCTTCGATATCGCTGACGAGATTGTCCTGGAATGCCGCTTTTGCATTTTTATGCGATTCGAAGTCTATAACCGACTGCGCTCGGTAAGCATCTATCACTCTATAAGACTCGTTATCTATCCCAAGGCCGACCAATATGCGGGTTTTGTCAATCTGTGCAACGCTGTCGTAAAGCTGGTAGAAACCACTGGAACGGAAATAACCGACCAGCACATCAAATAGTTGGGTGTCAGCAAGTGTGGTTTTGAATCGATCCAGCAATGTCTGGCTTTGGTCATTGGTAAAGAACGTCAGGTCGGTCTTTTGATTGGACGTTTTTTGATCCGGGTTATGCTTGTTCGCCTTTTGTATTACGGGATTCATAAGCAGCTAACTCCCACGGCCTTCAAAAGGTGTTGCTCACGCTGACCACTCCCGGCACCGCGCCGACAATGCGTTCCACCACCTGTTTGAGATCGATGACGGCGTTGGGGCAACCGGCGCAGGCGCCTTTCATGCGGACCCGCACATCGCGTTCGATGATTTCCACCAGCTCGATATCGCCGCCATCGCGGTGGAGGATGTGGCGTACCGTCTGCACCGCCTCTGCCACGGCCGCAGAGTCGGGCAGGGGGTCGTCGGGACCGTAGCGTTTCTGGCGGTCGAGTCCGCGTTCGGCCATGGCCTGGGCGTGGGCGATTTTGGCCGCGGCGAGGGGGTCTTCCGCCTCCAGGGCGTCCAGTTCTTCTTCGCTGTAAAAGCGGATGGGGGATTTTACGGTTGAGCACATGGCCGTCAATATAACATGCGGCCGCCGTCGACGACGAGGTTGTGGCCGGTGACGTAAGGTGCATCGAAGAGCAGATAGGCGACGGCGCCGGCAATGTCCTCCGGGCTGCCGACGCGCTTGAGGGCGTTGCGTTCTATGAGTCCCTGCTGGTCGCCGTCGGGCGGGTCCTTATCCTCGGCCCATAGCACCACGCCGGGCGAGACGCTGTTGACGCGGATCTCCGGCCCCAGTTCTTTGGCGAGGGCGCGGGTGAGGGCCAGCAGACCCGCCTTCGTGACGCTGTAGGGCAGATAACCGCGCAGGGGGATTTCGGCGTGGATGTCGCCGATGTTGACGACGGCGCCGCCGGTTTTCCGCAAATGCGGTGCGGCCGCCTGGGTCAGGAAGAGGGGTGCGCGCAGATGCACGGCCTCCATCGCCGCCCAGTCTCCCGGCGTGATTTCGCCGAAAGGAGCAGGGGAGTACAGCGAAGCGTTGTTGACGAGGCCGTCCAGGCGACCAAAATGCCCGATAGCCGCATCCGTCATGCGGGCGGGCGTTTCTGGGTCAGCCAGGTCGCTCGCGATCAACAAGGGTTCAGTTCCATGCCGCGCGCGCAACTCCTGCGCCAAGGCTTCGGCCTCGGCGGCGGATCGCTTATAATGCAGAACGAGCTGGCAGCCTTCCGCGGCGAGATGGCGGGCAATGGCGGCTCCTACCCTGCGGGCGGCGCCAGTGATGAGAACGACTTTTCCGGTAGCTTTCAAGAGGTGTCCATGCGCGCAGAGCGTTCCGATTTTTTAACCCATTCTCACGGGGCGCGCAAGACAAGTCTGCCCGCCCCGGACGCCGATGCGCTGGCCCACTCGGCGGCGTTGCTGACGCATATCCGGCGGGAAATCGACGCCGCAGGTGGGATGATCTCCTTCCGTCGTTATATGGAGCTCGCCCTCTACACGCCGGGGCTGGGCTATTACATGGCGGGGCAGACCCGCTTCGGTGCGGCGGGCGACTTCGTCACGGCACCGGAAATGGGACGGGTGCTGGCCGCCGTGCTGGCCCGGACCCTGCAACCCGATCTGGGGCCGGACGGCATTCTGGAATTTGGCGGCGGGAGCGGCGCACTGGCCGGCCAGATCCGGCAAATTTTGCCGGACACACCCTACACCCTGCTCGAACCCAGCCCCGATTTGCAGGCGCGGCAACGGGTAGCCGTGCCCGGTATTCAGCATCGGCAAACTTTGCCGGAGCACTGGCGTGGCGTGATGCTCGCCCACGAAGTGCTGGATGCCATGCCAGTGCAGGTGCTGGAGCTGGATGCCTCCGGGCAGTTGCACGAATGCGGTGTGCGCTGGAATGGCGGGGCACTGGATTGGGCCATGCTGCCTCCACCGATCGCTGCGCCCCTGGCGGCGCGGTTGGCGCCCTATGTAACGCATTGGCCCCGGCCCTATCGGACGGAAATCAATCTCACCGCCGAATCCTGGCTGCGGGAGGTCGCCGCCCGCCTGGACTCCGGCGCCATCCTTCTGGTGGATTACGGGCACGAGGCCGCAGAGTTTTATCATCCGCAGCGGCAGATGGGCAGCCTGCGCGCCTATTATCGCCACCACTGGCTGGATGATCCCTTTTATCTGCCGGGCCTTTGCGACCTCACCGCCCATGTGGATTTTACCGCGCTGATGACCGCTGCGGTGGAGGCCGGGCTGGAGGTGGCCTTTTATGGCCATCTTGCCCGCTTTCTGGTGGAACACGGGCTGGCCGAGGTGTATGGCACCCTTTGCGCGCAGGCGGGTGACGACGGCCGCTTCGCCCTGAATAATGAGATCAAACGGCTCACCCTGCCGCAGGAAATGGGCGAGAGCTTCAAGGTGCTGATTCTGAGAAAGCGACGGAACACTTGACCAGCAAGGCCACGCAATTCAGGGTCAGGGACCGTCAGTCCGCACGGCAGCGGCGCGCCTGGCGCCATTTGTCATCCTGGCTGGGCAGGGGTCTCTTTTGGATTAGTTGACTGTATATTCGGACTGATCGCCATGGTGTTCCAGAACACCTTCCATCCATTGCCAGAAGTGCCAGGTTACGAGGCACATCGTGGGCAGGGAAAGAAAAGTCATCATCATTCCCGCAAGGTGTTCGTCGAACAACGGGGTCAGCCCCCAGAGCATATGGGACGATTGCGTGGGATTCATGCTCATGGCGCTCCAGAACCAGATACCGCCCATCGCCATCATGGCTATTTCCATGATCCACACGTAAAGCGCCTTTTGCAAATGGTTACGCAGGTTCGGCCACGACGGGAATACCTGAAGAGACTGCATCCAGACAATGATTCCTGAAACCAGATAAACGCCCGGCAGCAAGGCAAAAACCAGCGGGCTCTTTAAGCCCAGCGACATCTGATCGGACATGTCCCATATAACCAGTATCACGGCCAGAATAACAGCGGTAACAGGGGGGCGATGCATGAATCGCAACAGTTTCCAGAATGCGCCGTTCATTTTTTCATGATCAATCAGTTTAAAAGGAATTCCAAATACGATAAGTGGTGCCGCCAGTTCGAACTCACCCATGAGTTTTAAGGTGTACAGCGTCATTGATTCAGGCACAAAGGCATTGAGCGGAGATTCCCAAAGAAACATCGTCATCAGGATTCCAGCTACAAATGTCCACACTTTCCACTTGGACCAGTTCGCGTCAGAGCCCTGATCTGCCATGTACCGATCATATTTTAGAAAATAGTAGGCTATCGCGCCGATGGCCCCGAGCCACGGGATGGGGTTGAGGTTCATCAGCAATAACGTCGTCAGCCTGACGGGTGCGCCTGCCACCAGATATCCCGACGCATATAAGACCATCACCGCCAGCGATATCGGTAAGGCCATTTTCCAACGCCGCATGAGACTACTCGCCCAAACCATATACCCCATTTGCAGCTGTTTCATATCGCCACCTCCTGTTCCGCAGCCTGGCTGAGCCAGGCCACACTACCACGGGATACCATACGGCAATTTTACGTAAAAACAAGGCATGAATCACGTCCTGGGCGCTACCCACCCAACCCGTCCTTGCCGTCCTGCCGCCAGTGTAAATCCCAGCGCCGACGTACCGCCGGCATGTTCCGGAATGCGGCAACACCTGATTCCTGCGGCGTGAATAATCCTATGCCCCCCCGAACCCCCGTAAAATGCGGCAAATTGTCGCACCCCGATTTCAGGAGCATTGTGGTGTCTCCGGCGGCAACCGCTTGCCGGAATGAGTCGCGCTGCGCGCGTCCACATAGGGTGGTCGGGGAATGCGTCCGGGGCTTGGTAAGGTAGGTCATTGTCGCTCAAATCACTCGCGAGTAACGCACTGGCTTTTGCGCGAGGTAGGCGTCGAAGGCCATACAGATATGGCGGATCAGCAGCCGCCCCTGCGGGGTGACCGTCAGGGTATGGGCGTCCATATGCAGGAGGCCATCGCTCGCCATGGCCTCCAGGGCGGGCAGGCTGGCCGCGAAATGCTGCCGGAAATCCAGATCGAACTGCCGGTTCAGCGCGGCAAAATCCAGGCTGAAATCGCAGATCAGACGGGTGATGATGTGGCGGCGCAGCAGGTCCTCGTCGCTCAGGCGCAGACCGCGCTCCACCGGTAAGTGGCCGCCGTCCAGTGTGGTGCCCCAGGTATCCAGGTCCTTGATGTTCTGACTGTAAGTCGGGCCGACCATGGCGATGGCGCTCATCCCGAAGGCCAGCAGATCCGTTCCGGCATGGGTGGAGTAGCCCTGAAAATTGCGATACAGACTGCCTTCCCGCTGTGCGATAGCCAATTCGTCATCGGGCAGGGCGAAGTGGTCCATGCCGATATAGAGATAACCGGCCTGCTGCAGGGTGGCGATGCTTTCGGCGAGGATGCGCAGCTTGGTGTCGGGACTGGGGATATCCGCGTCGGGAATCCGCTTTTGCGGCGGGAACCGCTCCGGCAAGTGGGCATAATTGAAGACGGACAGGCGATCCGGGCGCAAGGCGAGAACCGCCTCCAGCGTCCGAGCAAAGCTTTCCGGGGTCTGTAGGGGCAGGCCGTAGATGAGATCGAGGCTGACGGAGCGAAAGCCAAGCTGGCGTGCCTCGTCGATGACACCCGCGGTGAGTGCGAAACTCTGTTCGCGATGCACGGCTTTCTGCACCGCCACGTCCAGATCCTGCACCCCGATACTGATGCGGTTGAAGCCGAAGTCGCGGAGGAGGCGGAGCGTGCCAGGCTCCAGCGCGCGCGGG
The DNA here is from genome assembly GCA_023381645.1 of Gammaproteobacteria bacterium. The sequence continues at coordinate 51,902 of JAMCRJ010000060.1, forward strand.
TCGATTTCGACGCCGTATTCACCCCGATCATCCGGGAGCAAAAGAAAGTGTTTACGGATGCTGTCCAGGAGGACGGTCATGTCATGCCGGCGGAGGAAAGTGGGTGTGCCGCCGCCGAAATGCAATTGGTCCACGGGACGGTTGCCGTCGATGTGGGCGCGTGTCAGGGTCATTTCCCGGTCCAGATGGGCGACATAGGGTGTTCCCCATTCGTGATGGCGGGTGACCACCTTGGTGCAGGCGCAGTAAAAACACAGATGCTCGCAAAAGGGGATATGGAAGTATAGGGAGAGTGGGCGACCGCTGGTGTTGGAGCGGTCGAGCGCGCCTTGCAGCGACCTTTCATCGAAATCTTCGCGGAAATGGGGGGCGGTGGGGTAGGAGGTGTAGCGCGGCCCCGGCTGGTCGTAATGGCGGATGAGTTCCGGGTCAAAAATCAGGTTTTGGGTGGGCGTTATGGTCATCGGCTTTCGGCTCCGTCGAAACGCGGTTGCAGGGCGATCATAAGCCCGGAATATCCTTTACCCCAAGCAGATTGGCCGCCACGCTGGCGCGGATTTCGGCGAGGAAAGCCTGCATGTGCGGCTGCTCCGCCTGCTCCGCCGTGGTGGCCGCCTGCAGCGTTTGCCAGAGACCCTGCGATCCCAGAGGAATGGCGCGGACATAGTTTTTTTCTCCGTAACTTCCCACCGCCCAGGCTGGTAACGCGGCGATGCCCTGCCCGGAGGCGACGAGCTGAAGAATGATGACGGTGAGCTCCGCGTGGCGCCGCCGCCAGGGCTGGACACCCGCGGGCTGGAGAAATTCGCGAAAAAGATCGAGACGGCGATCCTCCACCGGGTAGGTGATCAGGGTTTCTTCCAGAAAGTCCGCGGGGGTCAGGAAGCTGTGCTCTGCCAGAGCGTGCCGCGGATTGACCAGCGCGACGACTTCATAAGCGAAGAGCGGGTGCACGACAATATCGCAGCCCATGGCATCCGGGGCGGTCAGCACCATGAGGTCGGCCTGATGGCTCTGGAGCAGAGGTAAGGGATCCTGCTGAAAGCCGGAAACCAGATCCATTTCCACGTCCGGCCAGTTCTCGCGAAAGTGGTTCATGGCGGGGGTCAGCCAGTCGAAGCAGGTATGGCATTCGACGGCGATACGCAGGCGGCCGCTGTTGCCGGCTGCCCGCCGTCGCAGTTCCTCCTGCATCTGCCGGATACGCGGCAGCACCTCCCGTGCCACGGCCAGCAAGGCCTCTCCGGCGGGGCTCATGCGCAACTGCGCGCCACGTTCCCGGTCCAGGAGATTGACGCCGTATTCTGCTTCCAGCCCGCGCAACTGGTGGGAGAGCGCGGACTGGGTGAGGTGCAGGCGTTGCGCCGCCGCGGCAAGGCTGCCGAACTGGGCGACGGCCTCAATAGTGCGCAGGTGACGGATTTCCAGTGGCATGCGGATCCCGGTGGGCAACAGATCAGGTTGCAGTTTCCCACGAACATTGGGCAATGCAAAGACTTTTGGGGATGATGGAGACTTCGGCGCGCGGCACCCCGCTCGCCGAAGGCGGCCGGCGATTGTATTTATAGGGAGACAACGTCACAAAAAGTTCATAAAAACGTCATAATAGTGTCATGTTGGCCCTTTACCATAGGCGGCATCATTTCAAGAACATCACAAAGAGGGGGTGTTGTGTTTATCAAAAAGCGCATTGTCATCGCGACGGTCGCCGTCCTGTGTGGCGTCAGTGTCTCAGCCCAAGCCGAAACGCTGACCGATTTTTTCAAGCAGAGCAAGATTGATGGCCAGATCCGCTCTTATTATTTCAGCCGGGATTATGGCGCAACCGGACCCAATACCTACAATCAGGATGTCTTTAGTCTGGGTGGTATCCTGAATATCAAGACAGCACCTTTTCTGGGCGGCTTTGGTGTAGGCGTCAGTTTCTTTACCGCGCACGGGCTCGGGGCGAACGATACCAGTGGCGGGCCGACTTACCCACATCTGGATGCGACGGTGATGGGTCCGCAGTCCATCGATGCCCTGGGGCAGGCTTACCTCCAATACGAGATTCCAAAAACGCTGTTGATCCGGGCGGGCGATCAGGAGTTGGATACGCCCTGGATGAACGGCTCAGATTCGCGCATGTTGCCCGCCACTTATCAGGGTGTGTTTGCCGACGTTTCTCCCTATCACGATTTACACCTGTATGGCATGCGTATTTTCCGCTGGAAGAGTCGCACATCGAATAGCTATTACAATGACAACCTGTTTTATTCCGCTAATTACGAGGGGGATGAACTATACGGCGGTGGTGCACAGTTGCCGACCGCCGCACCCTCGACCAGTGGTACCCTGGCTTTTGGCGCCTCGTATTCCCTGATGGGCGCCAAGGCGACCGCCTGGTACTATGATTTTTATCAGTTCGCCAAAATGTTTTATACGACAGCGGATTATACGCTGAAAACCGGGACGGGGGTTGATCCATTTGTGGGTGCCCAGTACATGCGTGAGTGGGGTGCTTCCCTGCTATCCCGGCAAGGGGTTAACGCCACGGCCTGGGGCGTCATTGGTGGCGTGAACTATAAAACCGGTATGGGTGACGGGACCTTCAGTGTGGCCTATAACGCACTTGCGCCACAGACCGGCGGATTTTTAAACGGTGGAATAGTGTCACCCTATACCGTAGGCTATGCCACCGATCCACTATATACGACGGCAATGATTCGTGGTCTTGCGGATAATCTGGGGCCTGGGCATGGTTACAAGATCAAGATAGCACAACATCTTGACTTGATGGGCCAGAAATTCCTGGCCATCGCGGCCTTTGCGCATTTCACCACCTATTATAATGGTAGCAGCAGTTATCCATATTTTGATCTGACCTACTTCCCGGGTGGCATATTCAAGGGGCTTTCCATTCGTGACCGGGTGGAGCTGGCTACCGGAACGAGCGCGCAATTTGGTAATGGTGCAGGTTTCAACAAGGGGCATTCCTTCATCTACAACCGGGTGATGCTGACCTACGCATTTTAGTTTTCCTCCTGCTTGGTTCCTCCTCTCCTCGCCTCGACCCGCAAGTCGGGGCATTTTTGTATCCGTTCGCGGCCTATGTCCTGAAGATCTGGCGGAGAACGTATTCCGGCCTGAGATCTTCCATACAGCGGTGATGTCGGAGTGGACACTCGCGCTTTCCGCATGGACTGCAGGGCAGGTCGATGTGTAGAGCCTGCGCCCCGGCGGAGAGGGGGGGGGTCATGCTGAGGGGGGTGGAGCCATAGAGCGCGATGACCCGGCTGCCGACAGCCCCCGCCACATGCATCAGACCAGAGTCGTTGCTGACCGTCAGGGGGGCGAGTGACAGCAGGTCCAGAGCTTCCAGCAGGGTGGTCCGGCCCCCCAGATCAAGGGTTTCCGGGACGGCCGCCGTTATGGCCCGAGTGACTTCCGCATCCTTGGGACTGCCGAAAATCCAGACGGCATAGCCGCGTTCGATAAGGGCCTGGGCCAGGGTACTCCAGTGATGCACCGGCCAGCGCTTGGCCGGACCATATTCGGCGCCGGGTGCCAGGGCGACCAGGGGCCGTTGTGGCAGGCTTATGCCCAGCCGCTGCAGGGTCGTGGCAAGGGCCGCCCGGTTTGCCTGTAAACGGGGTGCGGGCAGTTGCGTGGGTTGTGGAAGGCGTAGCGGCAGTCCGAGGGCGACGAAGCGATCCACGGTGCGCAGCAGTTTTTTTTGGTTCAAGCGGCGGCGGTCATTCAGGAGCAAACGGCGCCCCGCGCCGCTGAAACCGGTGCGGGTCGGGATATGTGCCCAATAAGGGATCAGCGCGGATTTGAAGCTGTTGGGCAGACAGATGGACCAGTCATAGCTCTGTGCGCGCAATTCCGCTGCGGTCCGGCGCCGCAGACGCAACCCCAGTTGACCGTGGTCGATGCACAGGGGCATGGCCCGCCGCACCTCCAGCATGCGTTCCGCCACCGGAATGCTGGCGGGCGGCGCCAGGACATCCACCTGCAGACGCGGCCAGCGACGGCGCAGTACCTGCAACAATACCTGCGCCATGACCATATCCCCCACCCAGGCCGGACCGATCAGCAGCAGGCGGGCAGGATCGTAGCTGTGGGCAATGCGGGTGTTGTGCGGAACAAAGGCTTCATGTTCGTTACAGGGCGGTTCTGCTGCGCCGGCATCGTGTGCATCGGGATCATCCTGCAACTTTGGTAGTTGCCCGGCCATATTACTTGCCCATGAGCATGATCAGCGCTTCGACCGAGATCAGGATGATGATGATCCATTCCAGGATGGTCTCCCGGTGGTGCCGGCTGGCCACGATCATGACTTCCAGCCCCTCATGAATGGCGTCGAGTTTTTCATCGAGGGCGCGGAACCGGCTGGTGAGTTCCAAGTCGGCGGAGAGTTCGCGGGAGAGCAGTTCCAGCCCTGGGGTTTCCCAGACGATATCGGGGTTGTCCAGCACCGCCAGACGGGAAAGGATTTCGGTGCGGGTGGCGGAAGTCGAGGCGAGAAAGCGCAGATGTCCGCCACGCCATCCTGGCAAACGCCCGGTGCGGGCCACTTCCGAGAGCAGGTTCAGGGTGGTTTCCAGAAGATTTTCGACGGCTTCTTCGTGGAGTTCCAGGGCCAGGCTCTGGGCCAGACGCAGGGCGACCAGAAGGATGCGTTCTTCGTCGAGATTCTTGAGGGTGACGCCGTCACGGCCCACGCCATCACGTTCGCCGACCCGGATAGAGATCTCTTCGACCTTGGGGTTGGCGATGGGGGTGAATTGCGTCTGCACGGTGGCGATGACTCTAGCCTGCAATGCCGGTCCCGCACCGAAAAAGCAGATGACGCCGGACCGGAAGAGCGCCACCCAGGCGTCACCGTCGCGGAGCAGGCGATGAGCGGGCGTATCCTCTGCCATATCTATCCCGAAATCTTCGCGCCAGCTTTTGAGAGAGATATGGCGTACCGGCTGGATGGCGTGGAGGATGCTGTTCATGGCTCAGGCCTCGGGGAGCAGTTTGCCGGGGTTGAGAATGGCGTCAGGGTCGAAGACCCGCTTGATGGCGCGCTGGATGCTCAGGCTTTCCTGGCTCAATTCCAGGGGGACATAGGCACGCTTGCTGCTGCCGATGCCGTGTTCGCCGGAGAGTGTTCCATTCAGTGTCAGTACTGCCTGAAAGAGCTTTTGCAGGCCGTGCCTGGCGCGGCGCATTTCGTTGCCATCTTGGGGATGGACCAGAAAATTGACGTGCAGGTTGCCGTTCCCGGCGTGCCCGAAGCTGACGATATGCAGGGACTGTTCTGCAGCGATCCCTTCTATGGCCTCCAGCAATTCGCGCAGGCGGCTGACCGGCACGACCACGTCCTCGTTGATTTTGAGGGGTGCCATGGCCTTGGTGGCGGGGGACAGGGATTTGCGCGCCGCCCACAGTTCGGCAACGGCAGCCGCGTCAGTCGCCTCCAGGATTTCCAGGTTTCCCTCGCCCACCAGAGCGGCGTGGATGGCCTGCACCTGGTCGGGGATGGTGATCGCCTCGCCATCCACCTCGACCATCAGCAGGGCGTTGCTGCCTTCGGGCAGATCCCTGGCCGCGCCCATGGCGCGCACTGCGGCCAAGGCGTAGGGGTCCATGAGTTCCAGGGCGCTGGGCGTATGGTGTTGTGCCATCACCCGCTGCACCGCCGCGCAGGCGCTGGCCGTATGGTCATAGACAGCGCGCAGGGTGGCCTGGGCGGCGGGACGGGGGAGCAGGCGCAGGGTGGCCTCGGTGATGAGGGCAAGGGTGCCCTCGCTGCCTACCAACAGACGGGTCAGGTCATAGCCGACCACACCTTTGCTGGTATGCACACCGCAGCACAGCGTTTCGCCGGCGCCGGTGACGGCACGCAGGCCCAGTACGTAATCGCGGGTGACGCCATATTTTACGGCGTGCGGCCCGCCGGCATTCATGGCCAGATTGCCGCCGATGCGGCAGTAGGGGTTGCTGCCGGGATCAGGGGGGTAAAACAGTCCGTCGGCCTGTACATAGGCACTGATCGCGGCCGTGATACATCCGGCTTCTACGGTGATGGTACGGTCCACCGCGCTGTAATCGCAGATTTTTTGCATGCATTCGAAGCTGACGACGGCGCTGCCGGGTACCGGCTGTGCCCCGCCGACATTCCCGGAACCTGCTCCGCGCGGAACGAGGGGCAGACGATGGCGGCGGGCAATGCTGACAATCGCCTGCACCTCTTCATGGCTGTGCGGGAAGAGCACCATCACGGGTACGCAACTCCCCGGGGTATCGTCGCGGCTATAGATGGCAAGGGTTTCTGCATCGTCGCGTACCCGCTCGGTATCAAGAGCGGCGCGCAGGGCGGGGATGATGGTGCTGACGCTCATGGCTGGCTCCCTCGGATTTTTTGCAGGAGCGCGGTGGTGCTCCGTTCGTGGCGAAAAGGAATGCTGAGTACCCGGCCGCCTCTGGCCTGCAGCCAATCGGCACCGACGATGCGCTCTATCGGCCAGTCGCCGCCTTTGATCAGCACGTCGGGTTGGAGATGTTGGATCAACTTCAGCGGGGTGTCGTCGTCAAACGCCGTAACGAAATCCACCGCCTGCAATCCGGCGAGCACCGCCATGCGGTCCTCCTCGCTGTTGACCGGGCGATCCGCGCCTTTGCCGAGGCGGCGGACCGAGGCGTCACTGTTGACCCCCACCACCAGGCAGGCGCCTTCGGCGCGGGCTTCGGCGAGATACTGCACATGGCCCCGGTGCAATACATCGAAGACGCCATTGGTAAAGACCAAGGGGCGACGGAAGGTACAGGCTTCACCCAACGCGTCCCAGTCGCGGAGTACCTGGCCGGCGTGGAATACCGACGGGGGGGCATTGCCCACAAAGCTGGCGTCCACACCATTGCAGAGGGCGTGAATGAGGACGAGGTGGACTTCCTGAATGCGTGCCGTGTTCTGCTCGGGCACCCGCAGTTCAATGTCCACGGGGCGCAGCAATGGCGCGAGTTGCCCGCCTTCTTTGCCGGTAAGAGCCAGCACCCACATGCCGCGCTGTTGCGCGGTCCGGGCCGCGGCGATGACGTTGGCGGAGTTGCCGGAGGTGCTGAATGCGACCAGACAGTCACCAGGACGGCCCAGGGCCTCGATCTGGCGAGCGAAAATCTGTTCATAGCAGGAATCATTGGCGATGGCGGTGACCACACTGCTGTCGGTGCCGAGGGCGATGGCGGGCAGGGCGCGGCGTGTTGTCTCAAAGCGGTTGACCAGTTCCGAAGCGAGGTGCTGGGCATCTCCGGAAGAACCGCCGTTACCGCAACTGAGCACTTGCCCGCCCGTCTGCAGGGTGGCGATCAGGCGCCGACTGGCTTGCGCGAAAGGGGCTGAAAGGGCCGCGGCGGATTGTCCCATACAGGCGATGCTGTTGTGCAGGGCAGAACCTATCCAGTCATTGCCGGTCATGGGCTGGGTACTCTGAAGGCATCACGAATCCAGTCTGCTGGGGCAGCACCGTCAAGGGCGACCACATCAAAGCGGCAGGGGCGTAACCCATGCTGCGGGTTACGCAGCAGAAAATATTCTGCGGCGCGAATCAACCGTTTTTGCTTGCGGCCGGTGATGCTGGCCGCCGCCCCCCCTTGCCGCTTATGGGCACGCTGACGTACCTCCACGAAGACCAGGGTATCACCATCGAGGGTGATGATGTCAATTTCTCCCATCCGGCAACGATAGTTGCGCGTCAGGGGGTGTAGCCCGTGCCCGGCGAGCAGCGCAATCGCACGGTCCTCACCCTGTTGACCTGAAATCTGGCGTGGCGACGGCATGATTCAGGCGCCCGGCCCAGGCACTCCCGATAAAGGGACGACCCGTCCGTTCTCCACTTCCATCCATTCCATGTCCCGCACGATGCGGCCGTCGGCAGCAAAGCGGAGGACGCCTGTAGCGCCGTTCAGGCTGCCACTCATATCCTGGTCCAGAACGCGCTCCGCCATTCGATAGGCATCCAGCCCGAAGGCCGCCATGCGCCACTGGGCGTCACTGGCGTTGGGGAGATTGGTACGCAACAGTAGTGACGCCTGCGGCCAGCTTTGCCCGGGATTGATGATCCAGGGCATATCGACCGATTCAATGCCGGAGAGCCCCTGCGCGTCGCTGGGCAAGGCTGCGCCGTGCAGCAACGCCGGGCTGAAGACAGGCACGGTGCGATTGATTCTCCGGATGGAGGTCACCGCAGAGTTGGCGTTTTTTGCATCGGTAACCAAAAAAACGAAACTGTGTCGACCAGGTGGCGCGCTCAACAGTTGTTGCGCCTCGCTGGTGAGTGAGCGACCGGGCAGGTAGGTGGTGACGCCACTGACGTCACCACCGAGCTGCTTCCAGGCGGTGATAAAGTCTGCCTGAATGGCGGCTCCGCTGGAGTCCTGGGGGTACAGCACGTAGGCATGACGATAACCCGCTGCATAGCTCTGGGCGGCAATCTGCCGGGCCGCGACGTCCCGACTCAGGCTTAGGGTATAGAGTCCGGGCTGCCGCACATCAGATGCCGTGCCGAGGGCTATGACCGGCGGATCACTGGGCTTCCTGACGGCGGCTACCGCGTTGATATCCTGCGGCAGCCAGGGGCCGACGAAGATTTTACAGCCTTCCCTGATCCCACGCTCAAAGAGTACGGCGGTGTAACTGGGGTTGCCGGTACTCCGCAGAATGCGCACTGCGGGTCCAGACCGTAATTGCGCGGCTGTTTCCATCCCGGCGGCAATGGCTTGGGAGAGCGGCCCGTAGGACCCGCCGAAAGGTAACAAAGCGCATATGCCGCCGGGTGCGCGGTTGAGGGCGGAAGCGCCGGCGACCGTCGTGTCGTCGTCCGAGAAGTTTATGGGGGGGTGCCCCGGATGTGCCGCCAGCCAGGCACGGATCGCCGTCTGCCGCTGTTGGGGATCGGGATTCTGGCGGGTGATCAGGGTGATGGCGATCCATTCCTGTACGAGGGGGTTGCCGCTACGTCCCTGCCAGTTCTGAAGTTTTGCTACCGACTGCTGGTCGAGGAGGACATGAATGCGGCGGTGATTCTCTGCGATCGCATCGCCGCCCAGGAGGCTATCCCGTTCGATCAGGAAATTCAGCGCGGTGAGTTCATGGCCTTCCTGCGTATAGAGCGTGGCTAGGGTGCCCATGGCCCGGGCACGCACTTCCTGAGGTGTGCCGGTGATGGTCAGGATTTCTTCGAGGTTGCCCTTGGCGCTGGGGGTCTGCCCCTGGTCCATGAGTCCCTGGGCGCGGACCCAGAGCGCTGCGCCACGCAGACTGGCGTTGTCGTGCTGCAAGCGCAGTACTTCATTGGCCAGTAATATCGCAACCTGCGGCTTTTGCCCTTTCAGGGAAGCCTGTGCCGCTTTCATCAGGTAATCGAGCTGGGCTTGCCCCCGCACATCGGCGGCTGCGTGGATATAATCCTTGGCCGCTTCCTGGTAGTGCCCCGTGACCATGAGCTGGTCGGCACGCTGTGCCATCGGTGCCTGAGAGACGGTTGTGGTCGTTTCGACAGGCGGCGGAGTCGACGACGGCGGCGCTTTATGTGGCATACTCGCGCAAGCGCTCAGGCCCGTGGCCAGGGCCAGAGTCATCAGCAGGCGGAAAGAGGCCTTCAGGGCTGCGGGAGTTGTCATGAGCAGAGTGTATGGAGAAAGGCGAAGGTGTTCAATGACCGAGGCGCGGCCTCGGCCAGGAATGCGCTTATGAATGACCATGCTGAGGCAGTGGAAGGGGCCGTCGGGCAACTAACCATCATCGCCACCCCTATCGGTAACCTCGATGATCTCTCACCGCGCGCGCAACGTGCGATCGGGGCTGCCGCCCTGATTCTGGTGGAGGACCGCCGTCACGCCCAGCGGCTCTTTCAGCATCTGGGTGTGCAGCCCAAAACGCTGGCTCTGCATGAGCATAACGAGCGGGCCCTTGCCCCGCAGATTGCCCAGCGTATCGCCGCCGGAGAGCATATCGCCCTGCTGTCAGATGCGGGGATGCCACTGATTTCTGACCCAGGATTTCCGTTGCTGGCCCTCCTCCGGGAGCAGCAGTTACCGGTGACGATTATACCTGGGCCTAACGCCGCGTTGGCCGCGTTGGCACTGTCCGGCTTGCCCAGTGATCGCTTTAGCTTCGAGGGTTTTCTGCCTGCTAAGGCGGGGGCGCGGCGGACCCGGCTACAGGCCCTGCAGCGGGAGGCGCGCAGCATGATTTTTTATGAGGCGCCGCATCGGATCGGCGAGACCTTGGCGGATATGGCTGAATTATGGGGTGCGGATCGCGGGGCGGCGCTGTGCCGGGAGCTGACCAAAATGTACGAGGAATGTCTGCGGGACTCGCTGGGTGGGCTGGTGGCGCTGCTGCAGGCGCATCCTGACAAGGTACGCGGCGAAATGACGCTGGTGGTGGCGGGAGCGCCGGAGCAGACTCAGGAAGAAACCGATGCCGACCAGTTGCTCAGCCCGCTGCTGGCTGAATTACCGCTGGCCCAGGCCGTGCGTATCGCTGCGAATCAGAGCAGCATGGCCCATCGTTTCCTCTATGGGCGGGCCCTGGCCTTGACTTCCGGACGGGACCCCGTTTAAATACGCGCTCTTGGCCCAGGTAGCTCAGTCGGTAGAGCAGAGGACTGAAAATCCTCGTGTCGGCGGTTCGATTCCGTCCCTGGGCACCATATAAATCAAGTTGTTACGATTATTTTTGGTCGGCCCTATCAGTGCCAATTTCTGCGCGGTGCCTGTTTGGTGCCTACTTAATGGCCCGTTGGATGACGTCCGGCACGGGTGGCGCCGTCCAAATCGCCGCCGAGTTGTTCTTGCAAGGCATGCCTCCACCAACCCCTTATACGCCCCCCAGGAACCAACGGGGTCCGAGGAGGCAGTTTGCCCTCCCGTTCCCATATATATGCGGTCTGGCGGTCAATGGACAGGGCGCGGCAAAGCTCATTCTGCCTGATAAATGCGTCTTTCATAACATCCTCCTTTGCTTGGTAAAATGGGGTAATATGGCGGGAGTTGTCCCCTAAAAGGGGAATATAGCCGGAAAAGGGGAGTTGTCCACCAAAAGCAGAGCCATGTCGGAGCGTCCAGGATGTTGCGAAGGCGGGCGGCTGGGTTGCTTCGCCGCTGGCAAGAGGGGGACCTTCCTGCCGGATGACGCGCCTCGTCGCGTGTCCCCAATAAAAAAACCGCCACACGAGGTGGCGGCAGGTTGGCTCACAGAGGAAGCGCAGGAAAATATTCCTGGTGCTCCCTGAGCCAAGGCTCAAACTCAGCCGCGACGGGGAGGTGGTCCTCCCAGAAGCTCCTTATACAGAAGATGGCAGCGGCCTTAGCGAAGTTCTCGCAGCGGACCTTCTGCGTCTCCGTGGCGGAAGCGCCGGGGCTCTGGTAAAACCCGAACCCGAACTCGTTTACTCCTTGCCACATTTCGGACTCCACATGGTCCATCCCGCAGAACAGGGATAACCCGGGGGTATCTTCCGGCGCCTTTCCCTCGCGCCGAATTTGGCGCTGAAGCGTACGCACCCCAACAGTGCCGGTAAGGCGCTGGCGTGTTGGTTCCAACTTGCCATCGGCCCAGAAGGCGAACAGGGCGCGCGAAAACTCCATGGGATAGTAGGTTGCCAGTTTGACGTTCACCCTCAGAAACTCGGGCAAGTCCCTGGCCTCGATGCGCTCCACGGCCACGAGTTCCCGCCCCATGCCGACAGGCGCCAACTCCGCAACAGTCTCTTTGCGCAGGCCGACACAGGGGTAATCAAGATGGTAGGCCGGCCAACCCTGAAAGCGGTAGTGCCGGAACAATCCAGACTTTTGGACTACCCATTCGCCGAACTGCTCAACCATCTCCGTCGTGTCCGGACCCTCGTATTGCTCCAGGAAGTCGGCGACGGCAAGTACGTAATCAAGCACTCGGTGGAGCTCTTCTTCGGGCGTCGGGTACCAACCCCACTTTCGATGAAAAATGAACTTGAGCACGGCGGGCCGCTCGGGCTCCTGAAACGGCAGAGCCGGAATCTTGAATCCGTGCTCGCGAGGCCAGGCCGGAAAGAAGCGGCTGAGGAACTCCTGCAAATCCGGAAGGCGCCTGTGTTTCTCATACCAGGAGACATAAAAGGCTCTGGCAAAGGGATGGACTTCCAGTCGCGTCAGGGCCATACGCAGGAGAATTCCTGCAGGACTGGCCGCGAGATAAAAACCCCGCATTCCGATTTCTGGCGGAATGTCCTCCCCGTTTCCCATGGCAAGAGTTACAACCAGCGTACGGCTATCCTTGCCATAATCCGCCATGGACAAAACGTATTTGTTTTCGTGCTTTAACATCGTATACTACCTCGTTTGTTGTGGAACACGAGGGTATTACCAGAAACGCGGAATTCAGTAACCTGGATGTTATTTGTCAATTTTCTAGAGATATAAAATGTCCGTCTATTTGTTTTCATTATTCGGCATGTTTTCAACGGACGGCGGGTGGTGTCCTTCCCGCCCATAGAAGGCGAACTCTTCTTCGCCACAGCCTTCAAGTGTCCCTGCTCATACATTTCACGCAGCGACTGTATGGAGGATTCCTGCACTCAATCCGAAAATTGGGTTTTCTACTTAAACACATTTCCGCCCGCATCATACGATATGGCGTCAGAAATACAGCGGAAAATAGTGAATTTGACATTTACTGTGATAGGCATATGCAACACGAAAAAAAAGGGAAATCCCCCAAGCCCCCCGGCCCTGGACTTCCCAAAAGAATGATACTGTACGTATATACAGCACATCAGAAATTGGGGACAATCCAGTCGCACAGGGAAGAAAACCACCCGCGAGACTGCCATGCAAACGCATAGCCAAGGCCCCGAAAACCCGCGCCTGGACGCCGCACAACACACGGTGAAGGACAGCGCCGACACACGGAAGGCCGACGGGTGGCCAGCCTGGGAAAAGCAGCCCCTCATCGCCCGCCCGATAGGGTACAGACGCCGGGACAACGCAAAAGACTTGAGCCGAAAAGCGGGGGAAGCGCTCCAGAGAGGCAGAGACACGCTGAACCTGGAGGCATACCACCGCCTAGCCTGGATTGAGACCAAAGAAGGCGTAACCATACTGGACCCGATTCGTAAGGGGGAATGCCCACCAGGTACCTCCGATTTCCTCAGAGCCCAGGCTGAAAACCACGAACACTGGGAGCAAGAAAGAAAACTACAGGAAATTGCGGAAGCCGTTATCCAGCGCAGGAACGCATCGAAACTAAAAAGCCTTGAAGCGCTGTGGGAAGAGGTCCAGGAAGAGCTAAACACGATACAGGATGTCGCGGCGGACATGGGACCTGACGAGAACCCCTATCGGACCGCGAGTGGTAGCCCAAGCCGCGAGAGGCAGCCCCTTGAACAGGCGAGAGAAGCTGCGTACCGCTGGGAAACCGTAGTAAGGAGGGAACGCGACGCCCTCGGTGCGTACATGAAGGGGGAAGAACGAAAGCTGCTGCCGGAAATCAGAGCCGCCAATGAGAAAGCCATACAGTACGCGGAACTGCGGGGCGAAGACGCGCCCGGACAGGCGGAAATACCGCTAGGCAAATGGAACCAGGAAAGGACAAGGTTCACAACCAGAAAAGCAGGGGAAACACCAAAAGGCATCGCCAAAACGCTGGGAGACACGGAACTGGCCTATCTGAACGAGATGGGGCGAGCCAGCGGGCACATTCACGCGGGCGGGCAGCAAGTCGTCACGGAAACCAGCCGCAAATACAGCCAGCGGCAAAAAAAAAGCACCCGCCACAGACTGAACCAAAAACGAATAGTCACCGCAGGAGGGCACGTTTTCACGCTGCAAGAAGCCATAGCCCCAGCGGAAGCAGCGGAAAGAAAACGCAAAAAACTCCAAAGAGAGCGGCTGGCGGCACAGGTCATTCGCCCAGCGGAACTAAGGGAGCCCGAAAAGCCACGGAGCAACAAAAAACACGAGACCGCCGCCCCGCTCCCCACCACGGAAGCCCACAGCGAAAGAAGCCCATCCTTCGCATTCCTCACCGTAACGCTGCCGGGAAATATGCACGCGGCACCCGGTAGCAGACGAGTATCCACGTTCGATGGGACACCCGTGAAACGGAGCGCAAAAATACTCAGTAGCGTAAAACGCGACGCCCAGCAGGGCTTTATACGGGCAATGCCATACAAGGCCACCTATATCGTGGGCATCGAACCCCATGAGGACGGAACGCCCCATATGCACATGGTAACCAACACGGAGTACGGCCTGGAACTGGCGGCACGCATGGGAACGGACCCAAGGATAAGCGACAACAGAGCCGCAGTTCGGGTAATCACCATACACGTCAAAGGCGGGGTCAGTACGACGGACCCCCGCGCCAAGACCTACCGCACAGCAGAGGACATGGCAGCCGGACGCTACCTGCTCACCGGGCACTCCTACCCGGCGGCAGTGGAAGCCCGCGTGTTCCTGTTCGACGACGATAACCGAGCGGAAGCCCAAAACGTGGCAAGAAAAGTCGCGGAGTATTTATCTGACTATACCGAAGGATACGAGGGACATCTGCCGGAAAATATCCAACTGGGAGACACGCGCCCAAACTACAGCGAATGGGGCGCGAACGAGGCAGACAACAAATACATCTGGAGGAACGGATATAGCGTGGAAACACGCACAGTGCAATCCTCAGACTCGGGACTAGCAAAAAGCCACTGGCACCTGCTGAACCAGGTAGCCGAGAGCAAAAGCCGGGACATCCCGCCGGCCGCCAAGGCCAGCGCAAGGCTGGTGCTGAGCGCGTGGGCGCAAGGCAGAATGCAGGAGACGCGAGAACAGAACGGACCCACCCAAGTCTGGTACACCATCGGCAGTGGACCCGACTTATGGGTATTCACGCTGAACGACGAAAAAAAGGGGCGGGCGACACACCCGGCGACCCAGTACCGCAAGGAGAGAACGGCGCGGCTGATGGAAACAACGCAGAGATTCGAGAACCGCGCGCCGCAGATGGAAACTCGGCAGGTACTCAAGGACATCGGAAAAATCATGGGGGCGGCTTGGGCGACGGCGGAAGGGAAAGCCGACCAAACGAAAAACTACACGGGAACCCCCGGAAAAGGTGTTGCCACGGACGGAGGGGGTGCGGAAACAAGCCAGGAAAATCAACAGCTTGGGAAAAAAGGCGCTTCACTTAGCATATACCAAGTAAAAAGGGATACCACGCAGTGTTCAAGCCCTGCGGGGCACAGGCCGTTCACGCCGGGAGTAGCCGCAGCGTACCTGATGACAGAGGGGGGGACACCCGGTGCCGTGTGTATGGCGGCGGCAGGCGGGGGGAAGTCGTACATCCTCGCACAGGCGGCAAAAACGGCATCACGGAAAGGGGTGGAAAACGTCGTCATACTCTGTCTGATGCGAAAAACGGTGAAAGAAATGTTCCACACGCTCACCCAGGAGGGCGTACCTGCTGTATGGCAACGCGCACGGGCGCAAGGAGGCGCGCTGGGTAACGGGATACCCGGAACCGCCGTAACCGTGGCCACCGTGGCTAAGTGGCAGCTCATCCACGAAAATTACCCCGGAGCGCGAATTATCATTGACGAGATGCAGGATATCCCCGCCGCCAGCGTAGACCAGATAAGGCGAGGGAGCCTGACAACGGAAAGCAGCATTCGACTCGCTGTCGGAGATGACCGGCAAACACTGATGCCCAACGTGGAACCGTCCGAAGTAGCGAAAATCTGGAGCGGAATGAACACCTACAACCTGGAAGCGTCCCGACGGTGCGCCGACGACATCACCGAGTTTGCCCACGCGATGGCCCCTGCGCTGGACGAGATACGCGGAAACGGCAAAGCAGGAGTTACAGGGTTCCGGTCGTGCCGAACGAAAAAAGAAGCCCGCAACACCGCGCTCGGGCTAGCCCGTTACATCGAGCGCCGATACCCAGAGGCCCGGATATTCATCCAGGCGGACACCAACCAGACGCGAGCGGAACTGTCCGCGAGTTACCGGAAAGGGTTCGAGCACAACCGAATCCCGGACAACGTTCGCATCGACACGGTGGCGCAACTGAAAGGCGGAACTGCGGATTTCGTGCTATATATCCCGGACATAGACAACGACGGGAATTGCCCCACGGGGAGAGAGGCCGAATATATGTATACGGCCGTCACCCGCGCCAGGAACAGCGCGATAGTTATCGACTACCGAACCGCAGCCTAACGCCGCCGCCAGGACGCGCCAGATATGGTGATGGCACGGGCAGCGTCCGCAACGTGCCGGGCACGAGCGACGGACGCCTGCAGCCCGGCAAGCTCCGCCCTTTCCGCGACGAGTTGCGCGCGCAGTTTTGCCGCGCTGGCCTCCAGTTCCCGTAACGCCGCCGCTTCGGTTTCCACGCGCACCTGAAAGTCTCGCACGGACGCGGACAGCCTTACGAAGTCCTTGCGCGCCGCAGCAGTACGCCGGGCACGCAGGGCGCACCAACCCCAACCCAGAGCCAGGAAGACATCGAGCAACGCGGCATCAAGCGAAATGCCCACCAGGCCCCCCGTCGAGAAGCAAAACCGACACCGCACGGGACTCCGCAGCCGTCACTGCATGCGGGGAGCCGCTTTGTATCCAGTGCCGCGAGGGCGACAGGACCCAGCGCGGGACACGGACACCATCGGCAAACCCGGCAATATACCGGATGTGGTTAGCCGGACTCTCCATAAAAATGTTTGCCCCATGCCAGCGCCCGGAACGCATACCGGAGAATAAGCCCAGGCGGAAATCGTCGAACTTTCTGCCCCATTTGGGCGATAATTCCAACTCCACAGCCGTTGCCGTGCCATCAGCATATTCCCAGAGCGCGTCCGGCACTTTCACGCTGTAGGAGGACACGCGCGCGGCCACATCCTCTGCATTCAACGCCATCAGTTCCCGTTCAGAGCGGTAGCCTGAAATACCCCCACGCGCCAGAGCCTGGTAAGTCAGAAACTGCACCAGCATATCATGACGTAGCGTATCCCTACGCACAACGCGGGACGGGTTTTGCTCGTAGTCCAGAGCAACCGAAACCATCGTCTCAGCCAGTGCAACGCCCGCGGTAGTGAGTGTCAACACATGGCGCGGCACCCCGCGAATCAGTCCGCCGCCCTCCATATACGTCTTGACTACGAGCCCCTCGCGTTCCAGTTTCCGCACGATTCCAGAATGCCCGGAATTCGTAACGAGGCGGTTTAGCAAATCTGGTGACGTGTAGCCATGGCGATAAATCCATACGCAGGACACGGCGAGCTTCTGCCGCCCGCGCGCCGTCGAGGACATGCCAAACTCAGAGAATTTCGCGCGTGCTTTGATTAAAGCGGTTTTACCGTCCATGTAGTTCCCCTTGTGCGGGCGCATATTCCCGCCGCACTATTACCGTACGGGGACAATTAAGAAGCACAGTGCCCCAGAGACCGTCACGCGGCACCCAAGCACTCCGCAGGCGTTGCCTGCTGCGCTCTCCGAAGCACGGACCGCAAAAACAATCCCTGACGGGGCGCTGGCGCGGGCTACGCCTTGTTTATGCTCAGCGGCTGAACGCCGCTGCCGCACTTCTCCGCTTACCTTCACGCCCTACGGGCTCCAGCGTCGCCTACGGCTCCTCGGGGGGACGCCGCGTACCGCGGCCACCCGCTGCGCCGGGCTTCGCTTCGCTACGGGCTTCCAGCCCTGGCCTGAACGGCCAGCCACGCAGCGGGTGGCCGCGCTTCGCTTGGCGTCCGGGCTACGCCCCCACAAGGCACGGGCCAGCGCTGGGGCGCTTCCCCTCGCCCTCGGCTGGGGCCTCGGTCGTCCTTGCGGCTCCCCCGTCTCTTCGCTGGCGCTACGAGAGGTCAGGCCAAGGCCTGCCCCCCATTCCGGGCGTCGCTTGCGCTCCGTTCCCTTCATGGGCCCCCCGCGCGGACTGGCGGCGTCGGAAAACGACAGGAGCCGCCCGCACCTCGCGAGGTCCTGCCATGGCGTTTGGGAGTGTCGGGGCATTGTGAAGAACCGGGGGCTAGCACTTTTAGCGCTGCGCGTAGCGCAAGGCGAAGCCGGGCCTAAAATGCGCCCCCGGTAATCACAAAATGCCCGACGCTTCCAAACGCCATGGCAGGACTACCCCGCGAGGCGCCGCGGCATGGACACGCGGAAGGGGAAACCAGCGGCAACGGGGAAACAGGGAGCCTGGGATACGCTGGGAGAGGTTATCGACAGGGCACGACGCGCCGTCAACCTCCCAAGTCGTGAACTCGCAGAAAGCGCTTCCCGTGCCCTGTCGATAACCTCTGGTTGGCCCCTCTTCAACCGCAACGCCATATCAGGGTACAAGAAATACTGGACCCGCGCGGGACACCGGGGCCGGGGACGGGGACAGAGTATAGCCCAAACTTTTTTAGCCCGCAGGCGGCTAACCCCTCTGCCCTCTGGTTGGCGCCTCTTCAACCACGTCATTCACTCAGCACGCCCTGAGCGCCGGGCAAGGCAAGGGACGCGGCAGGCAAATACAAACATCCGGCCCCATCTGGTATAGTAGAGATAGTGCATTTGGCGGGGTATGCACTGTGGAAATCGCTCGAGGTTTATGAAGTTATTGCACTTGTGCTGTGAAGCCTAACTGGGAAATTTGGGCGCTAAACTGGACAAACGGCAACTCATCCCTGGGTTGCAGAAGAACCATTCCTCCTGCCAAACCATGGCGTTGTGTCTGGGGTCCCTCCAGTGCAAAGGAACAACAATCTCCACCAAGAGTTCCCGCATACTCTCCAGCTTCTCCATAGGGGTAGTCTTAACCAATCATCTGTCTATAAAGGAAACTGTTCAGCATCTTCTATGCGCCCTTTATCTGGGCTCCCGGCCTCAGCCTGCGTTTGGGTATGTCGGGCCCCTGCTGCTACACTTTCCGGCTTCGACAACAAGCAGAAAGCCAAGGAAGTTGCATGACGCAGCAGGAACTCTCCGCCTTCATCTGGTCCATCGCCGACTTGTTGCGCGGCGACTTCAAGCAGTCCGAGTATGGCCGCGTCATCCTGCCCTTCACGGTGCTGCGACGACTGGACTGCGTGCTGGAACCCTACAAGGCGGCAATCCTTGCTGAAGAAGCGAAACAGAAGGCGGCTGGGCTCAACGCCTCGGCTATCGACACCCTGCTGCGCCGCGCCACGCCCCTGGCCTTCTACAACACCTTTCCGAAACGGTTGCCGGAACTCCAGGATGACGCCCAGGGACTGCGCAGCAACCTACAGCAGTATATCCTGGCGTTTTCGCGGGAGGTACTGGATATCTTCCACCGCTTTGACTTCCATGCCTCAGTGGACCGGCTGGACAAGGCCGGCCTGCTGTACCTCGTGACGCAAAAGTTCGCTCAGGCGGACTTGCATCCGGACGCGGTGAGCAACTACCAGATGGGGCTGCTGTTCGAGGAGCTGCTGCGTAAATTCGCGGAAATGTCCAACGAAACCGCCGGGGAACACTTCACGCCCCGGGAAGTCATCCGCCTCATGGTGGAACTCCTCTTCACCGAGGACGGGGAGCTCCTGAACAAGACGGGGCTGATTCGCACCCTGTATGACCCCACGGCGGGCACCGGCGGGATGCTTTCGGTGGCGACGGAATACCTCCACGGATTCAATCCGGACGCGCGGCTGCAGCTTTATGGTCAGGAGCTCAACGACGAATCCTACGCCACGTGCAAGGCGGACATGCTCATCCGCGGGGAAAACATCCATAACATAGCCCCCGGCAACACCCTCTCCGAGGATGCCCACCGCGCCGAGAAATTTGACTACATGCTGTCCAATCCGCCCTTTGGGGTGGAATGGAAGAAAGTCGAGGAGGAGGTCCGGGACGAGTACGAAAGACTGGGCTACCGGGGCCGCTTCGGACCCGGACTGCCGCGCATCTCGGACGGCTCCCTGCTCTTCCTCCTGCACCTTCTGTCGAAGATGCGCAAACCCGAAGCAGGCGGCAGCCGTATCGGCATCGTCCTGAATGGCTCCCCCCTCTTCACCGGCGCCGCAGGTTCCGGGGAATCCGAGATTCGCCGCTACGTGCTGGAGAATGACGTTCTCGAAGCCATCGTGGCGTTGCCCACGGATTTGTTTTACAACACGGGCATTGCGACGTACGTGTGGATTCTCAGCAACCGCAAGCCCGAGGAGCGGCACGGTCAGGTACTCCTCATCGACGGTTCCGGTTTCTGGCAGAAGATGCGCAAGAGTCTCGGTTCCAAGAGACGGGAATTGTCCCCGGAACACATCCGGGAGCTTACCCGGGTATTTGGCATCGCCCAGGACTTGCAACAGGCCGTAGTGCTGGATGGTGTCGGCAAGGATGCCAAGGAGCTGGAACGGCGGATATTGTTCCCGGACACCCCAATGCCGGAGGCCCCCGAAGGTGGGCGCGTCAAAGTGGTGCCGGTGTCCAAGGTATTCCGCACGACGGACTTCGGTTATCGCACCGTTACCGTGGAAAGGCCCCTGCGGCTGCGTTTCCAGATGACTCCGGAACGTCTGCAGGAATACGAAGGGAAACTGCGGGAGAAACTGGACGGGAATGGGCGCGGCCCCAAGCGCTCGCGTAGCGCCGCAGCGCAGGAACAGGCCCTCCGCGAGGTGGAGGGGTTGCTGGATGACGCGGAATCCCTGTTCCAGGCGTTGGGGTATGTCCAGGACGATAACTGGAATACGTTGTGGCCGCGCATCGAGGGGATTCTGGAAGCCCGGGGAAGCCGCCATACCCCGGCAAACCGCAAGGCGTTCCGGGATGCCTTCACGGAATCCTGCTCCGACGCGGTACCGGTGGAAGCTGGCCGTCGTAGTGGCCCGAAGTATGAGCCGGATTCCGGACTGCGGGACACGGAGAACGTGCCTTTGGGCGAGGACGTGTACGCGTATTTCAAGCGGGAGGTGCTGCCCCATGTCCCGGATGCGTGGATTGACGAATCCAAACGGGACGCCAAGGATGGCAAGGTGGGCATCGTGGGGTATGAGATACCATTTAACCGGCATTTCTACGTGTTCGAGCCACCCCGGAGTCTGGTGGAGATTGATGCGGATTTGAAGGCGTGTACCGGGCGGATACTCAGGATGCTGGGGGAGATGTCGGGATGAAGTTCAGAACGCTTTTCCTTGTTGTACTTTTATTCGCCTGCGCTCTGCCGGCATACGCACTTGGCTTACCTCTGTCGCCCTGGAAGGGCCAGGACTTGACGCACTCCGAGGCCACCGTGCTGGCGCTGAAAGCTTACGAAGGCCTGGAGCTGCTTCAGGTACTGCAAGCGGGGGCACAGGCGGGAAACATTGATGCGATGTTGGCCCTGACCATCTATTACAACCACGCCCAGGAATTCACTAAGGCCGCGGTTTGGGCGCGAAAGGCCGCGCATGCCGGGAGTCCCCTGGGAGAGCGGGATTTGAGTTTTGCCTATTACCGGGGCCATGGCGTTCCGGAAAGTTTGCCAAAGACTATTTACTGGGCCGAGAAGGCGGCCCAACATAATGTACGGCAGAGCCAATACTTTCTAGCGTACCTACACCAGCAGGGGGAAGGTTTTCCGAAGGATGTGCGGGCAGCCATACCGCTCTATGAGGCGGCCGCTCAGAACGGTTCTTCTGTGGCGGCGTTTAAGTTGGCGAAAATCTATAAAAAAGGGCAGGGCGTACCGAAAGACAAAAAGCTTGCGCACTACTGGGCAAACTACGCACCCAAAGGGGGATGGCCGGACGGTAGCACGTTGCGAGCGACATTTCAGGCTTATGACCAGTATCAACATGAGGGTGCACCTTCCGCCGTCAAAGCACAGAAAAAACTCCAGTCCAAGATGAATTCAGTGTCGCGTGAGTTTTTTGGTGCATTTGATGTGCTGGCATTGTTGGTCATGTTGCTACAAGTCGGAAAATCTTTGAAACACCCGGAGGGCTCGTCCGCCACTTTTTGGGGAATCATCAGTCTGATACAGCTTTTGTACTTGCTCACGTACCTATCGCATGCGATTGCACAAAAAGAGGCGGAGCTTTGGTTCTATTGCGTGTTCTACGGTATGTCCTTCGTGCTGAGCGGCGTTATCGCCTGGGCGGCCATTTTTCGGAGAGGCGGGAAAATACCGCAGACCCCTTATGATGAAGCGGGGGCCGGGCTATGAAATACCCGCGCCATCTGAAGTGCAAGGACTCTGGCATCGAGTGGTTGGGGGAGAGGGCGGGATGAAAGCCCTGGCACAGATTTTTGAGCCAGACGTGCGATATGCATATATGGTTGGAAGAAATACCGTGGTGACGTATACGGTTAATGTTCATATTGCCCAGAGCAGGTGTTATACCAAGAAATGGGCCGAATATCATTCCTTTTCTTTATGGGATAAGGAGTTCCATTACTCAGTATTAAAGGAATTCGAGCTACCGGAATATGTTCCTGAAGATATTAGAGTTCAATTCGATGTGGCGCTTGATGTCGCGATGTACGCTTATTTCAATTGGCTTATGTGGGACGTTGCCGCACACAAGACGCTAAACTGCTACGAGCTTACATTGAGAACTGTACTGCACAAAGAAATCGCAAGTCTGGTTGCAAAGAAAAAAGAGAAAAAGAAACTCAAAGGAGAAAGCTCAACGGAGCTAGATGATTTCGTAACGTTTTCGAAAGTTCTTGGTATGGCAAAAGCTGCTGGTTACATAAACAATGAAGAGTATGAAATCAGCAAAGAATACATAAGAAAAGTCAGGAATATGTTTTCGCATAAATATAAAAGTTTGCTCGGATTTCCTTTCTCTCAAAACATTATAGAAACATGCTTCAAACTGATATGCTCGGTATGCTCTAAAGTCGAACAAAAAATACAAGCCAAGCAATATAGCGATAGGGAAATAGCAGAATGAAGCTGCGAGCGTACCCGAAGTATAAGGATTCCGGGGTGGAGTGGTTGGGGGATGTGCCGGAGGGGTGGGGTGTTTCAGCAATTAAGCGATTAGCAACGTTCGTCTACGGGGATGCCTTACCAGTTGAGGCACGTAATGCTGATGGAAATGTACCGGTTTTTGGTTCAAATGGTTCGTTTGGTATTCACGACCAACCTAACACTAGGGCACCCACAATTCTGATTGGGCGTAAAGGCTCGTGCGGGGCGTTAAATTGGAGTGATGTCCCAGTATTCGCTATCGACACAGTTTATTTCGTGGATAACCGGACATGTAGTGTGAATTTGCATTGGTTTTTCTGGAGCCTACATACCGCCAAGCTGGAAACTGCCTCTCAGGATACTGGCGTCCCTGGGTTATCTCGTGAGTTTGCTCACAGCACAATGTTGCCAGTTCCGCCTGAACAAGAACAAAAAGCCATCGCCGCCTTCCTCGACGCCCAAACCTCCCGCATGGACGGGCTCGTTCAGGAAGCGGAAAACGGCATCAACCTGCTGCGGGAGCGCCGGACGACACTGATTTCGGATGCGGTGACGGGGAAAATTGATGTGCGGGGGTTGCAATGAGTAGTATCCAGATAATAGCCGATATTGCAACTTCAGTCGGTACGCTGTCTTTGGCCTGGTTTACATTTCGAAGTGTTCGCCAATCGAAGAATATGGCGGCAGCTGCCAGAGAGGGTATTGAGCTGACAAAAAGCATAGAAAAGGCTAAGATAAAGCCGTACTGCGTGCTTTCGAAGGGTACATTAAATCTTCCTACTTCGGATTCCTTGCCCGATAATTATTTTTATGAGAGCGTGGTAGGTCTAGCGTTTACTGCCTCTATAGAAAACCACGGACCAGGGATTGCGCTCGATATTCATATCGCTTTTGGGGGGAATGAAGGCAAATTGTGGACAAGGCGCATCCTTGCTGCGGATATCCTGTCTCCTGGAGAACGAATTTCTTTTTCACATGCCTTTACTGAAACTGATTTCCCCGAATCCGAAGTGCGAGATTTTCCTAGGGCGGGGACACCAGGCCGCATTAAGTGTCAGGCTAGTGACTTGCGCAGTAATGTTAAGTACGTGGTGTTGGAATATAAGGACGTTGAGGAAGGTGCGTTCCGCTCTATTCGTTTGTTTGTCCCGCGAGTGGCTGTTACTGGCCAGGTATTTTCTCTTGAAGAGCGCTCCGATGCGGAGAAGCTCCAACCTGAAATGATGGGCACGATTTTTATGGATGGGAAACATCCCGACACCCCTTGGTATGCAGAGACTGAAGATGAAAAAGCGTTGCGACTAGGGCAAATAAGTACCTCCACCCCTGAGGTTGTACCGCTATCACGTCAGGAGGATGTGTGATATATGGTGCGCCCATCTTCGTGGGTCTCTCGAATCCTGTGGTCCTGCTAACAGGCGCGTGTGATGACTGAAAAGTTCTCTAAGAGGCACGGATACCAGCAAGCGCACGAAAAAGAAATTACGGTGCGGCAGGATGCCCCCTATGAACTGCGTGGGATGCTGATTCAGATTGCCTATGATTGTGGATTTCGACCAAAAATTCTTCGCCCATTGGTATGTCGTATACTCAGAAAACATCCAGATTTAGACAATTGGTCTGAATTCCCCAACATCGACGATGAAGTGCACGTACTCATTGATAACTGTGAGTGGTACCGGGTGTATGACATCATTGAGGGTATCTCCGGTGGCATGCGCGAAACCCCGTACACCTACAAAGCCGATATGTTCCAGGGCGAAATAAACGACTACTTCTGCGAAAATGGCATCGGTTGGAAACTGTCAGAGGGCAGGCTCGAGATGCGCGGCCCCGGAGTGTTTGAAGAAATTATTGATACTGCGGAACGACAACTGGATACCAAAAAATTCAGTACGGCTCAGAGTGAACTCCATGAGGCGCGTCGTGATTTGTCTCGGCGGCCTGCACCCGACATAACCGGCGGAATCCAGCATTCCATGGCGGCGCTCGAATGCGTGGCTCGTGAAGCTTGTGGTGACACCAAGGCAACTCTCGGCGATATTATGAAGCGCTACCCGGATACGGTTCCTCGGCCACTTGATGAGGCCATTGCCAAAACCTGGGGCTACGCTTCGGAAAATGCGCGCCATGTCCGCGAGGGAAGAGGGCCAACATTCGAGGAGGCGGAGTTGGTTGTCGGCATGGTGGCTGCCCTCGCAACATACTTGGCGCGAAAACATGAAGTGTAATAACCCTGAGCCGCGCGAAAAAGCCTCGCAGGCCTTTTAGCCCCACGTTGGGCGATATCATTGCCCCGTTGCCAGCCTCACCGGAGTAGCACATGACAAAATCAACTACCACATACTGGAACGTACTCAGTTCTCAAGCGCAGGAACGCTGGGCACCTGTCAAAGGGCTGGAAGGTGTGGCCGAGGAACTGACTCTGAGTATTGACGGAGAGTCAGGCGAGTACACGAAATTGACTCGGTTTCTTCCAGGGGCAGATACAACGCCCTTCGGCGGCAAGACGCATCTCTACCCTGAAGAGGTATTCATCGTCAGCGGCCGACTGTATGACAAAGCGTTTGAAATGTGGTTGGAGACGGGACACTACGCTAGCAGAAAACCTGGTGAACTTCATGGGCCATTCAAGACCGATGTTGGGTGCGTTGTGTTGGAAATATCGTTTCCCAATCGCATTGGTTAGCCCATGTCGCCCAATCCATCATTCCACCGGACCTGCGCGAAAAGCCTCGCAGGCCTGTTAGCTCCACGTTAGGCAGTCCGACATTTCACCAGTTCAGAGATATTAAAATGGATGTTCAAATCGTCGATTTCCCAGAAACCAAGGTTGCGGTCTTAGAACACTGTGGCTCCCCAGCACTGGAGCACGAAACTGTCCGAAAACTCATTGCATGGCGTCTTGAAAATCGTCTACCGCCTGACAGGCATCGCAGTTATGGGGTTCATTACAACGACCCGCGTACAACGCCACCGGCAGAATATCGAGTGGACTTTTGCCTATCCGTAGAGCGTGACGTTTCGCCCAATCCACAAGGCGTAGTAAACAAGTTCATTCCCGCTGGCCGCTGCGCTGTTGTGCGTCATCTCGGGTCACGCGAGAACGTATCGGCAGCGGTATATCTTTACGAGGTCTGGTTCCCCAATAGTGATGAAACTCTGCGAGATTTTCCAATCTTTTTTCACTACGTGAATGTCGGCCCACAAGTACAGGAGCGCGAAATGATTACGGACGTATATCTCCCACTGCTATGAGGTCCCAAATGCAGGAAAAATCTGCGGCTGCGAGTAAACTGCCTAACCCTGCGCTCAAGCGAGACGGCGCAAAAGCACGCGGCCCCTTAGCTACACGTTAGCCGTCCCTAGAGGAATTCTCCTATGCCCCCAGAAGAACTTGAGCGCTACCTTCATGCACATATCCCGTTGTCGAAAGCAATGGAGGTCTCAGTGCTTGAGGTGCAGCCGCAGTCAATCACGTTGAGCGCGCCATTGGCACCGAACATCAATCACCGCGATACCGTGTTTGGCGGAAGCGCATCTGCCGTTGCAATCTTGGCTGCCTGGTCGCTGTTGCACATTTACCTGACCGACGAAGGCATCGCGAGCCAGTTGGTCATCCAAAGGAACACAATGTCTTATGCACTTCCAATCAATGGAACATTCACTGCTGTGGCAGCGATGCCGAGCGCTGAAGACTGGGTGCGGTTTCTTCGAATATTCAAGCGCAAAGGTAAGGCACGAATCACCGTTGCCTCCGATTTACACTTCGCGGGTCAAGTCGCTGGGCGG
Source organism: Gammaproteobacteria bacterium (assembly GCA_023381645.1). The sequence goes on from JAMCRJ010000060.1 coordinate 78,600, forward strand.
TTCGAAGGCGAGTTCGCGGCTCTGGGCACAACCGACGCGTTCAACCCTACGCGCAAGCGTGACAGTGCAAAAGTAAGCGGCCCCTTGGCTACATGTTGGGCCACTACGTAAATTCATGAAGGCACCTGAATTCATCGAAACCGAACGACTCAGGCTGCGTCGTCCTCTGCCGTCCGACGCCGATGCAATCTTTGCCCGTTACGCAAGCGACCCCGATGTCACCCGGTATCTAGGGTGGCATCGACACAAGTCAATTGAACAAACCAGAGAGTTTCTTTCGTTTTGTAATGATGCTTGGAGAAAATCGCCGGGGGGTCCTTACATTATCGAATCGCGCGATTCTCGGACTATTCTCGGCAGCACAGGTTTTGAATTTGAAACCCCTTTTCGCGCCGCCGTCGGTTATGTGCTGGCGAAAGACGCATGGGGGCGTGGTTATGCAACCGAAGCACTTCGGTCACTTATTATCGTTGGCCCCGGTATTGGCGTTCGCTATCTCTACGCTTATTGTCATCCTGAACACAAGGCATCCTCTCGGGTGCTGGAGAAATGTGGCTTCACCTTGGAAAGTACACTTCGGAACCATTCAGAGTTCCCAAACCTTGAAGGCATCGGTCCGAAAGATGTGCTACGCTATATCACGGCATTCGGCTAATAACGTGGCAGATGTCATACATTTTTCAGAGAGGATTTGACTCATGCTTCCCGTATTCAAAAACCCAATAGTTCTGTTAAGGCTCGAAGGTCTTGCTGTCTTTCTCTTGGCGCTCGTCATTTATTGGCAGCAGTCTTTCGGATGGACACTGTTTTGGTCAACGGTATTACTCCCAGACCTTGCCCTCCTTGGGTATCTCGTTAATGCCATGGTTGGCTCAACGGCGTACAACGTCACGCATTCAAAGTTGTTACCTGGAGCATTGGCTGTTTTTGCCATCGTTACGAGTAATGCCTTGTTCTTGGCCTTGGCTCTTATTTGGTTTGTTCACATCGGCGTAGACAGGATGTTGGGGTATGGCCTAAAGTACCCGGAGGGGTTCAAGGTAACCCATCTCGGCACCATTGGGACGATGGGTGGCGAATTACGCGGCAGCTATTTGCCTTGTGGAAAATAAAAATATATAGCCCTGCAGTCAGACGTAACAGCGCAAAAGTACGCGGCCCTTTGGCTCCCCGTTGGGCAGCTCTCAGTAGTAACACTCGCGAGGAAAAGGCGATGACCCATACACACATGACAAGAAGTCAATTCCACCACAACGACCTGACGCTGTCATACCTCGATACAGGTGGGGAGGGCCAGACACTGATTGCCCTCCACGCGCTTTGGATGGAGGCCGCCACCTACACCCGGCTTGCAGTTGCACTATCACCCGAGTGGCGCGTCATTGCCATGGACCAACGCGGACACGGTTATTCTGACCACGCGCTGAGTTATACACGCAAAGACTATATAGGTGATGTGGCCGCGCTGGTCGAGCATCTTGAGGTAGACAAAGCCGTTCTACTGGGTAACTCGCTCGGTGGTGTAAACGCCTACCAGTTCGCCGCGAGGCATCCCGAGCGTGTAGAGGCTCTCGTCATTGAAGACATCGGTGCCGCACCTGATGCTGATGCTTCGTTTGTGTTAGCTTGGGAGGGTATCTTTCCAAGCCGTGAAGCGCTTGAAGAACACATCGGGCAACGGCTGGCGCCATACGTCCTGGATTCCTTTCGCTCTACCCCAAACGGCTGGCGGCTTGCGTTCGAACCTCGCGAGATGCTTGAATCACAGCTTCAGCTCAATGGCGACCATTGGGCAGACTGGCTCGCGACTGAATGCCTGGCTCTTTTGATCCGGGGACGTGAGAGTCGGCTCACGACGCAAGACCAACTCGCAGAAATGGCAGCGCGACGGCCAAACACTCGGCTCGTTACGCTTGACGGCGGGCACGTAGTCCATCAGGACAATCCGAGTGGCTTTGCGGACATTGTGCGGGAGTTCTTGCATGACCTTTGAGTTCATTCGCTTATTCACTAATTGTGCGCGATTCTCGTCCAGCCCTGCAGTCAAGCGGAACGCGCCGCTTTTGGCGCGTTCCGTACCCTTACGCTAGACAGGCAGGCAGCCTATGGGATTTACGCTTGATAAAGTTGTACCGTGGGGACGTTCGTATGACGAATACGTCAGTATGTTCGGCCTTTCTGAGGATGATTTAACGCTTCGTATTCTCGGCTGTGGAGATGGCCCTGCCGCATTCAATTCTTTGTTAACAAAATGTGGTGGAAGTGTCACCTCAGTAGACCCTATCTATGCTTTTGACGCTGCGCAAATCAGAAGCCTCGTCGCCGAAACATACGAAACCGTGATGACCCAGGCGCGCAAGAACCAGGGCGACTACGTTTGGGAAGCCATTCCATCGGTTGAACAACTCGGGAGTATTCGCATGTCCGCGATGGAAAATTTC
>JAMCRJ010000001.1 GCA_023381645.1 Gammaproteobacteria bacterium
AGGTGTTGCAGGGTCGTTCCGCTGGGGAACGGGTGGTCGTGGATATTCCTACCCTGCGAGGGTGGTGGGCAGAGAGCCGCGAACATTGAGTATGCGGGAACGTTGTCAGCGAGCATCGTGCGGTCAGTATGCGTTCCATAAACGCTTTACCGTTCAATGAAGACCTCCGACGGGACTTTTGGGTATCATCAGGGAAGGCACACCGGATATCTGCCGGGTACCCGTCAGTTTTTGGGGGGCGGTGCCTTCCCGCAGTGGGCGCAGACCCCGTTGACCACCAGTTCCATTTCAATCATGGAATAGTCGGCTGGCAAGCGGGGTGCCGGTACACTGCTCTCCGGCAGGCAGAACACCTGACCGCAGGAGACGCAGTGGAAATGCGGATGTTGGGTGGCCATCTCTGCACGGCGGGCGCTGAAACGCCATACCCGGTCATCTGCCGTGATCCGGTGGGCCAGCCCGATCTGTACCAGCCATTCCAGATTGCGGTAGAGACTGACGCGATCCACCCCCCCCGTTTCCGAGGCTTCCAGGCGCTGCTGGAGCTCGGGGTGACTGAGGGGTTGCTCAGCTTCCAGAAGCGTCTTGAACACCACCACCCGTAAACGTGTGACACGTTGTCCGGCAGCGCGGAGACGCTGCGCCGCGTCAGTATCGGAAACTGTTGCAGCGAGGGGGTGGGGGAGTGATGAATGCGCCATGGAGCCATGCTAGAGCAGAAGACAGGAAGCGTGCAAGCAATGGTTCTGCCGGGCTTCCCTGGACAGCGCCCCACCTGCCGCGCTAGATTTTCAGTCAGGCCCACTCAGGAGTTCCCCATGTCTTCAGAAACCATTACCGTCGGTCAACCCGCACCCCGGTTTCATGCCGCCGCCTATGGCAAGGCGGCTTCCATCAGCCTCGATGACCTGCGCGGAAAGGTTGTGGTGCTCTATTTCTACCCCAAGGATGACACGCCGGGTTGTACGACAGAGGGCCAGGAGTTCACGGCGCTCTACCCGGAATTCCAGGCCGCTGGCGCGGAAATTCTGGGGGTTTCCCGAGACACCCTCGCCAGCCATGAAAAGTTTTCCTGCAAGTTCAATTTCCCGTTCCCGCTCTTGGCTGATACCGATGCAGCACTTTGCAACGCCTTTGATGTGCTCAAGAAAAAGAACAATTACGGCAAAGTCAGTATCGGTGTCGAACGCAGCACTTTCGTGATCGACCGGGAGGGCAAAATCGCCTACATCGGGCGCAAGGTAAAGGCCGCCGGACATGCAGCCGCCATTCTGCAAATCGTCAAGCAGCTACCATGAGTCCCCGGGAAGTGGCAGCGCCACATGAGGTAAAGGCACGCCTCTATATTCTGGACACCAACGTGCTGATGCACGACCCCTCGGCACTGTTCCGTTTCCAGGAACACGACATCCTGCTGCCGATGATCGTCCTGGAGGAACTGGATCAGCACAAGAAGGGCCTGAGTGAACAGGCGCGCAACGTGCGTCAGGTCAGCCGTTATCTGGACGAGATGCTGACGGATACCGCTGATCTGGATCGAGGTTTGGTGCTGCCTTATGCTCAGGGACGACTTTATTTCCAGACGGCTGCACATCAGCAGGCGTTGCCGGAAGACCTGGCTGGTGGCAAGGCGGACAATGAAATCCTCGCCGTGACTCTGGCCTTACAAAATCGACATCCCGAAAAGGATGTGATTCTGGTCAGCAAAGACATCAATTTGCGCATCAAGGGGCGCACCCTCGGCATCCGGGTGGAGGATTATCAGAACGATCGTGCCCTGGACGATGTGGATCTGCTCTACACCGGCGCAGAGACCCTGAGCGCGGATTTCTGGGACTTGCACAGCCGCGATCTGGATGCCTGGCAGGAAAGCGGGCGCAGCTACTACAAGATCAGCGGGCCGGCCATTCAGCGCTGGCATTCCAACCAGTTTATCGCCATCAATGTGGAGGAAGGGGCCCCCGAGGACTTCGCGGCGATCGTCCGGGAAGTCCGTCCGGAACACGCCATTATCGAACGCATTACCGACTATCGGAGCGACCGGCACGCCGTATGGGGCATCCTGGCGCGTAATCCAGAGCAGAATTTTGCCTTGAATCTGCTCATGGATCCGGACATCGACTTTGTCACCCTGCTGGGTCATGCGGGTACGGGCAAGACGCTGCTGACGCTGGCGGCTGCGCTGCATCAGATTTTCGAACAGAAGCGCTACTCGGAGGTCATCATCACCCGTGCGACGGTGCCGGTGGGTGACGAGATCGGTTTTCTGCCCGGTACGGAAGAAGAAAAAATGCTGCCGTGGATGGGGGCGCTGGAGGACAACCTGGAAATTCTGGCGCGCGGCAGCGATGAGGGCGGCAGTTGGGGACGCAGCGCGACGCAGGACCTGATCAACAAACGGATTCGCGTCAAATCCATGAGTTTTATGCGTGGGCGTACCTTTCTGGAGAAATTCGTCATCATCGACGAGGCGCAAAATCTGACGTCCAAGGAAATGAAGACCCTGATCACCCGTGCCGGTCCGGGGACCAAGATCGTCTGCCTGGGTAATATCGCCCAGATCGACACGCCCTATCTGACGGAAACCACCTCCGGTCTGACTTATGTAGTGGATCGCTTCAAGGACTGGGCCTACAGCGGACATATCACCCTGCGTCGCGGGGAGCGTTCGCGTCTGGCGGATTTTGCCAATGATGCCTTGTAATCCCCTTGTCTCCTGACCCGCTGAGCCCGTAGACTGCGCGCAGGGCATCAGGGGGAGTGAGCGCATGACATGGTCGGTCGCGGATAGTCGCCATCTGTATAACCTGCCGCATTGGGGTGAGGGGTACTTCGATGTGGGGGCGGACGGGCAGATCATCGTCCGTCCCGATGCCAATCCTCAGGGTGCCGCCGTTGGGCTGGCCGATGTCGCGGCAGTATTGGGTGAACATTCCCTCGGTTTGCCCTGCCTCCTGCGTTTCCCGCAGATCCTCGGGGATCGTGTGGCGCGCCTGCACGGCGCCTTTGGTGATGCCATCCGCGCCCTCGATTACAAGGGCAGCTTCACTCCCGTTTATCCGATCAAGGTCAATCAGCAGCGGCGCGTCGTGGAGGAGATTTTGCGGGCCGGTGCGGGAAGTGTCGGCCTGGAGGCGGGTAGCAAACCGGAGCTGCTCGCGGTCATCGGACTGATGCCGGTGGGTGGAACCATTATCTGCAATGGATACAAGGATAAGGAGTATATTCGCCTGGCCCTGACGGGTGAGAAACTGGGCATGCAGGTCTACCTGGTGGTGGAAAAGCCATCGGAGCTGCCCCTGATCCTGAATGAGGCCAGCAGGCTCGGCGTCAAACCCCGGATTGGAGTGCGCGCGCGCTTGGCATCCGCCGGTTCCGGCAAGTGGCAGAATACCGGTGGCGAAAAGTCCAAATTCGGCCTGTCTACGGCGGACATCCTGGAACTCGTCCACCGCCTGCGCGCAGAAAACGCGCTGGATAGCCTGCAATTACTGCACTTCCATCTCGGCTCCCAGATTCCCAACATTCAGTTCATCAGGGGCGGCATGCGTGAATGTGCCCGCCTCTATGCCGAACTGCGGCGCCTGGGCGCGGCCCTGGAGGTGGTGGATGTGGGCGGTGGGCTCGGCGTGGACTACGAAGGCACACATTCCCGCGCGTATTGCTCCACGAACTATCATGTCTCGGACTATGCCCATGCCATCGTCGCCACACTGGCCGATGTATCACGCCAGGAGGGCCTGCCGGAGCCGCGTATCATCTCTGAATCGGGGCGGGCGCTAACGGCTCATCACGCCATCTTGGTGGCTAATGTCAGCGATGTGGAGATGGCGGCCGGAGAACATCCGCCGTCAACACCTTCCGCCGACCTGATGGATGGTGAATGGGGCCGTCTGCGCACTCGCCTGGATCAGGGTAACGCCGCTGCCGCGCTGGAAGTCTACCAGGAGGCACTCTATCTGCTGGCAGAGGTTCACCAGCAATTCAACCTCGGTATCATTCACATCGAGGGGCGGGCCGAGGCCGAAGGCATTTATGCCCAACTACTCTGGCGGGTGCGCGGCTTCCTTGACCCGCACAATCGCGCGCACCGTGACATCCTCGACGAACTCGACGAAAAGCTGGTAGACAAATATTTCGTTAACTTTTCCCTGTTTCAGTCGCTGCCCGATGTCTGGGCCATTGATCAGATTTTTCCGATAGTGCCCATACAACGGCTGAATGAAGAGCCGACCCGGCGGGCTCGCCTCGAAGACATCACTTGCGATTCCGACGGCAGAATCGACGCGTACGTCACGGCGGAAGGCTTGACGCCGGCGCTGCCGGTACATGCGCTACAGGAGGGAAGGCCTTATCTCCTCGGTATTTTTCTGGTGGGTGCTTATCAGGAAATTCTCGGGGATATGCATAATCTGTTCGGCGATACGGACTCCGTGAATGTGTTCTGTGATGCCTCTGGCGTCATGCGTCTGGAGCAGCCGCTGGAGGGCGATACGGTGGAATCCGTCCTGCAATACGTACAATTTTCCGCTACCGACCTGCTGGCCCGTTATCAGAAGAAAGTGGAAGCCTGCAGCCATCTCGACGATGCGGAGCGTCACGAGTTCCTACGGCAGTTTGCGGATGGGCTGCATGGTTATACGTATTTAACCGCCCATCACCAGATCGAAGACCTGCCGTAGCAGCGTCAACTCCGTCATCGGCAGGCGCCGCAGCTCACTGATGGGTTTGAAAACGCCCCCGTGGGGGGCGATGGCCTCGTGTGGGGCTTCAAACGTCGTGAAGCGGGCGAGGTGGATCTGAATGGGACCGGTGTCGGTAGACAGCCAGGCCTCGAAACCGTCGTCCAACTCTATCTGGCTGGAATTTATATTTAATTTCTCCAATACCGCACGCAGTACATCAGTGGGCGTGTCGCCGGTGTCCGTGGGTGTCGCTTCCATGCTGGCGCCTTCCGGCAGTGGCGCCGGCAGCATGACACTGTCGTCGATGCGAACGAAGCGCAGGGCGGTACTGTAACTGTCGAAGTGACAGAAGATCAGGCGATTGCGTTCGAGAAGA
>JAMCRJ010000020.1 GCA_023381645.1 Gammaproteobacteria bacterium
CGGCGGAAACGGCCAATTACCGGGCGGTATGCACGGGGACGACCGGCCACGCCGAGGCAGTGGAGATTCACTACGATCCGGCGTTGCTGTCGTTTGGCCGGCTGTTACAGGTCTTTTTTGCGGTGGCCCACGATCCGACCCAGCGCGACCGGCAGGGGAACGATGTGGGGACCCAATACCGGTCCGCGATATTCACCGTGAATGACGCCCAGACGGCGCTGGCGCGGGACTATGTGGCGCAACTTGATCAGGCGAAGGTTTTTGCCGGACCCATCGCCACCGAAATCACGCCCCTGACCCATTTTTATCCGGCGGAAGACTATCACCAGGATTATGCCCGCCAGCATCCGGATCAGCCCTATATATGTGCGGTGGCGCTGCCGAAAGTGGAAAAACTGCGCGCACGCTTTCCGCAATGGTTGCGTAACAATTAACGGAGGTGATGACGATGACCCGTTCATCCGCAGGCTTTGATCTGACCCCCATCGATGCCGGGAAGCGCGCGGAAATGGCGCAAGGCTTGTCTGCCGAGGCGCGTCATGTCCTTTTTGAGCATGGCACGGAGCCGCCCTTCTGCGGTGGGCTGCTGCACGAACAGGGCGACGGGACTTTCGTTTGCGCTCTGTGTGGGTTGCCGTTGTTTCGTTCGGCGGCCAAGTTTGATTCGGGGACGGGCTGGCCGAGTTTTCGGGAGCCTTTTGCACCCGATCACATCCACGAGATCCGCGATACCAGCCATGGCATGGTCCGCACGGAAATCCGCTGCGCGCGTTGCGACAGCCACATGGGGCATGTGTTTTCCGATGGTCCGGCCCCGACGGGGCGGCGCTACTGTTTGAATTCGGCGGCGCTGCGCTTTCAAAGGACGACATAACCACACCCGGCGACTTCCTGATTTCGGTCGTCGACGAATATGGATACACGCCCTGCGACGCAAGGGGACGTCCGTCCATTTGCGGGACTTGCCGGCGCAACCGCGGCCCGGCGCCTCGCCGAAGATGGCCCGAACCTTCTGCCCGGAAGCACGCCAAAAACGCTGCTGGCCATCGTGCTCGGTGTCCTGGCCGAGCCGATGTTCGTGATGTTGCTGGTGGCCGGCGGCATCTATCTGCTGCTGGGCGACCATGCCGAAGCGCTGTTTCTGCTGGCCTTCGTATTCGTGGTCATCGGCATTACCCTGGCCCAGGAGCGCAAGACCCAGCGTGCCCTGGAGTCGTTGCGCGATCTCTCCGCGCCGCGGGCGCTGGTGATCCGCGACGGTCGGGAGTTGCGGATCGCCGGGCGGGAGGTGGTGCGGGGCGATCTCCTGGTCCTGCACGAGGGGGATCGCATCGCCGCCGATGCGCAACTGGTGCAGGGCCAGCTCACGGTGGACGAGTCGCTGCTCACTGGTGAGGCGGTGCCGGTGGACAAGCTCCCCAATCCGGAGCTCGGCGCGCTGGCCACGTCAGGCGGTGATGACGGCGCTGCGCTGTTCGCCAGCACCGTGGTCACCAGGGGGGTGGGCCTCGCGGTGGTGCAGGCTACGGGGATCGCTACCGCCGTCGGCCGCATCGGTCAGGCGCTGGCCACAACGCAAGAGACGACCTCTGGCCTGCAACAATCCTCGCGCACCCTCATCCGTAATCTGACGGCGATCGCGCTGTTGCTGGCGGTATCGCTGGTTCTGGTGGGTTGGTTGTGGGATGGCCGCGCGCTGCTGGAAAGCCTGCTGTCCGGTATCGCCCTGGCGATGGCCATCCTGCCCGAGGAGATTCCGGTCATTCTCACCGTGTTCCTGGCGCTGGGCGCCTGGCGTATCGCCAAAGCCAGGGTGCTCACCAGACGCGTGCCGGCGGTGGAAGCGTTGGGTGCGATCACCGTGCTGGCGGTGGACAAGACCGGCACGCTGACGCAGAACCGCATGCAGGTGGCCGAACTTGCGGTGGATGACGCCGTATTCGTGGTTGCCCAGCCCGATCTCCCCGAGACCTTCCATACCCTGGTCGAGTTTGCGATGCTGGCCACTCCCATCGACCCCTTCGACCCGATGGAAAAGGCCATCCAGGTATTCGGCCATGGGCGTCTGGCCGGGACCGAACACGTTCATGACGACCGTCAGCCCGAGTTTCAATATGAATTATCCCCTGACATTCTGGCGATGACACGGGTGTTTTCGGGCGCGCGGCCCGATGCGCATCTGCTGGCGACCAAAGGCGCGCCTGAAGCCGTGGCCGATCTGTGCCACCTGTCCGCGGCGGACCGGCTGGCGATCCAGCAGCGGGTAGAAGCCATGGCCGCACGAGGCCTGCGCGTGCTGGGCGTGGCCAGGGGCCTGTGGGAGGCTGGCAGCCCCGATACTCCCTGGCCCAAAACCCAGCACGATTTCGATTTCAGATTTCTTGGCCTGGTAGGCTTTTTCGATCCGCCACGCTCCGACGTTCCCGCCGCCGTTGCCGAGTGCCGCGCCGCCGGTATACGGGTGTTGATGCTCACGGGCGATCATCCTGCCACAGCGCGCGCGATCGCCCGGCAGGTGGGGTTGTCCGAGCGTGCCGAGGTCATCACCGGCCCCGAAATTGCCGCACTGGATGACGAGGCGCTACGTCTGCGCTTGAAGCAGGTCGATCTGTGCGCCCGCCTGTTGCCTGAACAGAAGCTGCGTCTGGTGCGGGCGCTGCAACAGGCCGGCGAGGTGGTCGCCATGACCGGTGACGGCGTCAACGATGCCCCGGCGCTGAAAGCCGCCGATATCGGCATCGCCATGGGCGAACATGGCACCGATGTGGCGCGGGAGGCTGCGGCGCTGGTGCTGCTGGACGATAGCTTTGCCAGCATCGTCGGTGCCATCCGCAGTGGACGGCGCATCTACGACAACATCACCAAAGCGACACGCTTCGTGTTTGCGGTGCATATGCCCATCGTCGCGCTGGCGCTGCTTCCGGCGCTTCTGCGCTGGCCGGTATTACTGCTGCCGGTGCATATCGTGCTGCTGGAACTGCTCATCGATCCCGCCTGTTCCATCGTATTCGAGGCCGAACCCGCAGCCGCCGACATCATGCATCGGCCGCCGCGTTCCCTCCATGCCAATCCGTTTGCCGCGGGTAATATCGGCTTTGCCATGACCCAAGGCCTGGGGATTGCGGCCATTCTTCTGGCGGGATCGGCATGGTTGCAGCACCTGGGCTGGGCTGAAAAAGACGTTCGTATCAGCATATTCAGTGCCTTGGTGTTTGCACTGTTTCTGTTGATCCTCGCCAACCGCGACCTCACGCGCCCGGCTCTGCGTAATCTGAGTGGCAACAATTCGTTGCTGGCGCCCATGTTCGCGGGAGTGGGTGCGGTGCTCGTGGCGGTCCTGGCGATTCCTTTTATGCGCGGTGTGATGGGTTTCGCCGCCATCGGCATGCCGCCACTTCTGATCGCTGGCGGGCTGGTAGTGCTCTGCGTTCTGTGGCTGCAAACCGTGCGCTGGACAAACAATCGACGGTTGCACTGGACACAAAAGTAAGGCCATTTGATAGCTTGACTTTCTATCTGATTAACCGGTTAATTGTGCCATGATTGGCGTATGGGTCATGCATGTCACGGAATGCTTTATTAGCAGGAAGTATTACGGATTGGTGTCGCAAACCTTTTTGGAGAGAAAATCATGAACAAGCTGAGGCAGGCAAGGCGACTGGTTTATATGGCACTTTTTGTTTTTGTCGGCGCTTCCATGCTTTCCGGATGCATAATTGCTCCCCCGTATGGAGGCTATTATGGGCGAGGCTATTATGGGGGGGGCTATTATGGAGGAAGGGGAGAAGGATGGCATCACGGTGAAGATCACTGATTGCAACGGTCTGGTGTCAATGCATCAATGATGGCTGTCAAATATTGTTGACGTATGAAACTCCGTAGTATGATAAAACCGGCAGCGTAATAAAATCAGTTTGGTACGAAATAAATATTAACAGTATGCGCGGTATGTTGCAATTGCCGGTCGTATTTTGTGTTGTCGAGAAAAATCCATCTATAGTATAGGTGTTACGATTGCCACGGAAAGCGCGCTGCGTGACCCTACGCAGCGCGAAAACGTCTTAGAACTTCGCCGCTACCGTCATAAAATACTGCCGTGGGGCCCCCGGATCAGCCAGAATGGCGCCGGCACTGTTGCCACCGAAGTATCCACCACTGGTGATGTACTCAATGGGGTTATAACGCGCATCAAAGAGATTGTATATTCCCACGGAGAGCTTCACATCTTTCAGTGTCGGGATGTATGGATTCAATCGGGTCGTTTTTATCCCAAGGCTGAGGTTGGAGACATTGTATCCCGGCTGCTTCTGGTGCGATGGCGCACCGGTTAAATTGTTGAAAAGGTACTGTGAACTGGTGTACTGATCCACGAACTGTGGGGAGAACAGGAATCCATGATAGTAGTACCGATAGTCAATACCCGCGCTCATGGTGAGGTCGGGGCTATAAGATACATTGGCGCCATATAACGTCGTACCACCACCCTGCGGAGTATATGAGGTATAGTACGAATGATTGAGCGCCAGATTGGCGAACAGATGCCAGTTCCAGGAGGGGTTGTCGGCCATCGCGATATTGACGCCGTTCACCACCGCATCGGCCGCGGCGAACTTGGTCTGTGCAATGTTCGTCAGATAGGTCGCTATGGTCTCATTGGCCAGATGATCATTGTAGTAGTTGATATTGAACGTGAAGTTGTGCAGAAATATCCAGTTGTGCACTAAAAACTTGGCTCCGACTTCATAATCTGTGCTTTTTACCGGCTTCAAACTGTTGAAGTTTATGCTGCCTCCGTGGCTGTTGTAGGCGCCAAAGTTATTGTCGGTGGGATTTTGATAGGACCGGGCATAATGGGCATATAGTGAGCCCCACTTTACCGGAGCAAAGCGGACTCCAACCGAAGGTTCAAGACCGGATATGGTATCCGCAGCACTGTTGATCAGCGTCTGATTTTGGGCACCGGCAGGAAGGTTGGGAAATGCCTGGCCCCCATTATTATACATCTGGGTCTGGTACTGGACCGCAGCAATGCCCGGAGTAATCTTGAAGCCGGAGAACGGAGTGAACGTGTCCTGAACGAAGCCCGTCAGATAGTTGTTATACAGAACGTCACTATTGTACTGAATGGGGAAGGAGGGACTGGTGCCCAGAAGCGTATTGTACCCTGCATAGCGGCTGGTGTACTGCTGATGAATCCACGACCCTCCAGCCTTCAGCAGATTCATCGGCAACTGCCAGTCGAAATACAGCTTGTCCCCATAAGTATCCGAGCTCGGGTTGTAATACTCGGAATTCGCGCTGTTTCCCGGCGTGTAATTGGTAATGCGGTAATGCACCCGGTGGCCATGGCGATACCAGGCCATTTCGTGCAGCGTGACGTCCCTGCCGAGGCGGAGGTTCAGCTTGGAGTACAGCATGTAGCCTTGCACTTTCAATTGCTTAAACCAGATGGACTCAGGCAGTGATGCGTAAAACCCGCTGCTCTGTTGGCTATACAAAGGCGCATTGGCGTTCAGGCCCTGGGTGGTGATGCCCTGTATCGGGGTAACCGGTATGAAATTGGGCCTGAACTCGCGCGAGCTGTCGACATAGCCGCCAAGGCTGAAGGTGCCACTCCGGAAGGTCTTCACCGCCTTGCCAAAATAGGCGAGAGACTGGGACGGCGCATTGAACGTACCTGTGCGGAACGTATTGTTTTTCGTATAACCTCCGGCCAGGATCGCGGACCAGCCATCGTACATTCCCGTTTTGAGGTCAAAGTTGTAGCCGAGAGTGCCGTTACTGCCAAAGGTGGTACCTATCTCGGCGCTCGGTTTTACGGATGGCTGCAGCGGCACAAAGTTGATGGTGCCACCGATGCTGTCGAACCACCTTCCGGCGGGATTTCCGGGGCCGTAGGTCACGTTGATGCCATGGATCATCTGGAGAATGGGGATTTCGTTGGAATCCCAGCCGCCGTTATGTGAAATCAGGTTGTTCATGGGGATTCCGTCAAACAGCACCGTCAAGCCATTGCGCTCGACGTCGCCATTCACGGATGACCAGCCTACCTTTACGCCGCGCACCGCGATTTCATAGCGCGCGGTCGAGGAGATGCCGCCATAACCACGAACGGCGATGCCGGGTGCCAGAGAGAGTGCTTGGGCCGCCCCTGCGGCGGGACCTACACCCTGAATTTCACGCTTCCCGACAACCGCCTGGGATTGGGTGGATTTGAAGATTTTCTTCCTGGTCAGCTTGCCGTCAGTGCTGGCCAGCGCCTTGGCGGATTCAGAAAGTGCGCTGGCCGAAGCGTTTACCTCGCCGACACTGGTGGATTGGCTGCCTGAATTGGCACCGTAAGCTGCGGTTATGGTATTCCAGGTGCAAAACCCTGCGGTGCACATTGCGAACAATAACGGGTTCATACGATTCCGCTTATTCATTTCTAGCTCCTGTATAAGAATATGATCGTGTAAAGCTATATGACTTCATTGAATGTTGCCAAAGCAACAGGAAAAATGATACAGGAGAATTGTGACACAATTATTACGTTACAATGACTATTATATGACAATAAAACATTTAAAAACCGGGGCGAAGGAATGACTTGCCCCGGCGAACCGCGTTACTTGGTGACGCTAGAATGAGGCGTTTACACTAAGATAAACTGCGCGTGGCATACCTGGTTCCCCAAGTATCTGGCCGGCCACGCCATAGTAGCCGCCACCGGAAATGTACTCGTAATTGTTGTATTGCTTGTTCAGAAGATTAAGGACCGTTACATTAACCGAGGCATCATGCATCCCGGCAAACAGATATCTTTTGGATACCTTGACCCGCAGCGAGGCATTGAATATCCCAAAACTGGGCAACTTCTGACTTGTGGGGGCTCCGGTGTTGTTGTTGTAGATGTTCTGGACACCGGTATACTGCCACCAGACTCTTGGCTCATAAAGGATGCCCGAATTATAAATCTGATAGTAGGCGCCGATGTTGGCGGTTTGCGCCGGCACATTAGAAATAGGCAGGCCAGCGTAGGATACGCCATGACCTGTGGTGTAGTTTGAGTAAGTGGCCTTCTCGAAACTCACGTTGGAGAACAGGTATAGATTGTAGAGCGGATTGTCGTCCATCGACAGATTGACACCGCTGAATACCGACGAACCAGATGCGAAGCGCGAGTAAAGATGGTTGACAACCGGGATGGGAATGATTTCATTGGTATCATTCAGATGGTAGTAATTGGCATTGAAGACTGCGTGATGCAGCAGTCCATAACTTTTGACATACGCCTTTACCCCAATCTGGTACTGTGTCGACTTTTGCGGCTGTAACGTGGATGTCAATTCATGAGCATACGTCCCGGTAGCGCCGGCCGGTGCCTTGTAGCCGGTGGCGTAGTTTCCATATAGTGCAACATTGGGCGTCACCTTATAGTTGACGCCGATGGACGGCTCGAACTCGGTGAAATTCGTCGATGAGTTCGGTTGATAATCGCCGTTGTGACCGATCAGGTTAGCCACACTCGTGGGGAATTGGGCAGCAGAGTTGTTCACAAAGTTTGTTTGAAATTGAACCACGCGGATACCGGGGGTAATGCGCAGACCATGGATAGGGTGGATGACGTCTTGGACAAAGGCCGCAAGGTCGGTCATGTAGAGATACGAACTATGGAATGCGCTCGGCAAGGATGGGCTGTTGTATACCGGAGAACCATTGATGATGACGTTATTTCCGGCATTGGGGCTGAGCGAATCATAAGTCGCAATCTGGTTCTGATTATAGAAATACAACAGGGAGTTGTACTTCGAGTTCAGAAAATACCCGCCGAGCGAAATATTGTTGTATGGTGCGTTTACGGTCAGATAAAGCTTGTCCCCGTAGGTATGATCGGAGGCGTTATAATACTGATTCAGCACGTTGGCAGCGTTGCCGGTATTGTTGTAGTGCAGATGCACGCGGTTGCCATAGCGATACCATAACAGGTTATGGATCACCATGCTGGGTGTAAGATGTTGTTCGAAGCGAGAATAAATGAGGTAGGTCTTTACAAAAGCCTCCTTCCAGTAAACGGAATACGGGAGGGTGGTATAAAACCCCGTAGTTTGTTGACTGTAGATGGGGCCGGGATTCACGGCTCCGGTATTCGGGTCGACTCCGTAGATAGTGACATTGGGATTGGCGGTTACCGGGATTGGCAACGGTCTATAGGCAACGGAACGAGAGACATAACCACCAAAACTTATGTGGCCGCCACGAAAGCTTTTCCGGACCTTTCCATAATAGGCATAATTATTACCGGGATTGTTGAACCCATACCCGTTCAAATAGTTTCCGCTGCTGCCTACCCCACCCGCAATGATCCCTGACCAGCCATCGTGTTCGCCGGTGCGAATATTGAAGTGGATACCTTTGGAATCAAAACTCCCATAGTACATGCCTATGGATGCCCCGGCCTTCCTGGTCGGTTGCAGCGGCGAAAAATTAACGGAGCCGCCAATATTGTTGTACCAGCGATTCAGTGGATAGCCCGGGCCGTAGGTTGCGGTAATGCCCTTGATCATGGACATCTGGGGCAGCTCTGAGCCCTGCCAGACGCCGTAAGCCGGATCGACCATGGGTACGCCGTCAAAAGTGACCATGACCGTGCCATCATTCGCATTGCCTGCGATGTTGCCCCAGCCGGTCTTCATGCCGTTGATGCTGATCGATGAGCGCGGCGCGCCACTGGGGCCATTGGTGACGACATTGATGCCCGGTGCCACGGCGAGCGCTTGTGCGGCCCCACCCGCAGGTCCTGCGGTAGCCATCTGACGCCTATTGATGACTTTTACCGACTGGGTGGAATTGAACACCTGTTTTTTGGTGGGGAGATGCGCCAGCGTGTTTAAAGCGCCGGTGGTAGAGGATACTTCTCCGACACTAATACTGGACGAGGTGGTGGGAGCGGTTACACCGGTAGCGAGCGCCATGCCGGACACCCCACATAAACCAGCAGCGATCAATGCACTAAATAAAGGATGATAACGATATTGATGTTTCACGGATATACGCCTTTTGCCTCTTGGAATGGCCCCATGCTAACGGCCGAATATTGCATCCGTGTGTCACTGAGGTGGCGTTATTGTGACATTGTTATGACGTTATTGTGACGTTTCACCCATTCTTTGGTGGTGAAAAGCGGTATCCGAAACTGTGCACCGTTTCCAGCCAGCCTTTGGCGCCGGCACTTTCCAGAATTTTGCGTAGGCGATAAATCTTGACCACCAGGGTATTGGGGGCGAGATAGGTGCCCTTGCCCCCCCACAGGATATCGGCGAGCTGCTCGTTGGAAACGACCTCGTCCGGATGGGTGGCGAAATAGTACAGCAGATAGAAAAGCCGTCGCGGTAGATGAATTTCCTGTCCCAATATCCAGACACGCAGTGATACCAGATCGATGCAGAGGTTTTCCTCTTGAACCAATCGGGGGGCAGGTGCTTGTGTGCGCAGCTTTTTGAGGAGACCGCATACCTGGGCGGTTAAGATTCCCAGCCCCATACCGGCAGGGATATATGCCTGTGCACCTACTTCCAGAGCCGCTACGGCGTTTGCTTCCTCGCGGTCTTCTCCCGCACTATTGCCGACCACCAGGAAGGGCAGTTCGCCCTGACGCGATGCGAATTGCAGATGCCGCAGCCAGTCGCCCGTCGTGGTGGACCACCCGAGCACGACCATTACTTCAGGATCCCAGCGGCGCACCAACTGCTCGGCTTCGGCACGCTCCGTGACCCGCATTACCCTGCCGCCGGTGCGTTCCAGGGCCATTTCGACGGAGACGATCGTTTTACCATTGATCCGTGCATTCACCAGCAGAAGGATTCGTGGGCCTTGCGGTGATTCGGTCCGGATCGGCAGGGGCGAGCGCGTCTGCGCCAGCATCGCCGCATGTAGCACATGTACTGTATGCACAGCAATACTGTTTAGTAAAAGCAATAACATAGTAAAAATCTCATGCTTGCCGTGAAGGCGGCGAACAAATGGAAGAAACTCACCGGGGCATTGTTGAGGGATTCGATGATGCCCGTTTGGGGTACGTGCGTGCCCATGGGTTGACTCATGCAGATCTCCTTATGGGGGCTGATATGACGCCTCCCCTTAGCGTAACCGGCTTATGTGACACTAATATGAAGATTGCGTGACTTTGTTATGACAATAACGATGTGTCGAAATCTGACCTGTCGAGATTCGCTCAAGCCTACTCAAAGTGATGTCGGTGACATTCAGCGCCTGGGATCATATAACGCCGCGTGTAATCCGCTCATCCTCCGCGTCTGGCGCTGAATGGCGTTTTCCAGTCGCTCCCGGGGGGCGATGAGGGTGAAGCATTCGCGGGCGCGGGTGATGGCCGTGTAGAGCAGTTCGCGGCTGAGGACGGGGCTGTCTTCCGGAGGAAGGATGAGGACGGTGTGGGCGAACTCGGAACCCTGTGCCTTGTGGACGGTCATGGCCCAGGCGCTTTCGGTGTGGTTGAGGCGGCTGGGGAGGATGGCGCGGGGGGCATCTTCGCTATTGGGGAAGTAGACGCGCAGGCGTTTATCCGGGTCGGGCAGGGCGATGCCGATGTCGCCATTGCTGAGACCGAGGTTGGGGTCATTGCGGGTGACGAGGGTGGGGCGGCCGGCATACCAAAGGCCGCGGCTCTGCAGGATGCCCTGGCGCTGCAGGTAGTCTTCGATGGCGCGGTTGATGCCGGTAACGCCCCAGGGGCCTTGGCGCAGGGCACAGAGGATGCGGAAGCCAGCGTAGTCGTTGAGGATGGTTTTAACCCATGCGCTATGTTGTTGCCGGTCTTTGGGTGGCGGCTGGCCCGCGGCTTGCCAGACCCGACCATAGGCGCTTTCCGGGCGGGCCAGTTCCAGTATCCGGTGGATGGCAGGGGCGGGTTGCCAGGCGAGAGTGCCAGTGTGCGCCGTTTGCAGGATGCGGACGGCGGTTTCGGGGTGGCCGCCATGCACGGCATCCGCCAGCGCGCCGATTTCTGCATTGAAGCGATGGCTGCGTTGCAGGCGGATGATGTTTGCGGCAAGGGGGCTGGGGCCGTTGTCGCCGGGCTGCGGCGCGGCACCGCAACTGGCCTGCATATAGTGGCAGGTCTCGGCATCATATTTACCGCTGCCGAGACTGAGTTCGGCCAGCACCGCGCCCGCTTCGACGGAGGCAAGCTGGTCCTGATCGCCGAGGAGGATGAGGCGGGCCGCAGGCGGCAGGGCGCGGAGCAGGGCGGCCATCATCTCCTGATGAATCATGGAGGCTTCGTCCACCACGAGTACGTCCAGTTCGAGGGGGTTGGCAGCATCGTGGCGAAAGCGACGACTGTCGGGGCGGGCGCCGAGCAGGCTGTGCAGGGTGCGCGCCGGACGCAGGCGGGCGAAGGCGGCGGTCATATCGGGTATTTGGCTCAATTGCGGAAGAGTGCCGACCGCGCTCTGCAGGGATTCGTCGATGCGCACGGCGGCCTTGCCGGTGGGGGCGGCAAGCACGATGCGCAGGGGTGTGCTGCTGGTCGCCATGAGCAAGGCCATGAAGCGAGCTGCGGTGTAGGTTTTGCCGGTGCCAGGGCCGCCGGTGATGATGCTGAAGTGGCTGCGCAGGGCGAGGGCGCAGGCGATTTTTTGCCAGGGGAGTGCGTCGCCGGGTTCGTCAGACGCCGGGAAAAGTTGCTCCAGCCAGGGTCTTGATGCCTCGGGGTTGGCGGCATCGGCGACGCGCTGTTGGGCGCGCTGGCGCAGGGCCTCGGCGATGAATTGCTGGTCACGCCAGTAGCGGCGCAAATAGAGGCGGGCGGCACTGAGGACCAGGGGCGTTTCTGCGCCGTTTGCCGGGACGGGGGCGTTGCGCTCGGTGACCTGTACGCAGCGGCTCCGGGCGAGGGTTTCTGTCCATTGGGCGGCATGGGGCCAGTCACCGAGTGCGGTTGCCAGCATGGCGTGCCCCGGCGCAGGCCAGTCCAGGAAGCGTTCGGGCGCGCCGAGGAAGTCTTCCAGCGCGATGCAGGTGTGGCCTTCTCCCTCCAGCCGGGCGAGGAGGGCGCCCGCCAGGGGCAGGAGGGCCGGGGCCTGCGGGTCCAGGCGGATGAGGAACTGCGCGAAGGCAAGGTCGAGGGGCCGTAGCCAGCCGGCGCTGGTCCAGGCGCGGAGTTGGTCGATCATGGGGCTGGTCATGGGCTTCTTGCTCATGGCTGGATTGCACGCTGCGGCAAGCCGAAGAGGCCGTCGAGGGCGTCGAGCAGGGCGAGGTCGGCGGGAAGGTGGAGCATGCCTCGCTCCGGTCCTTGCAGCCCGCGCAGGAAGAAGAAGAGGGTGCCGCCGAGCTGGGTCTCGGGCCGGTAGCGGCTGCCCATGCGCTGGCGCAGCAGGCGGTGCAGGGCCAGTTGGTAGAGGCTGGATTGCAGTTCGTAGCGATGACCGAGGGTGGCGTTGCGCAATGCTTCGGCGTGGTAATCGGCATCCTCGCTGCCGAGGACGTTGGATTTGTAATCAAGGACGTAGTAACGCCCTCCCTGCTCGAAGACGAGGTCCATGAAGCCGCGCATCATGCCGTGAATGACGCGCTGGGGGAGTCTGGGGCGATCGGCGCCGGGGAAAATATACTGTTGGCAGAGCCTGTCCAGATTGTCGCTGCGCAGGGCATCGCTGGGAAACCAGAAGGCCATTTCGCTCCGGGTATCGCCGAGATCGCAGAGCGTCGCCGTGAGGGGGGCAAGGGGGCTATGGACGATGGCTTGCAACCATTCGGCGGTCTCCTCGGCCCAGTCGCCCAGGCCGGCCTGGGTGCAGGTCGTGCGCAGTTGTTCGGCAAAGTGGTCCTGACCGGTTTGGACAAAGCCATTCTGGGCGAGGCGTTGCAGTTGGTCGTGGAGAAAGGTGCCGGCGTTCATGCCTTGCGGGTAGCGATGCCAGGGGGCGCCGGTCTGGGCGCGCCGGGGCGTCAGTGGCGCCGCCGGGTCGGCAGGGAGTTCGCGCACCAGATGGGAGAAGCTGGCAACGCCCCAGTGCTTCTCGAAGCTGGCGGTGTACTCTGCGGGCGGGTTGTGGGTACCGTCGTCATGTTGCGTGGCCAGTGTCGTGGGGATGTTGTCCGGTAGCGTCTCGACGACAATCTCCGGAGAGAGGCGGGCGCAGTCTTCGAGCAAGGTGGCGAGATCGTGGGCAGGGCGTTCACTGCCCAGCAGATGGGCGATGGCGCTGCCGGTGAAGATATGGGACTTCCGGTCCCGGCGTTCGGCGAGGCCCAGCCAGAGAGCGTGTTCGGCGCGGGTGAGGGCGACATAGAGGAGGCGGAGATCTTCCTGCAACCGTGCCCTTTCCGTCGCCGTCGTGTCGCCGCTTTCCCAGTGGATGGCGGACTGTCCGTCCGCGCTGTGGATGACCGTAAAGGGGTTGGTCCTGGCGGGCCTGCAGGTGGCGATGAAAGGCAAAAAAACCAGGGGATATTGTAGACCTTTGGCGGCGTGGATGGTGACCACGCGCAGCAGTCCGGCATCGCTCTCCAGACGCAGGATGTGGGTGTCGCTCTGATCGCTCCCGTCGGCTATGGCCTCGCGCAGGTGGCGAATGAGGGCCTCGGGGCCGTCGAGGGCGGCGCTCGCCTGCTGCAAGAGTTCGCCAAGGTGGAGCAGATTGGTGAGTCGACGTTCGCCCTCGGGCTGCGTCAACAAGCGGGCGGCAATGCCGAACCGATGGATGCTGTGTTGGAGCATGGCCAGGACGCCCTGCCGCCGCCATTGCCGGGACAGATCCTGGAACTGCTCCAGTTGCGCCTCCCAGGCCGCTTCGTCCTGATGGAAGGCATCCAGGGCGCTGAGGGATTGTCCCAGCAGCGGCAGGGCGAGGGCGACGCGCAGGCGGCGGACATCTTCGGGTTCCGCCACCGCCTCCAGCCAGAGGAGCAGTTCGCGGGCTTCCTCACTGGCATAGACGGAATCTCGCTCCGAGAGAAAGACGCTGCGTAATCGACGGTGGTGGAGGGCCTGACGGATGCTGGCGGCTTCATGACGATCGCGGACGAGAATGGCGATGTCCTTGGCCTCCAGCCGTCGGGGGATTTCTCCCTCCTGCGCGAACCCTGTTTTCGGGTTGTCGAGCAGTCCGGCAATACATTCCGCGGCCTGTGCTGCGCAGCGTTCCAGATAGTCGCTTTTGTTCAGCTTCCCGCCGGCATCCCAGAAAGTCAGTGCGGGGGCGGATTTTCCATTGATCCGCCAGACTTTCTCGTGGCCATGGGCCTGCACCGGCTGGTAGGGCAGGGGGTTGTCGGCACCGGGGGCAGCATAGGCAAAGGCGCCTTGGGGGTTGTCGTGTTCGGCGGCGGTATAGATGGCGTTGAGGGCGCTGACCAGCGCGTGGCTGGAGCGATAATTGGTGCCGAGCGCGTAGTGGCGTCCCTCGGTCAGACGACGTGCCTGCAGATAACTGCCGATGTCCGCGCCGCGAAAGGCGTAGATGGACTGTTTGGGGTCACCGATGAGCAGAAGCAGGGTGTCGGGGTCGTTGTCGGCGGTGTGGTAGATGTCGTCGAAGATCTGGTATTGCAGGGCGGAGGTATCCTGAAACTCGTCGATGAGGGCGGCGGGGTATTTCTGCCGCAGGCGGGCGGCGAGTGCCGGTCCCTGGATTTTGTCGTGTAGCACCCCGGCGAGGCGCTGCTGATAGTCGGCAAAGCCGACCTGCCCGCTCTGGGCCTTGAGCTGACTCAGGCGGGCGTTGATCCACGCCGCAGCGTGGCTGCGAATTTCGCCGTGCAGTTGGGCAAGCTGTCGAGTGATGGTCTCCAATTCACTGAACAGGGTATCCAGTGTCCCGGCGGCGGGGTGGATGACGAGAGGCGGTTTGTTTTTGCAATACTCGGGCAGTTTGCTGGCAGAAAGGCGCTGGCAATTATCCATCTCGTCGGGAATCCATATATCGGAATGGTCGGCCCAGTCACGCAATGCGGCGAGGGCCCGACCGACAATGGCCGCGCTCAGGCTATTACCCTTCAATGGATTGTCTGCCTTGGGACCGTTTACGAGCCCTGACAACCACTCCGCAAAAGCATCATGCTCCGCCGCCCATTGCGCCTTGAGGGTGGCGAGCTGCCGCCGGGGCGCACTGACGGCGGTGGGCAGCCAGTCGGCCAGCGTCGATTCGGGGGCGGGCAGGGGCGGATAGAGTTTGCACAGGGCTTCTGTTTCCTGCCGGACCTCATCAGGGCTGGAAAAGAGCTGGAGGACCTCACCGAGGGCGGGTTCGCTCAGCGGGTAGACTTCCTGCCGCCAGAAGTCGCGCACCGCGTCGTCGCGCAGATCGGTCTCATCCAGGAGCAGCGTCTCGCGGAAGTCGCTGCCGGTAGCAAAGGCGTGCTCGCGCAGGGTGCGCTGGCACCAGGCGTCGATGGTAAAAATGGCGCTGTCATCCATGGCGTCGGCGGCCAGGGCAAGCTGGTGCGCGGCGCGGGCGCGGACCACGGGGTCGGGATAGCCAGCCAGCAGCGCTTCGAGAAAGGGATCTGGCCGCGTTGGGTGTTCGGTGCTGCGGAAATATCGGGCGGCCGTTTGCAGGCGATCGCGGATACGCTCCTTGAGTTCCTGGGTGGCGGCGCGGGTGAAGGTCATGACCAGAATATCTTCGGGCAGGAGGGGGCGGGGAAAACGTTCACCTTCGCTGCCGTGCCCAAGGATCATGCGCAGATAGAGGGCGGCGATGGTCCAGGTTTTGCCGGTGCCGGCGCTGGCCTCGATGAGGCGGCTGCCGTGCAGGGGCAGGTGCAGGGGGTCGAGGATCGTGGTCATGGATGCGCCTGCCACTCCAAAGTTTCCAGCCAGCCGGCGAAGGGGCGGTAGAGGGCTGCGGCGTATTCTGCAAAGCCGCGTCGTTGCGGCCCGGTTCGGGCGCCGCTGAGGGTGGCGAAGTCGGGATAATCGCGGAACAGGCTGAGATCTTTCCGGGCTTCTCCGGGCAGGCGGTCATTGCCGTCGTAAATGGGTGCCGGGTTTTTGCCCTGCAGGCTGACGAGGGCGGTTTTGAGGGTGACCGGCAGGGGCTCGCAGAGACCTTCCTGCCAGAGATCCAGCAGATCGTCCAGTGCGGCAATGGCGTCCGGTGGCGGTGGTGCGGCGCGGACAAGCACATCCCGGCCCACCACGATGCCATTGCAGCGCAGGCCGACGGCGTTGGCGAGCAACTGCTGGAGCCAGAGGGCTGCGAGTTTATCCCCTTCGGGTTTTTGGCGCTCTTTATTCAGTAGGCGACTGGCGCGGAGCTGG
The DNA here is from genome assembly GCA_023381645.1 of Gammaproteobacteria bacterium. The sequence continues at coordinate 16,268 of JAMCRJ010000020.1, forward strand.
ACGAAGGCGAGGTCTCCTGTGTTGTTTTGGTACAAGGCGGGCAGCCAGTCCTCCAGCAATATCCGGCCGCGGGCACGGTGAACGACCCGTCGTTGCGGCGCTGCGGTCCATTCCGTGCCGATCTCCCGCCAGACGGTCAGGACGGGAGTGACGTCGTCGAGCAGTGCGGTCGCGGTTCTCGACGCCATGCCCGCGAGGGGATAGCGACCACTGCGCTGTTGTGCCCGCACCCTTTCGGCAACCCGGTCAGGGCCGTTTTTTTCCGCGGCGCGGAGCAGGTCTTCAAGCAGATGATAGGTCTCGAGGCTGTCCAGCGTGAAGGGTTCGTCGTCCTCCTCAGCCGGATCTTCTTCGTTGAAGTCCGTGCGCAGGCGTTGCCGGTAAAAGGCACGAGCGGGCAGGCGAAAAAACTCCAGCAGCTCGCGGATGCTGCGGGGGGTGACCTCGGCGGGGTCGGGTAGCGCGGCGTTTTCCGGGGCGCTGTGCGGAGAGGGATACCACTCGCGCGCCCAGGTGCGCAGGCCGGGTTTGCCGGTCAGATAGTCGGGGCTGAAGGGTTGCAGGGGATGCTCGAAAGTGCGCTTTTCCAGGGCCAGCGGCCAGCCGTCGCGAATGGCCTCCCGCAACTGCGCCACCAGCAGGGAGGGCGCCCGTTCATGGTTATTGCGCTGATCCCTTCCCGCCCAACTGACGTAGAGCTCCCGACGGGCGGCCAGGAGGGCCTCCAGCATCAGATAGCGGTCGTCATCGCGGCGGGAGCGGTCGCCGGGCCGGGCCATGCCGGGTAGCGCCATGAGATCGAAGTCCGGACGGGGGCTGCGCCGCGGGTAATCGCCCTCGTTCATACCGAGCAGGCAGACCAGCGGGTAGGGCACCGCGCGCATGGGCAGGAGGGTGCAGAAGGTGACTCCGCCGCCAAGAAAGCTGCGCCCCAGATCCGGCGCATCCAGCATCTCCAGCCAGGCGCCGCGAAATACCGCGAGGGGGAGCGCTTCGTTAAAATCTGCCGCCGCGCAATCCGTCTGCCATTGGCGCAGGGCCTCTTCCAGATTTTGCAGGAGGGCTTCATCGTCGTCATCGCTGGCGCTGAAAAAGTCCGTGAGCAGATTGCGGGCCGCTTCACCCCAGTGCTCCGGCACCAGGGATTCAACCAGAACGTGCTGCCAGTGCTCCAGCTTCTCCAGCAATTGACCGAGGGGGCCGAGGAGCGCGGCGTCCAACCCACCCACCTCGCCGTAGGCCTCGATCCCGGAGAAATGGCTGTCGTCGCCGCTGGCATAGCCGAGGCAGAGGCGTTGCAGGGCAAAGTCGCCGCTGTTCTGAGGGCCGCAATGGGGCATGCCCAGCGCGGCCCGGTGCTCTGCCGAGAGCCCCCAGCGCCAGCCGGCCCCGGACAGCCAGTGTTGCACGATGGGCAGGTCCTCCAGTTCCAGACCAAAGCGCCGGCGCAGGGCGGGGCAGTTGAGGAGATCACGGATTTCGCTCTGTCGGCAGCGCTGCTCGGGCAGCCGCAGCAGCCAGTCCAGGGCCAGGAGCAGGGGCTGTTCGTCGCGGGCCTGCAGATCGACGATGTGGTAGGGAATGTAACGCCTGTCCTCCCGCTCATACTGATCGAAGGTGGCGCGGATGAGGGGCGCAAAGCCGCCGATCTCCGGGACCATGACGATCACGTCGCGGGGCTGCAGTTTGCCAGTGGCAAAGCGGTCCAGCAGTTGATCGTGGAGGATCTGCACCTCGCGCAGGGCGCTGTGGGCGATGTGAAAGACCACGGAGTGATCGTTATCGTCCAGCGCTGTGCAGGTTTCCGGCCTGATACCTTCCAGATCACGGATTTGCACCTGCAACTGGCGCAAGAGGGTGTCGCCCTGATCTTCGCTGAAGAGATCGATGCGCGGGATGTCCATCTGCCGCTGCAATGCCGCCGTTTCATCGAACTGGTCCAGCAGATCGAGAAAATCCCGGCCTTGACGGCCCCAGGCGGCGAGCAGGGGATTGCCGAACTGATGTAAGTCTTCTGCTGCGGTGGTGGAGAGATCGTGGCCGTTGCGCGGGGACTGGCGACGGCGTTCGCGCCTGAGCAATTCGCGCCCCGAGACGATGTCGGCCCAGTGATAGCGGCAGGGGTTGGGCACCGCAAGGATCACCTGTATCTGCTGGCCCAGCGCCGCCAGCGCGGTCAGACTCTGTTCCGGCAGGGTGGCTGCTCCGAAGATAACGACGCGGCGGGGCAAGGGTGTTACGGGGGGGCGCCCGGCATTCAGGGCGGCGAGAAATTGCTCATGCACCTGCGCCCGGCCCGAAGCCTGGTCCAGCCCGCGGCTGTGCAGGTCCTGCCGTAACGCCTGCCAGAGCCGGGGTTGCCAGCGCTGGTCGGCGGGCAGAGTTACCCGCTCGCCATCGCCCCGCCGCAGCAGGGACTGGTCTGTGGTCCAGTCCGCCAGCCAGTCGCCACGATAGACCTGATACTGGTCGAACAGATCGGCGATCTGCGCGGCCATTTGCCAGCGCCGCTCCAATGCGCCGTCCGGCCGCTGTGACTGGCCGATAAAATGCCGCAAGGGGGCGAAATCGGCATGGGCCATCAGTTCCGGCAAGAGCCGCATCAGTCGCCAGGTGAGCGGCGCCTTGTCCAGCGGCGAGCGGGCCGAGACGATGCCGGTGCCCAGCACCCGTGCATAGCTTTCCCAGAGAAAACGCCCCGGCAGGGCGACGCGCACCGCTGCACAGATGCCCTCATGGGCTGCCAGGGTCCATTGCAGCCACTCGGCGATGCCGTTGCTCTGGACGAGGAAGATTTCCTCTTCCAGTGGCCGAAGCGGGTGCTCGCGCAGCCACTCGAGAACGGCATCGCTGAGCCACTCCAGACGGTCGCCGTGGAGGACGATAAAGCCCGGCTCGATTTCCGGATGATTCATGCGGGGGTGGGCGCCGAGCCGACCGGCGTGATTCGGTACAGATCCTTTGACCGTTCGCGGGCATCCGCATGAAAGCAATCCAGTAAACGTCTGCGCAGGCTCATTCCCGCCTCCTCTTTATTCCACATGTATCATCGCTCAGGACACCGATATCACGGCGCGCACCAGCCCCACAAACCTCCGATGTGGAAACAATACCTATGAAATAGAGCGCGGGCGAGGCCTTCCCCTTATTTTTACAAATCCCCCCAATCTGGCGCGGCCAGACGGAAACTGTCCTCCTGATACTGGTAACGCCGCTCCCAGGGCCGCGGCGTCAGCTCGGCACCGCCCTGTTTGACGGCCAGCACCTGATGCAGGGCTGACCAGTTGCGCCAGAAGGCATAGGCGCAGCCCGCCATGTAGATGGTCCAGATGCGATAGCGCTTGTCCCCCACCATGGCGATGGCTTTGTCCTTGTGTGCTTCCAGGCGTTGTACCCAGTGGATGAGCGTCTGGGCGTAGTGGGGGCGGAGATTTTCCACGTCCAGGACTTCCAGATTCTGCCCCGCCATTTCCAGCACCAGGCGCCACAGATGCGGGATTTCGCCGTCGGGGAAGACATACTTGTCCATGAAATCGCTGCCGGAATGGTGCCCGTCTTCGTCATCCTGCTGGCTGGCGGTGATGCCGTGATTCATCACCCAGCCACCTTCCCTGAGCACCCGGTTGATGACGCCAAAATATTCTCCGAGCTTGGCGCGGCCGACATGCTCGAACATCCCTACCGAAGAGACCTTATCGAAATAATCCCGTTCTGGAATGTCGCGGTAATCCTGCAGGCGGATTTCCACGCGATCCGCCAGACCCTCGCGTTCCATACGTTCCTTGGCGTAGGCAAACTGCTGCTCGCTGAGGGTGACCCCCACGCCCTGAATTCCGTAATGTGTTGCGGCCCAGCTCAGCAGACCACCCCAGCCGCAGCCGATATCCAGAAGCTTTTCACCCGGCTGCAGATGGAGTTTGCGGCAGATATGGTCCAGCTTCTGCTCTTGGGCGGTGTCGATATCTTCCGCGCCGGTTTTGAAGTAGCCGCAGGAGTAGACCATGTTGCGGTCCAGCCAGAGCTTGTAGAAGTCGTTGGAAACATCGTAGTGGTAGTGAATCGCGTCGGCATCCCGGGATTTGCTGTGGGCGGCGTGATATTTGCGGAAAATGCCGCTCCTGGGTTTTTTGGCGGGGAATGCGTCACTCAGCCCTTCCGCCACCGCGAGAATATCCTGATAGCGACCATCGATGCCGATGGTGCCCTCCACGTACCCTTCGCCAAGCACATCCAGGGCACTGCCCATGAGCATGCGCGAGATGAGTTTGGCGGAGCTGATGTGCATGGTGACGCGGATGTCCTGGTTGAAGGCGTATTCATGGCCATCCCAGAAGATGATGCGCAGAAACAGCGGTTTTCCGTTGAGACCCTTTTTGACGTGGTCCAAAAAGTTGGTGCGTAGATCCTTCACGTTGAGACTCCTGTCCTTTCAAGCCAAGCCGAACGGCAGAAATGCCTGCTCATCAGTGCGAATGTCTGCCCCCCAATTCAGTGTAGAACATCCCCGCTCGTTCAAATTCCCGTCAATGTCTGTAACAGCGGGTTACGGGATAAGCCCGCTGCGATCATCACCGCATGAAAAGTGCCCTCCAGGGTGGCAATGGCGCCAGCGCGGCGTCCGAAACCGCCATTCACCGGCTGGCATGCGCGCACATAGGCCATGACGGCCTCTGGATACCGCGGCGCGATGTGGAGATGCGCCATCTGTAGTATCCCCCAGAAGATGGCCTCCAGACGGGTGCTGGCGCCATCGGGGCTGAGACGCAGGCCGAGGGTGGCATCTTCGCAGGCATGCAGGAAGATTCGATCCTGCGGGCGAAGGGGCTGACCCAGAAGCCGCTGCAAGGCCCAGGCGATGCCGCTGTCGACCAGGTTGGGGTGACTGCCGAAGCCTCCGGCGGCGGCCTCCATGCCGTGCAGAATCGCTTCGGCGCCGCTACGCATGATTTCGGGCAGGGGCTCATCCGGGGCGAGCATGCGCAGCAGTTGGACGCAGCGCTGCCAGTCCCGCAGCGTCTCGCTACTGGCTGCATTTTTATGGCCTGTGGCCTGGGTCGCCCAATTCAGTAAATGAGGGCGCGGATCGCGGAGAGGGGTGTCGGCCAACAGACTCAGGGCGCGCACGCCAAAACTGGCATTGGTCAGGCTGGAATACCGCCCCTGATCATCCTGCAGGGATTGCAGCCAGTGGATCAACTCGGCGCGGTGGGGGATGGCCATGCCCCAGAGGCCAAGCATGGCGACGGCATAAAAGGTGTCCGGTGCGGTGGACTCTTCCACGCCCCAGACCCGGTAGAAACAAAAGCCGCTATCCGCCGACTGACGGCTCAGCACATAGTTTTGCGCCCGTGCCCAGAGTTTTTGGTCATCGTCCATGTCCGTGCCCGTCATCGGCATCCAACGCTCTGATATCCCACCCGCAAGCCGGACAGGCCATCGCGCCGATGGATATTTCCGCATGACAGCGTGGGCAGTGATGATGCTTCATTCGCAATCACAATCGGCTTCCCAGCGCAGGATATGGCCCGGTGGCACCAACTCCCGCAGGTGGGGCATCACCGCATCCACGGTCTCCGGCTCGTCAAAAAACTCCAGTACCAGCGGCAAATGCACATTGAGGCGCAGAACATCGTCGGCATGTACCACCCCCTTGCTGCCAAAGCCCGCGATACCGCGAAAGGCGGTAACGCCTTGGACCTTGTACTGGTCGTGGAGCATGCGGAAGATTTCCTCCATGAGATTGTGTCCGCCATGCTTGTCGCCTTCCTTGATGTAAACGCGTACTACAGAGACGGTCGTCATGATGCACCTCTCAGATACTGCGGGAAATCCAGGCCCCGGCAAAAGCGGCACCGACGCAGAGAAACAGTGATGTAAACATATAGAGCAAGCCTTTTACGGCCTCGCCATTTTCAAAAAGCACCAGGGTTTCGAGGGAAAATGTCGAAAAAGTGGTGTAGGCACCCAGGCCGCCGGTGAGCATGCCCGTGCGCAATTCCGGGCTCACGGAAATACGTTCCAAGGTCTCGAAAAACAGAAAACCCATGAGAAAACAGCCCAGGACATTGATGCTCAGGGTGGCCCAGGGAAAACCGCGGCCGAATGCCGCCTGCACCAACAGGGTCTGTCCATAACGCGCCCAGGCGCCGAGCACGGCGAACAGCGCAATGAAGCCGAACGTGGCGAACATCTCTACCCCTTCATATGGTTTCCAACTCTCCACCGCCCGACCTTGCGATCGGGATCAGTAGCAGTCATCAGCCTATAAAGGCGGTTATTGGGCGGACTCCATCGCCACACGTTTTATTCATGGTAGTAAGGCGCAATGGCATGGTCAAGGCCTTTCGTGCGCGGGCTGATCCGCAACAGGGCGATATTTTCGTGGTTATAGATCTCGTAGCGCAGCAGGACGGTCTGCTGCTGGTACGCCGCGGGCACGGCGGCGCGAACTGCGGCGACGGCGTGTTCCGGGCAGACGAGATAGAGCGGCTCCGGACCGAGCACCGCCGGTAATTCCGTCAGGGTCTGCAAATGACGGATGGGCATGTTGCCGCGCCCGGCATAAAACAGAAAGCTCGGCTGAAACCATTGCCAGGACGCCAGCCGATAAGGTTGCGGGCCTTGCAGGGCGGCAATACGTTGCCCCATCTCCCGGGAGGGCT
>JAMCRJ010000089.1 GCA_023381645.1 Gammaproteobacteria bacterium
GCTACGTACACCATCTTGAGTGCATCCGTCAGCGCCCCATAGGTCCACCCCTGCCCGATCAGATACCGGACCAGGGGGCGCAGAATCGCCAATACCGCCGTCTTCAGTGCTTCGTTCATGGCATGCCTCGTGGCACCACATAGTTTTTCTATCCGCCTGCTGACCAATATAGCAGCTCGTGGGAAAATTTCCCAACCTTGTTGACTTTGGAAATTTTTACTGTTACAAAAAGGCCCGCCCGGTCGGGATAAGGACCGCAAAGCATGCCGTCAGGGTTGCTCCAAAGTGGCTTTGCTATAGCGAACTCCTGTAAAATGCGGCTCTGCCGAATTCCGGCTAAGGAAGGGCGCATATCAGAAAGAGGGAAGCGAAATGAATGAAAATGCGGCATTGCTGAACAAAGAGGTACCGGACTCGGGTGGGGATCTGCCCGTGCGCTATGACCGGACAACCATCATTCTGCACTGGCTAACCGTGGTGCTGGTCGTCGTGCTCTTTGCCCTGGCCGAAATCTGGGATTTTCTCGAGCATGGGTCACCGCTCCGGAAGGAATTCCAGTCTCTTCATATTTCACTGGGCATCCTGCTGACAGTGGTGCTCGTGATACGGCTGGGCTGGCGCACCACACGCGGCACACGCATGCCGACGGCGGCGAATTTGCAGGAAAGGCTGGCGAAAGGGATGCAACATGCGCTCTATCTCCTGCTGGCGGTACAGGTAGCGCTGGGCTTTCTGCTGCGCTGGGCACAGGCGGAATCTTTCACGTTCTTCGGGCTCTTCTCCCTGCAGTTTGCGACCGTCAAAAATCACGCCCTGGAACACACCTTCGGCAACTTCCACAATATCATTGCCTGGACCATCATCATCCTCGCTGGTCTGCATGCTGCGGCGGCACTGATGCACCACTACATCCTCAAGGATGACACACTGGAACGGATACTCCCGAGAAAAACCGGCCGTTAAGCGGCCTGTGCAAGGCGTTTTCCGGTCAACTCCGCCGCGGACCGCCCCGGAGCAAACCAGCGCCAATGCGCCGGGAGGACCATAGCCAATCCTCGTCGTTCATGAGCTTGGCTGCCGGGCAGATGGTAAAAAACCGGGTGGCCTCGACGGCCGGGTAGTCCTGTGCAGTGCCCTGATTCGATCTACCAAGTCAGGCTCCGGAGAACATCCAAAGGGAACTCGTCGGGCAGAATATCGGTCCATGAATCTGGTTGCGGTATTCCCCCGGCGACCGCTGTTTCTACGATTCTACATTTTGGTGAATTTCAGGAGGACTACCATTGAGAAACAACCCCCCTCACCGTTTATGGAAGCGTCAGGCGCTCACCCTCGCGAGTATCGAGATTTGCTCCGGCACTTGGCGGGCATAACCATGCATGACTTTGCTCGCCGCCCTTAGAAAAACATGGGAGAAGCCACATCGGATTTTCTTGTTTTCCACACAAACCCCTATCTGGCCGTGGTAGGTTGTGGGTTGTTATTTCTGGTTGCTATCTGGCTACAGATGCGAAGTAATCAATATATGGCACACTACTACTGGTTTGCCGTAATCATGGTTAGCGTCTTCGGCACGCAAATAGCAGACGTCACCCATGTCGTGCTGGGCGTTCCCTATGACATCTCGACATCCGTTTTTCTGGTCACCTTGATCGGGATTCTGGGCACTTGGAAACTCAAAGAGAAAACTCTTTCCATTCACAGTGTGCATACACCTCGGCGAGAGGCATTCTATTGGGCGACCATCGTAGCCACCTTTGCCCTGGGCACAGCCGCAGGTGATATGACAGCGTCGAGCCTGGATTTGGGCTACCTTGCATCGGGTTTACTATTTGTCATTTTGTTCGGCATCCCTATCGTCGCATACTTCATGTTCGACCTTAACGAAATCGCCGCCTTCTGGATAGCCTATATTTTGACCAGACCACTGGGGGCTTCTTTCGCGGATTGGACAGACAAGCCGATACGGTTCGGCGGCCTTGGTCTGGGCACGGGCCCGGTGAGTATATCGCTGACGATGGTCATTTTGATGCTGCTCACCTTCCTGATGATTTCCAGAGTAGATGACCCCAACCGAGCACAAAATCACAAAATATAGAGGTGCGCCAAGAAGCTACGTAAAGCAATCTTGCGGACTTTTACCTGAAATACATCCGTTTTCTGACTATCCTGTCCAAGTATCTGATGCTTCTGTCCCTTTACCCACGCTCAAGGAGTTGCGGCCCCCGCTGGTGGCGACCATGAGTAACTAGACCGGGGCATGCGGGGGCCTGTTGCACCGCCTTACCACATCAGCGGCTCCGGTTGGCATTACGCCCGGCCGGTCCACTATGGGGTCCTTGAATTCGGGACGGAGTATTTATCCGGCTGCGGCTTTGAAATAGCGCTGGAACCACCCCAAGGCCAGGCGGGCCGCCGCTTCCAGCGTCCCTTGTTCCTCAAAGAGGTGGGTGGCGCCGGGAATAATGGCCAACTCCTTCTCCACCCGCAAGGCAGCGAGAGCCTGCTCATTCATGCCGATCACCACATCGTCTAAGCCGCCGACGATAAGGAGGGTAGGCGCTTTTACCTGGGTGATGGCGGGGCCGGTAAGATCGGGTCGCCCGCCACGGGAAACCACCGCCGCGATAGCGTCACCAAACTGGGCGGCCGCGCGCAAGGCTGCCGCAGCGCCGGTGCTGGCGCCAAAATAACCCAAAGGCAAGCCCGCTGCCTCCGGCTGTTGCTGTGTCCAACGGGTGGCTAACGCCAGTCGCTCACTCAGCAGGCCGATATCGAAGCGGGTGGCATATACCCGATCCTCCTCTTCGGTCAGCAGATCGAAAAGCAAGGTACCAATACCGCCATCACGCAGTACCTGCGCCACGTAATTGTTCCTGGGACTCAGGCGGCTACTGCCGCTGCCGTGGGCGAAGAGCACCAGACCGAGGGCATTTTCGGGAACCACCCAGTTGCCTTCCAGGCTCCCCCCTTCTACCGAAATATGAACAAACCGTTCTAGCCCTACCATGCCTCACCTCCCGTTGATCGATCGACCCGCTCATTATAAAACCTGTCACAGCCGGTTGCGCTCAAAATCCGGGTATCATCCAAAAACATCTGAGAAAAAGCCCCGAATGATGGTACGGCAGCGCGCTATATAGTGGCCCCGGGATTATGAGGTAGCCTGGCAATAGTACAGTCCCGTTTCAAGCGGCCAACCGTGTGAAGGACTGTGCGAACATAGCGGGAGCCAGATAACCAATCCTGGAATGTAGGCGCTGGCGGTCGAAAAAATCTCAATGCACTCTCGAATGGTGGATTCTGCCTGCGCATGCGTCTCAAAAGGTTGGTGGTGGACCATTTCATTTCCAGGGCTTCCCCAGAAGCCCTCGATGGGGGCGTTATCACAGCAATTGTCCTTTTTCGACATGGAAGCCACCAAGCCGTTTTTCTGGAGATTGGCGCGATACGTCTTGGCGCAATACCGGCTGACGCGGTCTGACTGATGGATTAGTCCCTCCAAAAACAGACCACAAACCGGACCATCACTGGATAACGGACCCACCGAATATCGACAAGTCATTGTTTTGTTGGTGGGCCCGCACGGACTCGAACCGCGGACCAAGGGTTATGAGTTCGTCGCCAACGCGCTATGTCTAGGAAAATCAAGTATAGGTGAGCGTAAGCCACAGAACAAAAAAGTAAGCTGCTACAGTAAGTAGCGCAGCTTGGCGAAGGAGGGCAAAACTAAGCTCTGTACCGCTGGCGTACCGGCGTTTACAGCAACCTTGAACTTGTAGTCTATCATGGCGACGGCGCCCACGGATTGACGACGGTCACTCCCGTCGGCTTGAAATCGGCCACGTTGCGCGTGACCACCGCCATGCCATGCACCAGTGCCGTAGCCGCGATGAGCGCGTCACGTTCACCGCGCTTGTCTGGTAGATGCAGCCGGGCACATCGCTGTGCCACAGCGATGTCGATAGGCAATGTGCGCCCGGAGAACTCGGGTAATACATGTTGCTCCAGCCACGAGCGCAGCATGGCCCCCGGGATAGCGCCCTTGCGTTCAATCGACAGAACGCCAAGCTCCAACTCCATGATGGTGATGGCCGATACGAAGAGGTCGGCGGCATCGACGCTTTCCGTCCATGCCGTCACATTCGCATCGGCCTTGCCAAGTCGTACCTTGCGCAGCTCGGACAGAACGTTGGTATCGAGCACATACATCATGAGAGATCAGCCGGCCGGGCTCCAATGGTCACGCGCGGCGGCTCAAACTCGACGTCTGCAACACCTGGCATCGCCAGCGCATCTACCTGCAACTGGGCATCCACTGGTCACGATGTTCAGCGTTCCCGCACATGCCTAAGCCGCCGCATGTCTCGGGTGCCACGGCAGTTCGGCGCTTGAACGATTGGGGTGGGGGTTACGAAAATCCGCCTATCCGATATTATGTCACCATGCGGCGTGGCTCTAAAGGCTGCGTCGTTCCAATGCACAGGAAAATCAAGACCGGCACTCTTGCGGGTGTTCTGCGCCAAGCTGATATATCGCCAGAGGAATTCATCGATGCCTTGTGAACTTGGTGTCCAACCCTTTGTTGCAGGAGGCCTTGCGCACAAAGAAAGCCGCGCAAGGCTGCTCAATTCAGACGTAAAGATGCATAACGAACGAATCGCCATGTTCTCCGATGTCCTCGACTTCTGGTTTCACGAGATCGCGCCGGCGCAGTGGTGGGCGGCCGATCCGGCGTTCGACGCGCTGATCCGCAGCCGTTTCGGCGCGCTGCATGCCCGGGCGGTGCGCTGCGAGCTGTACGGCTGGCGCGACCGGCCCGAGGGGCGGCTGGCGGAAATCATCGTGCTCGACCAGTTTTCGCGGAACATGTTCCGCGGCGATCCGCGTGCCTTCGCCAGCGACGCGCTGGCTCTCGCACTGGCGCAGGAGGCGGTGGCCCGCGGTGCGGAGCGGGCACTGCCGGCCGAACAGCGCAACTTCGTCTACATGCCGTATATGCACAGCGAGTCGCCGGCGATTCACGTCGTCGCCGAGCAACTGTTCAAGGCCAACGGCCTGGCGGACAACTACGACTACGAACTGCGGCACAAGGCCATCGTCGACCGCTTCGGGCGCTACCCGCACCGCAACGCCATCCTCGGCCGCGAATCGACCGACGAGGAACTGGCCTTTCTCGCGCAGCCTGGATCGAGCTTCTGAATAATCGACTGCTCGTAGCGCAGCAAGGCGTCGGCTAGGCGGTACTGACGGGCCTCCAGTTGCTCAAGGACTTCCTCCGCGGTCTGCCGGCTGAGTTCCGTCTCTTTCTTGAGGGACCAGGCCACGGCCTCGGCCTTCGTATCGAAGGTGGCCGAGAGATAAGGATAACCCTGCTTACGGATCTGCACCCGCCAATACTTGCCACGACGATGGATGCTCGCCATGCTCACCCGCCTTGTCGGAATCGTTTCACACAAGGCAGTCGGCTGCTGTGCCAAAATCAAGACGCTGTGAAGTCTTTATTTGCCGGGTATACAGCGGGAACAGGGATTTTTTATCCACCGATCAGACCGCCGATAACTGTGCCAAAACTGTGCCAAGCGGCTTTTCGAATTACCATATATTATGATAACCCTTTGATTATATGGTGGGCCCGCTCGGACGCGAACCGAGGACCAAGGTATTATGAGTGCTGTAGACTACCAGTACTGTATTATTTGTCAATCACTTGCGTCACTTGCCAAAGCCATAATCAAGGTTATGCAACATCACATATCAGAAATTTAGGTCTCCTCATGGTACAAATCCGTCACACCTTCGCAGGGTGCGAAAGCGCCGCCATGCTTCCCGGCTGGACCAGATTGAAACTGCGGCCGGGGGGATAATTAAGTGGTCGGAATCGTGGGCAAGTTGGCGGCTTGCTTGAGCGCCGAGTCCGGCCTGTGGCCGTGGAGCCTGGCCGATGGCCGATCATCGGCCAGGCATACAATAGAACCATGCTGATTCGCAAAGCCGTGCGCTACCGATTAGAACCCTTAGCTGAGCAGGAACATCCCCTGTCCCATGCGATTGCGCAGGGCGAAAAGCTCGCCCTCGGAGAGCCGCGTGGGCGCAGATATGCTGGTGCACGGCAACATCGGCTGCCCCTCGATCCTGGTGGGGGAGATGACCATCGCGAGGGAAGCCCATGAAGCACAGGGCTGGGAATCGGAATGCTCCGTGTGGTTCCAAGGCATGATTTACCAGTCATGATGATGTTTCGTTTTTTAACCGTCCGGCAAAAATCATCGCCACCGCCAAAACCAGTAAATCCACGACCAGAAACTTCGACCATCCAAACCGGTCGTACACCAAGCCGGGCAAATAAGAGCCTGCCGTCCCGCCGCTGTAATATGCAGCGATATACATACCATTTGCAACAGCCTTGCGATTGCTGACGTACCCATTAAGAAATCCGGTGAGCATTGCCTGGACCAAAAACATGGATACGCAAGTCATGACCATGCTCATGAACATCACGGGTATGCTCGGAAGGAACCAACACGCGATGGCGCTGCCGAACAAGGTGAGCGCGGAGATGACGGCCTTTCGTACGGTGCCGTGCAGTCCAATGAACCTGGGGGCAAGCAGTGCGGCTGTGGCACCGAGCGGATAGGCGGAGTACATCAGGCCGATTTCGTATTCGGTTAGTCCGGAATACAGTTGTTTCAGGTGAAATGGAAAGAAATTAAGGATTGATGAAAAAACGAAGAAGCAGCAGAAAATGATCGCAAGTATACTGATAACGGTGTGATCCCTGATCTGCACGCCGAATGCGCTGATTGTCCAAACGCCAGTTTTGTCCATGTTGGTTGATAGCTCGTTGACATGAGTGCGACCAATCATTATTACACATAGGGTGGCGTTCGCTGCGTCAAACAGGAATGTGTACTGCCAACTTGCAAGGCTTGTTATAACTGCGGATGATATTCTTCCGAGAAATCCGCCGATAATTGTTGATGCGACATACCATGACATCAACTTGTTGAGGTTTTCCGCTCTACCATTCTTTGACAGATAACTTGTCAGGAAAGTCAATATCGCCGAGATTGCAATACCTTGCGTCAGGCGGAACACCATGATGAGGAGGAAGTAATGCGAAAAAACAAATATCGCCATATTGGTTATAAGCAAGGATGTTAGCGAGGCGTATAATATGGTTCTGGATTTGATGAGTTCCAGGAAGGCTCCGTGTGCAAGGGGTAAAACGCTGAGCGGCAGGAAGGCGGCAGTGGTTAGCAACGCCGCTTCCGAGTTGGTTAGCAAGAGATCTTTGGCGATGTTTGGCAGAATCGGTTGTGGGACATACAGTGTACCAACAGAAACGACCGTTAAATACACGAAACGGGATCTGTCCAATAAATCGGGAGTGGCTGCTGAATCGTTCATGGACGGTCGCCTTGTTGGCTATCAATTATTATCGTGCGGCGCGATTTCGCCGCCTTTGGCTATTGCGTATGATCACGCGTAGTTGCTCTGCTAGCTTCGCGCTGATGATAATAATCGGAATAAAAGCTCATCTGCAGCCAGTCGGCGAATAACGCGCCAGCGTCGCTTAAACGGATAGATGCTTCGGTTATGTCAATGCCTCCGGCTTCGGTCAGTCGCTTTAACGTGTGTTGAAAATGAGCTTCCGTTATGTCAATTCCATATGTGTGTCGAAATTCTGCTCGGCTGATGTTCCCCTTCAAGCCGAATATAACTCGTCGGTGCATGATCTCATCTGTAGTCAAGAGATTTGCTTTTTCTGTTGGTAACCGATGATTAATTACGCAGTTTTCGTAATCGTGGAAATTGTCGAAATTGATATATTGAATGCCATCTATGTAACCGTACGAGCCAAGCCCAATTCCGATAAGGTTGGCCATGTCCTGCCATTTTTGAAGTTGTTGCCTATATGTCCACCTTGGTCCTTTTGTAAACCAGTCGACAAGCGGGCTGCGATGTTGGTATCCTAATCGTTTCATTCCGGCTATAAATAGAATATGGGTAAATATCTGTTGCTCTTGGTCAAACATTGGAGTCTTCAAATGTTTTCTGTCAATTGCCTTGGGTTTTATAGAATACTGGTAGCTTGTAACGGACGGGGTGTTGGCGATTTCTATACCTTTTAAGTCACCCAAAACTGCTTCAACGGAGTAACCTGGATAGCCTCGTATCAAATCTATATCTATATGGTCTATGCCGGCCTTCCTAACGTTATTTATTGCTGAAAAAATACCGGTATTATCCGCGCGTCGTCGCATTGAGATCAGAACATCGTTGTTAAATGACTCCGCGCCTATGCTTATGCGGTTAACTCCATATTGCTTTGCTAATAATATTTTTCTTATTGATATGGTTTCTGGGCTTCCTTCTAGAGTGAATTCTTCGCCGCTTGCTATTGTAAAGTGTGCGTGAATTAACTCAAAGAGAGTTTGCAGGGCGGGCTCGTCCAGTAATGTGGGGGTGCCACCCCCAATATATATGGATGCAACTGGTATTCTTGTGCCATAAAGTGAATTGAGTAAGGACGCTTCTTGCTCCAAGAGGTGCAAATACTTTGCGATCCGGCCATCGCTCGGCGTAGTGGCGGTGCGTGCGAAGTCGCAGTAAGAACATATCCCAGTACAAAAAGGAATATGGACGTAAAGCGTGTTTATAGTTCTGAGGCGCGCGCTATAGAGCTTATTTGTGTCCCGTGTGTTGAGATCTTGCTTCGATGGATACATAACTACAATATTGCTTGCGTTCCGCATAAATAATTCTTTTTTATGCCATTAGTTCGTAGGTTGTTTATTAAAGGCTTCATTGTGTCATAAATGTCGGCTGCTTCATCGGTTAGGCCATCGAAAATCATCTTATCGTTCTCCTGTGTTTTATGTAGCATTGCTGCTAGGGCATGAAGTGATCTTCCATCGTATTTGTCGCGATTATTAGATGTATACTGTTCTATAAACAGATTCCTCGCTATTTCAAGTGGGTAACCGGACGGCTGGTTGGCCAGTATGAAACAGGCCATGGTGATGAGCCGTTTCGCTTATTGTTGACATGAAGGATGCGTCGGTCCAATACTAATTTGGTCCTTTGGTAATACCCGGTCGGTATCAAAGGCGCATTCAATGGGAGCGCCGTCGGCACCCTGGTGGACCGCAGCACCCGCTTCGTCATTCTGGCCAAGGGGGGTGGAGGATGCCTCCGCAGAAGCGGTGCTGGAAGGCTTCTCCAGACGCTTGCGCACGCTGCCCAAGGCATTGAGGAAGACCTTGACCTATGACCAGGGCCGGGAGATGGCACGGCATGAGGAACTGGAACAGCGCGCCCATCTGCGGGTCTACTTTGCCGACCCCCACAGCCCCTGGCAGCGCCCCACCAATGAGAATACCAAAGGTCTACTCTGCCAGTACTTCCCGAAGGGAACGAATCTGTCGCAATACTCCCAGCAGTACTTGACCAAGGTGGCTAACGAAATGAATAATCGACCCAGAAAATCCTTGGGTTTTCGTACACCCACCGAAGTAATGGCACAGAAGATCAGAGACTTAAAACGGCAATGTTGCGCTTCAAAATTGAAACCGCCTAGCCTATCGAACGGTGCCGCTGGCAGCGGATCTTGGTGGGTGAAAAATGCGATAGGGGAACCCACGGTTAAGGCATGAACATGGACCTAAGACAATTACGCTATTTCGTGGCGGTGGCCGAGGAACTGCACTTCTCCCGGGCGGCGGAGCGATTGTATATGGCTCAACCGCCGCTGAGTCGGCAGATACGGGAGCTTGAGCGCTCCCTTGGCGTGCAACTGCTGGTGAGAAACAAGCGCCGGGTCGCGCTCACGGAGGCGGGGGAGCGGTTTTTGGCGGAAGCGCGAACGCTGCTCGAACAGGCCGGGCGCGCCGTGGCCATAGCGCAACGGATCGCGTGCGGGGAACTCGGCTCTCTGGAGATCGGGTACGCGAACACGGTTCCTTATACCGGGACCTTGTCCACTGTGGTGGGAGCGTATCGACGAGCGTTTCCGGGAGTGAACCTGACGTTGGGCGAAATGACCAGTCAGCAACAAATTGACGGGATAGCTGAGGGCCGTCTCGACATTGGATTTGTCCGGCCCCATCTCCTTGAATGCCCGTCTTCAGTATCGTTGATGCCGTTGTTTGGGGAATCATTTCTCGTGGCGTTGCCGGAAACGCACCCGCTCGCCGAATTAAACAGTATCCCCTTGTCTGTTTTGGCGGATCAACCGTTTATCTTTTACCCGCCCAAGCTGGGTACGGGCGTTTATGAGCAGGTAGGCGCTATGTGTCGGGAGGCGGGGTTTGCGCCCCGGATAGTGCAAGAGGCCAAACAGGCGGCAGCCATCATGAGTCTGGTGGCGGCAGGGCTCGGCGTATCGCTGGTTCCGGCTTCCCTTCGATGCGTGGCTATCCAGGGGGCGGTTTACCGCCCCTTGGAAGGGAATGCCACCCATACGGAAGTTGCGTTGGCGCATCGTGCCGGGGGATGTGGCGCAGCGGCGAAGGCGTTTATCGATATCGCCCTTTTGACAACCTCAGGACAGCCCCCGACCGCGTAAGCCTGCTGGTTGCCTGCCTCGCCGTAACGCCGTCGCGGCCAGAAGGGCCGCAGCAGTGCCGGCCAGCTTCTGAAACGTCCGTAAGGTGTCATCCCCCGCATGGGTTGGATGACGCCGTCGAGGGCCGCCACCTGGAACTGGGGCAGTCGGGCGTGAATGCCGCCTTCCGGCCCGATGATGGCGGTGTTGCCGGTGTTGGTGGCGCGCAGGGCGGGTTTCTGGTTTTCCAGAGAGCGCATGGCCAACATCTGCAGGCTTTGGGCGGAGGCGATGCTGTGTCCGTACCAGCCGTAATCGCTGATGTTCACCAGGAAGTCCGCCCCCTGAAGGATGGACCGGCGCACATCCCACCCGGAAGACTCCTTCGATCATCTGTGAGGCGTCCGGGTTGATGAGGTGGCGCTCGACGATGGATGCTCGCCATGCTCACCCGCCTTGTCGGAATCGTTTCACACAAGGCAGTCGGCTGCTGTGCCAAAATCAAGACGCTGTGAAGTCTTTATTTGCTGGGTATCCAGCGGGAACAGGGGATTTTTTATCCACCGATCAGACCGCCGATAACTAGGCCAAAACTGTGCCAAGCGGCTTTTCGAATTACCATATATTATGATAACCCTTTGATTATATGGTGGGCCCGCACGGACTCGAACCGTGGACCAAGGGATTATGAGTCCCCTGCTCTAACCAACTGAGCTACAGGCCCTGAAGAAAGGCGTGGAATGCACTGACCCCACGCCCCCTACCGCAAAAAACATCTGTCACGACGGAATCGTCACTTCACCGTCCACAAAACTGCGCAGACGCTCCGATCGAGAGGGATGACGCAGTTTGCGCAGCGCCTTGGCTTCAATCTGGCGGATACGCTCACGAGTAACGTCAAACTGCTTGCCGACCTCCTCCAGCGTGTGGTCGGTATTCATCCCGATGCCAAAGCGCATACGCAATACCTTGGCTTCCCGCGCTGTCAGGCCATTGTCGAGCAATTCCTCGACCACTTCGCGAATGGCCGCGTTAACGGCGGAATCCGCTGGCGCGGTCACATTCCGGTCTTCGATGAAGTCGCCCAGGTGCGAATCTTCATCGTCACCAATGGGCGTCTCCATGGAGATAGGCTCCTTGGCAATTTTCAGCACCTTGCGGATTTTATCCTCAGGCATTTCCATCCGTTCCGCCAGCTCTTCAGGGGACGGTTCACGCCCCATTTCCTGGAGCATCTGCCGACTGATTCGATTGAGTTTGTTTATGGTTTCGATCATATGTACCGGAATACGAATGGTCCGCGCCTGATCCGCAATACTCCGCGTAATGGCCTGGCGTATCCACCAAGTCGCATAAGTAGAGAATTTGTAGCCACGGCGGTATTCGAACTTGTCCACCGCTTTCATCAGGCCGATATTCCCTTCCTGAATCAAGTCCAGGAACTGCAGGCCACGATTGGTATACTTCTTGGCGATAGAGATCACCAAACGCAGGTTGGCCTCCACCATTTCCTTCTTGGCACGCCGCGCCTTGGCCTCACCAATAGACATCAGACGGCTGGCCTCTTTGATCTCGGCAATCGGCAAACCGGCACGCTTCTCAATATTCGCCAGGCGTTTCATGGTCGCCACGATATCATCACGAAACTCAACCAAACGGGTACTGTAGGCATGGCCAGCCGCGATTTGCTGATCAATCCAGCCGATATCGCCCTCATGACCGGGATAACTGCGTACAAAGTCTTTACGCGGGAAGTGCGCGCGTTCAATGCACAGTTCCATCAACTCCCGTTCGCACTGACGCACCTCTTCCGTTAGCCCGCGCAGGGCATCGGTCATGACGTCAATCTGACGACCGTTGAGTTTGATTTCCAGGAAACGCTCGGCGAGCTCCCGGCGCTGCTGCTGATAACTTTCACCATGCATTTCACCATCGGCATGGCTGGCGAGCAGCGCGGTATACGCAGCACGAATGACCGCAAAACGCTCCAGTGCATCTTCGAGCTGTGGTCCCTTGTCTACGACTTCGATATCACCGTCTTCGGATTCTTCCTCATCCTCATCGACGTCCAGATCGGCGCCTTCCACCAGCACAGTTTCTTCCGCCTCACTGACGGTTTCTGCGTCCAGCGCGCTAAGATCAATAAAGGCGTCAACCACTTCATCCAGGCGCGTCTCGCCGCGCTCCACCCGAGCCGCGGCATCCAGAAGAAGAGAGATGGTCGTGGGGCAGGTCGATACAGCGCGCAACACCTGCATCAGGCCATCTTCGATACGCCGGGCAATTTCGATTTCGCCTTCACGCGTGAGCAGCTCCACGCTGCCCATCTCGCGCATGTACATACGCACCGGATCACTGGTTCGCCCGATATCCGCCTCGACCACGGCCAGGGCTTCTTCTGCCGCTTCTTCCGCTTCCTGAGCAGCGACTACGGCACCACCCTCCCCATCCATCAGCAGGGTATCGTCGTCCGGAGCCTCCTCAAAGACTTCAATACCCATGTCATTGATCATGGAGATGACATTTTCCATCTGCTCGGGATCGAAAACCTCTTCCGGCAAATGATCATTGATCTCGCGATAGGTCAGGTAGCCTTGCTCTTTACCACGCGCAATAAGCCGCTTCAGCTCAGACCGCTGAGATTCATTATCCACTACACTCTCACCGTCTCTCATAACCAACCTGCACTCGCGGAAAGCCGCACATTATATAGGAAAAGCCATACACATGGAAAGGTGCCCCGTCACAGAACTGCACCCTCAGCCCATTTTTTCATTTCATCCCGATCAAACGCCGTTGCGCCTGTCGCGCCGGGACAAACGCACCACTTCAGCCCTCTCCTGCTCAGAGAGCGCACTCAAACCACCCTGATCTGCGGCCCGGCTGATAAAGTGGCTGCGCGCCGCAGCAAGGCGTTGGTTCACTCGCGCCACACAACCGGAAATTTCAAGGCGCATCAGCACCCGTTCTTCCTCTTCGCCAGAGTCACTCATCACCAGCGCGTAGCATACCTCCGCATGTTTCAGTACCGACAGTTTTGCGAATAGTTCGTGAGAGCTTAGATGGGTCATGTTGGCCAAAATATCAAGGGCCTCAGCCAGAATTTCAGCCATGGGATCACGGTCGAAGAGGAAAGGCAGCAAATCGCGGTCCAACGCCTGCCAGGCAGGGTCTTCAGGAAAATTCAGCAATAATCGCAAAGCCGTTTTAAAAAGGGATCGCCCTCCGGCGGCGGAGCATGTTGCTTTACGCGGTGTGCGCGACAGCGCGCGCCGGGCGACGGGCGCCAATCCGCAAAGCATCTGCACCCGTTGTTCATAAACCTCCCGCAGAACCGGATCGCTCACCCGTTTCAGAAAATCGCGCGCTGCATGCAGAAAAAGTGCCTTCTCATCTTCTGCGGCGAGGTTGTGCCGGCGCTGCAACTCCTCCAGAAAAAAATCGATGGCTGGACGCGCGGTCGGGAGCATTGATTCAAACATCGCGCCACCCTGTTCACGCACCAGCGAGTCCGGGTCCTGGCCATCCGGCAGGAACAGCAACCGTAGTAGACGCCCCGCGCGCAGATGCTCCGGTGCCGCCTGCACGGCCCGCCAAGCCGCATTACGTCCGGCAGTATCGCCATCGAAACAGAGCAGCACCTCGGGCGCTGCCCGGAAGAGCATTTCCATCTGGCTGTCCCCCAAGGCCGTCCCGCTCGCCGCGACGGCGTAGTCGATGCCAGCCTGATGCAGGGTAATGACATCCAGGTACCCTTCCACCAGCAGCACCCGCCCCGCTCGGCGCACCCCCTCCCTGGCCTGGTGCAGACCATAAAGCACCCGCCCCTTGTGGTAGAGCGCACTTTCCGGCGAGTTGAGGTATTTGGGTTCATGACCATCGAGACTGCGGCCCCCCAGTCCCACCGCCTGCCCTCGTCCGTCGCGGATCGGAAAAATCACCCGCCCGCGAAAACGGTCGTAGACCGATCCATCTTCACGGCCGCTCACCAGTCCCGCGCCCAGCAACTGCTGGCGCAACGATGGTTCCTTGCCCAGTTTCTGACTCAGAAACTGGGCCGCAGGCGGTGCGTACCCCAGCTCGAAGCGCCCAATGATCTCATCGCCCAAGCCCCTTCCACGCAGATACGCCTGCGCCGGTGGGTGCTCTGCGAGGGCAGATCGGTAAACGCCAATGGCTTTTTGGAGAATCTCCCGCAATGGCCGAAGATTTTCCTGCTCTCCGGCAGGGCCGTCTTCCGGCAGGGCGACACCGGCTTCGTCGGCGAGTGTCTTCACCGCCTCCGGAAAAGACAGCCGATCATAGGCCATCAAGAATCCGATGGCATTCCCATGAGCGTGACAGCCAAAGCAGTAATAAATCTGTTTGTCGGCGCTGACCGAGAAAGACGGGTTCTTTTCCTGATGAAAGGGGCAGCAGGCCCAGAAGTCCCGGCCTTTTTTCTTCAGAGGTACGCGGCTATCGATGAGGCGCACCAGATCACTGTGCTCCAGCAGGGCGTCAATGAATGCGGGAGAAAAGTTGGCCATGGCTCAGCGTAACTCCAACTCGCTGACGCCGCCACCGCCATGCTCCGGCCGCGCCATACGCCATTGACTGACCCGAGGGTCTTGCCCGGCAAACTCGCGCACCATTTCAGCAAGTACCCCATTGCCCTTACCATGCAGAATCTCGACCTGTCGACGACCGGCGGCTACGGCGCCATCCACATGACGACGCAGCGCCGCCAGGGCGTCTTCCCGAAGCTGTCCGCGCAAATCCAGACGCCAGGGATGATCCTCGGGGGTAGCATACCGGGTGCTGCCTTTTTCTTTTGGGAGCTGCAGCGCGGCGTCCACAGCAAATTGTGCGGCGGGCACCCACAACTGCTTGCCCCGTAATTGAATCTGCACCCTGTGTTGTGCGGGGTCCGCACGCAGCACTTGGGTCACCTGCCGGAGCGGCAGAAACAGACCCCTGGCCCCAACGGCAGGCAGGCTGTCCACTCGCTGCTCCTCCGCCCGGAAGGGGACTTCCAGACGTTGCAAAGCCGCCGTTGCCGCCTGGGTATCCCTCCCGGACTTGAGCGCTGCAATGGCTTGCCGCACCTGCTGGCGCGCCGTTGCCAGTATATCTTCCCATTCGGCGCGGGCGGCGGCGGCGGCTTTGTCGCGCTCCTGTCTCGCTGCCTCCAGTTCGCATTCCAGGCGGCGGGCCACCCTGGTGGCTTCGTCCCGCGCCAGTACGGCCTCGTCCATGGCCTGCCGGGCGGCCTGCAATAGGTTTCCCCGTTGCGCTTCCCAACGTTCCCAGTCCTGCCGGTCATCGGCATAGAGTGCCTCGGCGCGGTTCATTAGCGGTGCAGGCATCCCCACGCGCCGGGCAATGACCAGGCCCTGGCTCGCGCCGCCCACGCCCCACAGCAGACGGTAGGTGGGTTTCAAAGACTCTGCATCAAAACCCATACCTGCCAGGGCTACACCCGCATGGCTCAGGGCATAACGCTTCATCACTTCCAGATGGCTCGTGAGCAGTGTGCAGCATTCGGCCGCCAGCAAGGACTCTGCGACCGCCTGGGCCAGTGCGCCCCCTTCCCGCGGGTCGGTGCCATTGCCCAGTTCATCGAGAAGCACGAGACTGTGGGCGTCGGCATGCTCCAGCACTTCCCGAAGGCGCTGCACCTGCGCCGAAAAGGTGGAAAGATCCGTGTGGATATCCTGGGCGTCGCCGATGACCGCAAAGCACTTCGGGAAATAACCCAAAGTACCCTCCGCAGTTACCGGCAACCCCATGTAGGCCATCAGATGATTGAGTCCGAGTGCTTTCAGGACAGCCGTCTTGCCGCCGGTATTGGGGCCGGTAATGACCAGTTGCTGCGCGTCCGCCCCGAGACGCAGGGCGTTACCCACGACCTGCCCGGGATGGCGCAGACAAAGCAGCGGATGACGCAGGGCCTGCAGATCAAATGCCGCAGCCGCATCGACCCTGGGCAAAACCCCGCCACAGGCATCCCCCAGTTCCAGTCCCGCCCGTACCGCATCCAGCCGGCCCATAAGCCGCAAGGCGGCGACAATGCCCGGCACTTCCAGCCCTACTGCCGCGCTCAGGGCACGAAGAATGCGCTCCTGCTCCTGAATTTCGACACGCCGGTCCTGAACCAGTTGATTATTCAGATCAACGGCTGCCAGCGGCTCCACAAAAAGGGTCTCACCACTTGCCGACCGGTCATGGACGATCGCCTTGATACGCCCTTTATGGCTGGCTTTGAGCGGTAGCACGTAACGCTCATTGCGCTGCACGATGACCTGGTCTTGCCAGTATTCCTGCCAGTCCCGATTACGCAGAAAGCCCTGCAGAAAACGCTGCAATTCGCTGCGGCTGACCCGCAAGCGCTGGCGCAGGAGGGCGAGATCCGCACTCGCCGTATCCAGGAGCTCACCCTCCTCATCCAACGCCGCGCTGAGACGGCGCAACAAGGCCTCCGGGGGGTCAAGCTCACCTGCCAGCCCGGTCAGGGCATCCCGAGTCTCGCGCAAAGCTGCGGCGTAGCCTTTCAGTGCCGTCAGCACATCAAGTACCGCGCGCAAATCTCGCCCGCTGAGAACGGCACCTGGGCGCTGTGCCAGAACCAGCAGAGTATCGATATCAGGAAGATCGGAAACGGGGAGAAGAAAACCGGCGGAAAACCGCTGCGACAACCAGGCCAACCAATTCAAACGATCATGGATTTCCGCAAGCGGTACCCACGGGGTAGTCGCCGCAACATGTCTACGGCCGTAGATATGGCCACAATGCTGTGACCACGCGCTCTGCACATCTCTGGCATCCAGAGCCCGCCAGAAGCTGTCCTGCCAAGGAGCAACCCCGGCCGCAGCCATGCCCCCGTCCATCAACTGCCGAGGCGGGCCTTCACTTTATCCGCCACCACGGCCATATCCGCACGCCCCTGCATCTGCGGGCGCAGAAAGGTAAGTACCTTACCCATATCTTTGGGTCCGCTGGCCGCCACCGCTATCATCGCCTCGTTGATCAGTCCGTCAATCTCGCCGGGTGACAGTGCCTCCGGCAGATAGACTGCAAGAAAAAGAATTTCTGATTCTTCCTTTTCGGCAAGGTCCGGACGCCCGCCGGCAATAAACTGACTGGCAGAATCTTTGCGCTGTTTGATCAGCTTATCCACGATGCGCAACGCTTCGGCATCATCAAGCTCACGGCGCTCGTCAATTTCCCGCTGTTTGATCGCCGCGAGGAGCATACGAATAGTCCCAAGACGCTCGGCTTCCCGGGCGCGCATGGCGGACTTCATATCCTCCTGGATGCGCTCACGTAGTGTCATCAGTAGAGCCGGACCAGACGCATGGACTGACGACGCATACGCTTCAACGCCCGCTTGCGGGCAGCAGCAGCCTTACGCTTGCGCTCTTCCGTGGGCTTTTCGTAGAATTCGCGACGCCTTACTTCGGTAAGGACACCTGCCTTTTCGCAGGAACGTTTGAAACGCCGCAACGCGACTTCGAAAGGCTCATTTTCTTTGACACGAACAGTTGGCATAGAAGGATTCCGACCTCTTTGGATAAGGGTAGCGAGAAAGGGGCCGATTATAGGCAGATCAACGACCAGAGTCAAAAGCCCCCTGGCCGCCCGCCGCCATGACCCTGCCGGGGTCGGCACCCATCGGAAGACCAGCACCGTTGTTGCTAAAACCACAAAACATTCGTTGCCAGCCCTTGACAGCCCGATCAAAAAGAATCCTAATATACGAATGGCTAAAGCGCTTTTAAAATATAAAATTAGGCGATAATGTTACAACGCCTTGTGACGAGGATCGGGGAGATCGTGATGCACACCGAAGCCAGAGAATTGGGGGGGTCAGATATTCCGGAGATGGGTCCTGTCATCGATCCGCCGCCTTTGAATGATTTCATGGACGACGAAAACATCGGGCCGTTTCTCAGCCAGAAGCAGGAACTGCAACTCATCCAACGCTTGCGTCGGGGCGACGAGAGCGCCCGCGCCACACTGATCTCCGCGCACATGCCCTTGGTGCGGGCGGTCGCCAGGGGTTATCGCAATAAAGGACTCAGTCAGGAAGACCTCCTTCAGGAGGGTTACATGGGCCTGCTGCGTGCCGCCGACCGCTTTCAGGAAGGCCTAGGCACACGTTTCTCCAGTTATGCGACCTGGTGGATCCGCGAGGCGATGCAGCGGGCGCTCATTCGTTCCCGCTTCATCCGCCTGCCCGATTACCTTGCCAAGTCCCTGCATGCTTATATGCAGCGCGGAGCGGAGGAAGACAGCGACGCCGAAGTGCGCAGGGAGCAGCGGCGTGAAGCCCTGGGGGTGCGCGAGAGTACCATGCGCGCCCTGGATTTCGCGGACATCCGCGTCTTCTCGCTCGAAGAGGAAACATCCGACGGACCGGGCCGCATCGAACAGGTGATCGGCGACGTTGCCAGTCCGGACGGCGACTATGACCGTGATGCCATCTGCAAGGCACTGCGGGAACATCTGACCGAACTCAATGAAAAACAACGTGAAGTCATGTTCTTTCGCTACGGCATGCATGGTGATGCGCCCATGACCCTGGAAGCCGTCGCCGAGCGGATGGGCGTCAGTCGCGAGGCGGTAAGACAGTTGCAGGTGCGGGCCCTGACCCGTCTGCGTCAGTCGTTGAGCGAGAGCGGCTGGGGTTGCTGACGCTCCGCCAGCAACTCCAGCAGCCTGCGTAAGGCCGCCGCCCTGTGGCTGTGTTCGTTTTTTTTCTTCAGGCTCCACTGCGCCGCGCTGCCGGATCCATGCGTGGGCCAAAACAGGGGATCGTAGCCAAAACCCCCATCGCCGGCAGGATGCTCACCAATAGTCCCTCTCCAAAAGCCCTGGGCCACCAGTGGCGAAGGGTCGGCGGCAAATTCCAGAAAAACCATGCAAGCCACATAATAAGCAGCACGGGACTCCCCCCGCGCCTCGGCCAGCATGCTCAGCAACCTGGCGTTATTGGCTGCGTCGCTGGCGTCCGGGCCAGCATAGCGCGCGGAGTAAATGCCGGGGGCTCCCTGGAGATAGGGCACACAGAGCCCGGAATCTTCGGCGAGCGCCGCCATACCACTTTGCGAGGCGGCGTGACGTGCCTTGAGCAATGCATTTTCCACAAAGGTAATGCCTGTTTCTTCAATACCGGCGATGCCCAGTTCCGCCTGGCTGACGAGCGCGAAGCCACGGGCGGCGAGCAGCGGTTGCAACTCCCGTAACTTGCCGACATTGCTCGTGGCCAGCAGCAAGGGCGTCATGAACGGGCTTCCGGACACTCCTGATGCTGACGGGCCACCAATTCGGCGATCCCCTTGCGCGCCAGCGCCAGCATTTCAGCCATCTGTTCCGCACTGAACACCGCGCCCTCCGCAGTTCCCTGTACTTCCACAAAGGCGCCGGCGCCGGTCATCACCACATTCATATCCACATCGGCATTGCTGTCTTCGGCGTAGTCGAGATCCAGCACCGCCTGCCCCTGATAAATACCTACCGAGACGGCAGCCACCCAGTCCCGCAGGGGGTTATTCTGAAGCTGGCCCGCAGCACGCAGATGCTGGACGGCATCGGCTACCGCCAGACAAGCGCCGGTAATGCTGGCGGTACGGGTTCCCCCATCGGCCTGAAGCACATCACAATCCACCCAGATAGTGCGTTCGCCCAAAGCTTGCAGATCCACGGCGGCGCGCAGACTGCGCCCGATAAGGCGCTGGATTTCATGGGTGCGCCCGCCAATACGGCCTTTGGCGGACTCCCGTGCCACCCGCTCCCGGGTGGCACGCGGCAACATGCTGTATTCCGCCGTCACCCACCCCTTGCCAGCGCCGCGCAGGAAGGGCGGTACCTTTTCTTCGACGCTGGCGGTGCATAGCACCTTGGTATCGCCGCAGGCTATCAGCACCGAACCTTCAGCATGCTTGGTAAAATTTCTGGTGACTTGTACCGGACGCAAGGCGTCTGCATTTCTTCCGCTGGGACGTATCATTGGAAATACTCGTTGGAGGTGGTGGGGCATTGTATCGTGAGGAGACGGGAGGATTCAAAATACAGTGCGGCGCAGCACTGTCCCTCATCCCTTTTCCCCCCCTATAATAATAAAAAGTCCGCTTCTCGGAGGAACAAACCATGCCCGGCATTGACCACATAGAGATCGCCCAGTTTCTCAAACAACATCATCTGGCCCAGTCTCTGACCATCAGCGAAATCCAGACCCTCGCAGAATACGTCACCCACGCCCAATTTCATCTGGATCAGGTGATTGCCGAATGGGGCTCTCTGGGAGAGGCTCTGTTCTTCTGCGTCAAGGGTGAAATGGCCATCGTTCACCACACAGCCGACGGCGACGAAGTAGAAGTGGTCCGAGTGCATGACGGCGAAATGGCCGGAGAAATGTCCTTTTTTGATCGTCAGCCACGTAGCGCCCGAATCGTTGCCAAAAGCGAAGACACCCAGGTGCTGGTCCTGACCCGCGCCCGGTATCAGCGCCTGAAGGTGGAAAAACCGTATATCACCGTGAATATTCTGGAGCAGGCCATCATCAGTCTGGACCATTTGTTTCGCAATCTTTCTCAGGGTTACACGGACTTCTCTACCTATATTTATGGCAAGGGCAAGCGCTAGATCTTGTCGCCGCCCGGAGTTTTTTCCCTACGCGCCGCCGCGCTGGCTGAGTAACTCCGCAATCCGGCGCAAACGCTCCAGAGGATCCTGAAGAACCAGCAACTGCTGCTTTTCTTCGGGGGAGGCGGGCAGCGCCTGCGCCAGGACCATTCCGGCGCTGCTGGCGTCTATTCCGGCAGCGGGCACCTTGCCGATCAAATCCTCAAGGATAGGGTACAACGGCTGGTTTTCCCGACCCATTGGCACGGTGGGCTCTTCGGCCCAGGGATGGATGGAGGCTACCGCCAGTTGTCCCTCATAATGCCAGTCCTGGATGGTGAAACGTTTCTGTCCACGCACCTGAATCTGGAGAATGCCGGCCTCGCCTCCCCAGTCCACAATGCGTGCTAGGGTGCCTACCAATTCCGGCTCCGCATGGCCATCGCCCCGGGAGTGGCTGAGGCAAATGCCAAAATCCCGACCCTGCCGCAGTGAGGCGCTGATCATGTCCAGATAACGTGGCTCAAAAATACGCAGCCCTAATAAAGCCTTGGGGAAAAGTACCGTTCGGAGTAAAAATAGGGGCGTCCAGTCCGTATCCGTCACCTGTCACACCTCTCGCGAGTACCCATGAACCCCACCCTGATACCACCGTCGTCGTATTCGCTCTACGTGCATCTGCCTTGGTGCAAGGCCAAGTGCCCCTATTGCGATTTCAATTCCCACGCGGCCGACCGCATCCCGGCGGAACGCTATCTGGCCGCATTGATCGCCGATCTGGACCGCGAACTGCCGCGCATCTGGGGACGCCGTGTGCAGACTGTTTTTATCGGTGGCGGTACCCCCAGCCTCTTTCCACCAGAAATCATCGACCGCCTGATCTCGGCGATCCGCGCCCGCCTGCGACCGCACTCCCGGGTGGAAATCACCCTGGAGGCCAACCCGGGAGCGATAGAGGCTGCCTCGTTCCGCGCCTTCCGGGACGTGGGCATCACCCGGCTCTCGTTAGGCATCCAGTCTTTCAATGACGATGCTCTGCAACGCCTCGGGCGTATCCATGATGCGGCCGCAGCCCACCGGGCCGTGGAGCTCGCCATCGCGGCTGAATTCGAGAGCTATAATCTTGATCTCATTCTTGCCCTGCCGGGGCAGGATCTCGCCGCAGCACAGGCCGATCTGCGCGCGGCGTTGGACTATGCGCCCCCTCATCTGTCCCTCTATCAACTCACGCTGGAAGCCGGAACCCCATTTTCAACCCATCCACCCGCCGATCTGCCAGACAGCGACCAAGCCGCCGACATGGAAGATATCCTGCGCCGGCAACTCCGGGAGGCCGGCATGGAGCGCTACGAAATATCCGCCCATGCTCGGCCCGGTCATCGCTGCCAGCACAACCGCAACTACTGGCTTTATGGTGACTATATCGGCATCGGCGCTGGAGCGCACGGCAAAATCACCCTTCCCGAAGGCATCTGGCGCAGCCGCAAACCCAGCCGCCCCGAAAGTTATATGGACGATGCGCTCAGTGGTCTCGGCATCCTCGGCGACTGGGAGCCAATTTTATCCGCCGACAGGCCCTTCGAGTTCATGCTCAACGCGTTGCGCCTGACCGATGGCTTCCCGGTAGCGATCTTCCCGGAACGGACCGGCCTGTCTCTGCAGCTCCTTCAACCGCAACTCCGCCGGGCCGAACGCGACGGGCTGGTGGTCATGGAAGATGGTATCCTGCGGCCCACAGCGCTCGGGCTCAACTTCTATAATGACCTCTGCGTGCGTTTCGTACCGTGATAACAGCACCTCACTCAGTCCCGTCCTGCCATCCTGGCTTCGTGGCCGACGATCGAGCCTTCGCTGAACAAATACGCATGCAATTCCTTATCCAGACGCGGTATTTTGCGGCGCAGCCACTCGAGGACCATAGCGGCATGTTCAATTTCTTCATCCCGGTTGTGTTCCAGCACCTGCCTGAGAATAGGATCGGTGCAGGCATCAGCGCGCTGCTGGTACCAGTCAACCGCCTCAAACTCCTCCATGAGCGAAGAAATGGCTCGGTGGATATCCATGGTTTCGAGAGACAGAGACTCGGGGGATTCATGCAACGCTTCATGTGCCATGATCGACTCCTTCGGGCGGTCTGGTGAAACATCCTTCAGATGATAGTCCAAAGTTTGGGCAAGACCAAAGTGCCCCCCGCTTTGGGCTGGCCCGCATCCTGTCCAAAACGGGGGTGTGTTCCCGGACCGTTGCGGTGGAATGGATTCGTGCCGGGCGGGTTGAGGTAGACGGTCGCCGGATCCTCGATCCCGAGGCACGCTTCCCCCTGTCCAGCCCCGGTATCCGGGTCGATGGTCTTGACGTCACCGCCAGCACCCGCCAGGTTTTGCTGCTACACAAGCCGCGCGGCATTCTTACTACTCACCGGGATGAAAGAGGACGTGCCACCGTATACGACCTGCTGCCCGGGAGTCCATGGCTGGCACCCGTCGGACGCCTGGATCAGGCCAGCTCCGGCCTGCTGCTTTTCAGCAACGATCCACACTGGGCGCAACGACTGCTGGATCCGGATCAGCATGTGGCCAAGACCTATCATGTACAGATTCGTCCGCCCCTCTCTACCGGCACTGCAGCCCAACTCGCGGCTGGCTCCGTGCTCGACGGTGAACCGTGCCTGCCGATGCAGATCAGGGAGTTACGCTGCGGTGGCAAAACCCAATGGCTGGAGTTTATTTTGCAGGAAGGGCGCAACCGCCAGATTCGGCGCCTCCTTGCCGCCTGTGATAGGGAAGTATTGCGACTGATTCGCGTAGCGGTGGGAAATCTGCCTCTCGGCGAACTGCGGGCCGGCGAATGGCGCTGGTTGCGTAGTGATGAAGAAGAGTTGCTACGTCAGACGCCCACGCTCCGTGATACCCCCTACCTGCCGCCGGAATGATCCTAACCTAACCTTGTGGCGCAGAGGCCTCCCTATATTAGATATCTATGGTATTCACATATCAATAGAATTAATATATGTTAGATATGCCTTATTTACTGATGAGGACGATGCTATGGAACAGGAAATGGAACAGGAATTCGAGCTCATCTCCCTAATTTATCAGCTTGAAGAAGCAGGATGCTGCTTTGCCGGTGTCACTGACGAGCAACTTCAACAGGCATTTTCAGACGGCCGGGACCTGCGGAATCTGGCCGTGTTGCCTGCCGCTTGAGCGTCTACTGCCTTGACCGGCCGGCCTACGGGCCGGCTTTTTCATGACGACGGGATGGTGTCTCACGCGATGAAGCCACGGGCTTGCCAGACCGTGGCACCCACCTTATAGTGACCGAACGGTCGGTATCCGGGCTGGCGCATTCGTCGGGCCGGCGTCGGCGTGCGCAAAGCGGATCGGTACCTGAAGGACCATCCGCCCCAGAGAGGAGCCCATCCGTGGCACAAGAGAGCCCGGCTTCACGTCTTACCATTACGGTCGCGGTCATGCTGGCGGTAGTCATGCAGGTGCTCGACCTGACTATTGTCAATGTAGCGCTGACCTACATGCGCGGCTCCCTGCATGCCAACAGCGATCAGATCACCTGGGTGCTCACCAGTTACATGGTCGCCAATGTGATTGTCCTGCCCCTCACCGGGTTACTGGTGGAACGCTATGGTCAACGCACCATCATGCTTTGGAGTGTGGTCGGCTTTGTGATTTCTTCCGTGCTCTGCGGGCAGTCCCATGGTCTGGTGGAAATCGTGCTCTGGCGTTTCCTGCAAGGCATTTTTGGTGCTTCTCTGGCCCCCGTAGGGCAAACCATCATGCTCGGCGCCTACCCGTCCGACAAGCGTGGCCAGGCCATGGCCATTCTCGGCATGGGCATCATGCTGGGTCCGATCCTGGGTCCTACCCTGGGCGGCTATCTGACGGACACGCTCAGTTGGCGCTGGGTGTTCTATGTGAATATTCCCTTTGGTATCATCGCTTACCTGCTCATGCGGACCATTCCCGACGGCGGCAAGAGCACCACTCCCCGTCCAGTGGACTGGACAGGCTTCGCGCTGATGGCCGTAGGGCTGGGCAGCCTTCAAGGCATGCTGAGCCTGGGTGATCAGTATAACTGGTTCAGTTCGCGGACCATCATCATCCTGACCATCTGCGCCATTTTAGGTATGCTTTTTTTCGTCTGGCGCTCTCTGAGCACACCCTATCCCGTAGTGGATTTGCGTCTGCTCAAAGATCGGAATCTGTCCATCGGCAGCATGGGGATCGGCATATTCGGTCTCGCCCTCTTCGGAACCATGGTGATTCTGCCTATCATGCTGGAGGGTCTGATGCGCTATGAGGCATTTACTGCGGGACTAGTGATGGCACCGCAGGGTATCGGTGCCATGATCGCTATGATGTTCGCGGGGCGCATGCTGGGGCGTGGCGTCAATCCACGCAATATCGTGTTGGTGGGCATCGTTTTCGGAGCATTCGGCACTTATCTCACCACCCTCTACAATCTGGATATCAGCATGGCCTGGGTGATCTGGCCCAGTTTCATTCGCGGTATCGGATTTGGCCTGGTGACAATCCCGCTCTTCACCCTGGCTTTTACGACCCTCAAAAAAGCCCAACAGGCGGAGGGCTCGGGCATTTTCAACCTGATGCGGACCCTGGGCGGAAGCATCGGTATCGCCATCGTTTCGACGGTGGTGACTCAGGAAACACAGGCTGGCTGGAATCAGATGGGAGGGGTCATCAATCCGTTCAATCCAGCTTTTCACCGGTATCTTACGGCAGCAGGCCTGACTCCGGGGCCGACGACCTGGCAGGTACTGGGTAACGTCGTCGTTTATGACCAAGCGAACATGCGCGGAACGCTGGATGCCTTTATGCTGGTTTTTTATGGCTTTCTGGTTTTGATTCCGCTGATCATGTTCCTGAAGAAACCACCCGGCAGCTCAGCAAGCGTGGCGCAGGTAGCGCACTTCGGCGAATAAAGGCCGGGTTCACCGGGCCGAGGTTCGCTCCAGATGCGGTACCGAAGGCAGCCAGAGGGTGCGGGCGAAACCCCAGTCCAGCAACTTGAGGCTCTGCCAGGAAGCCCGCCAGAACCCGCGGCCTTCGTCACGGAAAGATGGTACGCCGAGAATCACGGCGATCAGCCTGATACCATTCTGCGTGCCCGTAGCGACAAGGCAATGCCCTGCGGCGTCGGTATAGCCACTTTTCATGCCGGTGATAAAGGGCACGCGTCCCACCAGCAAATTGGGATTGGGGCTGGTGATGCCTGCGTAAGTGAAGTTTTCGTGCCTGAAAAAGGGCATGAACTGTGGAAACTGGGTCATGAGCGTGCGGGCGAGGACAGCTACATCGTAAGGACTGGCCATGTTGTTGGGATGCGGCAACCCATCGGGATCATGGAAGGTGGTGGAAAGCATCCCGATCTTGCGCGCCGTCCGGTTCATCTCGGCAACAAAGGCAGGCACACCGCCGGCTACCAGATGCGCCGCCTCCACGGCGGCGTCGTTGCCGGACGGCACAGTCATCCCAAGGATCAGTTGTGCAATGGAAAAAGGTAGGCCAGGATGCATAAACATGCTAGACCCCCCCGTCTGCAGCGCCGCCCGGCAGGGCACAAAGTGCTGGTTCAGCTGCAGATGACCGCTGTCGATATCCTTGAAGAGCAGATACAACGTCATCAGCTTGGTAATGCTGGCGATGGCGTAGGGCCGATAGGCATTTTTGGTGGCGATGATCGCGCCGGTATCGGCATTCATCAGAATGAATGCCCGCGCATCTATGGTAGGCAGCCCGCTGGTTCCGGCCTGGGCAGGTGGCATACAACACAGCAGCATTGTAGCGCACAAAAGCACGTAGGGGAGCCACAAGTGCATCGGCGGCAGGCGTTTCGCGGTGGTGCGTCCGGATGATGTGTCAGGTGCAGAAATGGAGGCCAGCATGGGAATAACACCTCACCGCTCGTCTGTATCAGGTTCAAGTAACTTCTCAGGATGCTTTGATAGTAGTCTATTTTTTTATGGTTGCCTACAGAGTAGTATTCTGTATAGGGATACCGTTCGCAACCTTTTTATGGAAGCTCGTCCGCAATGGATATAGACTGGTCGGTATGTTGACGCACGCTTCCCTCTCCTACGCCACGCTGATCCAAAATCCATTGCTCTGGGCCATCGCCGCGGGGATTATTCTGGTCGCCTTTTATGTCCGCGCAGTGATCGGCTTTGGCTCCGGGTTGATTTCGGTGGCTTTGCTGACACTTATTTTCCCCATCAAAGAAGTAGTACCCGTGGTGCTGCTGCTGGACCTGCTCGGTTCCGTGCTGCTCGGAGCTTATGACTTTCGGGAAATGCGCTGGCCGGAGTTGCGCTGGCTGATTCCGGGCAGCGTGATCGGGCTGGCCGTCGGATCCTTTGTTCTCGCCGATACCAATGCCCAGAATCTTACCCGTTTTCTCGGCGTGTTCATTCTCGCCTACGTGGTCTACGCGCTGGTCATGAAGCCAGAGCGACTACCACTGGCCGCCTTGCCCTGGGGAATGCCGC
This sequence comes from Gammaproteobacteria bacterium, assembly GCA_023381645.1. The sequence goes on from JAMCRJ010000089.1 coordinate 27,678, forward strand.
TGGGCATTTTCGGTGGCGTGGTGGGCAGTTTGTATGGCGGTGGCGGCCCACCCATTGTCGCCTACCTGCAAATGCGCCATCTCGACAAGCGCGCCTTTCGCGCCACGTTTCAGGGCATCGCCCTCACGGACAACATTCTGCGGGCCTTTATGTACATAGCGCTGGCCCTGCTGACCTGGCAACTGACGGTGGGTTTTCTCCTGCTGATTCCACCGGTACTGCTCGGTTTATGGACAGGTAATCGCTTGCATCTGCGCATCAATCAAAGGGCTTTTCTCATGGGCACCCTCGCGGTACTCGCGGTGGTCGGTTTGAAATATCTCATCTGAACGAGGGAGTGTGACATGGCTTTACGCAGCATGGATGAACTTCGGCAGCAGGCTCAGGGTGCATTATCCCTGAACATCGCTTTTGTTGGCGTCGTCAACGGGCTTTTTAGCACCCTCCGTGCCCTGGGCACCGCGGACAGCGCAGCGCTGGCGGCCGCTGCCGGAATGGATGCCGGCTACGTGCTGCGCTGGTGCGATGCCGCCTATGCCTTTGGTTGGCTGGAACTGACCGACAATGAGCAATGGCGGCTGAGTGAGGATGGCGACAGCATGCGCCCGGAAGCCAAAAACAGCCGCGTGGGCGTAGCGGTGGGTGCCGTGCTTTCTGCACATATGGCGGAGCGGGCGGCGGGTCTCATGCGCACGGGTGAGCGTCCCGGTGAAAAGGTGCTGACCGAACGCGAAACCATTCTGCCCTGGTTCGGGCTGATGCTGGAGAACAATTTTCGCAAGACGTTCGAAGAGAAAATCTGCCCGGCCGTCCCCATCTTTGCCGAAGTCGATGCACGCGGTGGGCTGGCAGTGGACCTGGGCTGCGGCAATGGCTGGTATTTGCGGGCTCTCGCCGCACGCTGCGGACATCTGCACGGTCTGGGGCTGGATGGTTTCGCCGAAAACATCCGCCAGGCTACGGAAAAAGCCCAAAGCGAGGGTGTTGCGGATCGCCTGCATTTTGATGAAGGCGATATTCATCAGTTTTCCCTGCCAGAGCCCGCTGACCTCATCGCCATGAATCGCGCCCTGCATCATGTCTGGGAAAACCGTGGTGAGATTTTTCAACGACTGCACGCCAGCCTGAAACCCGAAGGCGCCATCGTCATCTGGGAACCGGCCTGGCCCGACGATCACCGCGTGCTGCGTGAGCCGCAGCTACGCGGTATGGCCTTTCAAAATCTGACCGAGCATGTGCAGGGCAACCATTTCCTGCATCCGGAGGAAATTGCCGCAGCCCTCAGCGAGGCCGGCCTCAAGCCGGAGATTTTTCCCTTCGGCAGCGATGTCGTGGTGGTGGGCCGGGTGTAAGGCTCCGCATTTCCAGCACCGTGTGCCGCCCATTGCATTACGGGGGAGTTGCCTTTATCCTACGCGGCAATGGGGCGGTAGCTCAGCTGGGAGAGCGTCGCGTTCGCAATGCGAAGGTCGGGAGTTCGATCCTCCTCCGCTCCACCAGTACCTTAAAGCCCGGACATGCTCCGGGCTTTTTCATGTCCGCGAAGGGCCAGCAGTGGCGGGGTTTCGCGGGCGGTGCGAATTTCGATGATCACCGGAAGGTGCCGATTTCGCCCCGCCAGCCACCCGAATTCCTCTCTCCTCTCTGTTTGTGCGCAGGTCGCACTGCGCATCACCCATCGTAACCATGCGGGTTTCCGGGCGATGGTTTGCACCTGTTTGCGCTTGGCAACCGGGAGAACAAACCGCGGAGACTCTATTTGCAGCAGCATTTTCCCGAAACCTGAACGGGCGGACAGGGCACCGAGCCGTAAGAGCAGAATACACAGCAGTCGCCGGTTTTGGGCTTGAGCAGGGTATGGCAGGCTTCGCATTCGTAATACCACTGGACTCAGTCCAATATTGTCGTCACGAGCGTCACTACCATCACCATAGCCATGATGACAGTGGCCAGATTGGTGCCGGGACGGATGGTGGGCGATGGCTACGTTTTCTGGCTGCCCTCAGGGGTATGCACAATCTGCGTACCCTGTGGAACGAGAGGGCGTTTGCCAACGGCGGCGCGTGCGAGGTAGGCGTCGAGGGCGGTTGGCTTGGCGTTCATCGTGGGGCTCAGTGTGGTGATTGACGACGTTCCCATGAACGCGCTGTTCTACAGGAAAGCCAAGCTATTTCTGATGCAGTTCGCATCAGGCACTACCCCGGATAGGCCGGACCTGATAGATTGCAACCTTTGCCACTGAAGCCGACTTTATGCGACTCGACCAACCCTCACTGGAGCGCTTCCATGACTGAACCATGGGTGTCTGTGGAGCAGATTGCCGAGCACCTTGGTGTGACGCGCGACTCTATCTACCGATGGATCGACCGCAAGGCCCTTCCCGCCCACAGAATCGGGCGGCTATGGAAATTCAAGGTTTCAGAGGTCGACGACTGGGTGCGTCGAGGCGGGGCGCAGGAAGACAGCGCCGACAAAGGCAGATAGTTACAGCGCAGGGGAGGCGCGATGCCAAGAATTTTCGACAACATAGAAAAACCACTACTGCCAGCGCTACAGGAAACCCTTAAGGTCGCCGAACGCGCAGATTTCTGTGTCGGGTACTTCAACCTTCGCGGCTGGCGTCACCTTGCTGGACACGTTGATCGGTGGGCAGGCGGCGAAGGCCAATGCTGCCGCTGCTCGGCCTCATCGCCTCGCGCGAATGCCCCGGCCACGTCCTGCTGGAAACGCTGGAGTGCGTGCCGGAATGGGTCAAGGCCGGGCGGGTGATCGTCAGCGGCTTCCACTCACCGCTGGAACAGCAGGTGCTGCGCTCGGTACTCCGGCGCACGGGGCGCGTGGTCAAGGTGCTGACGCGCGGCATGAGCGATTACCGCCCCACAGAGGAAGAGCGCGAACCGCTGGCCGAAGGCCGCATGCTGGTCATCACCGCCTGCCTGCCCAAGGTGCGACGCACCACCCGTGAAACCGCGCTGGCGCGCAATCGATTGGTATTGGCGCTGGCCAGCGAGACCATTACACCCCATGTCGCCGAGGGCAGCCCACTGGCTGCGTTGCTTTGCGAAGGAAAAGCACCGTGACCAAACTCCCCATCAACCTCAATGACCTGCTGCGCCAGCGCACGGTCGAGGGCGACCGCATCGAATACAAGGCTGGATGGAACCCAGACCCGGTCATCCGCACCGTGTGCGCCTTCGCCAACGACTTCGAAAACCTCGGCGGCGGTTATGTGGTGATCGGCCAGGATTGCGATGCCAATGGCCTGCCGGTATTTCCACCGGTGGGTTTGCCAGACAACCAACTCGACAAAATTCAGCGGGAACTGCTGGCCCACTGCCAGTTGATCCAGCCGCCGTATTTCCCTGTGCTGAGTGTTGAGGAAGTTGAGGGACGCAAGCTGATCGTGCTGTGGGCGCCGGGCGGCCAGAACCGCCCCTACAAGGCACCGGAGTCGGTGACGGCCAAGCACAAGGCCTGGCGCTATTACATCCGCCGCTACAGCAGCACGGTGGAAGCCAAGGGCGACACCGAGCAAGAATTGTTGAGCCTGGCCGCCAAGGTGCCATTCGACGACCGCTACAACCAGTCGGCACGGATTGATGATCTCTCGAAACCCCTGATGCAGGCATTTTTACAGGAGGTGGACAGCGCATTGGCGGCGGATGCGCCAGGGTTGTCGGTCGAGGCATTGGCGCGGCAGATGAACGTGGCGGGCGGGCCTACCGAATCGCCGTGGCCCAAGAACGTGGGCCTGCTGTTTTTCAATGAGACGCCGGAGCGATTTTTCCCCGGCGTGCAGATCGATGTGGTCTGGTTTCCCGAGGGCGCGGGCGGTGATCGCTTCGAGGAAAAGATCTTCAAGGGCCCGCTGGCGCGGATGACGCGCGAGGCCTTGAGCTACATCCAGCGCAACTACCTGCGCGAGACGGTCATCAAGCATCCGGATCGTGCCGAGGCCACACGGGTCTGGAATTTCCCTTACGCAGCCATAGAAGAAGCCTTGGTCAACGCGGTCTACCACCGCTCCTACGAGGAGCGTGAGCCCATTGAGGTGCGCATCAGCAACGAAGAACTGGTCATCCTGAGCTTCCCGGGCCCGGATCGGTCAATCCGGCTGGAGGACTTTCAGGCGGGGCGTATTGTCAGCCGCCGCTACCGCAACCGGCGGATTGGGGAGTTCCTCAAGGAACTGGAGATGACCGAAGGGCGCTCCACCGGCATCCCGAAAATTCTGAAGGAAATGGTGGCCAACGGCTCGCCAGCACCGCTGTTCGAGACGGACGACGACCGCCTCTCGTTCGTGATCCGTTTGCCGCGACATCCGCTGGCGCTTGTCCCGCCAGCAGACTCCCAGCAAGTCACCCCGCAAGTCACCCCGCAAGTCACCCCGCAAGTCACCCCGCAAGCAGGAATGCTACTGGCACGAATAGAGGGGGAAATGACCCGGCAGGCCATTCAGGATGCTCTGGGGCTGGCCGACAGGGAGCATTTCCGCAAGACCTATTTGGCACCAGCGCTGGAACAGGGCGTCATCGAAATGACCCTGCCCGACAAGCCCAACAGCCGCAGTCAGCGCTACCGCCTGACCCCCCTTGGGCAACACTGGCTGAATACGCATCCTGGTGGCGGCACAAGTTGAAAACCGGAGGAATGAGCCATGGCCGTTGAGTCACTTCCCAACTTCACCCGCCCCGCCCGCCAGCGCTGGGAGTCCATCCCCGCAGATATCCGCCAGCACCTGCTGGCCAATGTCTGGTGCGGGCAATGCCGCCACGAAGTGACGATCACCAATTTCACCGGGACCATCAAGAGTGGCAACTTGCTGCTGGTGGGTAAATGCGCTGAGTGTCACGGCGACGTGGCGCGGGCGATCGAGGGCTCGTGAGCGCGTTGCCGCAGCAGTGCTCATTGGCCCCAATAGCAAGTTGTTCGGCAGTAAACTCCCCGCCACCAGATAAAAATCTTATTTTGCTCCAAACATTACCCCAACGCCTTCCGCGCGTTCACAAAAATCTGCATCCATGGCGTAGCCTCACCCCACTCCGGCGGCCGCCAGCTCATCTGCAGGCTGCGCACGGCCCGCTCCGGGTGCGGCATGAGGATAGACACCCTGCCGTCCTCATTACAGAGGCCAGCAACGCCTTGCGGGGAGCCGTTGGGATTGGCTGGATACTGCACTGCAGGCTGTCCCTGGGCATCCACAAAGCGCATGGTAACGGGCGCCACGACCGGCTGATCCCCGGCGAAGTGCGCCCGGCCTTCGCCGTGGGCGATAACGATGGGCGCGTAAGTGCCCGCCATACCCGCAAATAACAGCGAAGGCGAATCCACGACCTCGACCATGGCCAGCCGCGCTTCGAACTGCTCCGAGCGATTGCGTGCAAAATGCGGCCAGTGCGCCGCGCCGGGGATAATGTCGCGCAGCTCCGCCAACATCTGACAGCCATTGCAAACGCCCAGAGCCAGACGCGAGGTATCGGCAAAGAAGGCGGCAAAATCGTCCCGCAGACGATCATGGAAAAGGATCGATTTGGCCCAGCCCGCACCGGCACCCAACACATCTCCGTAGGAAAAGCCGCCGCAAGCGGCCATTGCCTGGAAATCCGGCAAGCGATGACGACCGGCTGCAAGGTCGCTCATATGTACGTCCACGGCGGTAAAACCGGCGCGATGGAAAGCCGCCGCCATCTCGATCTGGCCATTGACACCCTGCTCCCGGAGGATCGCCACACGGGGCCTGGCCCCGGTCTGAATCATCGGCATCTGCGGGGTAAAGGACAGACGGGAGAACAGTGGCGCTTCCTCCGCAGCCACCGCAGCAAAAGCCTCTTGAGCGCAAAGCGGATCATCGCGCAGGGCCTGCATCCGGTTACTGGTCTCCGCCCAGGTGCGCAGCAGGTCAGCGACGGCTTCGTTCAGGACGGATTGGCCATCCTGCTGTATTTGTAAACGCCAGTGGTCGGCCTTTACCTGACCAATGACCTGAGCCCGTCCAGCGAGGCCGGCATCGGCAAAAATCTGCAAGATTTGCGCGTGCTGGGCGGTCGAGGTCTGGATGACCACCCCTGGCTCCTCGGCAAAGAGGAAGGACCAGCTATCCGCCCCCGAAGGCAGTTGAATGTCCGCCCCACAGCGGCTGGCGAAAGACATTTCGCAGAGGGTTGCCCAGAGGCCACCGTCGGAGCGGTCATGGTAGGCCAGCACCAGTTCCCGCATGCGCAAAGCCTGCAATGCGGTGAACAGGCCGCGCAACAACCCCGGAGCATCCAGATCGGGTGCGCCGTTACCCATCTGCCCCAAAGTCTGGGCCAGAATGGAAGCGCCAAGCCGACCACACCCCAAGTCCACCAGCCAGAGATCCGTATCAGGTTGAGCAGACCACTGAGGGGTCCAGCTTTTCCGCAAATCTGCCACAGGCGCGAAGGCCGAGATGATCACCGACAGGGGTGACACGACGGCCTTTTCCACGCCCTCCTCCTGCCAGATAGTGCGCATGGACAGGGAATCTTTGCCCACCGGGATGGCAAGGTCCAGCGCCGGACAGAGTTCCAGTGCCGCAGCACGTACCGCGTCATAGAGCGCCGCGTCTTCTCCAGGATGATCTGCCGCCGCCATCCAGTTGGCCGAAAGCTTGATATCTCCCAGCGCGGCCACATCGGCGGCAAAAAGATTGGTGAGGGCTTCGGCAATGGCCAGCCGGGCGCTGGCTGCAGGATTCAACACTGCCACCGGGGCACGTTCGCCGATGGCCATGGCCTCGCCGTGAGTATTCCAGAAGTCCGCTGCCGTAACGCCACAATCGGCCACCGGCACCTGCCACGGCCCCGCCATCTGGTCGCGGTGAATCAGGCCACCGACACTGCGGTCACCGATGGTGATGAGGAATTCCTTGCTGGCTACCGAAGGATGGCGCAGGACGGCATAGGCGGCAGCGCGCAGGTTGGCGCCAGACAGGTCCAGCGGCCGCAAATCGGGTTGCACATGCCGACTGTCCCGCTCCATGCGCGGCGGGCAGCCCAGCAGGGCGCTGAGGGCCATATCCACCGGCCGATCATGGAGCAGGGAATCCTCCAGAATCAGGGCATCCTCCGCCGTGGCTTCTCCCAGGACCGCCCAGGGGCAGCGCTCGCGGGCGCAGATCTCCGTGAAACGCGGCAGGTCTGCCGCCGCCACGGCCAGCACATAACGCTCCTGCGCCTCATTACTCCAGATCTGCATAGGCGACATGGCCTGTTCTTCATTGGGCACCGCCCGCAGTTGCAGATGGCCGCCACGACCACCATCGTGCAACAACTCGGGAATGGCGTTGGAGAGCCCGCCCGCCCCAACATCATGGATGGACAAAATAGGTGAATCCTCTCCCAGAGCAATACAACGCTCGATCACTTCCTGGGCCCGGCGCTGCATTTCCGGATTGCCGCGCTGCACCGAGGCAAAATCCAGTTGCTCATCCCCTGCCCCGCTGGCCACACTGGAAGCAGCGCCGCCACCCAGACCGATAAGCATGGCCGGCCCGCCGATAACCAGCACCTTGGCGCCTTCCGGCAGGGGTTTCTTCTCCACCAGCAGAGGGCGAATCTGACCCAGACCGCCGGCCAGCATGATGGGTTTGTGGTAGCCGCGGTGCAGCCCATCCTGATCACATTCGAAGACCCGGAAATAACCGGCAATGGCCGGGCGGCCGAATTCGTTGTTGAAGGCTGCAGCACCCAGGGGGCCTTCGCGCATGATGTCCAGCGCCGAGCGGATACGCGCCGGCTTTCCGTAAGGGTTCGACTCCCATGACTGGATATAGCCGGGAATCCGCAGATGTGACACCGAGAAACCAGTCAAACCCGCCTTGGGCTTGCCGCCCCGCCCGGTGGCACCCTCGTCGCGAATCTCGCCGCCACTCCCCGTGGCCGCTCCGGGAAAAGGCGAAATGGCCGTCGGATGGTTGTGGGTTTCCACTTTCATCAGAATGGCGGTGCGCTCTTCCGCTACGGCATATGCTCCCGACACGCCCACCGCGAAGGGCTGGCTCAGCGCGCCACCCGCCATGACCGCGGCATTGTCCTTATAGGCAGACAGGGTGCCCTGCGGATGCAGACGATGAGTTTCGCGAATCATGGCGAACAAGCTGAGGGCCTGATCCTGGCCATCCAGCCGGAAGGCCGCATTGAACACCTTGTGTCGGCAGTGCTCGGAATTGGCCTGCGCAAACATCATCAGCTCGGCATCACTGGGATCGCGGCCCAAGCCGGAAAAATAATCAAAAAGATAATCCAGTTCCGTCGGAGCGAGAGCGAGCCCCATATTGTTATTGGCCGAAAGCAAAGCGGCACGCCCCTCTCTGTGCAGGGGAATGCGGGTCAGTGATGCGGGTTCCGGGTGGGCAAAAATGGCCTCTGCCGCCGCCCAGTCCGGCAACACCGACTCGGTCATGGGATCGTGCAGAAGCCGACTCATGACCTGCAACTCCGCCGCGCTGAAGGCCGCATCGCCGGCTTTGCGCAAGCGATACGAAACCCCCCGTTCAATACGCCGCACCGCACCCAATCCACAGTGTCCGGCAATATCCGTCGCCTTGCTGGACCATGGCGAGATGGTCCCGAGACGGGGCACCACGCAAACTTCCGGTGCGTCCTCTGCATCTCCTTCAGGAGGTTCCCCGTAATACAGCAAAGCCGTCAGCACCCCCATTTCTGCCGACGTCAGGGGCGCGCCGAGATCAATCAGATGGACGTATTGAGCGACTGCGCTCTGGACGGGGAAACCCTCGGCAACGAGGATGCGTAGCAAGTGTTGCACACGAAAGGCGGACAGCGCCGCAGAGCCGCGAAGCAGCAGCATGGGATGATCCCTCATTCAAGAAACGCGGCAGGACGAGCCCGAAGACTATCCCGCGGGAAAGATTACGACTTTATGATGCTGCCGGAAGCGGCACACCCAGGCGGCGCGCGACTTCTACGTACGCTTCTACCACCCCGCCCAGGCCGCGGCGAAAGCGATCTTTATCCATTTTTTCCAGACTCCCGGCGTCCCAGAGTCGACAGCCGTCGGGGCTGAATTCATCGCCGAGATACAACTCACCGTCAAAACGCCCGAACTCCAGTTTAAAGTCCACCAGAATCAGATTCGCTTTTGCAAATAGTGCGGACAGCAGCATATTGACCCGCATCGTCCAACGGCGCATGACCTCTACCTCTTCTGCCGTCGCCCAACCAAAAGTACGAATATGGGACGTGTTGATCATGGGATCGTGCAGCGCATCGTTCTTCAGGAAAAATTCCAGCGTCGGCGGCTCCAGAATCCGGCCCTCCTCGATACCCAGGCGCTTGGACAAGGACCCCGCCGCCCGATTCCGCACCACACATTCCACCGGGATCATCTCCAGACGGCGCACCAGGCTTTCTCGCGCATTGAGGCGGCGGATAAAATGGGTCGGCACACCCTCACCCTGCAAATACTCCATGATGAAGGCATTGAACGCATTGTTTATCTCGCCTTTATGGGCGAGCTGCTCGACCTTTTCGCCATCAAAGGCCGAAGTGTCATCCTTGAAATGCAGGACCAACTCATCGGGTGATTCGCTGGCATAGACGATCTTGGCCTTGCCCTCATAGAGGGCGATGCGTTCATTCATCGGGTTGTCCTTCCGGAAAGACGCGAGCGAAAATGGCGTCCACATTGCGGGTGTGATAGCCAAGATCAAACAACTCCGCCAGTTCCGGCGCGCTCAGATAAGGCTGAATCTGTGGGTCCGCTGCCAGGAGAGATTTGAAGTCCGCATTCGCCTCCCAGACCTGCATCGCGTTGCGCTGCACCACCCGGTATGCGTCTTCGCGCAGCATGCCCTTCCCGGTGAGCGCCAGCAGCACCCGCTGTGAGAAAATCAGGCCATGCATCTTGTGCAGATTATCCAGCATCCGCTGCGGATAAACCACGAGCCCTTCCAGCAGGCCGCTCGCCCGATGGAACATGAAGTCCATGACGATGCAGGCATCGGGGCCGATCACCCGCTCCACACTGGAGTGCGAAATATCGCGCTCATGCCAGAGGGCGATGTCCTCCAGCGCCATGCCCGCATAACCACGCAGCAGGCGGGCGAGACCGGTCAGATTCTCGGAGAGGATAGGATTGCGCTTGTGGGGCATGGCGGAACTGCCCTTCTGCCCGGCGGTGAATGGCTCCTCCGCCTCCAGCACCTCGGTGCGTTGCAGATGTCGGATTTCCACGGCGATCTTCTCGATGGACCCGGCAATCACTGCGAGGGTGCCGAAAAACTCGGCGTGACGGTCCCGGGAAATGACTTGCGTACTGGCCAGTTCCGGGGACAGCCCCAAATCCGCACAGACCGCTTCTTCGACGCCGGGATCAATGTTGGCAAACGTTCCGACGGCCCCCGACAACATGCCCGCAGACACAGCGTCTATGGCACTGATCAGGCGTTGCCGGTTGCGCTGCGCTTCGGCACACCACACCGCCACCTTCAAACCAAAAGTGATGGGCTCCGCGTGAATGCCATGGGAGCGGCCGATCATCACGGTGTCCTTGTGCTTCCAGGCCAGGTGCGCCAGCGCCTGGTACAGGCGATCCATCCCTTCCAGCAGCAGTGCCCCGGAACGCCTCAACTGTAGCGCAAAACCCGTATCGACCACGTCCGAAGAGGTCAGGCCAAGGTGGATGAAGCGGCTGGACGGCCCCACATGCTCGGCCACGGACGTCAGAAAGGCAATGACGTCGTGTTTGACTTCCAGCTCAATTTCCGCAATACGGGCGCTATCAAAAGCCGCTTTCGCCTCGATCTCGGCCAGGGCGTCGGCGGGAATCTGCCCGCGCACCGCCAGCGCCCGGCAGGCTGCCAGTTCCACGTCGAGCCAGGCCTGATATTTGGCATCCTGCGTCCATAAGGCACCCATTTCCGGGCGCGTATAGCGCTCGATCATGCCTTATCTCCGTTTTTGGGAGACAGGCCCGACTGCAGCTTGTCGAGAATTTCTGCAGACCATTTGGGCGCATCCTTGCCCACGCCCGGCGTCGTCTCCAGGACGCTGCCCGTATCGTCTTTCATGCGCAGCAGCGTCACCCGGACAGAAACGGGCTTCTGTTTCTCCCGGCTGCTCCATATTGCCTTGATATTATCCCACGTCCGCTGGAAGATGCCGCCGATGAAGCTCTGCTTCTGACCTGCCTTTGCACCACCCTCCCGGACCTGCACTTCCCATATCCCGGTGCCTTCCTTTTGCACGGGATAGCCCAGCCCCTGCAAGACCACTTGCACCGCGGGCTCCGCCTTGGCGGGGACGGCATTCAACACCAGATAAGGGCCGCGGTCGTCCCGGTAGCGGGTCACTTTGATCTCCGGTATTTCTGCGAGAATGGATTCCTCGCTCAGACGTTTTTGCACCGCTTCCATAATCTGACGATTATGCCCGGCGTCGGCGGGCACCTTCTTCCACCCCACGCTACTGCCGTTGGGATTATTCCAGAGGCGTTCCTGTTGTATCGTCAGGATTTCCACACCCTTTTCACCAGCACTCAGGTGAAAGGTGTATTTCTCCCGATAGGTTGGTGCGACAGTACGCCCCAGCACAAAGGCCAGACCACTGCGGAAATCACGCCAGTCGGTGACCAGTTCACCCTGTTCAGGAGAAAATTTCGCCACGGAGGTATCATCTGCCGCCAGTACCGCTTTCAGGGCGGCCCAAATTCGCTCTGGCCGGGCGGCCGTGCTCAACCGCAAGTCCGCACCGCTACCCAGAATCTGCGCTCCCACGCCAGCGAGGGATTTTTCCTCTACCGGCTGCTGCCCGGCCGCCTCGTGAGGTTGAAACAGTCCATAGCCACCGGAGGCGCTATTCGTATTCGTTGGCAACTCGCTGGAAGTCACCGCCCCCCCCGGTATGGTAACCCCCGGTTGCGGCGCCTGGACCAGCAGGTCCGGCGGGATCTTCAGGGGTTCCATCACCTTGGAATCCTGGTATTGGGGCCCGTTGTTGGACTTAAAGAAGGGAATGTACGAACACCCCCCCAAACCCAGAGTGGCAACCACGGCAAGAGCTACGTAACGGCGCATGCAAAACTCCACTGAACGCGACCAGGCGCGAGAATGATCAGATACACTGCGCCCGGCGCAAACTTTCGCGCAGACGCTCATGATGAACGGACGAAAGAGTGGTCAGGGGCAGGCGCAGAACGGACTCCATGCGGCCCATTTCGTGCAGGGCCCATTTGATCGGGATGGGGTTGGACTCCAGAAAGAGATCCCGGTGCAATCCTGTCAATTGCGCGTTGACCGCACGGGCGCCCACAAAGTCTCCAGCCAGTGCCAGGTCACACATCCGTGCCATCAGTCGGGGCGCTGCGTTGGCGGTAACGGAGATCACACCGCGCGCACCCAACGCCATGGCTGCAAGGGCGGCACCGTCATCACCGCTGTAAACCTGAACCTGATCCCCGCACAAGGCCAGAATTTCGGCGACCCGTTCGACTTTGCCGCTTGCTTCCTTGATGCCGACGATATCCGCACGTGGCGCCAGGCGCGCCACCGTCTCGGGTAATATATCACCAGCAGTGCGACCAGGAACGTTGTAGAGAATGATGGGAAAATGGCAGTGCTCAGCGATCGCCGAATAGTGTTGGAACAGGCCTTCCTGGGTGGGCTTATTGTAATAGGGGGAAACCAGCAGCGCTGCATCGGCCTTGACTTCCATGGCCGCACGGGTGAGCTCTATGGCCTCATGGGTCGCGTTGGCCCCGGTTCCGGCGATCACCGGAACGCGCCCCCTGGCCTGTTCCACCACCGTCTGGATCACCGCCACATGTTCCCTCATTTCCAGGGTGGCGGATTCTCCGGTAGTGCCGACGGCGACCAGCGCGTGCGTCCCTTCGGCGATGTGCCACTCCACCAGTTCACGGAGTGCAGTATCATCTATTGCCCCGTCCACCTGCATGGGCGTCACCAAAGCTACCATACTGCCATGAAACATGATCCAGCTCCCGCTTTAACGCATGCCATTTCTGCTAGGGATGGTACTTGCCCGACGGCGGGCTTGGCAAGGCAAGATTCACCCGCACCGCCCACGCTCTGGGCACGGAATGGCTTTCAGCGTATTCAGAATGAGACGATCAGAGTGAAAAAGTGGCGCTCCCAAGGGGGTTCGAACCCCTGTTACCGACGTGAGAGGCCAGTGTCCTAGACCACTAGACGATGGGAGCGGAGCGCAAATTATAAGCTCCTTTTTCCCAAAAGCAAGATGCGGCCGATGCTCCTTCAGCCAGCATATTGCAGAATGGCCCAGAACTGCAGCGCCGTACCAGCGATGACAAAAACATGCCAGATGGAATGGAAATACTTCCAGTGATCCAGCAAAAAAAAGAGGACGCCTATGGTATAGGCCAGCCCGCCAGCGGCCAACCACCACAAAAACCAGCCGGGTGCCGAATTATAGAGCGGCACGGCGGCGAATACCGCCAACCAGCCCATGAGGAGGTAGAGCCAGAGAGAGATCGATTGCGCGCGCGTCCCGGTCATAGCCAGCAGAGTGATGCCCAGCGCCGCCAGGCCCCACTCCACGGTCAGCAGCACCCAACCCCACGAGCCATGGAGCACCATCAGCGTCACCGGGGTGTAAGTGCCGGCAATAAGGAGATAGATGGCGGATCGGTCCACCAACTGAAAAGCCTGTTTAAGTCGCCCCGATGGCAGAATGTGATAGATGGTCGAAGCGCCGTACAGCATCACAATGGTAACCACGAATATACCGATAGTGACTACCGCGAGAGGGGTGCTGCGGAGACCCGCGCCAACGATCCACAGCACAAAAACCAGCGGGGCCCCGACCGCGCCTGCGCCATGCAGCAGACTGTTAATCCACTCTTCAACACGGGTCTGATCCCGCACCATACCGCTCGAATTCAGCTCCATCACCTGTCCGCCATTCTGCATCATCCATTTGAGTTGGTTATAACATAATCATCCGGATCCCCGCCATGACGCGTCAGGCTCCCATGATGGGAACACGCAGATGTGCTCCGGGCTGACCCTCTCCGTACGGCAGATTGTTGGCCAGACGCAAAGCCTCTACGCTCAGCCCGTACCGGTGCGCCACATCCGCCAGGTTTTCCGCTTTTCCCAGCACATGTCGCGTCGCAGACCATGCGCTATCCGCTGGTGGTGCGTTCACAAAATGGGCGAGTACCGCGTCATGCATGGTGCGCGCAAGCAGTTGACGGAAATCCGGGTCACGCAGGCGTTGCTCCTCCTGGGGGTTGGAAATAAAGGCAGTCTCCACCAGCATGGACGGTACATCCGGGGCGCGCAGCACTACGAAATTGGCGTGCTGCACGGCAGCGTTGTGCAAATCCTCCACCCCGGCCAACCCGCGAATCATAATGTCCGCAGCAGCAGCCGCCGCGTTCATGGCAGCCGTCTGGGTCATATTGATGAGTACCTCGTTGAGCATAAGATCATGCACCCCCGATTGTACGTCGCCGAGGAGAGGATCAGCGGCATTCTGCGTTCTGGCCAGCCAGCGGGCCGCCGCACTGGTCGCCCCCGTTTGCGACAGCGCCCAGACCGTCGAACCGCGTACCGTTCGCTGCGGAAAGGCGTCCGCATGAATTGAGACGAAGAGGTCGGCACGCTGCGCCAAGCCCAGGTGCATACGATCCATGAGCGGCACATAGCGATCGGTATCACGGGACATGACCAGACGCATTCCGGGGGTGCTGCGGATCAGTCGGGCCAGAGACAGAGCAACATCCAGCACGACATCCTTCTCGCAGGTCCCCCTGGCACCGATGGCACCCGGATCGTGGCCGCCATGGCCGGGGTCCAGGCAGACCACAATGGGCCGTCCCGCCCCGGCAACGGGATGCGAACGGGAGGACTCCACCGCAGTCCCAGCGACGGGCATCAAGTCCAGCACCAGGCGATGTGAAGCACCACCACCGGGACCCAGAGAGAAACTGTGCCAGCGTACCGTTTCCCGCAAAGGCAAGCGCAGCACCACCCCGGCGGCGCTCTCGTTCATCTCTGCTCCGCCCTGCAGTGGTCCCAACGCAGGCACCACGGGACGGCCAAGCCAAGGCTGTACGCCGGGCAACTCGATATGCAGCACTTCACCCACGCTACGGATCACCGGTGCAGCCGTCAAACGCCGGTTGAGATCAAAGACCAGACGCACACCCTGCCCGTAGCGACCCACACGCAGCCCACGGAGCTGCGCGGCGGCGGCCATATTCCAGCCGCACAACAATGCGCCGCCCAGCGCAGCCTGTCGCAGGAACTGCCGCCTTGAGGAACCCGCATCAGACTTCCCGGCCATAGCGCCCCCACTATTCTTTATAACTGTTGAGTTATAGTGGTAAGTTAGAGCTTATCCGGAAGAAGTCAAGGTAATGCACGGGTTTCAGACCCCCTGTCCCGTCAACCAGCGCTGAAGTTCCGCTGCACCCATGGCACCGCTCATCCGCGCCAGCTCTTTTCCAGCCTTGAAAAGCACCATGGTGGGGATGGAACGAATCTGGAAGCGGCTACCGATTTGCTGTTCATCTTCGGTATTCACCTTGGCAAAGAGCACACGCCCCCGCATCGACCGACCAGCCTGCTCAAACTGCGGTGCCATGGTTCGGCAGGGCCCGCACCAGGGGGCCCAGAAATCGACCAGCACCGGCAATTCGTTTTTCTGAATATATTCGGAAAAACTGCTACTGTTGAGATTGACGGGATGGTCAGGAAAAATCGGTGCGTGGCATTTGCCACACTTGGGGTTTTCCCCCAGACGCTCTTTGGGCACCCGGTTGACGGCACCGCAAGCAGGACAAAGCAATATCACGGATGTCATAACTTCCCCCCGATGTTTCATCGAACCGCTATTATCCACACCCCTCGCCATCTTCCTGCAACAGGGCATCCAAGGCACCGCGACGATCCAGTGCGGCAAGGTCATCATAGCCGCCGATATGTCGGCCGTTGATAAACACCTGCGGCACCGTATGCCGCCCATGTGCGAGCTTCAGCATGCTCTGGCGCAGCGCGGGGTCCCGATCCACCCGGAGGATTTCAGGGGTGATCCCCTTACTGCACAGCAGCGCTTCTGCGCGTCGGCAATACGGGCAGGTGCCCGTCGCGTACATTTGCACCACCGCCCCTTTCACGATCACTTCTCTACCGGCAACCCGGCACTCCGCCACGCGCCGATCCCGCCTCTCAGACTGTAAATCTTGTCAAACCCGGCTTTTTTCAGGCTGGCCGCGGCGCGCGATGAACGCATGCCACTCGCGCACTGGCAGATGACATGATGACCACGATGCTTCTCCAGATCCTGCATATATTTGGGCAAGTCACCCAGAGGAATGTGCCGGGCACCCGGCAGATGCCCCTGCGACCACTCTTTCTGCTCCCGCACATCGATGATGACCGCATCTTCATGGTTGATCAACCGTACCGCGGTCGCCGGGTCTACTTCATGGATACCCGCCGCCCTCCGCGTCAATGGCCCCTTGAAAATCATGATGATCAGCGCCACTGCCCCAAGCAGCAAGGGCCACTGCGACTCGATGAAGAAAAGAATTTTATGGTCCATGGCTTAGCGTCCGCAGGTCCCGGAACCCGGCACTCCGAACTTGAGCAGGATGCGATCCAGCGGGCAGAAACAGGTGAAACCACTTTGCAGCAGGTTGAAACCCACAAAGAGGGTGACAATCAAAAACCACTCGTTCACAAAAACAGGACTGGCCGGAGCACCCAGCGCCACGCTGAGCAATACAAAAAAACCGGCAACCACCCGCACCCAACGTTCAGTATTCATCCGCAGTCAAACTCCTTGTGTATGTTTTTCCAAGCGCCGCTCCCAGAGGAAATAGAGCAGCGGAATCACGATCAATGTCAGCAATGTGGAGGCGAAGGTGCCGAATATCAAGGAAACTGCCAACCCGCCGAAGACCGGGTCGGTCACCATGATGGCTGAGCCGAACATGATGGCCAGCGCTGTCAGGAGAATGGGGCGGAAACGCACCGCACCCCCCTGTAGCACAGCATCTTCCAGCGCGTAGCCCTGGCTCCGGTAGTCTATAATAAAGTCAATCAGCAACAACGAGTTGCGCACAACGACACCGGCCAGGGCGATGACCCCGATCATGGAGGTGGCGTTAAACGGCGTGTTCAGCAGCCAGTGCCCCGGGAAAACCCCGATCAAGGTCATCGGAATGGCGCCCATGACGATCACCGGCATCATGAAAGACTGGTAGTAGGCCACCAGCATCAGGTAGATGAATATCAGGGCAACGATAAAAGCGGCGCCGAGGTCACGGAAGACATCGAGGGTCAGACGCATGTCACCGCCCCAGAGAATCTGGTAATGGGTAATATCATCGGGCTGCGCAGGCGAAAAGCCCAGATTGGCGGTACTGAGATGCACACCGTCGATGGTCTTGCCGTCCAGCCAGCGATTCAGCGATAACACCGCGTAGACCGGGCTGGAACCCATCAGATCCCCGGTCACGTATACCACGGGATGTTGATCACGGTCATAAATCGGCTTGGCCAGCGTCGTCCGTTCGATCCGCACGATACTCGCCAGAGGCACCTGCTGCCCGCTCCGGCTCTGCACATGCAGGTCAAGTATCTGCTGCTGCCAGGCGCGATCCGTCCGAGGCACGCGGAGGACGATATCTACCGGCTCGCGGGCATTTTTCACATGCAGGGCACCCAGTTTGGTACCTGCCACGTAATCATGCACCAGCGCAGCTACCTGAGCCGGTGCGACCCCGGCCAACATGGCCTTCTGCCGATCCACATGCAGCAGGTATTCAGGTACCGTCGCCGTCACCGAGTCATCCACATTGACCATGTCGTAGACTTTAAGGAAATATTGCTCGACCGAACCCGCGATCTGACGCAGCTTCCCATAGTTCGGCCCGTAGAGTTCCGCCACCACCTGAGCACGTACCGGGGGTCCCGGCGGCACCTCGAAAATCTTGATGACGGTACCCCGGAAACGCTCCCGGACGGGTTGCAGCGCCTTATAGATTTCCACGGACACGACATGGGACATGGGTCGCTCATCCCGCGGCACCATGTTGATCTGGATTTGGGCGTAATTGCTGCCTTCGCGCATCATGTCGCCGCGCACCAGTCCCGCGAAGTCCACAGGTGCAGAACGGCCCAGATAGGTCTGAAAATTTTCGACATAGCGATTGCGGCTGAGCACATTGCCGATCGCTTCCGTGACCTGTCCGGTCTCAGCCAGCGCAGTACCCGCTGGGGTATCTACCTGTATCATGAAATCACTGACATTACCCTCCGGCAGCATCTTCAGGTTCACCCCAAGGGCACTCAGGGGACCATTCATGCCCTGAGGGCGGACAAACTGCCACATCGGCATCAGCATCGCCAGCAGAAGCAGCACGACGACCACAATGAAAAAGATATTGCGGCGCACTGAGGATTTCAGCAGGGGCGTAAACACCCGGATGTACCCACGCTGCAGGGAGTCCGGCCGCATCGCATGCCCACCCTTCTCGCCGCCGGCCTGCCGCTCCGCTTTGCCGCGCAGAAAGCGGTACGCCCCCCACGGCACCACCGTATAGGCGAGTAGAACCGACGCAATCATGGCAATGGGCACAAAAATAGGGATGGGCAACATGAAGGGCCCCATCATCCCGGTCACAAAGGCCATGGGTACGAAGGCGAGAATCACCGCCAGCGTCGCTATATTCGTCGGGTTGCCGATTTCATTGCTGGCAGTGATGATACAGCGGGCGAAACCATCCTTGCCGCAGCCATGCAAATGGCGATGTATGTTTTCGATGACAACAATACCGCCATCCACCAGCAACCCCAGCGACAGAATGAGCGCGAACAGGGTGATCCGGTTGATGGTCTGCCCGAGCAGCCAGCCGATGCCCAGCACCATACCCAGGGTAAGCGGCACCGTCAGAATGACGATACCCGCCTCCCGCCAGCCGAGGAATATCATCAGGATAACCGCGACGACCGCGACGGCGATGCTGAGGTGCTCGAAAAGGGTACTGACCGCATCATCGGCACGCGCGCCGTAATCACGGGTGACAGAAACATGCACACCTTCCGGCAGCGCCTCCCGCTCCAGACGATCCAGCTTCGCCTTGATCGCGTCCGCAACGGTCACGGCATTGGTCCCGGGACGTTTGGCGAGGGTAATGGTAACGGCCGGCATGGTCGTGCCCGCCGGCAGGCCGACCCGGTTTGCACGCCCAAGGCTATTGCTGGTGGCAATGTGATTTTCCGCGGCCCCTTCTTCCACCCGGGCGACGTCCTTCAGAAATATCGGTTGCCCGTCACGGCTGCCGATAATGAGGTCACCGACCCCCCGCGCCGAACCTATCGCCCCATTGATGCGCACGGGAATTTCCCGATTGTCGTGCACCAGGTGGCCACCCGGAAGAATGACATTGCTCCCCCCCAGCGCCTGCTGGATATCCTGCAGACTGAGGCCGACACCGGAGAGCTTGGCCGGATTCAGCCACACATTGATCGCCAGAGGGCTGCCGCCGATCACTTCAGCGTTCGCCACATCCGGCACGCTCTGCAGCCGGTTCATCAACCGCACGCCGACCTGGCGCAATGCCAAAGGCGTCATCTGGCTGGAGCTCAGAGTCACCGACATGATCGGAACATCGTTGATACCTATGGATTTAACCAAGGGCTGTTCCGTACCAGGGGGCATTTTGTCCATATTTCGGCTGAGCTGGTTGTAGACTTCCAGCAGGCTTTTTTCTTCGTTGGCACCGACCTGAAACTCGACGGTGACCACCCCCATATCATTGATTGCATAACCATAGGTGTGATGGACACCGGGCAGGGATGCCATCAGGGCTTCCAGCGGCCGTATCACCAGATGGTGAATCTCCTCACTGTCTGAGCCTGGCCGCATGATGAAAATTTCAGCAGCGGGCACCACGATTTCCGGGTTATATAGACGCGGTGTGACAAGAATCGCCAAGGCCCCGAACAGGGCAATGGCCACCATGATCAACACCGTGATCTTGGACCGATAAAACGACTGAGCGAGCCGCCCTGCCAGATTTTGCCGCTGCTCGGACTCAGCCATGGGTAGCTCCCGCTGGCTCGATGTGATCCCCGTTATTCACTGCGGCGAGATTGCCCACGACCACCGTCTCTCCTGCACTCAGCCCCGAAAGAATTTCCACACCCTCCGGCGTGCTCGGACCCGGTCGCACCATGCGATAATGCGCCACACCCTGTGCGTCAACGACAAAAACACCGGG
Organism: Gammaproteobacteria bacterium; assembly: GCA_023381645.1. The sequence continues at coordinate 47,934 of JAMCRJ010000089.1, forward strand.
GATTCCGGCCCGATCCAGCAAGGCAGCCGCTGGCACTGTCACTACCTGCCGCTGGGCGACCGGCACTTCCACGCTGACATAGTCACCAGCCTGTAGCATACCGTCGGCGGGTAGGCTGAGTTTGACCGTATGGGCATGGGTCATCGCGTCTGCGGCCCCGACCAAATCCAGAACCGTTGCGGGAACACGTTTTCCGTCGGCGAGGACCGCGACTTTCTGACCGATCCGGAGGCTGTGATACAGAGTCCCGCTGACACTGCACTGGACTTCCAGCCGGGAGGTGTCCGCCAGGGCCAGAATGGGCTGACCGGGTGACGCGAGGTCTCCGTTCTGCAGGAACTTGCGCGCGATGATCCCGGAGAAGGGCGCCGTTACCCGGGCATAGCGCAGTTGTGACCGTGCCGTGCCGACCCCACCGCGTGCGGCTGCAACACGGGCCTGGGCCATACCATAGGCCGACTTTATCTGATCCCACTGTTGCTCGGGAATAGCTTGCTGAGCGTACAGGATCTTGAACCGCTCATAATTGGCGCGGGCGTCGGTGAGCGATGACTGAGCCTCAGCCAGCCTCGCCTGCGCCTGCTGCACCTGCCCCATGACATCCGCCGGATCTACCTCAAAAAGCAGTTGCCCCGCCTGTACCGACTGTCCGTCACGCACGCTCATGGAGCGAATGTAACCGCTCAGACGCGAGCTGAGTTGCACCTGCCGATGGGCAACGACCGTACCCGGTACGCGGGCGAAGGCAGCCACACTTTGATTCCCCGTCTGCAGGACGGGCGCAGAGACTTTACCCTGCGCCAGAGGCGCCTCGGGAGGCGATTTACTACAGGCGGCGAGACTAGTCATGGCGAATGTCAGGGCCGCGATCCGCGCGGTTCGCTTCCAGGTGTTCATTGGGAGACTCCTTCTGCGGCGGGAACACTGCTCACGGCGACGATTTCCTGGGGGTTCAGTTTGCCGATGGCCAGTAACAGGGCACCACGGTCTGTCGCTTCCGCGTAACGGGCGGAGACAAGCTCCGCACGCGTCTGATCCAGTTCCGCCTGTCCGCGCAACAGGCCCGTCACAGTCTCTATGCCGTTTTCGTAACGCAGGCGCACCATATGCTGTGCCTCCTCCATCTGCCTGACCGCAAGCTCCCGCATCCTGACACGCAACGCAGCCTCCCGCGCACTACGCCAAACCTGCGCCACCTCCAAACGCAACTTATCCTGCGCCTGCTGTAACGCGGCCAGAGCCTGCTCATGTTTCGCCCTGGCGCGATCCATACTGCCGCCCCGCGCGAAGTCGAGCACATTCCAGGTTACTTCTCCACCTACCGTGTAGGAAGGCGCCGCATTGCCGAGAGTGCGACCATTCCATTCCTGATTGGCCATGGCGTTGATATGCGGCAGATAGGCGGCGCGGGCGATGCCGATACCTTCCTGCGCCGCCTTGACCTGATGGCGGAGGGCGACGATACCCGCATTCTGGGCCATCGCATCGCTCTGCAGGCTGCTGAGCGGCGCCGCAGGTAGTATGGGCCGGACAGGGCCGTCCACAGTGAGCGTCTTTTCTTCCGGCCAGCCGATCAGCGTGGCAAGATTATCCAGCGCGTTGGCCCGAGCATTCCGCGCACTTTCGATGGCCAGGTCCGCCTTTTCCAGATAGACTTCCGCGGACAACAGATCGCTTTTTGTCAGTACCCCGCGCGCCAGCAGGGAGCGGCTGGTTTTGACATAAGATGCGGCTGCCCGCTTGGCTTTGTCCGCTACCTCAATAGCCGTGTCCGCGGCGATCACGCCGTCATAGGCTTTGAGAACGGCGTAAACCAGTTTCTGCCGGGCCATGGTATTTCCGCTCTGGGCGGCCTCCAGCATGGCCCGCGCCTGATCGATGCGCCCCCGGATTTCCCCGCCATTCCAGATCGGAATTTCCATTTGCAGCTTGGTACCGAAATTATGGTAACCACCCGGTTGATTCAGCCCTGTCGGCGCCACACCCAGCGCATTCGGGGTGAATTGTCCCGCGCCAAAATCGTTGAACGTTGCCTGCCGCTGCGACAGCTTCATGCCGAACACCGTCAGGGCATTGTTCGACTGGCTGGCAGAAAAAGAGGCCGCGAGCTTGGGAAGCAGATGACCACGCGCCTCGGAAACTGCGCCCTGGGCTTCTGCTTGGCGGGCATGCACCACGAGCATCTCCGGATTTTGTCTGAGGGCAAGATCAACGCATTGATTGAAGTCCAGGGCTGCGGCGGGTAGCGACGCACCGGTACCCATGAGCAGGACGATTAAAATGGAGCGTGTTTTTTTATGAGGACGAAAGGGCATATCTTTCCTCGCCGCGACAGGCGACACCAAAGCTCGGACAACCCAATGCTGCAAAGTCCGCGCAATACCAGCACGAATCCCCACTGTGGACGAACCGGCGATCCCGACCGGGCATCAATGCCTACGCCCACAGTGAGGCACATAAGAACATCAGAATATTATTCTATAATGCAACTTATGCACATTCAAGCGCACCCTAACGGCCAGGGTTCCGCCCTTCCCGGCATTCGTACTATGCGGCAGTGTTCAACGGACGCTGCAGAAAACATCGCTCATCATGGAAATCAGGCGCAGGGTACGGGGGTCACCTACACGGTAATACACTTTGTTGGCGTCCTTACGGGCGCGAAGAATATCTTTCTCACGCAAAATAGCGAGATGTTGGGAGATGTTGCTCTGGGTAGTGCCGACGGCAGACACGATATCCTGCACACTCATCTCTTCCGATCCCAGCACGCACAAAACCTTGAGGCGCAGGGGGTGCGCCATGGCCTTCAGGGAACGGGAGGCCTGTTCAATATCCTCTTCACGGGTTGGTAACTGATCCATAATCATGCCTCTTGGTGTATAGTATCTTATTGACTTCGCTTATAATTACCAAAAACCGCGGTGCTTGCGGTCACCTTGCCATTTTTTGTCCATCCGCATAGAATCCACCACAAGCGGGTGTAGTTCAATGGCAGAACCTGAGCTTCCCAAGCTCATGGCGTGGGTTCGATTCCCATCACCCGCTCCACTTCAAATACAAGGTTCAGGTTACCGCCACAACGCCAACTTTAATACCCATCAGCGATTAAGAATAACCCCATATGACCAATTAAGGAACCCCGCGCCCCTTCAATGCGCGTTTAGAACAGCGGCTGCTCCAGCGCCAGCAACAGGTCATCCACTCGTTGGCGTACCACGGCAGTCATCTGGATGGGGCGGCCCCATTCCCGGGCAGTCTCTCCAGGCAGTTTATTGGTGGCGTCCATACCCACTTTACCACCGAGTCCGGCAACCGGCGAAGCGAAGTCGAGATAATCGATGGGCGTATTTTCGACGGGGGTAATGTCGCGCACCGGGTCCATCCGGGTGGTCATCGCCCAGATCACATCTTCCCAACGGCGCACATCGATGTCTTCGTCCACCACGATGATGAACTTGGTGTACATGAACTGTCGCAAAAAGCCCCAGATACCGAACATGACTCTTTTTGCATGACCGGGGTAACCCTTGCGGATGCTGACAACGGCCAGACGGTAGGAGCAGCCCTCCGGCGGCAGATAAAAATCCACAATTTCCGGGAACTGTTTCTGCAGCAGGGGCACGAAGACTTCGTTGAGGGCCGCACCCAGTATGGCCGGTTCATCGGGGGGGCGGCCGGTGTAGGTACTGTGGTAAACAGGATTTTCGCGGTGGCTGATGGTTTCCACGGTGAACACCGGAAAACGCTCGGTCTCATTGTAGTAGCCGGTGTGGTCTCCAAAAGGTCCTTCCACCGCCATGTCATCCGGGTAAATATGCCCTTCCAGGACGATCTCCGCGCGCGCGGGCACCTGTAGCGGAACGCTCAGGGCATTGGCGAGCTCAGTACGCCCGCCACGCAGTAGGCCGGCGAACTGGTGTTCGGAAATGGTATCGGGAATAGGAATGACCGCCGCCAGGATGGTTGCCGGATCGGCGCCGTAGGCTACGGCAACAGGGAATGGCTCGCCCGGGTGCGCTTTCTGGAATTCACGCAGGTCCTGGGCCCCCCCCCGGTGCGCCAGCCAGCGCATGATCACCCGGTTACGACCAATGACCTGTTGCCGGTAGATACCCATATTGGCCCGCCGCTTATGTGGCCCTTTGGTCACGGTCAGGCCCCAGGTCATGAGCGGCGCCGCGTCTTCGGGCCAGCAGGTCTGCACCGGCAGGGCAGCAAGGTCGACCCCCTCTCCGCGCAGGATGATTTCCTGGCAGGGAGGGCGACTCAGGGTAGTCGGCGCCATGTACAGAATCTTGCGCAGGGTGGGCAATTTGTCCCAGAGGTCGCGCAGCCCGCGGGGCGGGTCGGGTTCCTTGAGATAGGCCAGTAGCTGACCGATCTGGCGGAGATCCGCCAGGGATTCGCCCCCCATTCCCAGCGCCACGCGTTCCGTCGTCCCGAACAGGTTGCCCAGCACCGGCATGTCGTAGCCGATGGGCCGGGTGAACAGAATGGCCGGCCCTGCCGCCCGCAAGGTTCGATCACAGATTTCCGTCATCTCCAGTTTGGGAGAGACGGGCACGTCCAGCCGGCGCAACAGATCGCGCTTTTCCAAGTCGGCCAAAAAGGCGCGAAGGTCACGGTAGCTCATGGCTGCATTGTAACCACAGCCAGATTACTTTGTCCCGCTGTCGGGGTCCTCACGGGCGACGACAAAGGCACTGTCATCGATGGCCAGAGACGAAGTCGCGCGCAGATCGATGGCCTCGTGGCCGCTGATGTACTCTTCGGTAAGCATGGTCAGGCACGCCACCTCTTCGGCACTTACCGGCGCAAAACCGGAAAAGCCGACGTCCCGCAACAATGCCTGCCCCCGCGCCTCCTGGTCCATTTGGCAGAGTATCCGGGTAAGCAAATCCCGCTGCGCGGATAACCGTGGGCCAATACAGAACGCATGGAACGCGAAGGCATCGTCGGAACGGTCTATAATGCGCAAACTATCACGAATCAGGCCGCTGGCACCGGCATAAACTTCGTCAAACAAAAAACCGACATCCGCCTGTCCCTGTAGTATGGCCTTGAGTACCCCCTGGTAACTGCCAGTAAAGACGAATTCCAGGCGCGCCCGGTCGATCTCCGCTTTATCCAGCAGAAACAACCCCACCATGTGAACCAGTGTGGCGGGATGGGCGGAGGCTATGCGGATACGCGGCGACAAATCCGTAATCTCCCGTACCGGACCGACCGCCGCGGTGCATAGGTATACTTCATCAAAATGGTCCCGGGGTTTGGCGATGGGTATAAAGTCCATCTTTTGTACGTATTGCACCCAGTCGAATGGGTTGGCGTAAACCAGATCGTAATGGTTGTCGAGCACCGCGGCGCGACAGGCGTCAAAGCCGTCATACGGCTGAAAATGCATTATCTGGCCCAGATGCCGCTGCAGATAGGTGTTCATCAAAAACCACCCCGGGAGGTTCTTTCCGGAGTAATTCGGATCTACCGTAAAGTTCAGTGTGACCTCAGTGGAGATTTGAGGAGATGGCATACGTTGTTATCCTCAGATATCAAAATCTACGGGTATCTCACCGAGAATATTGAGGTGGATATTAAACGGCGTCATATATTTCATGGCCGTCATCATGGATCCCTTAAACTTGAGCCGTCGGGTCATCAAGGCCGATTTCCCACTGATTTCTCCCGACAGGATTTTCTGCCAGTGGTCCATGCTTGTCCACATGATGAAGTCGCGGCGCCGCCCGTCGGAAGGTCCGGCATAGATAACCTTCCCCGCCTTGCAGAACAACATGACGTGCGGGATATCAGGGCGATCTTCAATATAGTACTCCCAGGTGGCATTGAAGTTTTTCAGATCTTTCTGAATTTCCGGATGGGTATCCCACTGCTTGCCGACGAGACGAATCCACTCTGTACTCATAAATTTTGCTACCATAATCAGAGTCCCCGCGCTCAATACCGTGAACATCAAAGCACCCGATGACATCATCATCTTCCTCTATTGGGAAATATGATTTTTCCGGATGGCCCCCACAGATTCCTATTTAGACGTCATTGGGATTTTCGCCAGTTGCCAGCAAATGCTGGAGAACAATACCGGACAATACTACCCCGAAGAGCGCAGGCATGAAGGAAATGGTGCCATTGACCGTTTTAGCCCGCCCGCCCGCACCGGGTACTTCCAAGGGAGGGGCTGCGCGGCGCGGGGATTCATCGGAGAAGACGGTCTGCACGTCGAGGGACGCGCCATTCTTGCGCAGCAGCGCGCGCAACTCACGGGCCAGGGGGCATTTTTCCGTCTGGTTGAGTCTTGCGACACGAACCCGGCGGGGATCGAGACGATTGCCCGCCCCCATGCTGGAAAAAACCGGCAAACCCAGGGTCTGCGCCGTCTGGATGAGGATCGCTTTGCAGGCGATGGCATCAATGCAATCCACGACCATTTCCGCACCGCTGTCCGCCAGCAGGCGTGTGGCATTGTCCGCGCTGATGAACTCCTGATGGGTTTCAAGCACACAATCGGGATAAATATCCCGAATCCGCTCCGCCATTATCGCCACCTTGGGCTGATCCAGCGTGGAATGCAGGGCGACGATTTGCCGGTTGATATTGGAAATGCTGACCACGTCGTGGTCAATGAGCGTGATATGCCCTATCCCGGCACGGGCAAGGTTTTCTGCGACATAACCGCCAACGCCACCGACGCCGGCAAGGAGCACATGGCGGTCGCGCAGATTCGCGACAGCGGAAGCGCCCAGGAGAATTTCGGTACGAGCGAAGGCATGGGGCATTATGACACGTCCTGAAGATGAAATAAGGTAAGGGCGTTTTGCGCGGTAATCCGGGCAATTTCCTGAACCGGAGTATGGCGCAACTGCGCTATATCAGCGATGATCTCGAGAAGATATGCGGGTTCATTGCGAGCGCCGGGATGCGCATGGGGCGGTTGCCACGGGGCATCCGTCTCTGCGAGCAGAAATTCCGTCGGAAGTGTGGCCGCTATCGCCCGCAGACGCCGGGCGCGAGGATACGTAATGGCGCCGCCGAGTCCCAGTAAAAACCCCATATCCGTCAATCGCTGAGCCTGAACGGAGCTGCCTGAGAAGCTGTGCAACACTCCGCGCAACCGGGGAAAACGGCGCAGAGTCAGGATCATTTCTTCCAGGTTCTGCCGCGCATGCAGAATGACCGGCAAGCCCAGTTGCTGCGCCATGGCGAGCTGCGTCGTGAAACCGGCACGCTGGCATGCAGCGTCAGGGGCGCCCGCACTGGCGTCGAGCCCGATTTCCCCCAAGGCGACCGCATCGGCAAGAAAAGTCGCCAGGGTCGCTTCCCATTGGCCATCCCGATCCGCCAGATAGAGGGGATGTACACCATAGGCCGGATAAAGTCCGGGCCAGCGGCGGCAGGTTTCCCTGAGGCGGCCCCAATACCTGGGGGTATAGGCAGGGAGGACAATTTTGTGGACCCCGGCCATGTCTGCGCGGCACAGAACTGCATCGCGGTCATCGTCGAAGGCTGCATCATCCAGGTGGCAATGACTGTCTATCAGGCCATGCACGGACAGGTTCGCGATATTTTCGGCGCCAGCATCAAGGGAAGACATCTGCCGATCTTACGGTGGCGGAACCTGGGAGTAAACGTGCCCCTTTCTGGACCAGGAAATTCAGTACTTGCTGCAAAGGGCATCTTGGTCTTAAATGGTTGGATAAAGTAGAGACCATGCGGGGGGAATGATGCGTACGTTGACGGCAGACCTGGCCATTCTGGGTAACGGTCCAGTGGCGCGCAGTCTGGTTCTGGCACTGGCGGACAGCCCGCTGCGGGTGCTGATGCTGGATACCTACCCCCTTGCCCAGGCACGACCGCGGCTGACGGAGCGAACCGTCGCCCTGGCCCTGGGCAGTCACCGCCTGCTCCGTCGTCTGGGGGTGGCCATGCCTCTGGCCGATGCCGCCGCTATCCGGACCGTGCAGATCACCCAACAGGGCATCAGTGGCCGGGTACTCCTGGAACACAGTCTGCTGGACGCGCCGGAGCAAAGGCTGGGGGAAGTGGTCGGTCTGGAGATCCTGACCGACGCATTGGCCATGCCACTGGCAACTTGTCGCACCCTTCAGCAGGAATCGCCGGGGCCGTTGCAGGCCATGCAGTGGTTTCCGGACCGGGTCCAGCTGGACTGGCCGGATTTGCGGGTAGAGGCGGCACTGACGGTGATCGCGGATGGCGGCCATGGCGAGCTCGCACGGCTGGCCGGTCTGCGACGCATGGGCTGGGATCACAACCGTCACGCCATCATCGCCACGGTGACCCCGCAGCAGCCCCTGCCCGGCATCGCTTTCGAGCATTTTCTGGAGAGCGGACCGCTGGCTTTCCTGCCCATCGGCAAGCATCAGTTCTCCATCGTCTGGAGTCTGCGCCCAGGGGATGCCAGTCGCGTCCTGGATCTCTCCGACGCAGATTTCCTGGTGGCCCTGAACCGCCAGCGACCTTCGTCACTACCGCCACTGGTCACAACCGGTCCGCGCAGTGTCTATCCTCTGTTTTTCCAGAGGTTCTGGGCCGAACCCAGCCAGCGCCTGGCATTGGCGGGGAATGCCGCACAAACCCTGCATCCTTTGGCCGGGCAAGGCTATAACCTGGGATTGCGGGATGTGCTGACTTTGGGCGCCCTGTTACGCGAGGCGGCCGAGCGTGGCGACGACCCGGGGAGCAGATCCCTGCTGGCCGATTACTCCCGTACCCGTCGCCGCGACCGGCTGGAGACCATTGCCTTTACCGAGACCATGAACCGCCTGTTCAGCAGTCCACGTCTGCCGCTGCGCTTGGCACGGGCCGCGGCTCTGACTCTGCTGGATCAGACAGCGCTGGGTAAGCGGGAACTGGCGGCGCGGCTGGCTGGCATTCATCTCCCGGTACAAAGCGCCATGCCGGATCTGGTTACGGACGGCTACCATGTCAGATAATGCTCGTTATGATCTTGTCATTTCCGGCGCCGGCATGGTGGGTGCCAGTCTGGCCCTGGCAGCCCAGCAGGCTGGCTTGCGCATCGCCGTGTTTGAAAAGCGCAGTGCTGCGGCATGTGCCGCGGCAGACCCCTTCGACCGCGCCAGCTTGATCGCCACCGGGTCCGTGCGTTTTCTGACCAGCCTGGGGGTTGATCCCGCATCGCTCGGCAGTGCCGTGGAACGCATGCGGGTATGGGACGCGGAAGACTCCGGCGGTATTCATCTGGACGCCGAGGAAGGTGGGGAAGAACTGCTTGGGTATATTGTCGAGAATCGTCGCCTGGAGCAGGCCCTGCATACGGCGCTGGAAGAAGCCGGGCTATATATTCGCTACGGGCGGGAAATCACCGGCGCTGCCCCCGATGGCAAGGCCATGTACATCACCGACGCCTCTGGAACACAATCCCGCGGCACTCTGCTGGCCGTTGCGGAGGGTCGGCAGTCGCCATTACGCAAAGCGCTCATTCAGGCGCCGGTATTCCGGGAAAGCTATGGGCAGGACGCCATCACCGCCACCGTCTGGATGGAAAAGCCTCATCGCCACATCGCCTATCAACGATTCCTCTCCACCGGCCCGTTGGCGGTACTGCCTTTCGCTGACGACGCCGACGGACGTGCCCGCGCCTCCATCGTCTGGAGTGCCAAACAGTCCCGTGCGCGCCACCTGATGGCCCTGGATGATGCGCGGTTTCTGCGCGAACTGCATGAGGCGTTTGGACCGCAACTGGGGCATTTCCAGGAGATCGGACGACGCAGCAGTTATCCGCTTTCTGGCCTGCACAGCAGCCGTTATATCGGGGAGCGCAGCGTATTGCTGGGGGATACCGCCCACGGTGTTCATCCATTGGCGGGTTTGGGAGTAAATCTGGGATTTCGTGATGCGGAACAACTGATGGCGGCTATCACCACCGCCCGTCAGCGTCATGAAGACTGGGGCGAACCCTCCGTACTGCGCCGCTATCAAAGCGTTCGACGGCCTGATAATCTCGTCACCGTACTGGCTTGTGGCGCCCTTAGTCACCTCTTCTCCAACCGCAGTCGCGGCCTCGCCCGGCTGCGCGACCTGGGGATGCTGGGAACTGGTGTCATCTCTCCGGTCAAACGTTTTCTCATCCGTCAGGCCATGGGCCTTTAAGGAGATTGCAGATGCAACACCGTATTGCCGACGATATCGCCGCCGCCATTGGCGACACCATTGCCCGACTGGGGACCGTCAAGGAAGACGTGGACAAGCAGGCGCGTGCCATGCTTGCCAATGCGCTGGATCGTCTGGATCTGGTCACCCGTGACGAATTTGATGTGCAGCGGGAACTGCTCTCCCGCCTCGCCGCGCGGGTTGCCGCGCTGGAAGATCGCCTCGACGCCCTGGCACCCAAGGCCGCTTTGGACGAAGACGCCAGCAGGGATTGAGCCTTGCCGCTGGCGATAGTCCACAGCCGCGCCCTGACCGGGATACAGGCAGCAGGCGTCGCAGTGGAATGCGATCTGGGCCCCGGCCTGCCGACCTTTGCCGTAGTAGGTCTCGCTGAAACGGCGGTCAAGGAAGCCCGGGACCGGGTGCGTTCAGCCATTCAAAACAGCGGCTTCGAGTTTCCGGCACGACGGATGGTCGTCAATCTGGCCCCTGCCGACCTGCCCAAGGAAGGTGGCCGCTTCGATCTGCCCATGGCCATCGGCATTCTCGCCGCCAGCGGGCAACTTCCTGCGGCCGCACTGGAAAAGCTGGAGATGATCGGTGAATTGGCACTGGATGGGAGCCTACGTCCGGTGACGGGCACGCTCTCCAGCGCACTGGCGGCGGGACAGGCGGGACACGCCATTCTGGTGCCGCAAGGCAACGCCCGGGAGGCCGCTTTTGCCCAAAGTACGCCGGTCTTTGCCTGCGCGAACCTGGCACAGGCCGCCGCCCACCTGCGCGGTACGGATCGCCTACCTGAAGTCGACTGCGGTGCGGAAAGCCCCGAATCGGCCCTTCCCTACCTTGATCTGCGCGATGTGCGTGGCCAGGAATCGGCCAAGCGGGCACTGATCGTTGCCGCGGTAGGTGGTCATCACCTACTCCTATCGGGCCCGCCCGGCACGGGAAAAAGCATGCTGGCGGCACGACTACCCGGCCTGCTACCGCCCCTGCACCGCAGCGAGGCGCTGGAAGTAGCCGCCATCCACAGCCTGCAAGGGGACGGCTTCGATATCCGTCAGTGGGGCAGACGTCCGTTTCGCAGCCCCCACCATAGTGCTTCTTCAGCGGCACTGGTGGGCGGTGGTTCGCACCCGCGCCCAGGTGAAATCAGTCTGGCACATCACGGCATTCTTTTCCTGGACGAAATGCCTTCCTTACAATATTGCCAATAATTTTTACAATATCTGGTGATACATTTTCAACATCCTGTTTATAAAAATAAAATAGCGTTCAACCTTTTGCGTTTCCTGCATCAAATGCAGGTTTCCCGCATTCGTCATTCCCATATTGGAAATTCTCACCAATCCGAGTATCCCCCATAGGTTCAAGGAGTTGGAAGATTCTCATGTTTACAGGTTGATTTGATGGCTTTGTGCATGTTTTTTTCATTTAATGAGGTTTACACCCTCTTTACGAAACATATCTTCATGGTGTACAGTATCGATATGGGCATTTCCACTTTCCGGAGATTGCAAACGCATCATGGTCACCCGCAAGCTGAGATCCATCCCCGAGTCGCACCATGGCGCGACTGCGGTACCGCCAGTCTTTCGTCTGCCCGACAAGGACGAGGTGCTGTTTCGGGAAATGCTGGAAGCTTACGTCACCCGTCGTCGGGGTGCGCTGCGGCATCAGCACAAGAGTGTTGATCGGGATACCCGCATCATCCTGGAGTTCCTTCAGTTCAGCGGCAAGGCGCCGTGGTACTGGACCGAAGAAGGCTTTGAAAAGTGGAGTTATGAGATCGGTGTGGTACGCACCCTGGCCGTGAGTTCTCAGCGGCACTATCAGGGTGCAATCCGGGGTTTTCTCGCCTACCTTATAGAAAACGTCAAATTCCGCAATGTCGTGCGCCGGGAATACGGCGTCGATCTGGTGCAGATCTGCCATCCAGAGAACTGCATCCCCCATATTTCCGAGCGGGAACTGACCCGCGAACGGCCGGCACTGACCCATGCGGAGATCAACCAGTTTTTTAACGCTTATGATACTGCCATTACGGAAGCCGCCAGCTTTAAGACTAAGGACCTGCGCCCCCTGCAGCGGGACAAGGCGATGTTTTATCTGACCTATGCGGCGGGACTACGAGCCTCCGAAATCATCGGGTTGAATGTCTCTTCCTTCCAGCCCAATCCGAATATTCCCGAATTAGGGGAATACGGGTTTATTTCTGCCTGGGGTAAGGGCAGCCGGGGCAGTGGCCCGAAGCATCGGATGGTACCGGTCACACATTTACCCGTTGCTGCCTTGCTGGCGTGGTACATTCAGGAGATACGCCCGCTGTTTATGGACGTGTCAGACGCCAATGACCAGGCGCTTTTTTTCTCGGAGCGTGGCCACCGCATCGCCTTATCGACCTTTGAGGCGCGCTTTCAGCATGGAATCGCCCTGGCTAGACTGGAGGATCGGGGTTTTACGCCGCATTGCCTCCGGCACTCTTCGGTCACGCATGAGGATCTACGCTTCAGTGGGGAAATGGTACGCCGCAAGCATGGGCACACCTATCAGGCGACAACCCAAGGATATATGCACCACCCCGACGAATTCGTAAACGAGGAAATCACCCGAGCGATTGGCTCACAACTGGACGCTTTACTGGGCAAGGATAAGGAATGAATAGATTGGCAACACTCAATACACTGGAATGGCGCGTGCGCGTGATGATGGCCGAACGCCACATCAAAACCATTACCGAACTGCGCAAGCAACTGGAGGAGGTCGGAGTCGAGATTTCGACGACACAACTCAGTCGGATAGTGGATGCCCTTCCGACACGCCTCAGCTCGGAAGTCCTGGCGGGACTGACGACGATTCTGCGTTGTGATATCGGTGATCTGATACGGGTAGCCCGGCGCCGTCCACCGCCCACGGAACAGGACGCTGATGACCGTCACCCTTCTGACACCGTTTCCAACGCGCGCTCCACCGACGACGCGACACCGGATTCATCGCCCAAACGAGGGGTACGCCGGACGCGGGAACCGATAAGCACGAATATCACAGGACCAAAAGTCACGGCACTTCCCATCCCTGAGCGGCCCAAACGTTGAGCACCAACCATGACTCCCGGCAAAGCGCATAAAATCTGCGGCTGTTGTGGTCGGTCGATGGCCAAGGCCGTCGCCGTAACGGACGGCGTGGCCTATTGCGCGACCTGCTATGCCCGCGAGTTCAAAAAAGTGCCTTGCGCCAAGTGCGGAAAAACCATGCGTTCGCTGGGCGGTAAAACACCGGCGACCTGTCGTTCCTGCAAGGCCCAGGATCGGCACTGTGTCCGTTGTGGTAAACCCGTGCCCCGCGCCGGCCTAACAGTAGAGGAAGGGGTGGTGTGCCCCTCGTGTGTACGTTATTACAAAGAACCCCAGCCTTGCGCGGTCTGTGGACAGAAAAGCCTGCGGCTCTCTCGGGATTTTCAGGAGGGGTTCACGGAGCCCGTCTGCAACCATTGTCGGTGCAAAAGTTATATTACCTGTCCTTCCTGTGGCAAACATCGGCGCCCGGTCGGGCCGGATGGACAGGGGCGCATTGTCTGCAAGCAATGCCTGGAACGCGCAGGCCCCTTCATCTGCCCGCAATGCGGTCACGAAGGTCGTGCCTACAGCAAAACCCGCTGCGAGGCGTGCTATTGGAAAGATGCTGTCGAAAAGCGCATGCGTAGCGCCGTAGCACTCTTGTCCCGCCCTTGGGCCAAAGAAGCCTTCTCAGGGTTTACGCTGGAATTGCGGGAACGCGTCGGTGCCCAGCCAGCGGCTATGCGCCTGGAAAAGTATTTCCTGTACTTCGCGAAGCTCGATACACTGTTCACCACCCCCGGCGACATCACCGCCGAAAAGCTCATTATGGCCTTGGGTCGGGAAGGATTGCGCCGTTATGCGGTGCCACAGAGTTATCTGATACGCCATGGCATCGTACCCGCCTTTAGCGATGAAATCCTGCAGGCGGCCAGCGCCGAAGCCGCGCAGATCGCATTGCTGACGGCATCCGAAGGTCGGTGGTATGCGGGTTTGCTACGGCGTTTTCACGCCCACCTTGCAGAAATCAATGCCCGCTACCGGACCCGGGGGTGGCAAGGCAAGCAACAGCGTTTCGTGCCGCGCACTGTGACCACTGCGCTACGGGCGGCGAAAATATTTCTGGATTTTCTGGAGGTTGGCCCGGCGGCTGGGGTACAGCATATTCAGCAGATGCAACTGGACCGTTTTTTGGTGGAGCACCCCGGTTATCGGGATAATATCCGCGCCTTCGTGCGCTTTCTGAACCGCAAGGAAAAACTCTTCCGCAAGCTCAAGATCGAGTCCGTGCAACGCAATCTGCCCAAGGGCCTTATTCTGGATCGGGATCGCTATACCGGTCTGCTCCGCGCCTGGCTCAACCCCGCAGACGATGTACTCAAGGCCTCCCTGATCGGCACGCTCATGCTGCTGTATGCACAACCCGCCAAACGTCTCGTCCGGTTGCGCTTAACCGATCTGGCGCAGGGTACCACGGACGGGATGTATCGGGTGATTTTCGGTCGCACCGAGATTACCCTGGACCCGCGCGTGGGCCATCTCCTGGCCCGCTATTTGGAGCGGCGTCGCGCGCTGGCGACCATGGAAGAGACCGATGACACCGACTGGCTCTTTCCGGGGCGTCGGCATGGTGGCCACCTGCACGAAGCCATTGTCAGCTATTACCTCAAAAAACAGGGCGTGACAGCGAATAGTCTTTTTACCACCGCCATTTACTACGCCTATCTCGGCGGGCTGCGCCACCCCAAGGTGCTGGTCAAGGCCTTTGGGATCACCGACTACACGGCCGTTAGATACTTGGAGATGATTGATCCCCGTCTGACTGCCGAGGTGGAGGCCAGAGTTGCCAGCCGATAGGACGTGGTGGCTGTATCTGATCGAGTGCCGGCGTGGTGGTATATACACCGGCATCGCGCTGAACGTGGAAAAACGTTACCAGCAGCATGTGACCGGCAAAGGAGCCAGATATACGCGCATGAATCCACCGGTACGTCTTCTCGGCTGCCGAACCTACCTAAACCACCGCGACGCGGCCCAAGCAGAATGGCGAATCACGCAGTTACCGTCACTGGAAAAAAGACAATTGGCCATCGCCTTGCACAATCACGGATGACCTCTATTGGACAAATCAGAATTAGGCAGCGAGCCCCGTAATCTCTGTCAGCAGTGCTGCATCAGCTTTCTTTCCCTATGCAGCATGAGTCGCAATGCGTGTTAGAATTACAAAATTACTGCCAAAAAAAACGATATATTCTCCAAAGGAAATTTGGGGCGGCATACTGCATTGATATTAATTATTTTTTGTGTTATACTGTGTTCTGTTTATGTTGGGTTAGTGGCAGTCAATTTAACTCATCGACTAGTCGTTTTTCTATTTAGGAGAGGTATATATATCATGACGAACATTGAATTAGCAAAAAGGAGACTTTTCGACCAGAGCGCTTTAGACCTATCGAATTTCAAGATTTATCCTGGGACAAGTCGTGATGTAACCCCGGACAAATTCGCAGAGGAGATTAACAAGATGTTATCTCAGATAGATGCGGAAGACTTTGAGGAAATGCATTTGGAGTAATTCATGCCTTCGGACTATAAAAAGCTGTACGAATTCTGCCAAGAACTAACGCCAGATATACGGCGTAACGACATAAAAAACAAGGTGTTAGATATTTGCGATCAAAGAAGCGTTCGTGTAATAATAACCACCATGAACACAGCTATAATGAGGGGCGCGTTTTTAGGGCCGAAATCAGGGCACCCCTACGTTGAAAATTCCGGGGTGCCTTACATAGTCCTCGCCAGAGGATTAAATTATTGCTGGGAGCGCTTTATTTTTATCAAGGAACTGATGCATTTCTTTGATAAGGAAGAAGAGAAAACAACAAGCGTAGTTTTTGAACCACTATTAGATTCATTTTCCTCGCCGTCTTCGTTAGAGGAACGCTCCCCCATTTATCTCTCCGAAATAAAGGCAGTCTGGATGGCAATTGCTTGCTTTTGCCCAGAAGAAAATCGACTAAAGTTAAAAAATGACCTTTTAAACGGGCATATAGATGAATATGGAATTGCGCTGAAGCTCAAAATGCCAGCGCAGCATATCAGGCACCTAATGTCCGATAAGTTCGAAGGCATTATAGGCAGTTTGACCGAGTGACAACCGCTCAGGCTACAACAGCTAGGCAGCGAGTTCCCGTAACTTCTGCGAGGCGCCGCTGGATGTGATGTTCACCAATTGCGCCATCTCCCCCAACTCCTCCGCATAGATCTTATTGACCTTGGGGATGGTCTGAGTGAATACGATACATCGTTCTTTTGCCAGAAACCCGGACTCTACGGCCCGCTGGAAACTGAGCAGGGCATCATTGACCTTTTGCTGGATGTCTTTTTTCGCTCCATGAAACGCGATGGTTTTGAATCCTATACGCGGTTCTTCCGTGATGGCATACGGAAAGGTAGTGATAAACGGCTTGGCGCCTGGCAAATCAAAGGACACCTCAACCTCTCGGGAGAAGCCCTTGCGATACACCAGTTCTGACGTGAGTAAGGCATCCTCAATCCATTCAGAGAAGGGTTTCTCTGGCGGCTTGGTCATCGTGCCGATCAGGCGATCTTCAAGGCTATCCAGCATGACCCCCACATCGTGGGATCCTGACCATTCCTCGGTGCGCGGTGCGGTTACCACAATTTGCCGTTCCTGAGCTGCAAGGCTGGCAAACAACGTATCAACGAGGGGACTTTCGGAGCTCCAGGCGCTGTCCCAGACAGCGAGATCCTGTAACCACTGCAACCATTCCCCGAATACCCAGTGCTCTTGGATCTGATGGGGCGCAATCGCCCGATAATAGTTCAGATCAATGGAACCATTTCTCTTTATACCGATGGCGCGTACGCAAGTACGTCCACCCACCCTGGCCAGAAGCGCAAAATTTCGGCCCTCCTGTCGCTCTGGATATTCCCGGTACTGCAAGAGTCGGTATTCCACGATCATGGCCGGTTCCTGATAAAGCCGACAAATTCATTTACTATTGCGGGGAGTGCTCTTTTTCGCCGAATCAATGCGTTAGCGAGAGATTGCTGTATCTCTTCGGATACGGAACGGAACGGTTTACCCATCTGGCAGCACTCCTGGATATAGCCATCAGACAATGCCACTACACGGCCGATCCAGTCTTCTAGAAAAACAGCCTGAACACGCCCATAAAATGGATGGCGACGCACAATGATTTCCCCCTCGGCTAATTTACGGATACTATTCGTTGGATCGCTTTCGACCCCAAGCAGGGCATGACTGTGATCGAAAGCGGCGAAAAGTCGTATATGGGGAGTGACCAGGGCCGCCTTCAGGTTACGAGCACGATCACCATTACCAATGAAGAGGTCAAATGTTATCAAAGCTGCTGTCATATCCGGGTACATCTGAGCGATGCGATCTAGTTGCGGATCAAGCACGTCCGGCAGGTTAATCCCCGGAGAATGCAACAAGAGGCTTGCGTAGGCCTGGCCATCACCAGTGGTCGTCAAGACGCCTTCGGCCACAGGGGCGTGTAGGGTTTGCGCGAGGCGATGTGCGACGTATTCGTTGTAGACACAATGGGGGGATTCGGTGCTGTCGAATTTCAAGGCGGCGTCCAACGTACATAAGGAAGGGACTGTGACGCCATTCTTTCGGGTTCCTGTAATACGGCGAATTTTATAGGTCTGCATCAGTTGTCCATATCGCGGATGGTTGCTGTTACCTTGGTTCTGCTACGCGCCCTACTGTATCTTGATTTACAATAACAATAACGATGTAAGGGTACCATTTGATCCAGCGTCTGGCCATGGATTCCAAGGAATAATGGGTGAGCAATATGTGTAGCCGCTATTACGCAGGGGGATTTTTCGCCTATCATGCCGATGCGGTACGCCAATCCCAAAGTGGCGACGTTACACCCACTCCATTTTGACGTCATATTGCCGATCCGTGACACCAGTTACGACTACCATTTGCAACAAAGCAGATTGTAATAACAGGCTATACGCAGCCACATTATATCCCATCCATTTCCTCGCATTTCGAAAGAGTCATTAGGGTTCACCGGGTAGAGCCCCGTTGGGCTTCCTCTATTATTGACGTAGTGCATGATATACCAAGCGCCGAATATCAGTCCGGATTTGCCTGCCGGTAAAAATCTACACGGCCTTCTCCGTAGGAAACAACGATAGGCATTCTACTACCCACCATACCCTTCGAAGAATAGCGACGGGCCTTCTGCAATCTCGACCATCACGAGACGCGCCTCAAATTGTTCCGAGAGGTTCATGACGAAATGTGGCCAGTTCTGAGCACCATGGATAATTTCGCGAAGATTACTCATCATCTGGCTGCCATTGCATACGCCGTTGGAAAAATCTACCGTGGCCGGGATACTAATAGGCATCCCGGCCAGTTCGACTGCGTAAAACCGTAATCTTCCCTCAGGCTTCCTGGGCGTTCCGGGACTCGCGTAAATCCTTGGCGAGTACCATATACATGGCTGGCACCACGAAGAGCGAAAAGAAGGCGCCAATACCCAAGCCCGTAAAGATCACCAGGCCCATCTGGAAGCGACTGACCGCGCCGGGTCCGCCCGCTACCAGCAAGGGCAGAACCCCCAGTACCATTGCCCCCGTAGTCATGAGGATGGGACGCAAACGAATGCTGGAGGCTTTCTGCACGGCTTCACGCTTGTTGAGTCCTTCTTTCTTCTGAATTTCATTGGCGAACTGCACGATAAGAATACCCTGCTTGGCGATCAGACCAATCAGTGTAATCAGCCCTAATTCCGTATAGATGTTGATGGAAGCCAGACCCAGGCTGATGAAAATCAACGCACCACTGATGGACATGGGTACCGTGATCAGCACGATCAGCGGGTCGCGGAAACTCTCGAACTGTGCGGCCAGCAACAAATAAATCAGGATGATAGCCAGTGCAAAGGTGGTCAGCAACGCACCCGACTCTTGCATGTATTCACGGGATTGGCTCGCATAGTTCAGAGAAAAATCCTTGGGCATGATTTTTTCTGCCGCAGCCTTGAAGAACCGTAAGGACTCGCCCAAGGTAACGCCAGGCTTGGGCACCGCTTGGATGGTCGTCGAGTTGAGCTGCTGGAACTGTGGCAAGTATTGCGGTTCGACCTTGGTTTCAATAGAAACTACGGTAGATAAGGGCACCATCTGACCGCTGCCGGTGGCGATGTAATATTGCTTCAAGGCGGCTGGATCGAGACGGAAATGATCCGGGACCTGGGGGATGACCTTGTAGCTACGGCCTTCCATATCGAAACGATTAACATAGTTGCCGCCCAACAGGGGCTGCAGATCCTGGGCGATGTTCGCCATGGTCAGCCCAAGGGTGGCGGCCATATTCCGATTGATCTTCAACACGATCTCAGGATTGTCGATACGCAAGTCCTTGGTGACATAGAAAAACAAGCCGCTTTTGTAAGCTTCTGCGATCACCTGGTCAGCCACCTGATCGATTTTGCCGTAGCTGCCCGGGCTCTGCAGCACAAATTGCACCGGCAGACCGCCTGCCGAACCGGGCAGAGACGGCGGTAAAAATGAGGCGACCTGGAGTCCCGGGACACTTTGCAGTGCCTGCTGGATTCGCGGTTGCAGCTGCATCGCCGTCGTGGAACGCTTGTCCCAATTCGTCAGGTTCATGCCGGCGAACAGGCTGTTGGAGTCGCCGCCGCTGCCCACCGAAATACCGGTGACCATGAAGGTTGTCTTTGTTTCTGGAAATTTATTCAACACCTTTAGAACCTGTTTTCCATCATCGGCCAGCCGATCCGGCGTAATGGTTGGGCCGCCCGTGCCCGCATTAAAAATAACGCCCTGATCTTCCGCTGGCGCCAATTCGGATTTTGAGGTGCCAAACAAAAAGTAGATACTTCCGAATACTACCGCGGCAAAAAGCATGGTGACCGGCACATAATTCAGTGTGCTACCTAAAATACGGTCGTAGAAATCGCGCAGACCAGTGAAGCGTTGCTCGATAAAGTGTTCAAAGCCATGTTCCCTGGTTGGGTGTAATATCTTACTGGAGAGCATCGGCGATAATGTGAGCGCTACGATCATGGACACTAGAACCGTAGCCACCAGCGTAAACGCGAATTCACTAAACAGACTGCCCGTCAGCCCTCCCATAAATCCGATGGGGGCGAATACGGCGATGAGCGTGGTGGACATGACGATGATCGGCCCTCCCAGCTCCCGTCCGGTCATTAAAGCCGCTGTAAAAGGGGTTTTCCCTTCATCAATATGCCGATGTACGTTCTCTACGATGATGATGGCGTCGTCCACCACCAGTCCGATGGCCAAAACCACTGCCAATAGGGTCAGCAGGTTGATGGTGAAGCCCATGAACCAGGTGATCAGGCCGGCGCCCACAATAGACAGGGGGATGGCGATCGCGGGTATGAGTACCGCACGGAAAGAACCCAGGAAGAGGAAAATGACCAGCACCACCACGGCAAGGGTAATTCCAATGGTCATGACGACTTCATCGATGGAAGCCTTGATGAAAGTGCTGGCGTCATAAGGAATGGCCATATGCATTCCGGGTGGCAGGCTTTTTGACAGTTGTGCCAACGATGCTTTCACCCCGGAAGCCACATTCAGAGAGTTGGCCGAAGGCGCCTCCTGAATACCGATAAATGCCGCTGGTTTGCCATCAAAAAAGGCCTGAGAGGTGTAATCCTGTGCACCGAGTTCGACTTTGGCTACGTCCTTGAGACGGATCAAGGTGTTGCCAGACTGGCGCAGAACCAGATTGCGGAATTCGCCTACATTATGCAGATCGGTGGTCGCGACGATGGTGTTTTGGACCGTCTTTCCCCGTGTTTGTCCGACAGCGGAAATGAAATCGTTCGCGGCCAACGCTTGTGAAACCTGCGCGGCGGTAATGCCTAACGCCGCCATTTTCTGCGGATTCAACCACACCCGCATCGCGTAGGTATTCCCGTTGCCGGCCCCTGGCGGCAGTATCTGCGCTTCGCCTACGCCCGGTACCGAGGCCAGCCGCGGCTGCGCCACCCGCAGCAGGTAGTCGCTAATTTGCTGGGGACTGAGTTCTTTGCTGTAGAAGGCGACATACATCAGATCAAGGGTGTCGCCGGCGGTGACCTTAATAACCGGCAACTGACTACCCGTCGGCAACTGATCCGTCACCTGTTGCACTTTCGATTGAATGTTGGCGAGCGCTGCGTTGGGGCTGTAATTCAACCGCATGTACACGGTGATGGTTGAGGAACCGTCCGAGCTGTTGGCGGTCATGTAGTCTATATCTGGTGCGCTGGCGATCACTTTTTCCAGACGTGCGGTGATGAAGCCTTGTACGGTATTTGGGCTAGCGCCGGGGTATGCGGTCTTTATGCTGATGACCGTGTTAACGAGGGCCGGATATTCACGGACTGGCATCATCGAATAGGCGTGCAAACCCAGCAGAAAAATGACGAGGCTCAGGGCGGTAGACAGTACCGGGCGGCGAACAAAAATATCGGTAAAAGTCATGTTCTACGCCTCATGCATCTTTCTCGTTGCTGATCTTGACGAGACTGCCATCCACCAGTTTTACCTGCCCCGCAGTGACGACCATATCACCGGCCTTAAGGCCAGAGACGATACTCACCTGTCCATTACGCTCCTTGCCGCTCTTGATGACTTGTTGATGAGCAACTTCCACGGTCTTGCCATCCTGCGTCGCCTTTTTAACCACATACACATAGTTGCCGAAAGTGTTATAAGAAAGAGCGGAGACGGGCACCGTCAACACTTTTTCTTCGAAATTGCGGATTACGGTGATCTCGCCAAAAAGTCCGGGGCGCAATACACCTTGCGGATTGGCAATGGTGGCCTGCACCGCAATTTGCCGTGTCGCGCTGTTCACCGATGCTCCCAATGCGGTCACTTTTCCGTCGAAAATCTGACCCGGGCGTGCATTGGTTTCGACTTGCACCCACGTGCCCACATGAATATCCCGTAGCTTACTTTGCGGTAAGGTGAAATCCGCATGGAGCGGATCCCAAGATTGCAGGTCGACAATCTTGGTGCCGGGTGTGAGATATTGCCCGATATTCACCTGGCGGATGCCCAGATAACCGCTGAAGGGCGCGCGGATGGCCAACTTGTTTAGTGTTGCATGAATGTCTTTAAGCGTAGCCACACTACTTTGATACGTGGCCACAGCGGAATCCAGTTGCGATTGGCTGGCGGCTTTGGTGGTAATCAGTTCGCGGGTCCGGTGTAGATTGATCTGTGCCAGACGAAGTTGTGCTTCATCGCTCGCCAACTGAGCAAGCTGGTTGCTGTCGTCAATCTGCACCAGCACGGTGCCTGCCCGGACATATTGACCAGAATGAAAATGAATGGCGGTCACATTACCGGCTATCTGCGGGGTGATATCCACCCCTTGCACAGCCGCCAGAGAAGCTACGGCCTGCAGGCGGGGATGCCAAAGTTCTGTCTTGGCCGCTGTGGCGCTGACGGTCACGACGGGTTTTGGCAGGTGCGCCATGGCCTCGGAAATCTTCTTGCTGACGAAGGCCTTAAAGCCAAAAATACCACCAAAAACAATGATCAGGAGGATAATTACAACAATAAACGCTTTTTTCATGACCAGTCTCCACGGCGGATGGCTGTGCTGAATGCATAATGGCTCATGGCTTAGCCTGCGTTACCGGCAATGTGCCGGCATCTGAATGGGGGTTTTGTGGGGCGCTGGCGGTGGGTGCCTGGGGTCCCGTTTTGTTCCACCAGCCACCACCCAGAGCGACGAGCAGAGCCGCAGTATCCTGATAGCGCTGTGACTCAGCCCTGATTTCAGCAATCCGGGCGTTGTCATACTGTACTTCGGAGGTCAGCAGGGTGAGATAATCAGAGGCTCCCGCCCGATAACTCGCCTGGGCCAACTGCAACGCCTGCGTGGCTGCCTGAAACGCCTCTCGCTGCGCCGCAAGGGTCTGTGCATCATGCTCCACCGCGCGCAAGGCATTCGCTACCTGATCAAAGGCGCTGAGCACCGTACTTCTGTAAGAGGCGTATACTACGTCATAAGCGGCGTGCGCTTCGGCTTTCTGCGCCTCCAGCTTTCCGCCCTCAAAAATCGGTTGCGACAGGGCACCCACCAGGCTCCAGATGCTGCTCACCGGGTTGAAAAACAGCCCCGGGTGCGTTGCTGTGGCGCCGAACGCGGCGCTGAGTTGGACGGTAGGATAAAACTGCGCACGCGCCTCTCCGATCATCGCATTCGCCGCCCGCATCTGTGCGAGTGCGGCGCGGATATCCGGACGCTGCTTCAATAATTGCGAGGGGAGGCTTACCGGTAACTTCTCCGGGAGTTGCAACGCTTCGAGGGTAAAGAGTTGGCGTCTGGCGTTCGCAGGAAAGTCTCCCACCAGAATGGCAAGTTCATGACGATAGATGGCAAGTTGCTGCTTCAGCGGCGGCAGAGTCGCCATTTCAGTGGCCAGTTGACTGCGTTGATTCACCACGCTGACATAGCCGATGGCTCCCGCCCGGTACTGGCTCTCGGTCAGTTGCAGAAGTTTCTTTTCCTGGGCAACGATGGCCATGGTGGCGCGGACCTGACCTTCCGTCGCCGCCTCACTGATAGCGGTGGTGACGATATTGCCGGTCAGGGTCAGTCGCGCCGCTTCCAGCTCCCACTGTTGATACTTCACCAAGGCTTCACTGTTGCGGTAGACCAGACGATTAACGCCGAAAATATCCGGGTAGTAGGAAACGCCGACGCTTCCGGTGATCAGAGAGTAGTGAAAGCCGCCGCTCCCCCCAAAGGCCGCTGAACTGGACTTGCTCCGATTGGCCTGCAGATTGCCGGTGACCTGTGGATAGAAGATACTGGCGTTCGCGCGCGCGGTGGCCTCGGCCTGTTTCAACTGGGCCTGAGCCTGAGCGATGGTCGGACTGTTTTTCAGGCCCGCGGCGATTAACTCGTCGAGCACTTTTGAGTGAAAGAGTTTCCACCACTCCTCATGCAGTTCTTTGCCGTACTCAATCTCCTGAGCGTGGCCAGCAGGACCACCGGGCGCCACCGTTTGTTTGATGCTCGCACCAGCCGTATAGGGTGTTTTGTCCGGCGGCGCCTGGGGAACACGCAGCGGCGGCTCAAAGCTACAGGCCGCCAGGCTCCCCGCCAGCACGGTCGCCAGCGCCGCAGCAATGGGTCTTGGCAATGGTTTTTGCACAACAACACCTCTCACGAGCCTATACCGACCGGTCAGTTAATGGCGAATATGGGGACACTTCAGGGTTCCGACATTGCCTAGCCGCCATCCCGAGGAGATCTCACAATGGGATGATTGAGAGGCAGCAATATAAGGTGGGCTATGGTGATTGCGCCCGTGATAATTAATATTGGTGGCGGTAGCCGGCCACCTTCGCATACAGATTTTTCGGTGAAACTTCAGCCGCTCCGGATTTAACCTTCATCTTATTCCCGTTAGAGTTTATCTATTTAAGGTGAATCTACCAGCCACGGCGTTTTTGTCTAGCTGTCAACCTTGACAGGTTGACAAAAATATCTATCCATGATGTATCGTTGGACTGTGGTCTGCGAGGCAGTCTTGTCGATGGCCACTTTCCCCAGTGTCCGGGTTGTCGCCTCTCTGAAATGGGGTAAGTCGTAGAGTGGGGGCGGAAAGTGGATTATCGAGATGAAGCATTGTTACGTCTTTCATTATTTGAGTAGGAGGATGGCGCTTTATCCCACGGTTCACTTTCTCGATAACCAAACCCATAGGAGGTCCACCCTTGTATCGGATTGTAGCTGATATCCCCACCCTGAAGTATCACGGTGACGCCCTGACCAGAGATCCTGGGTGCTATCGCCCCACCCAATGCCTGCACTGTGATCTTGGCCATCCCTGGCTGCATGGCCATTACACCCGCAAGGCCGATCGACGGCTTGTCATTTCCTTCGAAACGACCACGCAACGGGTTGGGACCGTTGCGTACCAGTACACCGTTGATATCTCGCGGAATCGTTCCAGTAACGGGAAGATCGCCACAATCGACTTCATTTACGACGAGTGCCAACGCACCGGCATTCAAGTTCATTGCAGCCATGTTCGTAGTCCCCCTATCAGCCTGTTGCCGGGCAAGCATCGTGGATATCTCCAGAAGCGAGCGCGGTTGAGTGATCGCGCACATCTTTGGGCCACGCGGCAACCAGTTCGCGCAAGCGTGGCTGATCGTTTGCAAAAAGCGCGCGCGTAGCCTCCCCAAAACTGGGCCCAACGTTGGACGCCCACGACCGCGGGGCTCGCTCACTTGAGCGGCAGCGTCGACCGAATCGGGAGCCGATTGAAGAAGGCACCCAGACTGGGCTGCCTCAGCACGATCATTGGTTATAGTCGGTTGCGCCAGACGAACCAACATCTCCTGGTCCGATCCTCTCGTATCAACGTCGATCGAGCGCCCGGTGGGATCATCAAAAATCAAGACAGGGTCGGCAGCTCCACTTTCGATTGCCTGCTTACTGCCGATCCGCCGTCGTGGTCTTCGGCCGCCCCTGACGATCCTCGCCGCTCTGCGGAATGAGCACTTCCCGCAGATAAGGTTGCGCCGCGGCCACCGCCTCCTTGCCCGCCCCGCCGCGAAGGCTTCGGCGATCTGGCGTAGCTGGGGATCCCGCTGCCGCTGGATCTCGTCGATATGGACATGGGCTAGCATGCTGGAATCCAGCAGCAGCGCAAAGGGATTGCCGGCTTCCACACTTGCCAGCTGACGGGGATCTCCCTCCAGCAGCAGGCGATCCTGCGGGCGCAACCGTTGCAGCGCTTCCATGTCCCGGGCTGAAACCATGCCGGTTCATCAAGGATGATGTTACGAAACAATACTGAACAAGCAATATTACGGCACTAAATCAGTAACGCCCAGGTTATTGTGGGATATAATACCACGTTGTTTTGCCGTCATTTTAAACCTCCTGCCATGTGGCACAGTTCTTGCCCCTATAGTTTTGCCGCCGTTGCGGTGCGTTACTTCGTAGTACTACTTGAATTCTGGAGGATTTATGGCACTGAATATTGGGGGTCTGTTAGGAGGTCTGTTGGGTGGAACAACGACTGCAGCCGGTGGTGCCGGGGGCCTGTTGGGAGGTCTGTTGGGTGGAACAACGACTGCAGCCGGTGGCACCGTAGCAGGACTATTGGGTGGGGTGACTCCCATTTTAGGCGCCGTAGACAGCACCGTGGCCGGTCTGGTGGGTGCAGTGACCCCTGTTTTGGGCGGCACTCTGGGTGCCGTAGACAGTACCCTGACCACTGCGGTTGGCGCCACCGAAAGTCTGTTGAGCAACGTGGTTAGCAATACCGGAACTGCTCTTGCGGCGGTAACAACCGATGTAACCAGTCTAACTTCCGGCACAGTCGGTGCCTTGTCGCCGACGCTGAGCACGGTTACGGGGACTGTTGGTGGGCTGCTGACCAGCCTCGGTCTCTGATCCGGCTTTACTGAATCGACAATCGACCCGATAAAGGGCTGATGGCTTGGCGGTGTAATTTGCTGCCAGGCCATTTTTTGCTTCTGGTCCCCGCCCCGGTCGTTTCTGAAGGAACCAAGTGCATGCTTTGAAGACCCCCTCTGGTCCGAGATTTTCGAGCAGGTTCCTGAACCGCTGACTGGGGTCAGATGCCCACTTCCCCTTTGATGACAGCATCCACTGGGCGGCCGCCAGCGGCGTGCGTTACATCGTGCAGCCAGGCGGATCGATTAGGGACGAATTAGTAAAACATTACTTCATCTCGTTTTCCTGAAAACGCTCCACTAATAACCGCCGCCACTCGCCAAATAGGTCTGTAGAGCCATCCACCCGGCTACGGCCATGGGCAGGGAACTGATCAATCCTGGCGCGAGCACCGTCCAGTGACCGGAATGGCCTCGGTGCTGAAGAATGCCGGCAACGACTGCTCCCGCGGCAAGCGATACGAGTAGCCATACCATGACAACCATTGAAGCACCCGCGTAGAAGCGCAAATCCACCATTATGGTACCCAGGATCAGCACTCCCACATCGGCACTCGGCGAATCCCAACGCGAACCGCGCATCAAGAGGGAAAAAACAAGCGCCACGGCCAGCACAACGGCTAGTGCTGTCCCAAACTGAGCCAGCAGGATACTGCCCAACAATGGCGCGACGAGCGCTAGTCCGACAGCCCCGACAAACAGCGTGGTTCCTGCGGGTTTTTGATCTCGGTTGTCAGGAGTGAGGGCGAACCACAGAACGGACCACAGCATCGCCACTGTGAGCCAGGCCAAAAAGGCGGCGGGCACGGTTTCCTGGCGCAGAATCGGCCACAGCAAAACGAAAGCAGAGGCTCCTGCGATCAACCCCCTCGCCCCATAGCGCCACCCTGGATGTTTACGGCGATCGGCCATAGCCACCACGGTTCCGCCCACGAGGACCAGCCAGGGCAACCAGGACAACACTGTACGTGGCGGGAAGGAAAAATCGCGATAGGTCAGTGCGTAGCCAACTAGAAAACCAGCCAGTATGGCCGCCGCCCAAAATGTAGAACGCCAGCCGGGATATTTGCGGGTTTTGTAATACGCGGCGACCACCATGAGCATGGTGACAGCAGCGGGAAACAGGGCACTCTCCAAAATCAAGGACCGAACGAAACTGGATTGCCAGAGATTCCACATAAAGATTGCCTCCCAAAGGGAAGGAGGCGCCGGCCTTGCTGGCCGGCACCCCAGAAGACCACTCAGCCGGACGTGCGGACGCCCTCGATATTCACATGCAGGTGCACCGTATTGGCGATCATGCCCGCATAGGTATCCATGCCGAAGTCGCTGCGCTGGATAGTGGTGGTGGCCACATAGCCGGAGAGATAACCACCCCAGGGCTTGGGCAACGCCGGCACTAGCCCGGCACCAATTTCCTGTACGTGGAAGGCCACCGGCCGAGTCACGCCATGAATGGTCAGTTTCCCATACAGTTGTCCGCTCTCTTTACCCGTGGGTTGATAGCGCGTACTGACGAATGTGATGTTCGGGAACTCCCGGACATTGAAAAAGTCCGGCCCACGCAAGTCGTGATCCCTGAGGGAGAAGTTGGTATCGATGCTGGCTGCGGGAATGCGGATATCCGCTTTATCCCCCGCAGGACTCGCGGGATTGAAGGTATAGCTGCCGGACAGTTTGTCGAAACGGCCCACCACCACCGCCACCCCGGCATGGCCGATGGTGAACCACGCCAGAGAATGATCCGGATCAATCCGGTACGAGCCAGCCGGGCTGGCGTCCAATCGATGATATGTCGCTGCGTCAGCGAGTGACACCAGTGACGCGGACAATGCGACGGAAAGAATGGTGGTCCTCAGTGCGATGGAAACTTTGTTCTGTAACATGGCAATGCTCCTCTATCAATTCGGGAAAAACGGTCACTCAGCCGCTAGGCTTTTATGAGTGCCGTCGCAGAAGGGGCGCTTGGCGGAGTGACGGCAGGCACAGATGGCTACCGTTTGCGGCTCGGCGATATCCACGGCGAAGGGCTCCACGCCGCTACCTTGGTGCGTCCCATCGCAGAAAGGCAAGTTTGCGGAGCGCCCGCAAGCGCAGAAATAGTAGCTGCCTGGTTCCAGGCTCATCACGTAAGGTGTCGGGTTCATCATGACCTCCATAAAATTAAGCATCTCATCTGGTACGCATCCATATAGTTACAATGCGTACTATATAGATAGCACAAGAAATGTTCCTATGCAAACTATATGTTGGTTTAGTCCTGGAACCGACCTCGCAACCCGCGCAGGGTGCGGCGCACCTGTTCCAACTCGCCCTCATCCCCTT
>JAMCRJ010000046.1 GCA_023381645.1 Gammaproteobacteria bacterium
GCCCCGCCAACCATCGCGGACTTTCCGGCAGGATCATCATCCCCCCAAGCAAGATGAAGCCGGGAATGGCACCAATTGCCAGCATCCATCGCCAACCATCGGTGACACCAGAGAGCATATAATCAACTACATAGGATAGAAAAATACCCACGGTAATATAAAATTGATTGATGGTTACAATGGCACCGCGCCAATGCGCCGCTGTGATTTCTGATAGGTACAGAGGGGTAATCATGGAAGACACCCCAATGGCGGCTCCTACCATAACCCGGCCCAGGAAGAGAACGGGTATGGTCCAAGCCACTGAGGCCAAAATCGCACCTGCTGAGAAGAGAACGGCGGCAACGATCAGTACGGCGCGACGTCCGAAAGCATCTGCAAGTGCTCCGGCAAATGCTGCGCCCACGGCGGCAGCGGCCAGTGCGATTGCAACAAATAGCCCCTTCATGCTTGCATCAAAGTGAAAAACATGATTTAAAAACAAGAGAACACCAGCTACGACACCTGTGTCGTAGCCAAATAGCAATCCACCGAGCCCAGCGACAATTGCAATCAAAATAAATCGCCAGTCCTTCCTGGGTTGGCGTGTCTCTGTCTCGCGCATCCGATAAATCTCCTCATGAGAACTTATGGGCATTTTCAATATCTTTTTGTATGATTCCCCGCTAGTTGCAGAGAACGCAATCACGCTTGTGGCCAGGATAATACCACGCAGATTGTTGCATGAACTTTTATTCTAACGTGCAACGCCTAAGTGCAGGTCGATAGCGGTAGAGAAATTCGGAGAGTTCTGGAACAGTCACTTTGAAATACAGGTTGCCGCAAAAAAACAGAGTCGGTATGGAGCACATCCAGGGAAAAATCAACGCAAGTCCTTTTCAGGTTTAGCTGTCTCAACCCGGTTCTTCGTCATTTCAAGCCCGGGCCTTCATCCACCTCTGCGATGCCGTTCGCTGCATCGAATTGGCCGTCGATCATCCTACGGCACCTGGTGAGCGGGTCCGGGTTTTCAATCAGACCACCGAGACCCATCGTGTTCGGGATTTGGCGCGATTGATCCATACCCTGACCGACATCCCCGTGGAATTTGTGGATAATCCCCGCAACGAGCGGGTCGAGAATGAATTGCGGGTGGCAAAACCAGGGCCTGCGGAATCTGGGACTGGAGACCGTCACTCGCTCAGCATTGCCAGAATTAACAGCATTTTTAGAATTACTCACCGCACCCAATGCGGGTGTCCAAAGTCGGCTTAGGATCTTGGTCACGCTTCCCGGCTCAATGGTCTGCAAGGCCGGCCAGCGCCTTGGGATGGGCATACCAGCGCAGCATACCGCTCAACGCGTTGTCCTCATCCAGGTCCACCGCCAGCGCCGCTGCGGTCTTGATCGGCAACACGGCACCCGTGAGGCGTTCCGCCCAGTTTCCCAGATGGGGCTGATGACCGACCAGGATCAAGGCCTTGGGCTGGGGATCCAAGTCCCGCCAATCGCTGGCGAGAACCTCCAGATCGCCCGCCGCTATGGCGTCGTGCTCCCGAATCTTTTTAACCGCAAAGGCATTGGCTAGGATATCGGCGGTCTGGCGAGCACGTGGCAAAGGGCTGGTCCAGATCACCACCTTCCCTGACACGCAAAGTCGCAATCCTTTCGCCATCCCCTTTACCGTCGAACGTCCTGTAGTGGTCAGTTCCCGCTCAAGATCAGATGGCCGCGCCGCCGGGTCTTCCGCCTTGCCATGCCGCACCAACACGAGTTGCATCACCTACTCCTCCTCCGAACCAAAGCAAACCATGGCGAACGGAAAACCCGCTAAAAAAGAAAAGGCGTTCGTGAACTTCCACGAACGCCTACCAACTTAAATAATGGTACCGAGAGTCGGACTCGAACCGACACGATGTCACCACCACCGGATTTTGAGTCCGGCGCGTCTACCAGTTCCGCCATCCCGGCAAAATACCAAGCCATATTGTAAAGCGTCTGGCCGCCCCAGGCAAGACGCATCGGACTCACCCGGTGCGCGGGAAACCGAGAGGTCGGGCTCCTCACCAACCCCATGGGCCCCACGGACCCCACGGACCCCACGGCCCCCAGGGCCCGCCGTACCAACCACCGTTGATAAACACCGTACGCGTAGCGGGTTCTGGTACCTCCACCGGCCATAAATACACCGTGCTGGCCTGCAGTTGGGGATAGGGATAATCATACCCGCCGACCTTTTCCGTTTGCACCCCGGTCACGGTACCAATAAAAGTAAGCTCCCGTCCCGCCGCGTAGAGCACTGGGTCGTAGAACCCGGGCGCACAGGCAATAAACCGCCCTTCATCCGATTTTTCCCCACCCTTGTAAGGCCGTCCATCCTGACGCAGTGGCAGCGCCATTACCGTAAAGCACGTCTCCTGAGCCTTCGGCTGCGCTTTGATGAGTGTTCCGCCCCAACGCACCAGCTTGCCGTTTTCCGCCCCTGTTTGCGCCTGACGCGGCGTAACGGACGGGAACTGCCCGCTCACCGGCGTTACCGTCGCGCACCCCCCCAGAGCCAGCGCCACGATCATACCTGTCAAGACCTTCGATATGTTCATTTCACCCTCCTGCAGCATCGCCATCGTTGACCGGTAAGCACCTCAGTATAGACCATCTTTCCGGGAATATTACTGCGTAAAACCAAGCGCCTGCAGGATGCCCCCAACCGGAACGGTCATGCGGTCCAGGACAATTCCGCGCAGAGCCCACCGCCGACGGCGTTGAAGAGGCGCAGGCGCATTCCCTGCGCCTCTGCGAGCTGACGGGCGATGGCGAGACCCAGGCCACTGCCCTCCCCATGTCCCCGGGCATCATCCAGGCGGATAAAAGGCTCAAAAACGGTCTCTAGATCCGCCTCCGGAACCCCTGGCCCCTCATCGCAAAGGCGCAACTGGGTGCGTCCCTGAGTTTTCTGGAACTCCGCCCTCACCCTCCCGCCGCCGTAACGCAGCGCATTGTCCAGCAAGTTGGACAGCAAGCGGCGCAGTGCCTCCCGATCCCCCCGGAAGGGATAACGGCGCGGCAAAGTCGCCTGCCAGTGGCCACCCTCCCTTTCAAAATCCGCTCCCACCTCGGCCAGCAGCACCATCAGATCAAAATCCGCGACCTTCGCCGACATACCGCGCCCCAACGCCAGCGATTGGGCCAGTAGTGCATCCATTCGCTCGATATCCTGCAGCATACCTTCCCGCAGGTGCTGCGGGGTGTTGTCCGGCAGCAACTCCCAGGCCATGCGCAGACGCGCCAGCGGCGAACGCAGATCATGGGAGATTCCGGTCAGCAGCAACGACTGATGGTTGATCATCGCCTGCAAACGGGTTCGCAGGTTGGCGAAGATGTTGAGGATGTTCTGGAACTCATAAGCACCGCCATGGGGCAGACTCGGCAGAGGGGCCTTCAGCGATCCGCGCAAGGCTTCCGAAATCACCTCCAAAGGCCGCAAGACCCGGCGTACCAGAATCATGGTCAGTACCAACAGCGCCAACGTGGAAAAAACAATCACAAAAATCATGGCGACGGGGAGGGAGGAAACAAGGCGTCGACGATCAAAATATACCCAGATATTGTGTCCACCGATGGGAACGGGTACCCAGAAGGTATGGGTACTTCCTCCCAGTACATAGACCGCAGCAGGTGCACCCAGGCGGCGGGAGAGTGCCCGGCTCAGCAGCCAGCTATAGATGTGACCATGGGTATGGGATACCGAACGATCCAGATGTTTGGCAATCTCCATTCCGTTGTCTGCCCGCAAACTGGTTAAGAAAGCAGGACGATCTTCGGGTGACAGTTCTGTATAGGTTTTCGCGCTGATCACAATCAATCCGGCGAGATCTTCCGCTGAACGTTCAGCCAAGGGATACAGCACCGTGGCAACGACAATCAACAGCGTCAGAATCTGCAGAACGACGATACCCAGCCCCAGGGTCCACGCCGTCTGGGAAAACAATCTGCGCCCACCCTGCGAACTCATGAGGACGGCGTGAAGCGGTATCCGGCGCCACGCTCGGTTTGCAAAAAGCGGGGTTGCCGGGGATTTTCTTCAATCACCTTGCGCAGGCGCGTCACCCGCACGTCAATACTGCGATCAAAACGGCCATCTTCCTCTCCGCCCAGCAATTGCAGCAACAAATCGCGGCTGAGTATCCGGCGTGGTCGCTGTGCAAAGACCAGGAGCAGGTCCATCTCTGCAGGATTCACATCGACCTCGGCATCACCCCGATAGAGTCGCCTCTCCGCCACATGCAGACAGAAATCGCCAAAGCTGAGTTTGTCGCTGCCCTCGTCTTTCCCGCTGCGGCGTAGCAGCACCCGCAGCCGCGCCAGCAACTCCCGCGCATTGAATGGCTTGGCCAGATAGTCATCCACGCCGCTTTCCAGCCCGAGAATACGCTCGTCCTCCTCACCACGGGCGGACAGCATCAGAATGGGAGGCCCCGCCTTACTGCGCAGGTCTTTGGCGAGGCTGATGCCGTCCTGCCCCGGCAGCATCCAGTCCAGCACGATGACATCCACCGGCCCCGCCGCCAGTTGTTGGCGCATCTGCTGCCCATTGGCGGCGAGCAGTACGGCGAGGCCCTGGGCCTGAAGAAACTCCCGCAGCATCTCTGCAAGCCGCCGATCATCATCCACTATCAAAACGACTGCCATCCCGGCCTCACAATATCCTGAAAACGGGTACCGTCCTGCATCAGGATACCAAGCCAGCAGGACGACGCTTTCCGGAAATATTCTCGAAATATGGTGGATACACTATACACCACAGGCAGCATCGGTATCCAAACCAAAAGATTGAGCGGAGCGAATAAGTCGGGCAGTCCAAGCCATCTCAGATGTCGGACAGATGGGCTGCGATACGAGTTTTGTAGCGGTTGTTTTGCGGCTATTAGACGGACCTTTGGTCCGTCTTTTTTATTCCTGGACCTAAAACGGCAGGTGGATCCGGCACCATTCTGCCCAGAAAATCATTTTCTACCGGAAATATTCCAGAAACAAAGGGTCCGTAGTCTACATTCCATGGCGCGGGGCCAAGGCCCAACCCATTCTAAGATGGGGGATCGCCCGACAGGATTTAGCGCACTGACGACCAAGGGCCGCAGTGCTTAGTTTGAAATGGTTTTGTAGCGGTTGTTTTGCGGCTATTAGACGGACCTTTGGTCCGTCTTTTTTTATGTCCCGAAAGCGATGGTATACTAGGCCCGTTCGCTCATCAAGGATGTCGCATGGACCCCAAAGCACACCGCCTCATCTGGATCGATCTGGAGATGACAGGTCTGCATCCGGGACAGGATCAGATTCTGGAAATCGCCACGCTGGTCACGGACGATAGTCTGCGGATTCTCTGCGAAGGCCCGGTACTGGCCGTCCATCAACCCGAATTCGTGCTCGCGGCGCTGGATGACTGGAACCAGCGTACCCACAGCACTTCGGGCCTCCTGCAGCGGGTCCGCGACAGCCGCCTGGATATGGCCGCCGCAGAAACCCAAACTCTGGACTTCCTGCACCAGCATGTTACGACCGGCACATCACCGATTTGCGGCAACAGCGTATGTCAGGATCGCCGATTTTTAGCCCGCCTGATGCCGCGGCTGGAACGTTTTTTTCACTATCGGATGATCGATGTGAGCACCGTCAAGGAACTCGCCACCCGCTGGTATCCGCACCTACCCAAATTTTCCAAGGCCGAGCGCCACGAAGCGCTGGCCGATATTCGCGAATCTGTTGCCGAACTCGCTTATTATCGCGAACGACTTTTCCCGCAGACACCTTTTCCAGGCTCGGGGGCTGGAAACTCCGCAACTGAATAGGCGCCGATAGTTGGCTCGCCTACCACCGCGGCTTCTTTGCCGACACGGTGCGGATGCAACCACACCAGTGTTAAGATGGCCGCTTGCAGCCGGTCGGCAACCTGGCGCGGGGTGGATGCGGCATTTATTTTGGAGGCTCCAACGCGGTGGATATTGATCTCTTTTACGAACTCGCCGTACCCGTCCATATGGGTCGCAGTGAGGCTCAGGTTTATCATGAAACGCTGGATGAACTCAGCCTCGCCGACACCCTGGGTTTCCACGGCGCGTGGTTGGTGGAACACCATTTCATGCGGGAATACTCACACTCCAGTGCTCCAGAAACGGTCCTTGCCGCCGCCAGCCAGCGTACCCGGAATCTGCGTCTCGGGCACGCCGTCGTCGTCCTGCCCTACAATCACGCCATCCGGGTTGCGGAACGCGCCGCCGCCTTGGATATTCTCAGCCATGGCCGTCTGGAGATGGGCATCGGGCGAGGGTTTTCTCCCAAGGAATATCAGATTTTTGGCAATCGGATGGCGGACAGCAGGCTACACCTGCAGGAGGGGCTGCAAATCCTTCGCCAGGCCGGCGGTGGTGCTTTCAGCCATCACGGAAAACTCTACGACTTCAGTGATCTGGACATTCTTCCCAAGCCTCTCCAGCAGCCCCACCCTCCCCTGTGGGCGGCCGCCGTGAGTCCGGCAACTTTCCAGTGGGCGGCACAAGAGGCCATTGGCGTGCTTTCCGGGCCATTCAAACCCTGGTTCCTGATCAAACAGGATCTGCGTGCCTATAAAAAGACCTGGCGAGAGCACCACGGAGACGGCCCCGTGCAGGCGGGCCAAAATGGGAACTTCGCCATGACCATAGGTTGTTTATGTTTGGAAGATGCGGCCGAGGCGCGTCGGCTGGCGGAAGGTTTCACCTGGTACTACCAGCGACTCCTGGATCAGACGCGACCGGTTCTGGTACAGCTGCGCGAGAGCTATGAATACTACCATCGCCTCGGCTTTCTGGAGCCGCTGCTGCGCCGCGGCCTCAGCCTGCAACTGCTGGAGACCATGGGCATGGTCGTCGTCGGTGACCCCGACACCTGTCGTCGGCGGCTGGCCCGTTATGCCCGGGCAGGGGTAAATCGCCTGATTCTGGCCGTAGGTGCCGGGATGGTCCCCAGCGAGGTCACCCAGCGCTCGCTGCGCCTGCTGGCCGATGAGGTACTGCCGGCCCTGCGCACCTCCCCCTCCCCCCACTGATGCAGGTGCTGGTCACCGGCGCT
Organism: Gammaproteobacteria bacterium; assembly: GCA_023381645.1. Next base: position 7,084 of record JAMCRJ010000046.1, read on the forward strand.
GCGGGGCATACGGCGGCGGCTCTGCTGCCGGCCTTGCTCGCTTGGCCGTATATCCGCCGGATTATCGCCCTGGACCGACGGCCGCCGGCATTGCAGCATCCCAAACTATATTACCTGCCTCTGGATATCCGTGACCCACAACTGGCGGAGCACCTGACCGGAGTGGATTGCGTCATCCATCTTGCCTTTATGGTGCTCAGCCCTCGCCTTGGACCACAACAGCGCTGGCGTGCGGAAATGCGCCAGGTCAATCTTGATGGCAGTCAGCACCTGTTCCTTGCGGCCGCGGATGCCGGTGTACCGCAAGTCGTCTATTCCGGCAGTGTGGCCGCCTATGGCGCCTGGCCGGACAATCCGGTGCCCATTGGCGAGAACCAACCTTGCCGGCCGGTACCCGGTTTTGCCTACAGTGAGGACAAGGCCGCACTGGAGCAGTGGCTGGACGGGTTCACGGCTGCTCAGAAAAAAACCGCTGTCACCCGCCTGCGCTTGCACGCCATTATCGGTCTCCATGGGCAGGCCCTGGTGAATGAGATTGCGACGAGCCCTTACGGACTGCGACTAAGCAATCCGGACCTGCCCATCCAGTGTCTCCATGAAGATGACGCGGCCAGCGCAATACTGGCCGCGCTCCGTTATGGGCAGGATGGCATCTTCAACATCGCGGCGCCTGATCCCATTCCCTGGTCCAGCATTCCCCGCCGCTGGCAGTTGCCCCTCTCACCCACACAACTGCACGGTCTGCACAGGGCGCTGCGGCCCCTCAGTACCCGCCTTGGTGATCCCGGCTGGCTGCAGGTGCTGGAAAATCCATTGATCGTCGATATTTCCAGCGCCAGGCAGAAATTGAAGTGGCAGCCCCGCTATGACGTGCGTCACGCGATAAACCAAGTGCGTGATGCCTGCGGACAGAGCCCGTTACACCCTTGGAGCGGCTGAGCGTCCGTGGCAGAATGGCTTATGAACTTTGCTCATCATATTCCTGCGCAAGCGCAGATCCAGCGACACCATGACGCCTTGGTCAACCGGCTCAGCGAGCATAGCAGTCACTACCGGGACCCGGTCCAGACAGTCCCCTGGGAAAGCCTCGACGCGGACACGGCTTGGCTCCCGGAAGAGTTGCTGTCCCTGTATGGGTTGCCTGAATACTCACAGTTGAGTCCGGAGGAGCGTATCCGCCTTTCCCAGGTCGAGTTCGTCTCCTTTTGCGAGTTGGGCTTGTGGCTGGAAGCACTCTTCATCCAACGCCTTGGCGCCAACTCACTCCAGGAGATGTACCGCGACCCGGTCAGTTACCACTATCAGTTGCACGAACTGCGGGAAGAAGTGGGGCACAGCCTTATGTTTCTGGAGCTACAGCAACGTTCACAGCGCTCCTTCATGACACCGCTGAGCCAGCGCCCGCCACTGGCACGTCTTTTCGCCCGCTACGCGCCGGAAGGCTCGGCCGCTTTCTGGGCTACCATCCTCATCGGCGAGAACGTACCCGATCGCGTGAACCGTATCATCTTCGCCCACAAAGAGTTACCCGCTGCGGTGCTGACCATCACCCATGTGCATATGCGCGAAGAAGCCCGCCATATGGCCTTCGCGCGTACCACTATCCAGATGCGCAGTCAGGCCATGAGCCGGGCGAAAAAACTTCTGATCAGCCCCGTCCTGCGCGAGGTTTTCCGGCAGTTTTTGCGGACCTGCTTCTTCCCGTCCGAACAGGTCTATGCAGCAGCCGGGCTGGGCAATCCCCGGATCTGGGCGCGGCGTGCGCGCCGCAATCCACACCGTATCGAACTGATGAACCAGTGTGCGCTTCCCAGCCGGGATTTCCTGCGCACCCAGGGCTTTGCCTTGTGATCCGCGCTTTCCTGCTATAGTTTGAGAGTTGACGTCCCACTTGACCACTGAGGTGTGCCATGGCGGTATTGCAGATTGCGACCCGGCCCTTTGCCGACCAACGCCCCGGCACCTCCGGCCTGCGTAAAAAGGTCAAAGTTTTTCAGCAGCCGCATTACCTTGAAAATTTCGTGCAATCCATCTTCAACGCCATTCCCGATCGTGCCGGAAAAACCTTGGTGCTCGGCGGTGACGGGCGGTTTTATAACCGCGAAGCCATACAGATCATCCTCCGGATGGCAGCGGGCAACGGCTGGGGCAAGGTCGTTGTGGGCCGGGGTGGGCTCTTCTCCACGCCTGCGGTCTCTACCGTCATCCGCGCCCGCGGCGCCCACGGCGGCATCATCCTGAGCGCCTCCCATAACGCGGGGGGCCCCGACCAGGACTTTGGCATCAAGTACAATACGGCCAATGGCGGTCCCGCTCCGGAAAAGCTCACCGACGCCATCTGGACCGCGAGCAGGTCCATCCAGGGCTATCAGATACTGGACGGCGCGGACGTCGACATTGACCACGCTGCCACTTTTTGGCTGGGCGACATGCAGATAGAAGTCTGTGACCCGGTAGCCGACTATGCAGAACTGATGGCCCGCATTTTTGATTTTGACGCGCTGAAACGACTCATGCAGGGGCCTTTCCGGATGCGTTTCGATGCCCTGCATGCCATTACCGGCCCCTATGCCCATGAGATTTTTGAAAAGCAGCTCGGGGCACCAGCAGGCACGGTGGTCAACGGCACCCCCCTCACGGATTTTGGGGGCGGTCATCCCGATCCGAATCTGGTTTACGCCAAGCCCCTGGCCGACGAACTCTTCGCAGAGAACGCACCCGACTTTGGCGCCGCATCCGATGGAGATGGGGACCGCAACATGATCCTGGGACGCCATTTTTTTGTGACTCCCAGTGATTCACTCGCGGTACTTGCGGCACATGCCACCGCAATCCCCGCTTACCGTCATGGTCTCAAAGGCATCGCCCGTTCCATGCCCACCAGCCAGGCTGCGGATGTGGTGGCTGAGGCCCTGGGTATCGCCCATTATGAAACACCCACCGGCTGGAAATTCTTTGGTAACCTGCTGGATGCGGGCAAAATCACCTTTTGCGGCGAGGAAAGTTTTGGTACCGGGTCGGATCACATCCGTGAAAAAGACGGACTCTGGGCCGTACTGGCTTGGCTCTCGGTGATCGCCCATACCGGACAACCGGTGGCGGAGATCGTCGCTCGGCACTGGCAACGTTTCGGGCGTCATTACTACACCCGCCACGATTACGAAAATCTTCCGGCGGAAATCGGGGAACAGATCATGCACAGCATTGCCGCCCAATTGCCGGTGCTCCCTGGTCAGACCCTGGCGGGACGGGAGATCCTCATTGCGGATGACTTTACCTATGCCGACCCCATCGACGGCAGTGTCAGCGTGCATCAGGGCCTGCGTCTGCTCTTTGCCGACGGTGTCCGGCTGATATTCCGCCTGTCGGGTACCGGAACCGAAGGTGCCACCTTGCGTATTTATCACGAGCATCTGGAGAAGGACCCGCTGCGCCAGCATCAGGATCCGCAACGTACCCTGCGCGATCTGATCCAGGTCGGCAGGAATCTCAGCCGCCTCGAAACCCTCACGGGTCGCAAGACCCCCACTGTCATCACCTGATATAGGAGACGGATCATGATGAATTTTGAAAACGACGGCGACAACGGCATGGGCTACAGCGCCCTGGGGATCGCTCTGCTGGCAGGTGCGGTAGCGGGCGCGGTCACGGCTCTGCTCTTCGCTCCGCAGACAGGCGACCGCACTCGCGAGCAATTGCGGCAGCAGGCCAATCGGGCCTGGGATCGCGTCGTCGCGTCGCGTGAGCGGATAAATGAGCGCGTTGAGGAACTGCTCGATACCATCGCCATTTATAGCGAAGAACTGGTGCAGAAGGGCAAGGAACTGAGTGACAAAGAGCGCCAACGCCTGAATGATGGTATTGCTCTCGCCCGCGGCGAACTGGACCGTCTGCGCCGTCGTCTCTCGCGCCTCGATTGACCGCAGCGGGGCGAGCGGCTATTCTCCTCCGCGACGGGGCGTAGCGCAGCTTGGTAGCGCGCCTGCTTTGGGAGCAGGATGTCGTAGGTTCAAATCCTATCGCCCCGACCAATCAAAGCAAGGTGAGCCATGTCTGAGCCCACGGAAGTGGAAGCGGCCTTTTGGCGACAGCCCTTGCCAAACCTTTTTCATGCGCTCGATACCAGCCCTCGTGGCTTAACAACGGAAGAAGCCGCTTCGCGATTGGCGTCTTTCGGCCTGAACGCGCTACGGCCCGCGCTGCGCGGCACGCTCCTCCGGTTGTTTCTCTCCCGTTTTCGCAATCCCCTGGTCATTATCCTTCTGGTCGCCAGCGCGATTTCTGCCGTGACAGGTGACAGGGCCAGCTTCCTGATCATCAGCGCCATGGTGTTGATGAGCGTGGCCCTGGACACCGTGCAGGAATACCGCGCTGGGCAGGCGGCCGAGCGACTCAAGCGATCCGTCGCCGTGCGCGCCACGGTCCTGCGTGATGGTCGGCCGCGTGACATTCCGATTTTCGAGGTGGTGCCAGGAGATGCGGTGCTGCTGGCCGCAGGCGATTCGGTCCCCGCAGACGGGCGGCTAATCGAGGCGCGGGATTTTTTTGTCAACCAGGCGCTCCTCACCGGCGAGCCGTACCCGGTGGAAAAGCATGCGATCGAGCTTTCCGGCGAGGCAGATCTAGATACCGCCGATAATGCGGCCTTTATGGGCACCTCCGTCATCAGCGGCAAGGCAACTATCCTGGTCTGCCGCACCGGCCTGGGCACCGCCCTCGGCCAGATCGCCGACAGCCTGGCCAGCAAGCCGCCTCCCTCTTCCTTCGAACGGGGCACACGCCAATTCGGGTTGCTGATCATGCGCCTAACGGTTTTTCTGGCGTTGTTCGCGCTTTTCGTCAACACCGCGTTTCACCGCCCCCTGCTGGAGTCTTTTCTGTTCGCCGTCGCCCTGGCCGTAGGTCTCACGCCAGAACTTCTACCGATGATCGTTTCGGTTACCCTCGCGCGCGGGGCCATCCGGATGGCCCGGAAAAAGGTGATCGTGAAACGCTTGGCGTCGGTGCAGAATCTGGGGTCGATGGACGTGCTCTGCACGGACAAGACGGGAACACTCACCGAGGCGCACATCCGGCTTGAGCACCACGTGGACATCATGGGGCGGGAGAGCGAAGGGGTGCTGGAATTAGCTTATCTCAACAGCCACTTCGAGACTGGCCTCAAAAGCCCTCTGGACGATGCCATTCTCGCCCATCAGGAAATCAACGTCAGCGCCTGGCGAAAAATTGATGAAGCACCCTTCGATTTCGAGCGGCGGCGGGTCTCCGTGCTGGTGGAAAAAAACGATAGCCGGCTTCTGGTAGTGAAGGGTGCTCCCGAGGACGTCCTTCGACTTGCCGTGGCGTATGAGGCGGACGGGGTCCAAACGCCATTCGACGCACAGACTCGCAGTCGGGCAGAGGTGTTGTGCGACGAATGGGGACAGAAGGGCTTCCGGGTGCTCGGTATCGCCTGGCGACGAGTGCCACTTGACCATCCCCACGCCGTGGTGGGCGATGAAACCGAGTTGGTATTTGCCGGCTTTGCCGCTTTCCTGGATCCCCCGAAGGAAACGGCGGCCCGTGCGGTTGGCGATTTGGCCAAAAGCGGGGTGGCAGTGAAGATTGTCACTGGTGACAACGATCTGGTCACCCGTCACGTCTGTGCGCAAATCGGGCTGCCTGTGAGCAAGGTCCTGACCGGCGCCGAGATCCAGAAGATGGACGACTTTGCCCTGCAGGCGCTAGTGGAGGAGGCAAACCTATTTTGCCGCGTCACTCCCGCACAGAAAAACCGCGTTATCCTGGCCCTCAAAGCACGTCACCACGTCGTGGGTTTTCTTGGCGACGGCATCAACGACGCCCCCTCGCTCCATTCCGCAGATGTGGGGATATCCGTGGACGGCGCGGTGGACGTGGCCAAGGATGCAGCGGACATGATCCTGCTCGAACGCGACCTCGATGTGTTGTACGAAGGCATTCGAGAAGGACGACGCACCTTCGGTAACGTATTGAAGTATATCATGATGGGCACCAGTTCCAATTTTGGGAACATGTTCAGCATGGCTGGTGCCACCCTGATCATCCCGTTTTTGCCCATGCTGCCGGTACAGATCCTGCTCAACAACTTCCTTTACGACCTCTCGGAGGTTCCGATCCCACTGGACAATGTAGATGAAAGCTATTTGTCGCACCCTCACGAGTGGGATATGGCCTTCATTCGCAACTTCATGATGGTGATCGGCCCGATCAGTTCGCTCTTCGACTTCCTCACTTTTTATATCATGTTGCACGTTTTCCATGCCGGTGAGGAGATGTTCCACACCGGCTGGTTCATCGAATCCATCGCCACCCAGGTTCTGGTAATATTCGTCATTCGTACCCGCTTCAATCCTTTGACCAGCCGTCCGCACCCTTTGCTGGCGGGAACATCATTAACCGTGGTCGCTGTGGCCGCCCTGCTGCCTTTGACCCCGATAGGCGCCACGCTGGGATTTGTGGCACTGCCGTTGGATTTCTTCGCGATACTTATGGCCATGGTCGTCGTGTACCTGCTGGCGGTGGAAGGAGTGAAAAGATGGTTTTACCGACGCCTAGCAGCCCGTCGGTTTTAGCTTCGGGGTGCTACCGATTTCCGCCAAGGATTTCTTGAAATTGCTCATTTGGAGCCGATCTCGGTTCTTTTTGCCCTGGGCCCTAACGTATAGCGCACAAGGAGGACTACCGGAATCCCGTCACCGATTTGATAATACCGAAGACGGGCCCTATGCCCTGTTGTTCCAAAGTGGCATTGCTATGGCAAACTCCTGTAAAATGCGGCTGCGCCGAGTCCCGGCTAAGGAATGGCACATATCAGAAAGAGGGAAGCGAAATGAACGAGAATGCGGCATTACTGAACAAAGAGGCACCGGACTCAGGTGGAGATCTACCCGTGCGCTATGACCGGACAACCATCATTCTGCATTGGCTAACCGTGGTTCTGGTCGTCGTACTCTTTGCCCTGGCCGAAATCTGGGATTTTCTCGAGCATGGGGCGCCGCTCCGGAAGGAATTCCAGTCCCTTCATATTTCACTGGGCATCCTGCTGACGGTGGTGCTCATAATACGGCTGGGCTGGCGTACCACACGCGGCACGCGCATGCCAGCGGCGACAAACTTGCAGGAAAGGCTGGCGAAAGGGATGCAACATGTGCTCTACCTCCTGCTGGCGGTACAGGTAGCGCTTGGTTTTCTGCTGCGCTGGGCACAGGCGGAATCCTTCACATTCTTCGGGCTCTTGTCCCTGCAGTTTGCGACTGTCAAAAATCGCGTCCTGGAACACACCTTCGGCAACTTCCACAACATCATTGCCTGGACCATCATTATCCTCGCCGGTCTGCATGCTGCGGCGGCACTGATGCACCACTACATCCTCAAGGATGACACGCTGGAACGGATACTCCCGAGAAAAACCGGCCGTTAGTCGCCTGCGCACGGCGTTTTCCGGTCAATTCCACCGCGGACCCCCTGGAACAAACCCGGCGCCAATGCGCCGGGAGGACCGTGGCCAATCCTCCTCACTCATGAGGGTTAGGCTACCGGGCAGACTGTAAAAAACCGTTTAACCTCAACGACAGAGTAGTCCTGCGCAGCGTCCCTGATTTCGATCTGGCAGGTCAGATTCCGGGGAAAGTCCAAATTGAAGATCATGGCCCGCTGCTTTGCGGCCTGAGCATCGAGCAGAGTCCCATTTGCCCGGCGCCGCATATCCCGTGCCGTGGCCGGGACCGCCCCCAGAGCGGCGGAGAAGCCCGCTCGCCTTCCTGATGGCGGGAGGCGGACCGAAAAGGGTCGAGCTGGCAGGCGATATTGCCAAACTGGTGCGTCACAACATGGAGAAGGATATCCACCATTTCCATCCGGCGGTGATAGGGAACTCATCGGGCAAATATCGGTCCATGAATCGTGGTTGCGGTATTCCCCCTGCGACCATTGTTTCTACGATTCTATATTTTTTGGTGAAATTCAGGAGGATTACCATGAGAAGCGACCCCACTCACCCTCCATGGAAGCGTCAGGTACTCACCCTCGCGAGTGTCGCCGTCTTGAAGACCACACCTTGATTCAAGGATAAACATAATCTCATCGAACCTGTACCGATAGTTGGCGGGCATAGCCATGCGTGACTTTGCTCGCTGCGCTTAGAAAAATAAGGAACGTCAATGACTACAGCCGCACTTAGCCCATCCAACGAAAAGAACGCCATGCTCAAGGTACCGAAGATCACCGTGTATTTCTGGATGGCGAAACTCCTGACCACCGCCATGGGAGAAGCCACGTCGGATTTTCTCGTTTTCCACACAAACCCCTATCTGGCCGTGGTGGGTTGTGGTTTGTTATTCCTGGCCGCTATCTGGCTGCAGATGCGGAGCAATCAATATACCGCACACTATTACTGGTTTGCCGTCATTATGGTGAGCATCTTCGGTACCCAAATAGCGGATGTCACCCATGTCGTGCTGGGCGTTCCCTATGACATCTCGACATCCGTTTTTCTGGTTGCCTTGATCGGGATTCTTGGCACCTGGAAACTCAAAGAGAAAACTCTTTCCATTCACAGTGTGCATACACCTCGGCGAGAGGCATTCTATTGGGCGACCATCGTAGCTACCTTTGCCCTTGGCACCGCCGCCGGTGACATGACAGCATCGAGCCTGGATTTAGGCTACCTTGGATCGGGCTTACTATTTGTCCTTTTGTTTGGCATTCCCGTCGTTGCATATTTCATGTTCGACCTCAATGAAATTGCCGCCTTCTGGATAGCCTATATCCTGACCAGGCCGCTGGGGGCTTCTTTCGCGGATTGGACAGACAAGCCGATAACGTTCGGTGGCCTTGGTCTTGGCACGGGCCCGGTGAGCATATCGCTGACGCTGGTCATTTTGATGCTGCTCATCTTCCTGATAATTTCCAGAGTAGATGACCCCAACCGAGCGCAAAAGATAGACGTACGCTAGCAATCTGCCGTTAAAAACCAAGATGTGTAATTGCTAGGCTATGAGCCCCTGAGAAAACATTTAATAGTCCAAAAAATGAACACTTATAAAGGCTTCGTCTCCGCCTATCACTTCTAGCCGATGATTGGTGTAGATACCCGTAAAGCCCATCGGATACCCAGATTTTTATCGGGATTGAAGAGCAGGCATCACCTTGCGGGTCATGCAGGGAAAAGTGTCTGATGTATCTGTCCGATGTAATTGTTGCTTAATATTGACTAAAGTCGGTGGATTAAAACCTTGTGATTGATATTTAATAAATATGGAAGCATATCCTAAACGCTCTGGTACCTGATTTTACGAAGGACTAGTATCCCTCAAGTCCTATTCGGCCTTGCCATGAGTCATTTTTCATTAGCCAATGCGAAAACAATCCCTGGTTCCCAGTCCACCGCCCTCTGAATCTTCCGCAAAAAATCATATTCGTCACGGCACCCGCTCATTTCGAAATACGAGCCTGGCGCTTTTCGCAGCAGGATTCGCCACATTCAGCATGATTTATTGTGTACAGCCCCTGATGCCTGCTTTCAGCAGAGAGTATGGAGTGGCCGCCACGAGTAGTGCTCTTTCCCTGTCTTTGACTACGGGGATTCTGGCTTTCACGATGCTCCTGGTCGGGAACTGGTCGGATCGTCTGGGACGTAAGCCAATCATGGTCTGGTCACTGTTCATGTCCGCATTTCTGGTGCTCGCCACGGGATTCGCTCCAAATTGGGATGTTTTTCTGCTGGCGCGGGCCTTGCTGGGCATCAGCATCAGTGGTTTGCCGGCAGTAGCTATGACGTATCTCAATGAGGAGGTACACGCGGACTCTATTGGCATAGGTATGGGGTTATATATCAGTGGAAGTGCAGTGGGTGGCATGTCAGGTCGGCTGGTTGCTGGCGTTTTGGCCAATTATTGGGGTTGGCATGTTGCCATTGTCAGCATCGGCGTCATCAGCTTGATCGCTGCCGTTCTGTTTGTTCGCAGCTTGCCAGATTCGCTGCACTTTTCCCCACAGCATGTGTCCTGGAACGGCAGAGTCCAGCAAATACGTATGTTGTTCAAAGATTCGGGGCTCCCTTGGTTGTTTGCGGAAGGCTTTTTCCTGATGGGCATTTTCGTGACCTTTTATAATTATCTGACTTATCGCCTGGTGACTTCTCCTTACGACTTCAGTCAGGCTCAGGTGGGACTGATCTTCAGCGTCTACGGGGTTGGTATTTTCAGCTCTCCAGTGATGGGACATATTGCCGGATGGGTGGGGCGTCGAAAAGTGCTGTGGATGGCTTTCGCGTTGGTGATTACTGGAGTCCTTCTCAGTTTTGCGGGGGCCGTATGGGCGATTATGCTCGGCACCATATTGTTGACTTTTGGTTTTTTTGGAGGACATTCCATTGTCAGCAGTTGGGTGGGTCGGAGAGCGCATGGAGCCAAGGCGCAGGCAGCATCATTGTATCTCTTTTTTTATTATCTGGGTTCGGCGGTACTGGGAAGTTCCGGAGGATATTTCTATTCTGGCTGGGGTTGGGATGGTGTGGCCGGGCTGCTGACTTTTCTGGCAGCATCTGGACTGCTCATCGCCTGGAAACTGCGTGCGCTGCCGCCTCTGACTTCAATATCGTCAATAACTGTCGGAGAAGCGGTGAATGGTCCCTACAACGGTAAACCACATGGATATCAGAACGCGCGCTAGGGGAGGACAGCGGTATGTAACACACGCTATCTTGCTGTAGATATGAATAGGAAACTGGAAGAATGGTAATCCCCAGACCTGCCGCTACCAATCCTATCATTGTCGATGCTTCCTGCACTTCCTGAACAATTCTGGGATTAAACCCGGCATCGTGGCAAATCTGATAAAACTGATTTCGTATGCCGGTACCGGCCGAGTCCGCAAAAATAATGAACTGCTCGTGGACCAGTTGTGCCGGATCAAGAGGTACAGACAGGGTTGGAGAAATCGGACAGAACGGGTGTTTGGCAGGTAGAACTGCTACGAGAGGATCGGCGTAGAGCATATGGGATTGAAGCATTGCAGGTAAATGCTGAACCCGCATAATACCCACCTGTATTTTTTCGTGGATCAATGCGTCTATTTGTTCGAGAGAATTCAACTCTTCCAGACCCAGATGCACGGACGGGAATTCTGTTCGAAACCGGAATATGGCTCTGGGGACCTGTTTTGCCAACATGGCTGAGCGGGTCATACCGATGTGCAGTTCACCTTTCTCTCCGCGTTCCACACTGCGCACATAGTCCACGGCACGATCCACTTGGACAAGAATGGCGCGGGCCTCTTTCAGAAAAGCCTCTCCTGCATCGGTTAGGGCCACCCGACGGTTAGTGCGTACAAGTAGCCGCGCTCCTAGCATTTCCTCAAGCGTGTGAATCTGTTGGCTGAGCGGCGGCTGGGAAATGCCCAAACGCTCTGCCGCGCGGCTGAAATGCAGATCTTCAGCCACTGCGATGAAGTAACGGAGATGGCGGAGTTCAAGTGACATTAATAATGAAGAGCCAACAATAAAAAGTTAAATAGACAGAATGCTTCAGTATATTTCTTGCTGATCGTGGCGGATTGATGTCCCATACCAAGTTACATGAGGCGCTCATAAGGTGGCCAAATATAACTCTAACCCTGTCCATTTCCCGTGGTCATGTCTCCCAATTTGCATGACCGCCTCTGTATTATCATGACCTGCTCCCACTGGTTCAAAAATGCCTGCACGCACTGGGGTGTTGGCGCGCACCCATGTGTCATGGGTGCTATGGCTGTCACCGTGACGGGTGTCACGGGTTGGACGGCCACCAGATCGGGGCCAGAGCCGGCGCCCAGCAAACGCTCAGAGCTATCAAATCCTTATCAAAACCGACTTATCAAGGCTTTTGTCATGCCGGGCGCAACGCCTAACATGTCGTTTTAATTGGTGGGCCCGCACGGACTCGAACCGTGGACCAAGGGATTATGAGTCCCCTGCTCTAACCAACTGAGCTACAGGCCCTGAAGAACGGCGTGGAATGCACTGATCCCACGCCTCATACCGCTAAAAAACATCCGTCACGATGGAATCGTCACTTCACCGTCCACAAAACTACGTAACCGCTCCGATCGAGAGGGATGACGCAGTTTGCGCAGCGCCTTGGCTTCAATCTGGCGGATACGCTCACGAGTAACGTCAAACTGCTTGCCGACCTCCTCCAGCGTGTGGTCGGTATTCATCCCGATGCCAAAGCGCATACGCAATACCTTGGCTTCCCGCGCTGTCAGGCCATTGTCGAGCAATTCCTCGACCACTTCGCGAATGGCCGCGTTAACGGCGGAATCCGCTGGCGCGGTCACATTCCGGTCTTCGATGAAGTCGCCCAGGTGCGAATCTTCATCGTCACCAATGGGCGTCTCCATGGAGATAGGCTCCTTGGCAATTTTCAGCACCTTGCGGATTTTATCCTCAGGCATTTCCATCCGTTCCGCCAGCTCTTCAGGGGACGGTTCACGCCCCATTTCCTGGAGCATCTGCCGACTGATTCGATTGAGTTTGTTTATGGTTTCGATCATATGTACCGGAATACGAATGGTCCGCGCCTGATCCGCAATACTCCGCGTAATGGCCTGGCGTATCCACCAAGTCGCATAAGTAGAGAATTTGTAGCCACGGCGGTATTCGAACTTGTCCACCGCTTTCATCAGGCCGATATTCCCTTCCTGAATCAAGTCCAGGAACTGCAGGCCACGATTGGTATACTTCTTGGCGATAGAGATCACCAAACGCAGGTTGGCCTCCACCATTTCCTTCTTGGCACGCCGCGCCTTGGCCTCACCAATAGACATCAGACGGCTGGCCTCTTTGATCTCGGCAATCGGCAAACCGGCACGCTTCTCAATATTCGCCAGGCGTTTCATGGTCGCCACGATATCATCACGAAACTCAACCAAACGGGTACTGTAGGCATGGCCAGCCGCGATTTGCTGATCAATCCAGCCGATATCGCCCTCATGACCGGGATAACTGCGTACAAAGTCTTTACGCGGGAAGTGCGCGCGTTCAATGCACAGTTCCATCAACTCCCGTTCGCACTGACGCACCTCTTCCGTTAGCCCGCGCAGGGCATCGGTCATGACGTCAATCTGACGACCGTTGAGTTTGATTTCCAGGAAACGCTCGGCGAGCTCCCGGCGCTGCTGCTGATAACTTTCACCATGCATTTCACCATCGGCATGGCTGGCGAGCAGCGCGGTATACGCAGCACGAATGACCGCAAAACGCTCCAGTGCATCTTCGAGCTGTGGTCCCTTGTCTACGACTTCGATATCACCGTCTTCGGATTCTTCCTCATCCTCATCGACGTCCAGATCGGCGCCTTCCACCAGCACAGTTTCTTCCGCCTCACTGACGGTTTCTGCGTCCAGCGCGCTAAGATCAATAAAGGCGTCAACCACTTCATCCAGGCGCGTCTCGCCGCGCTCCACCCGAGCCGCGGCATCCAGAAGAAGAGAGATGGTCGTGGGGCAGGTCGATACAGCGCGCAACACCTGCATCAGGCCATCTTCGATACGCCGGGCAATTTCGATTTCGCCTTCACGCGTGAGCAGCTCCACGCTGCCCATCTCGCGCATGTACATACGCACCGGATCACTGGTTCGCCCGATATCCGCCTCGACCACGGCCAGGGCTTCTTCTGCCGCTTCTTCCGCTTCCTGAGCAGCGACTACGGCACCACCCTCCCCATCCATCAGCAGGGTATCGTCGTCCGGAGCCTCCTCAAAGACTTCAATACCCATGTCATTGATCATGGAGATGACATTTTCCATCTGCTCGGGATCGAAAACCTCTTCCGGCAAATGATCATTGATCTCGCGATAGGTCAGGTAGCCTTGCTCTTTACCACGCGCAATAAGCCGCTTCAGCTCAGACCGCTGAGATTCATTATCCACTACACTCTCACCGTCTCTCATAACCAACCTGCACTCGCGGAAAGCCGCGCATTATATAGGAAAAACCACACGCATGGAAAGGTGCCCCGTCACAGAACTGCACCCTCAGCCCATTTTTCATTTCATTCCGATCCAACGCCGTTGCGCCTGTCGCGCCGGGACAAACGCACTACTTCAGCCCTCTCCTGCTCGGAGAGCGCACTCAAACCACCCTGATCTGCGGCCCGGCTGATAAAGTGACTGCGCGCCGCAGCAAGGCGCTGATTCACTCGCGCCACACAACCGGAAATTTCAAGCCGCATCAGCACCTGTCCTTCCTCGTCGCCAGAGTCGCTCATCACCAGCGCGTAGCATGCCTCCGCATGTTTCAGTACCGACAGTTTTGCGAATAGTTCGTGAGAACTTAGATGGGTCATGTTGGCCAAGATATCAAGGGCCTCTGCCAGAATTTCAGCCATGGGATCACGGTCGAAGAGGAAAGGCAGCAAATCACGGTCCAACGCCTGCCAGGCAGGGTCTTCGGGAAAATTCAGCAATAGTCGCAAAGCCGTTTTAAAAAGGGATCGTCCTCCGGCAGCGGAGAATGTCGCTTTACGCGGTGCGCGCGATGTCGCGCGCCGGGCGACGGGTGCCAATCCGCAAAGCGTCTGCACCCGTTGTTCATAAACCTCCCGTAACACCGGATCGCTCACCCGTTTCAGAAAATCGCGTGCCGCATGCAGAAAAAGTGCCTTCTCATCTTCTGCGGCGAGGTTGTGTCGGCGTTGCAACTCCTCCAGAAAAAAATCGATGGCTGGACGCGCGGTCGGGAGCATTGATTCAAACACCGCGCCTCCCTGTTCGCGCACCAACGAGTCTGGGTCCTGGCCATCCGGCAGGAACAGCAACCGTAGCAGACGCCCCGCGCGCAGATGCTCCGGCGCCGTCTGCACGGCCCGCCAGGCCGCATTACGTCCGGCGGTATCGCCATCGAAACAGAGTAGCACCTCGTGCGCTG